>VRUG01000004.1 GCA_019456255.1 Planctomycetota bacterium | reverse complement strand
CTCAGTTCCAGCAATACACAACAGAACAGGTGGATAACTCTCTAATTGAGTGTGGTACATAATTCGGGGTCAGATCACGATAACGTTCTGCTCGTTGTTCTCTACCTACTCTCTCAGCTTCTTTTCTTGTTAATTTCTTGTCCTTACCTAAATCCCTCCAATTTAATCGATTGTAAAGCAAGTCATTAAATGTGAAAGCATGTGTTGATAAAAATCCTCCATCTGATCCAGGCATATGATGTCTTACAGCAAAAGTATTCAACACTTTTGCCCAAATACGATGAGATTCAGTTCGTCCATTTTTGGGAGTGTTTCCTATTAAAAACATATCCCATCTATTTCTTAAGTCGGCAAAATGTGTTTTTGTTAACTGGCCTCTTTCCCATAAGTCTTTATAGGC
This sequence comes from Planctomycetota bacterium, assembly GCA_019456255.1. Lineage (GTDB taxonomy): Bacteria > Planctomycetota > Phycisphaerae > Sedimentisphaerales > Anaerobacaceae > VRUG01. The sequence goes on along the minus strand of VRUG01000004.1, from coordinate 188,605 downwards.
GGTAATATGCCTAAAAAAGCCGCTAGCAGTTAGGAATTTTTCCAAAAAATGAGACAGGAAGTTGAAAGCAAAGAAATCTTTAGTTGCGATATATTCTAGTAATTCATAATTTTCGATTGTATAATACCATGGTTTCCCTTTCTTGGTTGCATTCAAGATATGAGCATGGGCTAGAGTTTGTAATGGTTGGCCGAAATATTTATCATACTCGCTTGCCGCAGAGGGATTATCTGTTTTAGGTTTAGAAAATATCATTCCAACATAATTGTTACTATAATCACTGTGTTGAATATCTTTCCTAGTAAACTCCTGATTAGTTTCTTGGCCAACAAAATTTAAAATGCAGTCTGCAACTGTAGCCAAAACATCTGGAGTAACTTTCTGGTCTATATATTGCCCACTTCTTGTTTTTCTAATGTCGTAATCATTATAGCGATTTAAGTGCTTACCTATTTTTTTGTTGATATCCATTATTTGCTAGCTTTCTTTATTCCAAAGAAGAATATTGCATTGCTGTCGATATTCATTGATCTGGTGCTAAAATTTCTCGCTATTTTATAGAAAGCACGAAATTCATCAGTTGCGTAATAAGCCAGTTCGTCTTTGCTGACATCATACCCGTTAATTGGTGTTGCTAATGCTACTGACCCATCTGTGATAGTATTACGTGGCAAAAAGCAAGCTCTAGGGTTATAGGTCAGATTTGGAATCATAACAACCTTTTCCTTGTTTAGGAATTTGGCAACACTTAAGCCGTCTAAATTGTCTATGTAGCAATCATAACCATTCAGTTTTCTGGTGCGATTGCTCTCTACATTTCTCGATTTCAGAACACGATACTTGCCACGGTTACTTAACAGCCTGTTTGTTATTTGGCGATCTCTAAATACAGAAAAAATATTAAAGATTATACGCTTTGCCACCTTATCAAAAAAATCATTTCGATAAATAAGCCAGTATGGATATATAGAGTTGCAGATATGGTTTTGCGGAAAGTGACGGGTTTCTCTTAGGGTATATGACTCAATCTTTACAAGGTTGCCTTTGTTTTCATTTAAAATGCTTTTGACAATAATACCGATAGTTTCAATTTTTATTTTAAAGGCTTTCTCACCATAATCGGAAATCTTAATTAGTTTATGCCTGTCGAGCAACTCTCTTGTCTTATTAAACTCTGGAGTTGAGAGCAGGCTCTTTGGAACAATAAGGGCAACATAATCACCTAGCAGCAATGATTTTTCGATAAAGAACGAGAAAAGATTATTTGTATTGGTGTTAAATGCCCCCTTCTTGTAGTTTGCTAGAAGCTCTTTCTGTTTTGTAATCTTCTTAAATGGTGGATTCCCAATCACTAAATCGTACTGTTTGCAATAACAAGTGCTTCCATTAAGAAAATCACCATTAATATAATTGATTTTAAAATTATTAGGTATTTTCATCTTTCTTAATAGAAGCTTAAGCAGCTTTAAAGAGCAATGGTCAATGTCGACTAAGTCAAGATTGACCTTTTCTATGTTTTTATACTTACAAAACAGTAGTGGCAGAAAGTTGCCTGTACCCACAGCTGGTTCAAGAATGTTTATTTCTCTCTTTTTCGTAAAATCAGGCAAATCTTTTATTATGTTATAGCAAATATCCTGGGAGGTGTAGTATGCAGCATTATGAAGACGTTTAGCGTTAGCCAACTCTGCGATTTTAGAAAGTTCACTAAAATCATATTTTTTAATATTACTTTCTAAATAAGCCAAAAGATGGGAAAAGTCCTGAAGATTATTATCTTCAATAGTTTTTTCAATATTCTTGTCAGTAATTTTTTCATTTTCTACAAAAAAGCGTATCTTATTTGCAATCTTTTCAAAGATTCTGGTCGGAACTGCCTCGCCAAGAGTTCTTCTTATGTTGAGTTCGTTTTTCTTTAGAAATTTTCGTTTTTCTTCGTACGTTAACGCATTAAGAGTTTCAAGAGATTGCGAGGCCCATTTAAAATCTTTGGGCACTGACATTAAGGTCGCAACTTCTCGTATGGAAAAAACTCTATTGTCCTCCGGGTGTATTGTTTTCTGGCTTGCAAGTTGGTCATTTCTTGTATGTATACAGAAGCCGGGCTTGTTCCATAGGCACCTACTATATTTATCACCATTTTTATTCTTATTAGGTATGATTTTGCCATCACAAATTTGATGTGGCCTTTTTCTGGCATCGTCCTGATCAAATGCAGACTTTCCTTCTTCAAGGTCGCTAATCCAGGTTTCCATATGTTTTGGGTATTTTCTAAAATTATGGAATATATCATCAGGATCAATTTCCCCCATTTTTGAAAGCTTTTTAAAATGGCCGATTGACTTTCTTAATGTTGGAAGCTTTTCAGATTCAGGGAAAATGTCCAATGGTGTTATCTCGGATAAGTCCTTACGAACTCCCAATATTAGTGTTCTAGTTCTACTTGAGGGATTACCGTAATCCAAAAAATTTATAACGCTATGAATGATATTGTAATTTCCTAGATGAAACTCAATGGCATCTTTGATTGGTTTAAGTTCTCCATTCTTATCTCTACAAATTGCTTTAAGAAAACCCCTTACATTTTCAAATATAAAAAACTTTGGATTTATCTCTCGGGTTAAGATTAACGATTCAACAATAAGAGAGTTTCTGTTGATCTCGTTTTTCTTCTTGTGATTGGCCACTGATATTCCCTGACACGGAGGAGTGGCAATCACAACATCAATATCTTTTACTTTCTCTTCTAATCTCCAAGTACTAATTTCATCAAAAATTTTGTTTTTTATTTCCGGCTTGGTGATGTCACCACAGATATACCCAGATTGGAATTTGCATTTGTCATTGTATTTCTGTATGGATAGCCTTTCTTCAAGTAATTCGTTTGTTGCGACACAATTGAATCCGGCTTGTTTAAATCCGTAGCAACCTATCCCCGCATTACTAAAAAGGCTGATATATGTAAGTTTTCTTAGATGTGGGACGAGTTCATAGGTTCTATTTTGTTTATGTCTAATTGTAACCTTGTCGCCTGGGATTAATTTATTAGCCCGTACAAATTCTTTTACCCAAGCACGCTCCCGGAAAATTCCTCGGGGTTTCTTATTGATTTTATGGGTGGGGATGTCGGTTTTGATGGGTTCTTTTAAGCCTTTGGCTTTTATAGTAATTGGAACTCCGAGATAATCATCTCGAGACGAACCACCAAAAACGTCGGAAGGAAAAAAAGAAAGGCCGCATTTGCCTATATTTAAATTGCCATGCTTCGCAGCGGCAGAAGTGATTTCAATTACACAGGATTCCATTCTCTAACAAAACCTCCTTATTCAGTACAACCAGGATTATAATGTTATTAAGGAAGTTTATCAATAGTGATTTTTGGTGAAATATCAGGGAAATTCAGGCTTGCAAACTCACCGTGGAGCTTTGTCGCAGCTATATCATAAGCCTTAGCAGCGGCGGTTTGATCATCGAAATACCCTAAATGGTGCGATTTGCCATCACAAGTTATCTGAACAGCCCACTTTTTCGTGCCTTTATGCCAATACACACCCTTATAAATAGAACTTTTTTTAGCACAGCTTTTAATATTTTTCGCGTTTTGCGCGTAAGTGCAAAGCCGAAGATTTTCTTTTCTATTGTTTAGGCCGTCATGGTCAATATGATCAACAACCAGGTGCTCCGGAGCATTTTTTATCTCTCGGTGCATTTTTACCGATTTTCCTTTGTGTTTTCTTACAGCGTAGTATGTATTATGCGATTTTCTCGCATACCATCTAAATTTACTAAGCCGCCGATAGTCTTCAGCGTCAATTATTACGAATTGTCCTTGTGTTAGTGGTATGATGCGTGGAGCGTTGTTTTTTGGGTCGGCAGAACGGGCAGGGTAGAAGTTTTTGCAGCTGTTAGTGAGGGGTTGGACGGTCCATGTTCCTTCGCGGCGGTATTGCTGTCTGCATATCAGGGGGGCACGCGTAGGTGCGGCGGCGAAAGTTGAGAAGCAGCAGTTATGGCAAGAATTTATAGTGGCTAGTCGATAGTGAATAGTATTTAGTCCTATGAGCTTTGCTATGCAAAGGTTGATTTTATAGTGAAATGGTGAATCGGATCCCCCCTTCGACCGTGCTCAGGGCAGGCATGTTAGGGGTATTATATCATAAAAGTGGTTTAAAGTCCAGTGAAACCCTGCACTGCGTTGAGTGCAGGGCAAGGCTCCTGCTACTGCGTTGAGTGCAGGGCAAGGCTCCTGCTACTGCGTTGAGTGCAGGGCAAGGCTCCCGCTACTGCGTTGAGTGCAGGGCAAGGCTCCTGCTAGGCATAACCCTTCGTCGCCAATCCTCCTCCGCGTAAAGCTATGGAGGACGGAAAAACCTAAAGATTAATGGTTCAGTCATAGCTTATAGTTCCCCATAGATTTATAGCTAAATCTGGCGATGGGGACGAGCGAGATCCTTCGTTTCCCTTGGGGACAGGTCACTCAGGATGACAAAAGGCGAGATTGCCGCGCTTCGCTCGCAATGACAATGGTATTGACTGTAGAGTAGTGTTTTGTTAGAATCGTTTTTTCGTCATTTGGCGAATATTTGGTGGAAGTAGCTCAGCTGGTTAGAGCACTGGATTGTGGATCCAGGGGTCGGGGGTTCGACTCCCCTCTTTCACCCTTTTTTTATATTGTGGTGGTTGGAATAGTGTGGTAGGTGTTGGGGGTTTATTTTTCCAGCCATTTGTTTTTGTTTTTTCTGTATGAATCTACCCATTTGAATGGTGCGTTGGAGAATCTTCCGAGTGCGAGGTATAGTCCTGTGGTTTTTACTGCGATTAGTTTTGCGAATTGTGTTAGTGAGAAATTCGAGTTTTGGGATTTTTTTTGCAGTACGATAGGGTTCCAGTCTATTCTTCCTTCGACAAATTTTAGACCCTGGCGTCTGAATAGTTTTAGTGAGCCGCTAAATTTTCGGTTCTGTTTCAGATGTGTTGGGTTTGAGGGGTGTATCATGAAGAATGGTGTATGCGTTATGAGTATGCCGTTTTGTTTTAGGTATGTTGTGATGTTTTTTATGAAGTCTGGCGGGTTGGGTACGTGTTCGAGTACGTCGAGGCAGATGACAGCGTCGTAATATTCGCGGCGGATGTCATCAGGATTGGTGAGGACGGTGATATTTTTTGGGTAGAGTGAGAAAAGTTTTTTTGCGAAGGTGGAGGAGTATCCTGGCAGTTCGAAGTAAGTGACATTGTATCCGGATTGTGCGAGGTAGAGCGAATCGCATCCTAGGCCGTCACCTATGATGAGGACGTTTGGGTGTTTTTTGGGGCTATGTAGGAAATTTGCGAGTCGTCGTCTCATTCGGCGTTTTAGGCGGTTTAGGTTCCAGATGACGAGCTCGTATAGGAATGCGTCGGTGTTTTTGTAGAAGTCTCCGAGGGCAGGGGACCAAGTGTACGGAGTGAGGTTTGCTTTTTTGAAGTCTCGGGCGACATTAATGCCAGGTGAGTTGAATTCGTCTTTTAATCTGGCGGTGACGGTGTTTTTTGGGGTGTTTGTGATTTCGGCGATCCATGAAGTGATGAGGTTTTCGTCGAGCAGCTGGTGCGGCAAGGTCGATGGGAGTATGTTTTTTATGGTGTTCTTTGTCACGGTATTACCTTTGGCGAATTTCCCCATAGATTTATTTAATAAATCCGAAACGACATCGGGCTCTTCGCTTCGTGTCCGAAAAACGCGGTGTCTGGCTATGGGGGCAAGTTGAAATTTGAGTTATGATAGGCAAGATTTGGGTTGGCGTCAATAATGATTTTTATGTTTGGTGAAGAAATGTGAAAGAATGAACCGATAAGATGTTAGGATGTGAAAAATTAAAGGAATTTGCAATGGTTTATGTTGAGGCGATACTGGCGTTGTTTGCGATAGTGGACCCGATAGGGAATATTCCGATATTTGTGAATATCAGCGAGCATGTTCCTGATGGGCAGAGTAGGAAGGCGTTTAATACGGCGATAATTGTCGGAATTTGTATCCTGGTGATATTTTCGTTCGCAGGCAGGCAGATACTGTCGAGTGTGTTTCATATTGGGATCTACGATTTGCAGATAGCTGGTGGGATACTGCTTTTGATAATCGCGATAGACCATTTGCTGTTCGGTACTCTTCGTCGTTCGATATCGGTTAGCGGGAACCTGAGTCCTTATGAGATAGGTTGTGTTCCGCTGGCGTGTCCTTTGTTGGCGGGGCCGGGTGCGATGGTGACAAGTTTGACGACTCTTGAGCAGTCAGGGGGAATTGTTGCGCTTGTTGCGATAGGTGTGGTGTTTTTCCTGCTATGGCTGATAATGCATTTTCTTGAGCCATTGGAGCGGATTTTGGGTAAGCTGTTTTGTCTGGTGTTCTCGAAGGTGATGTGTATGTTTATCGCGGCGATAGGTGTTCATATGATAATGTCGGGGGTGACATATTATCTGAAGCAGTAGGGAGTTATTCTGCGAGGTTTCTTATAAGTCCAAGGTTTCTTGGTACGATGAGGTCGGTTTTTTTTGCGGGGGTATCGGAGTCGGGGTTGTCTTTGTAGTCGACGTCCATAATTTCGATGAAGTTGGCGGTATATTCCTTTAGTACTCCGATATGTTCTGAGATTTTGTCGGCGTTGATGAGTTCGAGTATGACTTTATGGCCTATATGTCTTTCGAGGAGTGGTTCGTATGATGTGCCGACAGAGCCCATGAGTTCGTTTTTCATTTGGGTGACATATTTGTCCTGCGAGGTTAGGGTTGTTCCGACGGTGGATGCTTTTGCACGGCTCATGAGGAGGTTTACGACTTCTGCGATTGAGTCCCTGACGGTTTTGAAGATGTTTTGAATTTTTCTTTTAGATTTTTGTAAAGTGTTTGGGTGGTAAGTTTTTTCCAGCTGGGCGTTTCTTTGTATTTTGTTTTGCTCGCTTAGGTGGTCGTGGTAGCGGATGAGGGTTTGTATGTTTGGGAACTCGTGTTTGTATAGTATGTAGCTTGTCTTTTCCATTCTGGGCTCTGCGCTTCGCTTCGTGTTGGTATCGGTGTCCGGGGGGTAGGTTAGTTCGAGGCCTGTATTTTCGACTCGGAGTTTTCCGGCTGTGGTTCGGGCGGCGGTTAGGTTCAGGGTTACGGTGTTGCCTGCGAAGTCTTTCAGGCATTTGTCCCTTTTTGTTCTTTTTACGAAAGCTGCGATGAGGGTTGAGACGACGATGAAAATTACGGTAATAGCGAAAGTATCCGGCATATGAATGGTCCTTAAAATTTGTTTTTATTTGGTGTATACGATAACGGAGGGAAGGGAGAGATACAAGTGCTAAATGCGAGACGATGTCCCCCATAGATTCATAAATGAATCTAAACATGGGGACAAGCGGGAAAGAGAATGTTGAATTAGGAAGTCCGAATGAGGAATCAATGAGGAAGCCCGAAAAACAGCCTCCACAGATGGACACGGATTAAGGCAGATTAACACAGATTTTTAGCCACAGAGAACACAGAGTTTTTTTAGACAGGATTGCAGGATGAAAAAGGATGAAAGACATAGCCACAGAGAAAAAAGCAAAATATTGAACCGCGAATTAACACGAATTAACACGAATAAACGCGAATAAAAGATAAAAGGAGTAAAGACAAAACCCCCTGCGCAAGAGTTTTAATTTATGGGGGCGGCATGCCAAAATGGCGGGGTGGGTATTTTGGTTAATAATCCGGGGGGAAGTCGGATTATTTCGTACTAATTGGTGTTGTTGTACGTAGAGGTGTTAGAGAGGTAATGAGAGTGAGTGTATTAAGGATTGAGTTTGCAGAAATGAGGTGAGGTCATGGATAGTGTAGATAGAATAGCTGAGCTGCTGTTGCATTTGAGCGGGGATGAGTCGGTCGATTTCGGTGAGATTGACCGTGCGCTGCTGGCTGGGGTGAGGTGCAGTGAGATAGCATTGGCTCAGCAGAAGATATTGGACGCTGGGCTCGAGGTTGATGAGCTTCGTTTGTTGTGGAAGAATAATCGTGGCGTGCTTCCTGATTTGGGTGCGAAGCTTCGGGGCGAGATCGAGGATGGTCATATCTTACAGCGTGTATTGGCTGAGCATGAGATGGTGCTGTGTTTTATCAGCGACCTTAATGAGGTTAACAGTAAGATTCAGCAGTTGGATTATGGTTCGAGCAGTACCGAAGAGATTCGGCGTCTTGCGCATATCGTGGGTCATTTGGTATCATCAGAGCAGCACTGCGAGCGTGAGGAGCAAGTAATTTTTCCGGAGCTTGACAAGTGCGGTTTTTATGAACTGTTGAAGGTGGTGAGCTATCAGCACAGCCGAATAAGTAAAAAATATCATGTTCTTAACAGTCTGATTTGGGATGTTGACGATACTGATTTTGATAAGTTTAAGAGTAGGCTGGAAGAATTGACGGGTTATCTTGTCGCTGCGGTTCGTACTCATGTTTTTATTGAGACGAATGTTATTTATCCTCTTGCTCTTGAGTTGATATCTGATAAGAAGGTTTGGGCTCGGATGAAGGGAGTGTGCAATCAGATAGGTTATTGCGGTTTTGATGCGTGCTGAGGAGTTTTGGGAAGCGAAATGTTGAATTAAGTCCTAAGGACTCCTTACGGAGAAGCTTGAATGAGGAATCAATGACGAAGCACGAATTAAGAAAATTTTTCACCACGAAGTACACGAAGAACGCGAAGAAAAGAAAAAAGTAAAATGTTGAACCACTCCCTAAGTGATGCCCCCCCATAAGGGGTAAATTACGGCGGAATTAACGCAAATTAACGCGAATAAAAGGTAAAAAGAGTAAAGACAAATCCCCTGCTGCTTGCGGCAGGGCTAACCGTAAAAAGATATTCACCCTGCGTGTCCGAAACGATCTGGCAATTAACGACATAGATTTCCGCAGTCGCTTTCGGCTCTTTCGCAATGACCCTGCTTCGCATGAAGCTACGCAGGGCGGGCCGGGCGATTAAAGACGAATTGTGCTGCAGTTTGGACGCAAAGAGGTTGGGTTGTGAGGGTGGTGGAGCATGGAGAGGATAAAGATGTTTAGTTATGTGCGGCGGCAGTGGCGACTGGTGCCTGAGCGAGATCTGGTTGTTTGCTGCAAGTCTGGCATTTGCAGGCACCGACTTTTTTTAGATGCGTAGTTCCGGCGAGTTTTTTTGATTCGATGAGTTTAGCGCCTTTAGCTTTCATTTTTCTAATAGCCAATTCTGATTGTTTTTTGTTTAGAGAGCCGATGGCGTCAGTAATGATGGTGACATTTTTTCCTCTCTGAATAAGTCCTAAAGCCATGGCTTGTACTGTGTCTTCTGCGCTAGCTCCCACGAGTAGGAAATTGGTGGCGTTTATTTCAGTCAGGAGTCGGTCGATTCTTGGTTCACTGAAAGGGTCGATGCATCTTTTGTGGAGAATGACCTGTCTGTATTTTTTGAGCATGTCACGCGGCAGGTCGGTGTTTCCGTCGGCAGGGAACGAGATGCGATTTTCAAGCAGAGTGTAATGAATTTTTTCCTGTCCTGTAGTTCCGTCGAGGCAGTAGTTTACAGCACTTTTGCCGTTATTGTCCGGGTAGGAGTCGCATGTTGAGATGACTGGTATGTGTTTTAGTCTCGCCCATGCCAGGACGCGTCTTAGGTTTGAGAGAACTCTTCTATGATTTCTGATGCATGCTTTGCCATCGGCGAAGAAGAAGTCTTTTTGTGTGCTGACGTCGATGAGTATCTGCCTGCGTCTTCTTTTCAGCAAAGCTCTAATCATAGTCTGCAATCCTTTTTTTACCGGAACTTTATAGCTACTGCTCCATTGACTGGTACGCATAATAGCAGCAGCAGGTTCATAATGAATTTATCGAATATGTCGGGTTTAGACTTTAATGTTAGAAAGGAGATAAAATAAATTGGGGCTCGCGTGAAAATGTGTTTTCAGTATAATGATGGGAGGTTTTTCGGTAAGTATATTGTTGATATGGTGTTATGTGGGAAATTTTGTGATGGCACGAATCTTTAGGGACTACGCTGATATCTCGCTTGGCGAGGAAGAATTGTGCGGGAAAATTGATTTTGAGAAGATTTTCGGACGTAAAGGGGCGGTGCATGTTGAGATAGGTTCCGGGCGCGGGACGTTTCTTGTTAATGAGGCGACGAGTTTTGGTGAGTTGAATTTTCTTGGTATTGAGTGGGCTCGTCGCTATTACCGTTATACTGTTGACCGTTTGGGGCGGTGGGGTTTGACGAATGTTCGCGTGATTCGGACGGAGGCGGCGGGTTTTATTGCCGAATATGTCGGGGACGGGACGGTGGCGTGCTATCATATATATTTTCCGGATCCGTGGCCTAAGAAGAGGCATCATAAGAGGCGGTTTTTTAATGATGAAAATTTGGGGCAGCTGTTGCGGAGTTTGTCGGCGGGGGGGATTATCAAGCTGGCGACGGACCATGCGGATTATTTTGAGCAGATGGAGGCGGTTGTCGGTAGGCGGGGCGATGAGCTGGAGCGGGTTGATTTTATGGCGACGGCGGGTGTAAGCGCGGGCGAATGGGTGGGGACGAATTTTGAGAAGAAGTACCGCAAGGAGGAGCGTGCGATATATACTTTGGCAGTAAAGAAGATTAAATAGTTGCAAAATAGCTTCAGAGTTTGTATAATTGCCGGGCTACGATGAGGATGGATTTCAACCCTGATGGAATTTTTTAAGAAGATATATACTAAGGATTGTAACAGATGAGCAAAAAGAATCCCATTAGCGAAGTTAGCCTTAATGTGTTAACGGAAACAGTTTGGGAGGTTTGCAAAACAGCAACTAAAAAAGTGGCTGTTGTTGGTGCAATAACAACAGCTAGTGCGGGTTCGTTGAGTTTGGCAATTGTTGCTCTGGCGGGATATATAGGCTTGACAGGTCTTGAAAAATGGAAGGCATTGAAGAGCGACGAGAAGCAGAAAGAGATTCTCCAGAAAATACTGGATGCTTCGACTACTACCCGCAAAGAGTTGGAAGCATTAATACCTGACTATTATGAGTTTTTTGATGCCAAGCAAGATATTGAACAGGCATTGAACCGAATTCAAATGCTTCAGAAAGTAGCGGCTTCTATCCAGAGTGACACAAATCAGATTGTTGAGCAGCTTAAAGAACATAAGGAATTGTTGAAAGATTTTGGGGGGTATGTTGAGGCTAACTATGATGAACTAAAAGATTATATCAAAACAATAATAAAAGACGAGCTATTTAAGCAACTTGAACAGAAAATTGCCGAGGATCATAAGGGGCTGAAAGAGGATCATAAGCAGCATGATGAAAAGCTTGATGCGGTTAGTAAGAAAATTGACAAACTATCGCCGAGTGTCATTGCCCAAGTGGATGAAAGTATCCGTCACAATCTTCCTTATGGTTCTATAGGTCATTTATTTAAGGGTCGAGATGATAAGCTTGGTCAGCTACAGGAACAATTGGCTAAAGGTAAAAAGACTGCGATAACGCAAGCTCATGCAATACATGGGTTAGGGGGAATCGGCAAGACGCGTTTGGCAGTAGAATTTGGCTGGCATCAGATTGGCAATGGTAATGTAAGCAGAGTGTTCTTTGTGCTGGCAGATTCGTTAACCAGTCTTATTACGAATCTTGCGAGTCTTGCGGGACCAAAGCTTTTAGACCTTGAAGAAAAGGATATGCAAGACCAGCCTGCGTTGGTGGATATAGTGATAAAGACCATTTCGCAGATGAAGGATTGTCTGGTTATATTTGATAACGCAGATGATGAACATGCCATAGAAAAGCTTCACGAAATACTTCCACAATTAGCCGGCTGTCAGGTATTGATAACTTCCAGAGTGTCAAACTGGAAAGGTGTAAAGAAACTTCCCATCGACAAGCTGGCAGAAAGAGACGCAATTGCGTATTTGTTGGAAAAAACAGATGGCCGCAGTGAAACCGAGGAAGATGAAAAGTTGGCCGGGGAATTAGCAGGGAAGCTTGATGGTCTTCCGGTGGTGCTTGAGCAGGCTGCGGCGTATATAAATTATCTTCATATCGGTTTTGAGATGTATCTGGGGAAATTTGAAGACGCACGCAAAGAGGTATTGAAATGGCACAAGGGGGAGCTTCAGGATTATCCAGAGCCTGTGCTAATAGCCTGGCAGGCGACAGAGGAGCAGTTGGGTGCGGCAGAAAAGAGTGTGCTGCGTCTGGTATCATTCCTATCTGCTGATGCAATACCAGTGGAATTGTTTGAAGGGAATCCGGAGATAGTAGCTGCTGCGATAGAGTTATATAAAAAAGAAAACGGCGAGGACACGGAACTGGAAAAGATGGAAGAGATAGATATTCGCGGGGTTCTGGCGGAATTGTCCAACTGGTCGATGATAACATTAAGCGAAAAGAGTTTTTATGTGCATAGGCTTGTTCAGGATTCGGTTCGGCTGCGGATCCCGGACGAAGCACTTAAGAGCTGGACCGAAATTAGTTTAGCTATGGTCGAAAGGTTTATTCCGGAAGATTTACAAGCAGATGATGTTAGAAGCTGGCATATATGGGATGTTATATCGCCACATGTTTTAGTAGTCACAGAACACGGCAATAAAGTTAAAATACCGGAACCAACGAGTTGGCTGATGAATAGTCTGGCTATGTATTATAATACAAAGGCCTCTTTTGAAGTAGCTGAAATATTATACGGCAAAGCACTGGATATCAATGAAAATACCGTTGGCCACGACCATCCTAATACAGCATCGTGCCTTAACAACCTAGCGGAGTTGTACAGGGCTACGAATCGTCTGGCTGAAGCAGAGCCGATGTTAAAACGGGTGGTAGGGATATTAGAAAATCCTGGCGGTGAACCGTTACCCAATTATGCCATCGCATTAAACAACCTGGCGCAGTTGTATCAGGATACGAATCGTCTGGCCGAGGCAGAGCCTTTGATGGAGCGTTCGCTGGCGATTAGTGAGGCGAGTTTCGGCAAGGACCATCCGGATGTGGCTATCCGATTAAACAACCTGGCGCAGTTGTATGGTGCTACGAATCGTCTGACCAAGGCAGAGCCTTTGATGAAACGGGCGCTTGCGATTAGTGAGGCGAGTTTTGGCGAAGACCATCCGAGTGTGGCCAGAGATTTGAACAATCTGGCGACGTTGTATATGGATACGAATCGTTTGGCAGAGGCAGAGCCTTTGATGAAACGTGCGCTGGCGATTGATGAAGTGAGTTTTGGCAAGGATCATCCTAAAGTTGCGCTTCGTCTGAACAATCTGGCGCAGTTGTATAAGGCTACGAATCGTTTAGCTGAGGCCGAGCCTTTGATGAAACGGGGCTTGGAAATAGAAGAAAAATCAAAAGGCGAAAATCATCCGCATGTAGCAATACAACTGAACAACCTAGCGGAGTTGTACAGGGTTACCGACCGTTTTAAAGAGGCAGAGCCTCTCTATAAACGAGCACTTGAGATTGATGAGGCCAGTTTAGGCAAAGACCATCCGACTGTGGCTATCCGATTAAATAACCTGGCGTTATTGTATCAGTCTACTGGTCGTTTTGCTGAGGCGGAGCCCTTGATGAGACGCGCGTTGGCGATTGATGAGGCGAGTTTCGGCAAGAACCATCCGAATGTGGCCACAGATCTGAACAACTTGGCGGGGTTGTATCAGGCTACGAATCGTTTGGCCGAAGCAGAGCCTTTGATGGAGCGCGCACTGGCGATTGATGAAGTAAGTTTCGGCAAGGACCATCCGAGTGTGGCTATCCGATTAAACAATCTGGCGCAGTTGTACAGTGATACGAGCCGTTTAGCTAAGGCAGAGCCGATATTTGTACGGGCGTTGGAGATATTTGAGGCTAGCTTAGGGGCGGAGCATCCTACCACCATAACGATTCGCAAAAATTTGGAGATTTTGCGGAGGAAGATGTAGGGGCTTTAATTTACGATTGACTATTGACTATTTACTATTGTTGAAACGGGGGATTTTTTAACAGGTTGGTTGTTAATTGGTTTATCTGTTTTGAAAAGATATATGTCGATTGTGTTAAGCTGGGGGGTTAAGGGGGTCGTGATTGGCAAAATCCCAATTACTGATTGATTATCGACTATTGGGTATTTGCAATTTTTCAAATGGGAAATGGATTTTTAGTGTGAAAAGTGGGGCTTTGGGTATTTTTTTCTTGACAAAATGAGTTGTTTGCGTTTAAACTGGGACAAGCGGGTAGACTGGGGCAGCCTTGCAGGAAAGTTTTTGTTAAAAAGGATAGGGATGAGATGAAAGATTTATTTACGACCGGTAAGGCAGCAGAGATTTGTAATGTAAGTCAGCAGACAATCATTCGGTGTTTTGACGCTGGTAAGCTGGAGGGCTTTCGTGTTCCCGGTTCGAAGTTCCGGCGTATTCCGCGGGCAAGTCTTATTAAGTTCATGAAGGACAACAGCATTCCTCTTGATAATCTTGACTCGGGTAAGCGGAAGGTTTTGATAGTTGATGACGACCAGGAGATAGTTGAGTTGATAGCAGACGTATTGATTCGCGATGGTCGTTTTGAGATCAAGACAGCGGCGAGCGGTTATGAGGCTGGTATAGCGACGGAGCAATTCGGTCCTGATTTGATATTGCTTGACTATATGCTTCCAGATGTTAACGGCGATGTTGTTTGTCATACGATCCGTCAGAATCCGAAGTTCGAGGATATCAAGATAATAATTGTTAGCGGGGTTATCAAGCAGGATGAAATCGACCGTATGCTTAAGACGGGCGCCGAAGATTTTATTAAGAAGCCATTTGATATAGTTGAGCTTACCGATAAGATTACCGCTGCACTGAAGATGAAGTAATTCGTTGAATTTTTTGATGTGTATCGGATACTTGGTGAGTCAATTTCAATTTTACATTTCAGTAATAGATACCAGGAGGGTATGAGTATATTTCAATGTCAGAGCAAATGGACATATCAGGATTTCATCAAATAGCACTTTCGCTTCGCGGCATTGAGTCGCTGTGCAGTCTGGCGAGTGTTGCGGGTCAATTATTTTCCAAACTTTCGAGCAAGCAATTCTCTGCATCAGATTTATGCGGTCTTATCAAGTCTGACGCAGCTCTTACGTCTAAGATCCTTAGCGTGGCTTATGATAATGGTGTTGTGGTATCTGGTGAGGGATTTTCGATAGACGAGATAGTTGGGCAGATGGATGGTCAGGCGGTTAGCGATGCATTGTTTTCGATAAAGGTTTTTTCTGGTGTAGGCCCCTTCGACGCTGCTCCCTTCGGTGATACTCAGGGTAGACAGGGCAGGCATGACGGTGACATGGTTTTGCCGAAGCGTGAGCTTGCGAAGCATAATGTTGGAGTGGCGTGCTGCTCGCGGTTGATAGCTGAGCAGGTTGGCGGGGTTAATGTTGAATTGGCTTACGCGGCTGGTCTATTGCATGATGTTGGCAAGCTTGGTATTGATAAGGTGATGCCGAAAAGTTTTGCCCGTCTTGTTGAGCAGGCGAAGGAGCGGGGGGTTAGTCTTTGCGAGGTTGAGCGTGAGAGTCTTGGCGGAGACCACGGTGTTATTGGTAAGCGATTGGCGCAGCGGTGGCATTTTCCGGAAGAGATAGTTTTTGCGATATGGCTTCACCATAGTGACATTTCTGTTATTGGCGGCGATAGTGCGAAGGAAAAGATCGCTCGTATCGTTCAATTGGCAGATTCGATAGTTCGGTTAGAGGGGATAGGTGAGTCGGGCAGTTATGATGCGGTAGAGTTGAGCGGCGAGGTTATAAAGTCACTTGGTCTTAGTGACGGGCAGGTAGAGCGGATTCAGAGTGAGGTTTTGGATTGTGTTGCGGAGAAGTGTCTGATATTGGGGCTTGAGCAGCGACATTCGAGAGCAGCTTACTGTGATGTGGTTGGGGCAGTTGCGGGGCAATTGGCGAAGGAAAGAGCGTTATTGCTTGAGCAGAACCGTGAGCTTCGGACGGCGGCGAGTCACTTTGGATTTGTGACGGAGTTTTTGTCGAGTATAGATTCGAGTGACGAGTTGATTGATATAGCAGAGAAGCTGGCGTTGTGCTGGCAGAAGTTTTATCAGGCAGGTACGGTTTGTCTTTATTTAAAAGGGCAGGGGGCCGATGGGGATTGCCGTGCGGTTGTTGCTGAGCGGGGCGAAGATGTTAGTAGTGTTGTCATAGCTGGTCCGGGCGAAGGCGGCGGGTTGGCAGGTGACATTGAAAGCGGTGACGTATTTGAATTGGACAGTTCGATGAGTTGGCTATTGGAGCAGTGCGGTATCGAGATGGATTTTGGTACGACTAAGGTAGTTCCTCTTTGGTGCGGTCAGCGTGAGATTGGTGGTATATTGTTTGAGTTGTCGTATCCTGCGGATATGGAGGCATTAGGCGGCAGTATCAAGGCGGAGGCTAAAAGTGCGGCGGGTATATTGGCGATAGCGATGGCGTCGGGTCGTCACCAGGAATTCGCGGAGCGATTTGCTCAGTTGAAGGGTAAGGGTAAAGTTGCAGTTGCCGAGTTGGTGTTGGAGGAAGAGGCAGTTGAGGGTAAGGATGAAAAAGCGGCTCTCTTCGACGCTGCTCCCTTCGGTGATACTCAGGGTAGACAGGGCAGGCAGGGCAGGGCGGCGGTAGAGGAAGTGGTTGAGAGTAAAGAAGAAAAAGAAGTTGGCTTCGACGCTGCTCAGGGCAGGCAGGGCAGGCAGGACGGTGGCGGCGATTTGTTAGAGGCATTGGCAGAGATGGCGGCAGGTGCGGCTCATGAGTTGAACAATCCATTGAGTGTGATATCGGGTCGAGCGCAGATTTTGGCTCGTGGTGAAGAAGATGATGGTAAGCGAAAGATTTTGCAGCAGATTCAGGCTAACGCGGCGGAGCTTGCGGGGATTATTGATGGTTTGATGAGTTTTGCAGAGCCAGCGAGTCCTAAGAGGGAGGTTACTGGTCTTAGTCAGATAATTGATGAGGCGTCGCAGCTGGCGGCAATGAAGAGTAAGGTTGAGAAGGTCGAGATAGTTAGTGAGATATCGGAAGGCGGTAGTGCGGTTTATGTAGATTCCGGTCAGGTAGTTTCTGCTTTGGCGAATATATTTGTGAACAGTCTTGAGTCTTATCCTGCTAAGAGCGGAGCGATAGAGTTGCGGTCTGATCGCAAAGGTGAGATGGTTGAGGTTTCGATAACAGATTTTGGTAAGGGTATGGATTCTGAGACTTTGAGTAAGGCGCTGCATCCGTTTTTCTCAGGTAAGACGGCTGGTCGTCAGCGTGGTATGGGGCTTGCGTATGCGAATCGTCTTATTGGAATTAACGGGGGCAGGATAGAGATATCGAGTACGGTTGGCGAGGGTACAACGGTCAGGGTTTATTTGCCGGGTTAGCCAGGCGAAAATCAAACATCAAAGATTAAAAAAACAAAATTGCGGAGCCTTTCTGCGCAAGGGTTATTCATAAAAAAAGCAGGTGAGGGAAATTCTAAATCCTAAATTCAAAACAAAAGGATTATTTAGACGGTAGCTTTTGGTATAAATAATTCCTGGAACGCTCTAACGACGAAACTGTCAGTCATTCCGGCTATGAAATCAAGAACCACGAGTTCATCGGGGTCGGATTTTTCATAAATACCTTGCATATCTTTCACATATTCAGCGAAAATATTATGTACGTCGGGGGTTTTGTAATCTTCTTTGAAATTTTGGAACTTATTAGTGTTTTGGTATATTTCTAAGAGGTTGTCGAAAAGTAATTTAACAGACAGCTTTGCCTGTTTACCATATCTTTGCGATTCGTGGCTATGATAAATATTTTCATAGTTAAAGTCGGTCATTGAGTGTAACAGGTCCCCATACTCACGTGACATTGCAATGTAATCTTTATTTTGGCTTTGCTGTATAATGTTTTCTACGAATGAGCCTATTATTTTTCCATTTGTCCTTCCGAGTTTTTTGATAATATTTTTTGGTACATCTTTTTCTTTTATAACTTTTGCAGCGATAGCGTCTTCGATGTCTTTCCCGCAGTAGGCTACTCTGTCAATTAGTCTTACTATACATCCTTCTAAAGTTGCGGGATATCCGGCGTCTTTTCTGTTTTTAATTTCGGATAATTTTTTATTTTTCGAGCCTGGCACAAGTTTGCATGTTTTAAAATCTTCGCCGCAATGAGATATAATTCCATCTCTGACTTCCCAAGTCAGATTTAGTCCTGGTTTTTCTCTGTCGCGCTTTGCTATTTTGTCAACGACTCTCAGTCCGTAAATTTCATGGCTAAAGCCGTGCATTTTTTTCTTGAGTGTGTCATTTTTAGTGATTATTTCATTTAGAAATGTTTCTCCCTGATGTCCGAAAGGCGGGTGTCCTATATCGTGTGCCAGTCCGATGGCTTCTGCGAGGTCCTCGTTTAGTCCCAGGCATCTTGCGACAGTTTTTGCGGCAGATGCGACGAAGATGACGTGGTCCATTCTTGTTGAGACGTGGTCATTTTGCGGGAAATAGAAGACCTGAGTTTTGTGTCTTAGTCTTCTGAAAGATTGCGAGTAAATTATTCGATGTATGTCTCTTTGAAATTCTGTTCTGAATTTGTCCGGCGGCTGATTTTTTTGTCTCCCTTTTGTTTTGATGGCAGCACGGCTACTCGGGAACATTTCTTTCTCTACTCTTTTAAAGTCTGGCATACAATTTCCCCGAAAAGACTTATGAGTAGATCCGCTATTTCGTTTTCTGTTTTTTGTTTCATTAAATAACTTCTTATAGCTTCGCCTTTTTCGTTAGCAGTAGAAAAAGAAGATTTTTTCGGCGTACCATTATTTTTATTTAATTTTGAGAGTTTTTCTTCAAGAGCAATTGGAATGTTTTCATATTTATCGATAAACTCAAAATCTGCCAGGCCCATAACCAAAGGATTGCAATTTCCCTGAATTAATGACCTGTCATCATTTTTAAAAATAACAATTGGTTTCTCATGTGCCCATGCGATACCGGCTTCGACCATTGCGCCTTCGTCCGGGACACGTCCATTTATATTAAGTATAACACCGTCACTGTCTATAACCTCAAAAACATCAAGTGAAAAAATGGCATTATTTAAAACAATTGAGGCATCTTCTTTTGAAATATTTTTTTCAGTTAAAATTGGTAAAAGTCTCGCCAGTTCAAGCCCGTCTCT
Organism: Planctomycetota bacterium; assembly: GCA_019456255.1. Taxonomy (GTDB): domain Bacteria; phylum Planctomycetota; class Phycisphaerae; order Sedimentisphaerales; family Anaerobacaceae; genus VRUG01. Next base: position 169,464 of record VRUG01000004.1, on the reverse strand, counting down.
TTGGGGCAAAAAAACCGAATAGTTGGCATGTTCCAAGACAGCAGCTATATTTGCCATGTCTTCCCGTTCTTTAGGGTTGAACAAAGGTCCTGCACAATATATTTTCGGTGTTTTGCTGCTCATGGCAAATCCTTTTAGTTTCGAGCGTTCCATCAAAAGTTTATTGGCTTGAATATCAGAGTGTTATGCTACTGTTTTGAAGTAAATTAATCAATATATTTTTGTTTAAAAACAGGAGCCCGACCCGAGTGTGTCGCTCAGAGCGGGCGGTTCTTACACTATAACGTTCTAAGAACGTTTTTTACGCATTAATAAGGTACCGAAAGCGAGTATAGCTATAGTTGCAGGTTCTGGAACTACGGCGACACGGAATCCAGTGAGATTCAGCTCGATGCTCGGGTCGTATCCGATGCGGTATGACGAACCGAGTGTGCTGACGAGCGTGTCACCGTATGATCCACCTCGCCATCCTCTCAGGGCAGCCGATAGTGTTTCATTCCACTCCCAGACGTTGCCCATCATATCAAAGGTGCCATTCTACTCCATTGTTCCGGTGCCGACGTTTCAAGGAGAGCTGTATGCCCCGCTACTGTAATTCCACCCGCTGTCAGCTGATGGCACGGTCTCCAAACTGTTAGCATAAGTTGAGTATCCAGCAGGTGTATAATATGCGGCGGCGTACCATTCATCTTCCGTTGGAATGACATAAACAGTTCCATATGCAGTAACAGCAGAGCCGCGGTCTATGCCGAGGAAATCACCAGGGTTGGTGTTGTCTCCGCTAAATAGATATGCCCCTTGGCTTTTGTCCCCTGTAGTAAGGTAATTGCAGAATTGCGTCGCTTCATACCAGTTTACTCCATTTGTTGGGATGTTATCTCCAACCCATGTTGCAGCTGCATCATAGGCGAGATCCGGATTCCCTGTTGGCGCCCCTGCGGCTGTGGTAAAGGTATCCCACGGAGCATTGGTTATTTCGTATTTGCCGATTGAGTAACTGTAGCCGACCGCACCAGCACCACTTGGATTTGCTTCGCTTCTGGTGTCACCGGCATTTCCCGCATTTCCGATAGTTACAAAGTCGATGTCAATACCTTGTATAGTGACAGCTGCAGCAACATTTACTACTGTCAATAGTACAGCAACAACTAAGATTAGCTTTCTCATTCTTCTTTCCTCCTTTTAAAATTTTTATCTCCGCTTTTTTATTTTTTTCGTTTTCTCATTAGCAAAGTGCCGAGTGCGAGTGTTAAGATAGTAGTTGGTTCCGGAACAATCTCCCATCCAATCAGATCCATAGCGACGAGGTCGTTGTATGTGATAGTCGATAGTTCTCCCGGTGCTAAAGTTGGGTCCAGGATTCCGAGTCCGAGACCATCTTTCCAGTGGCTTGCCTGGTTTCCGTCTCCGTTATATGCACCGGTGGCTAATTGTATATTTCCTTCGAGATAAGAGAAGTAGTCCGAGCCGCTTGGCATGAGGTCCCTGATGTTGTTGGAACATTATCGGCAGCGAATCTAAAGAGGTCAAGGGGGCTAGGTCTAAGTGCGGCGGTTGCTGATAGGCTTAGTATGTAATCAGCGTAGTCGACTTCGCTGACGAATCCCAGAGAGTGTCCAATCTCGTGAGTAGCTACAGATTCAAACGAGAAAGCTCCAGCAGTAATACCGTCCGAGTCATCGTAATCCCAAGTGAAGTTTGTTGAGAAAGTGATAGAAGCGTCAGGTGTTCCGAGGCCTCCTAAACCGGCTTGTGAAACTCCTAATGCCAGGAGGTTTGCTCTTGTTGCTTCCATGTCCCCGCTGAGTGTGAATCCGACAGGAGCGTATGTAGAGTATTGTGCAGCGGTGGGCAGATAGCTTAGTGTGGCAGCTTCTATTGAGCTTCCGGTGTCTGCGCCAGTTGCTACCATGTCCCTGATGAAGTCGTAATTAGCGTAGTAAGAAGAAGTGCTTGCTGAGCCAAGTATTCCAGTTCCGAGTGACGCCATGTTTATATTAATGTTTAGTGTGACGTCGTCTCCCAGATAGTTTTGCCATGTTTGTGCAGCTCTATTGAAAGCATCGAGTGCAGGTGTGTTGGCGATGATACCGCTTCCCGGATTTAGGTTTATAGCTGTATTGTTATTTGCCACTGCGCGCTGGGGTGAAGATAATGTAAATGTGTCTTCTGTTAGCTGTCCCAGATTATCATTATATCTTAGAATGACGGGGCTGTCAGCTTGTGTGAATGTGGCGGCGGCCAAGATTATAGTGACCATTACTAAAATTAGTGTTAACTTCTCCATCTCCAACTCCTCTTCCTCTTTTTTATTCTCGCTTAATATTATTGGTTTTTATTTTTTTCGTTTTTTAATTAGTAAGGCACCGAGACCGAGCAGGGCAATTGTTGTCGGTTCAGGTACTGCGACATATGCGGTGTTATATGTATTACCATATAAAGCTTGTGCTCCTGCGATATCATCAATATGTAGATTTCTGTTTGCCCCGATATAGTTTGGTGCCATGACCGAACCGGCTACAGTTGAATGTGCGAGTCCGATTGAATGTCCGAGTTCGTGTAAGATGACCGAGAAGAGGTCAAATTTTCCGTTTCCGGCGGAGTCGGCAGCATCGTCAATCCAGGTTCTCCCGACATCAATGTGCATGTCACCTCCGAGTGCGCCGTCGGCAAAGAAGTCCTGCGTTGAGGGCTGCCAAGCCTGTGCCAGAGCGGAAGGTTTTGTAAGTTCCCATGCGGCGATTCTGATGTCTGCAGTATGTTCTCCGTAAGTGCCGATATTGTTTCCGGAGTCAGTTACATTTCCGAGGTTTTCAAATCCGCTGACCGAGGCCCATATATCCAGGGCGTCATCTACCATTGTGACGTAATCATCGAATTCAAAACCTGCGATACCTAAAGCAGTAATGTTTTGCGTTTTATTTGTACCGTGTTCAGTTCTAAGGGAGTTTTCGTAAACGAGGTTTTCCGGTGCGATACTAAAAGTAGCTCCTCCTGGCGTTGGTTGTTTCGCGGAGTTTATGGTATTTTCTCCTGGAGCCCATGCGGTTGGTGTTGAAAACAGTGCGTATCCGAATGCGGATGAGCAAGTAAAGCAGAAAGCCAAAATTATGATGGCTTTTTCTACAGTTTTGCCTGTTGCCTTATACATTATTTTTTCTCCTTCGGGCTCCGTGGTATTTTGTTTTAGTTATTATTACGTTTTTTTCTAATTAGGAGTGCCCCGAGTCCGAGTATTGCGATGGTAGTTGGTTCAGGGATAGTAGCGGCAGTTTCGCTTGAGCCGTCTGGCAGTGCAATTATGTGTGCTCCGATTCTAAAGAGTCCTGCATTCATATTGTCAATGAGGTCAGTTGCAGAGCCGTATAAATCAAAGCTTATCAGTACTTGCTCTCCTGGATTAATACCTCTTGAGGATTTTGGGGAATTGCTTCCGAAGCTATATTCGGAGTCGAAAATTGGTTCAAGTGTGTGTCCGCTTGGCAGTTCCGGAGGCTTTGCACCGACTCTGTAAGCGACACCTGCACCGCTGGTTAGTTCGTTAAAGCTAAGTGCGTCGTCGAAGTCAAAGTATATTGCGGCAATGCTTGAGCTGATAGTGCTTTGGTTTGTGATAGTGAAGTCTATGATGTCTGGTGAGGTGCCTCTGTTTGATGCGAGTACGGAAAGGCTAAGTTGGTCAGATTCGGCGTATGTTCCGTTGTTTGTGAAAACATCGATTTGGTATGTGTAGCTAAATGCCAGAACTATCGACGGTAGAACTGAAATGGCCATCATGGCACCTAAGTATGTTATCAACTTGTGTTTCACCGCAAACCTCCTAAAGCTTCGTTTGATTTTTATTTACTACCGCAGAAGGCCTTTTGGGCCTCCTGCGGTACCAGGCAATTTGACAGACAACTGACCGACTGACAAACCTGGTGAGAGAGAGTTCTTTTCATCGCCCTTCATTTTCCCTCTTCCCTTTTTTCCTTTTATTAACTTTTCTTTATTGCTGTATTTATTATTTCGTTATCACGGCTTAGCCGTGCTTGCTTTTCACGCTGGGTTCTGGCTTTTCATCAGGTTTTCAAACCCAGCGAGGAGAAGATGACTATTCACTTTTAAATTTTTCTATTTTTTCGCGGATATTTTCGCGTTGGTCTTCAATATTGCTGGGTTCGCATTTCTGTGTGCTCAAAAACATCAAACCCAGCAAGGAGGAGAAGTTGATTATTCACTTTTTAAAGCTTCTCTATTTTTTCGCGGCTGTTTTCGCGTTTGTCTTTATATTGCTGGGTTCGTATTTTTGATTGCTCATAAACATCAAACCCAGCAAGGAGGAGAAGTTGATTATTCACTTTTTAACTTTCTCTATTTACTCGCGGGTATTTTCGCGTTTGCCTTTATATTGCTGGGTTTGCATTAATGATTGCTCAGAAACATCAAACCCAGCAAGGAGGAGAAGATAATTGCTATATTCACTTTTTTTGTGTTATTCGACATTCACGTTGAGGCTCAAGATATTAGCTACCATTTCGGTGAAGAGACTATCATCGGTTTCCTCTGTTAGTACAGCGGAGACCCCGATACTTCTTGCTTGAATTTCCTGGGCTATGTCTCCTGCGCGAATCAAGGCAATTGTTGGTATGTTAGGCTTAACCATTTTGAGTCTTCTTAAGAACTCACCGCCTTTCATGTCGTCCAGGTCCCACTTGCAAATAACACTGTCTATCTTTGTATTTTTCAAAGAGCGTGCAGCTTCAAAACCCGACTGCATCTTTAAAACGTTTATTGGTAAATTTTTTAGTGCATCACTTTTGCCGTTAAGTCCAATTGTCAAAACTGTTGCTTCTACAAACGCTATCATTTTCCATGCCTCAAAACTTATTAACTTTTAATTTCGTTTCCGTCCGTGCTTCTTTTTCTTTTCATCCTTGTTTTCTTTTTTTTGTCTTACTGGTTTTCTATTAAGCGAGCGGTGTGCCAAAGGGTGTTTTTTGAGGAACTTTTTTGTAACTCTAAAAAAGCAAACGACTTACGATAAGTACATTGTAGACTCGTGTAATCTTATTATTGAAAGTGTGCCAACCATTATGGTTGTTTAGGGTAAGTGACTTTTTTGGCAAGTTTATTGGTGTTCTGTGTTTATAAAAAAACGTCCATTATGGTTTTTGGTGACCAAAATGGCTGGTATTTTGCGGCATGGTGTGTGGGATTTTCCGGGGAAAATGTTATTTTTTGCAAAATAAAATGAAAAAGTGCGATTCTGCGCAATTAGAGGGGGTGGTGGAAATAAAAAGATTTGGTATTGGGGGGCAGTTTTGGTCGGTTGGGGTGTCGGATATGGTATTTTCTATTTAATATTTGCTATTTACCATTTACTATTGCCCGCCGCAGCTGTCCGAAATGGCCGAAACGATGTCTGGAAATGAACGGCGTGGAGCAGGAATGACAAAACCCTAGGCAGGGCTAACCAAGGCACCCTGCGCTGTCGCTTGGGCTCTGATGGGGGTATTGGCGGAGGAAAGGCTCTATCTATATAATAAGGTATGTAGGCTGGTTTTGGGGTGAAATATCTTAAAAATGGTAGTTTCCCGGCCCCAAAGGGGTGTTTTCCTGGCTTCCGGGGACGTGGAAGACATGGCTGTAAGGGGAATGGGAGAATCAATGAGAGAGGTTGATTTTTGAGATGGGCTTGATAGACTATTGGAAATGAGGATTAGCGGTGTAGATGAGCAAGGATATACCATTATCTAAGTGGTATCAAAAACAGAAACTGTTTTACGACAGGGGAAAGGGGACAGTCAAATGAAGACTTTACATAGTATATGTTTGCTGGCGAAGCTGGTAATTGCGGTAGTGATTTTCTGCCTTGGATCGGTTCTTATTGCTTCGCAAATTAGCAAATTTGATCTGGCAAAACTGCCCGACCGAGCTGAGGTGATAGCTTTAGCGAAAGTAACTAAGATTGAGAAGAAAGAATTAGATTCCAGAAGACCTACTCCCTATGATGAAGTCACGATAAAAATAGCCTCTGTTCTTAAGGGTAAAGTCAGCCGGGATCATATCAGTCTGGTTTTACAGTCACGAGGGGTAAAAGGTTTTGACCCAGCACTCAATGTTGGAGATACGGGCGTATTCTTTCTTCGAGAACTGAATGGCTCCAAGGCCAAACTCGCTTACTGGGGCAGCATAGCTGTTTTTCAGAAACCCTATTTCGATCTATTTGAAAGTAGTTTCGTATTACTCGAAGAGGAAGAGCAAGAAGATGAAGGTGAAGAAGAATTAGAGTGGTCGTTTGATAGTGAGAAGATAGGTTCAGTTCCAGAAGGTTGGATAATAGGTGAGACCGCTGGTATGGGCAAAACAGCTAAGTGGGAAGTGATTCGTGATGATTCTGCGCCGAGTAAAGATAAGGCTGTTGCGGTAACGAGAAGCGAGAACTATGGAGAGACATTTAATCTTCTCCTTGCCAAGAAAACGAATTACAAGGACGTTGAAGTTAGCGTTAAGGTCAAAGCAATCTCCGGCAAGGAAGACCGGGGCGGTGGTCCTATCTGGCGAGCTAAAGATGCGGACAATTATTACATCAGCCGTTGGAATCCGTTAGAGAATAATTTGCGTGTTTATTATGTCAAGGACGGCCGTCGTGTGCAGCTGGCTACCGCTGATATCAAAACTGATCCAGGCAAATGGCATGAAATCGAGATCGAACATGTTGGCAACAAGATCGTGGCTGAATTCGACGATGAGAAAGTAATTGAGATAGAGGATTCGACTTTTGCTGAAGGCGGAATGGTTGGCCTCTGGACAAAAGCAGACGCGGCAACAGCATTTGATGATTTTGAGGTTGAAACAGAAGCCGATGACAACGATTAAGATTAGTAAAAGCGGTCAATAGATAGTAAGATATTGCAATGCGTAAAAAATCATATAGGCAATTTTTCGCATTGCGAAAAAGTATAGTTGCTGTATTGTCGATGGCTATCCTCGTAGGTATGGGTGAGCGTCTTGCGGAGCGTTTTTTACCTCTTTACCTGCTGGCTTTAGGTGCCGGGCCAATCGTGATCGGTCTTCTTAACGCTATGGACAACCTGCTGTCAGCGCTCTACTCTTTTCCCGCGGGCTATCTGTCTGACCATCTTGGGACCAAACGTGCGTTGATAGTTTTTAACGTTGCTGCTATGGTTGGTTTCCTTATCGTAATTTTGATCCCTACTTGGCCTGCGGTTATCGTGGGAGCAGTTTTCTTCCTTTCGTGGACATCGCTATCGCTGCCTGCGACAATGAGTCTCGTTGCTGATGTTCTGCCAAGCAACAAGCGTACTATGGGTGTTACAATGCATTCGTTTGTTCGCCGGATTCCGATGGCTTTGGGTCCTGTTTTTGGAGGAATGTGTATTCACCTGTGGGGTGTTACCAACGGGGTGCGAATCGCTTTTGTTGCGGCATTTGTGATGGCGGGAGTTGCACTGTTTCTTCAGCAGATCCTGATCGTTGACGACTCGGCTTCGAAGCAGGGTGAGTCGCCCAGACGGCGCGCAGAAAAGAATCCTCTTAAAGTCTTTCGCGAGATGAGTCCTGCGTTAAAGAATTTGCTGGTCGCTGATATTCTCGTGCGATTCTGTGAGCAGATCCCTTATGCTTTTGTAGTCATCTGGGCAGTTCAAATAATTCGTTCTCCTATCACGCCGTTACAGTTTGGGATTTTGACAAGTATTGAAATGGTTACCGCCATGCTAATCTACATTCCAGTTGCCTATTTCGCTGACCGGAGCAGGAAGAAGCCATTTATTGTAATAACGTTTGTCTTTTTTACACTTTTTCCGCTTGTGTTACTGTTTTGCCAATCGTTTGGTCTTCTGGCTGCGGCGTTCGTGCTTCGCGGTCTTAAGGAGTTTGGTGAACCCACCCGGAAAGCCCTTATAATGGATCTGGCTCCGGAAGACCGAAAAGCCGGGATGTTCGGCTTGTACTATTTGCTGCGAGATGTGGTAGTCGCTGGTGGTGCTTTTGGCGGCGGTCTGCTTTGGATGATAAGCCCTGCGACGAATTTCCTTGTCGCTTTTGCATTTGGCATAATTGGGACGGTTTGGTTTATCATACGAGGTCGTGACATTGGCAAGTTGGATTCCGAGGCGACATCGGAATGACAAACCCCGGCCAGATAGGCCGGGGCTCCCCATAGATTCATAAATGAATCTGGATATGGGGACAAGTAACCAATTTGGATTCCTGCTTTCGCAGGAATGACAAACTTTCGCATAAAGCTATGGAGGACAAGAGCTATGAAGGGCAGGCAAAACCCTGCCATAGTGATGGCAGGGCTCCCCATAGATTCATAAATGAATCAGACATGGGGATAGGTGGGGACAGGTACCTAGGGCACAAGTAAACCTAAAAGCAAAGATTGCCGTGTCGGCCTTTGGCCTCCTCGCAATGACAAAATGTGGAGTAGCCTGCGTTGTCGGCAACAGGTGGTTTCAATAAAAAAGGCCGGGCGAAACACCCGGCCTTGTCTATTGCATTGTGACGAAGTATGTAAGTTTTAGTTTCGCCATTAACGCGCATCATTAATTTGAAAATGAAACATCGTCTACAAACATTGTATTTGTCGCAACCATCGCTCCGCCTTCGACACGGATCGAGATCTCGGCACTGGCTGTCCCAGCAGGAGTCAGGTAGGTTCCGCCTCTCAGCTGATAGGTCGAATTCGATAGACCTGCCCAGAGGTTGATCAAGCCGCTACTACCCAGGTACCCGCTGCTTGCATTAAACCACTTAATTTCAGCCCAGGCAACCCCTCCAACACCCATCAAGCCTTTGACCCAGAGATCAAAATCATAGCTGGTGCTCCCGAAAAGCCCTGTCACCGTCTGCAACATCTCGGCCCTTACGCCAGCGCCTGTCGAATCGGTAACAAGCTTTGCCGAATAGCTGCCGGTTCGCGGCGATTCTGTTGTACTGACCACCGTCGAGTTGCCACCGAGGTTGTTAAGCGTCCAGCCGGTGGTTGTGCCGCTCTCAAAGCCTCCATTTACAACTGACGCTGTCGCTGCTATAATCGTAATGGCGGCGGATGTACTGGACTGGCCGAAATCATCGGTTGCTATTGCTGTTATAGAGAATGCGCCTTGGGGAATACTATTCCATGTGTAACTGTAAGGTGCAGTCGTGTCTTGGCCTAAATAATTAGCGCCCTCGAAAAATTCCACTCTCGTTATGGTCGTGCCCGCGGTATTTACAACTACTGCCGCATCAATCGTCACATTGTCACCTGGGGTGAAAATTGCTCCGTCTGCCGGGCTTGTGATGGTGACTGAAGGCGGAATGCTCTTTAGCCAGCTATGCATAAAAATTTGTGCATCATAGATGTCGACGTCCCCGTCTTGAACATGGTCAGCGCCGTCGCAGAAATTATTTATTCCGTCGCAATCGTTTGCCGTCCAGAACCATGCCATGTATGCGTAATCAAACAGGTCGACTCTTCCGCTGGCGTCATAGTCGCAGATGATGCCGCTTCCAGTTACGGTGACATTTGCGGTATCTGAAATTGCGCCGTCTTGCGCAGTGACGGTATATGGTCCGCCTGCATCGAGGGCAACAAAGTAACCGTTTTCGTCAATGACTCCACCGCCTGAAACTGACCAGTTGACATTTGCTGAGATTGGCAGGGCGAATTGGTCGAGGCCACTGGCTGTAAACTGTGTGTATGTTCCCTCTGCAATAGTTGTTGATGACGGTGACACGTTAATGCTTGCCAGTACCGGTGTTCCGACGTAAATGGTTACCGGCGAAGAATTTCGTGATACGTCATTGTTGTCAGTGGCGCGTGCGGTGAAAGTGTATGAGCCTTCGGGGATACTGTTCCATGTGTAGCTATATGGGCTGCAGGCGTCTTCTGCTAATAGAGCGGCACCATTGAAAAACTCTACTTTAGTTATTGTACCATTGACGTCATTTGCTTCGGCTATAATAGTGACATCATCTCCCGGGTCGTAAAAAGTGCCGTTTGCAGGGCTTGTTATGGATACAGTTGGAGGGATGTTTCCGCCTCCGGGTGTAGTTAGAGGGTCTCCGCCGCCGGTAAAGCAAATATCGTCGATCCCAATATTAGAGATATCAACAAATCCCAATACCTGGAACAGCTGGCTAACCTCAAACAGATCGACATCTGCGAGAATATCATCCATTGGTATTTCGACTACATGCCACGCGCCGTCACGAACGAATCCATAAGGATCGCTGCCGTTGGCGAATGTTATCCATTTTTGACCGACACCATCTACGTTTCCGCTCTTCATTCCAACTTGGAACGTTGTTGTAGCAGTGGTCTTCATCGCAAACTGAAGCTTACTTGTCGGATAACGGAAAGCGGTTAAGTTATATTTTACATTCGGAGTAAACGCCATACCGAACCAACCGGCACCGGCTGATGTAAAGGTCATGCTTTCGGTACCTTCATATGCAGTCTCTGTCGTAGCATTCAGCGTGTTTTCCCAAACAAAGAAGTCACCGTCAACGCCAAGAGCAAACTCGCCGGCATCTTTGTGTGTCGCATCTTCTGTATAAACACCGAAGCTGCCGTTTGCAGGTGTTGGGCGTGCTACGCTTGGTTCCCAATAAATATTATCCAGTGATATCGCCGATGGAGAAGATACGTCAGCCATGAGCATGAACAACTGGTGTACTGTCTTAAAGTCGGTATTTGCAAATCTGTTAAGCGGGACAGTAATCGTATGCCATAGTCCGTCACGGGCAAACCCGAACTCAGTCGTCTCGTCTCCCAATGGAAGCCAGAACTGTCCGCCTCTGGAACTTTGAACTCCTACTTTCATGGTATAAGTCGCGGTCGATTGAATATCGAAGTGCAGGAAACCATCAGAATAGTTTGTCATGTTGCGGAAGTTTGGCATAAAGACACCCATTCCAAACCAACCAACCGACCCAACATCCAGTGTCCAAGATTCTGTACCTTCAGAAGGCGTCGCAGGCGTCGTAGAAAATGTCGCAGTGTTTTCCCACAGATACACCGCCGCTTCATCGCTATATGGCCAGCCGGCAGCGGTATCGTCGCCATAGGCTAATGAATTATCGACAGGTGTCAATTCTGTTAAAATTCCAAAGTTGCCGAATTCCTCGGTATCTGCACCAAGAATTACTTCCGTAAACGCATTGTCTTCAAGTCTGATCCAGTCCATTCTCAGTTCTTGACTTGAACCAGCTGTGGGCAGAGCCGTTATACCGGCAGGATCATTTATTTGAACATAGTTCCATCCACCGATAGCAATGTTAATGATAGGGAACTGAGGCTGATGAAACTCAGCCATATGGGCAGCCGTGATGTCATAGCTGCCGTACTCAACACCGTCAAGATAAAACTTCAGATACGTAGGTGTCCATTCAACTTTATACAAATGGTAATCGTCGTTAAGGTTAACCGGACCGATCAGGTTAGAAGCATCGTCCCACGAAGCTTGATATTCATAGCTGCCATCGGCGATCGAGTAATGTATCGCGTTGTTGATCAATTCATTTTGAGTGCCGTTGGTAATACCATCAGCCGAGCCTGATTCGAGAATATCTATCTCTCCGCAAACAGGCCATGGGATACCAGGGAAGTTATTGCCCAACAGCCAGAACGCAGGCCACAAACCGTTGGCGACGTTAGGAAGTTTTATGCGTGCTTCAAGCGTGCCGTATTTAAATGCGAAACGACCTTGCGTAAGCATGCGTGCGGATGTAAAAGAGTTACCCATATAGTTTTCACGGATAGCCTTAAGCACAAGGTCTCCGCTGTCTATAAAAGAGTTCTGACTAAGAGCGGTGTTGTACTCTAACTGACCGTTGCCGAAACCATGACCGCCGGCATCCCACGTCCAGATAGATGTATCAATATTCGGGCCGTCAAACTCATCCGACCAGATGACTACACCGAATGCCTGAGATGTTAAAATAACTGAAATGATTACTAATAGTGTTGGCCTCTTCATAACCGCACCCCTAAGATTAAAACTTTGTTTCGTTAACCGACATTCTTTAAGCCAAAGACCTTATTTCCTATATCCCCTACCCACAATCCTATCAAGGCATAGCTGGATTGTCAAGGATATAAACAAATGGCCCACTCCTTATTATACTTCTTTACCACGTTGTGCATTGTATAACATCAACTACATTCTGTCAACGCAAAAATGGATAATATCAGCGATAAACCTTGTTTATAGGGCAATACAGGGGTTTTCGGGGTATGAAAACCGCCAAATTGGGTTCTTTTAGGCAGGATGACCGCCAAATGCGGCTGGCGGGGTGTTGAATTTACTATTTACTATTGTTCGGCCTGCGTGTCCGCAACGGCCTGGCAATTAAAGGCGAAATGTCGCTTAGGGCTCTGATGGGTGTGTGGGTTATAACGGTTGCTTATAGTATGGTATGTGGATTTTGGGGCTCTGAGAGTTGATTTGGTGGTGGATATACCGGTTGCGGGTTGGTGATTGGCCTGTTAGTTGTGAATTTGAGGAGGAAACAATGCGCGCACCTCCGGCGCAAAATGCAAATACGTCACAGATGGTCTCCTCATTTGGCAGGTGAATCTGATTATGATAGTGCTGTTTGCGGCACTGGTTTTTTTATCACTATGATAATCAGATCCTCGAAAGCATAAAGCCGAATTTTCCGTTGGTAAGGCACCTCCGAAAAAGCCGCATAGCTATTATGCCTGCGCCAATATTCATATGTCAATCGCGGCCGTTTGATTTGTCAGGTAGGGTGATATCCAACCTTTCGATAAGTCTATTCAAACGACGACGTTCAATCCCTAATATTTTCGCCGCGGCGATTTTTCTGCCGCGAGTAAACTCTAAAGTTTGTACAACAAGTTTTCTTTGTATAGTGTCGAGCGTGGGCATGTCATTTCTTACGGTATTAGTGACATCATTAGTAATCATGTCGAACGGCATAGCGGACGGTTCAATAGTTCTTCCCTTGCTCATGACGTAAGCTCTTTCGATGGCGTTTGCTAATTCCCTGACATTTCCGGGCCATGAATAATCCATGAAGAGCTGTTTTGTTTTTGCGCTTAGTATCTTTGGTGGTTCGTTGTAGAAGATTGACTGGTTGTTTAAGAAGTATTTTGCTAACGGGATGATGTCGTCTCTACGCTGTCTTAGCGGCGGTACCTCGAGGTTTACGACATTTAGACGGTAGTAGAGGTCCGCTCTGAAACGGTCGTTTCGCACCATTTCAGCGAGGTTCCTGTTTGTTGCGCATAAAACTCGAATGTCTATAGGGTAAGATTTTGTTGAGCCGACCGGAGTGACAACGTTTTCCTGCAGGACCCTTAAAAGTTTGGCTTGTAGTTCGAGAGGTATTTCGCTGATTTCATCGAGGAAGATGGTTCCCCCGTTTGCCGCTCGGAAGAAACCTAAAGTATCTGTGACTGCTCCTGTAAAAGCTCCTTTGACGTGGCCGAATAATTGACTTTCAAAAAGTTGGCCAGTAAGAGTAGTGCAATCGACAGGCACGAAGACTTTGTCGTTTCTATCTCCGTGTTGATGAATTTGTCTGGCGACCATTTCTTTTCCGGCGCCTGTTTCCCCGCTAATGATGACAGAACAACGACGAGCAGCTACCGCGTCGATAACTTCCACTATCGAATCGAAAGCTGTAGACTGGCCAATAAAGTCCTGGCCAAGAATCTTAGCCTTGCGCTGGCTCGACACAGAACTCCCTCTTACATTGCTGGCAGAGGGGTTGCTAAGATCGGTCAGTGCACGCTGAGTTGCCTTATTACTCGCGTCCTGTCTCATCACCCTACCTTTACTGCGGTCACTTCGTGACCTAAAACTCTCTCTCACTCGTACAACTTGTTAGTCACGTTTAAGAGTCAACCCTTATAAAGGGTCAACGCCTAATACTCCTTCGTCTTTATAGTATGGATTTCTTGCGTAAAAGTCAAGAGAATTATAGGACTTTGGGTTGAAAAGTTGCCTATTTTGAAATAAAAGCATGCTTGAAAGCTAAAACAGGTATTAACCGGCTGAAATGAATGCCTTTATAAAAGGGTTTTTTGGGGATTAAAACAGGCTGTAACGGGTTATTTTATATGCAGTTACGGCGGCCTATGGCCGTATAATCGTAAAAGGTTGACTAAGTTAACAGGCTGGTTGGGTTGTTTTTAACAGAAAAGCTGTTTCTAAAATATGTTATTGGTATCCGGTTAGGCAGATAAAAAAAGCCCCTGTTTTTAGCAGGGGCCCTTGAATTTTATGTCACTGTATTTTTATTTGGTTACTAAATCGAAAGGTGAAACATAGTCACCGTGTTTATCGCTGCAATCTTTCAAACGTTTTCGAGCATTTGCAAAAGTGTCGAAAAGAATTTGTGGTGCGGTAGCAACTTTTTCTTTATAGATTTTTTCTACACGGTCAAGTTTCGCGAGGTTTTCGGGGATTCTAATTGTGAACTGTTCGACGTATTGTGCCTGCGAGTATTCTTCATTGAGTGAGTTTTTGAAGAGTTTTTTGAGGTCATCGTATATTGGTATGTAACCAGTTGGAGTTTTGATAGCCTCTACATCGCCGTTTACTCTGAGCTCTGCCCACAGAATCCAAATCTTTTTATCGAGTATCTCGTTTAGGTAATTCCCATCTTTATTTTTTAGGAAGTAATTTACGGAAAAGACAGATGGTCGTTTATCAACGCCTTCGGCGAAGTCGAGATTGTTCTGGATATACTTTCCGAGCGGTATTGACAGGAAGTCGAGATTGCTCATTAAGTTAAAAGTTCTAACGCCTTCCTGTCCGAGAGTAGCAGCGGTGGTTTCGGATTCTATTGAGGTGCCTTTTAGTATAATTCCTTCGGTCCAGTCGAAGGCCTGCTCTACCGGTACGAGAGTGTCACTGTCTCTGCCCCCGTAGACGATTCCTCCGAGTTCGACACCTTTTGGGTCGTCGATGAGTGGGTCGCGATTGCAGAGGTCAGCAATGTTTAGAGTGTAGCGGGCGTTTTTATGTGAGGCGGTGACTTCGTTGCCTTTGTCGTCTTTCTTTCCTTTGTGCCATTTTCCGCTGTGATTGATACCTTCTTCGGGCAGTTCGGAACCAGAACCGAGCCAGTGTGGTTTCATGTCGCTGTCGATGAGGACATTAGAGAAAATGACCTCTCCGGGTGTTGTGAGTGCTTCATAGATAACTGGGTCATCTTTCGGGTTTACGTCTCTGATGATGCCGAAGATGCCTTTTTCGACATTTACGCAATACATTTTGCCGTCTTTCTTTCTCAGGTACGCGATGTCGTCACCGATGATGGTTTGACCTGGGAGCATAGAGGTTGAAGTTTTTCCGCAAGCAGAAGGAAAAGCACCGGCGAAATATGTCACTCTATTATTTGGTCCGTGCGCACCCATGACGAACATGTGTTCTGCGAGCCAGCCTTCTGCGGAGGCTTTTTGAATAGCGAGCCGGAGTGCAAGTTTCTTTAGTCCGAGGGTGTTTCCGCCGTACTGTGTGTTTGTGCTGTATACGAGATTTTCTTCGAGGTCCATATATATTCGTCGTTTATCGACATTTTTGCTGACGGCGTTTTCGAGTTCGCCCTCTGTATGGACAAATCTGAAGAAGTTTTCTGAGTCGCCGAGATTTTTGAACTGATCGTATCCTCTTCTGTATAGGATGCTTTCGCTGTGTGCGACGAGCGGAGAATCAGTTATCTGAGCGCACTCGATGGAGAAATCTGAATTAGTAGGTCCGAGGCAGAAGAAGCAGACGAGCATTTCTCTTCCTACCATTGAGTCTTTCAGGAAACCTCTGACTTCATCGGTACCTTGTGTTTTGTCGATGGAGTTTAGACTTTCGCCGAGGCTTGAGCCTTTCGGTATGAGATATTTTGTCATGGCTTTGTCACGCGCCTGGTCCTTGTATCCGTCGAAGTGAGAAGTGTGGCCTTGTATTTTTAAGGTTTTTTCTTCTCCCAGAGCGATAGCCTGCTTGCGTATATACTCGATATCAGCGTCGTCATCGGTGCAAACATATACCGTTTCTGGATTTGTTAGTTCGATCGCATCGGCTACGAAGGCATGGAGTTTTGGATTTTCCAGTGCCATTAGCCTTTGATAATGTTTTTCGTTTAGTTTTTCTTTCAATAATTCGTTTACATTTGCCATGTAAGTCTGTTACCTCCTTAAATAGATAGAAAATCGAGTTCCAAAAAGCACAGTATTCTAAGCTGGAAGTGGATGGGTGTCAAACATTTTCTCGAAAGCTAATGGAGTTATAAGTAAAACTTATAATGTGGGTGGTGGGGGTTTAATTATGCCGTTGAGGGGCATTTTTTTGAGCCAGGTGCGGATATCATTTTTTTTGTAGAGTATTAGAAGTAGAATTAGCAGCAGTCCGAATTTTTTTAAGAACATAAAAATTGGATTTACCCTTTCGATGAGGCTTACGAAAGGGAGTATTGCGATGATTGCGATTCCTATTTTGTCTCTTGCGGTGGCAGTAAATTGCTTTGCATCGGCTATTTGCGGCCATTTTCTGGCGAGATGGAGCGCAATCCATCCGCATAGTATTCCTATGGCAGCTCCAGCGAGGGCGTCAGAGGGGTAATGTGCCAGGGCGGTGACCCTTAATACTCCGATAGCGGCGGCGGTTGCAAATAATGGTATTGGCCAAAGTCCTCCGATGCAGCTTGAAAGTATGACAGCGACTGCGAAGCAGTTTGCGGTGTCGCCTGAGGGGAACGATGAGCTTCTGAGTTTGTAGTCGCCGGTTGCTGCTCGGGCGGGTGCTTTTATGACATCTTTTGGTCTGGTTCGGTGGTGCAAGCCTTTTAGTGAGCCGACGAATGGTGCTAATATTAGCAGTGCGAGTATTCCCATGAGCAGGACTCGTGGTTTGTTGCTGAGCCATCCCCAGACGAGCAGCAGCCAGATAACGAGCCAGGTTTTTCCTAATTGTCTAAAGGCATCCTGCCAGGGGTTTAGGTGACGTTTCAGGGGCGCTATCTTTGTTATTTCAAAAAGGGGGGTATCAACAAAAAAATAGCATAAGATGGCAAGTGCGGATAGAAAAAGAATTGAGAGTAGAATAATTATATCGAGGCGTGTTATTTTGAATTTGGTTTTGTTCATGCAGCAAAATCTTTCAAAGGAAAGAATTCGTTTTTTAGTGTAATTACTATAGCGGATTGGGGTTTTAATACAATAAAAAAGGCCCAGCTTGTAAGCAGGGCCTACGGCCTAACAACTGGATTCGGGCCCCTGCTTCGCAGGGCAGGCAATCTTTCGTGGGGGTGACAAATGGAAATATGTCAACCGAAACATAGGTAACACTTTTAAGGGTTACACTCGCTTAGCTGTGCAGCGAAGCGGTTGACTTTTAACCGGGCTTATCTGCCATTTTCTATGGTCTATCCGGCCTATTAAATAACTGCAATACCATACCAAGCTAGTATCTTCATCTATCTGTTCAATGCCAACATATTCGTTGCACAAACTTTCTGTCACAAACATTCGTTTGCCGAGAGTGCTATCCTGTATATGTAGCCTTTTGCTTTTGGCCTGTTTAGCTTGTCAGCGTGGGTCCACATCTGGAGCAGAGAGTTCTGCATCGCTTCTGTGAACAGTTCCTTGTCGCCTGTGAGTTTCCATAGGACACCGGACAAAAAACCCATATATTTGGATTTTGCGTTTCTAAACATTTCTACCTGCTTTGCATAGTTCATTTAGCTATTGTCCACATTTATTAAGGTTTCAATACTTGAACATGTTCAGTGTCTATCTATTAATAACAGGGTTGGGGGTGTTTTGTGTAAAGGTTTTTTTGAAAAAAACGCTAAAAAGGTGATTTTGCTGTTAAATTGGCTATTAGGTGGCGGTTCTTGCTTTTTCCCATTGAGATAGCGGGATTTGCACATCGGCAAAGATTTCCTTCACTTTTTGTTCAACCTGTTTTTTTGACCAATCTTTATGTATTTGGGTGAGCCAAGCTGCTTTTAGTTTTCTAGCGGAATAGTAGAGGTTTAAGGCAGCGTCGAGCTTTTGCTGTGGTGTCATTTTCCTTAAAATTTGGTTTTGCAGGTTGTCTTGTATCATAGGTAAATTCCAATTTTTTTCGAATCCGGCCTGATATGGTCGATTTGGTCAGATATTGAACCATGTACAATAGAATCTATGGATATGATTTTAGCAAGTGTTCAATAGCCCATAAAGCACAAAAATAAGGAATCTAATTAGTGATATCGTGGGTTTTTCCGCTGTACGGGCTCTCCGCTTCGCTTCGTGTGGTGGTTAGGTGGGGTGGTAGATTGCCTATCTTAACAGGTTTAAAAAAAGGATTGACTAAAACGGGTTTGGATATTATACTATGGGGTTTAAATCCGATTGGGCAAAAGCTTGTCAGGGAGGCTCTTATGGAACATAAGAAGATTGTTAGTGACGGTATAACGTTTGATGATGTTCTGCTGATACCAGCTAAGAGCAACCTTGTACCGAGTCAGGCCAAAACGTCCACGAATCTAACCAACAATATCAGTATCAACATTCCTATAATTTCGGCAGCGATGGATACGGTTACCGAGGCGGCACTTGCGATCGCTCTCGCTCAAGAGGGTGGGATAGGAATCATTCACAAGAATCTGTCGATTGAGGCCCAGAAGCGTGAGGTAGCAAAGGTCAAGCGTTCTGAAAATGGTGTGATACAGGACCCGGTGACACTTGCCCCGAATGAGCCGGTTAAGACGGCATGGGATTTGATGAACGAGCAAAATGTTTCTGGTATTCCGATCGTCGATGGAAAAAAGCTTGTTGGTATTTTGACGCGGCGCGATTTGAAGTTCCTGAAAGATTATGCCGTTGAAATAAGTACGGTGATGACGAAGAACAATCTTGTCACCAGGCCGGCGGGTACGACGTTGGAGCAGGCGAAAGAAATTTTGCAGAAGCATAAAGTCGAGAAGCTTCTTTTGGTGAATGGCGGGGGCGAGCTTGTTGGTCTTATTACGATGCGTGACATTGACCGTATATATGAGTTTCCTCGTGCGGCGAGAGATGAGCGTGGTCGTCTTCGCGTTGGTGCTGCGGTTGGAGTTGGTGACTTTGAAAGAATTACGGCATTGATAGAGGCAGAAGCAGATGTTATAGTAGTAGATACCGCTCACGGTCATTCTCAGAATGTTATTGATACTGTTAAGAAGATAAAGTCTGAACATTCCATTGATGTTATTGCGGGTAATATCGCTACTGCTGAAGCTGCTGAAGATTTGATAGCTGCAGGTGCTAACGCTATTAAGGTTGGTATAGGTCCGGGAGCGATATGCACGACGAGAATCATCTCCGGCGTTGGAGTTCCGCAGGTTACAGCTATCATGGATTGTGCGAAAGTTGCGAATAAGCATAATATTCCTGTTATCGCCGACGGGGGTGTGAGGCAGTCAGGTGACATTTCCAAGGCGATAGCGGCGGGTGCATCTTCTGTGATGCTTGGATCTTTGTTTGCGGGGTTGAAGGAAAGCCCGGGGCAGTTGGTGATATATAAGGGCAGGCAATTCAAGGAATACCGGGGCATGGGTTCTTTGGGTGCGATGGTGAAGGGTTCGGCTGAGCGTTACGGGCAGGACAGTTCGCTCGAATTGCAGAAGCTTGTGCCGGAAGGTGTTGAAGGGCGGGTGCCTTATCGGGGGTCGCTGAGTGACTTTATCTATCAGCTTGTCGGCGGGCTTCGCGCGGGTATGGGTTATTGCGGTGCGAGGGATATTGATGAGCTAAAGAGTAAGGCGAAATTTGTTCGTGTGAGTTCGGCATCTGTCGGCGAGTCACATCCGCATGATATTCAAATAACTAAAGAGGCTCCGAACTATTCAGCGACGGAACCTTTTGAGACGTAATGTGAAGCGAAAAGTTTGTAAGGTTTTATTATGGGCCGTGAGAAGATAGCAATCCTTGACTTTGGCAGCCAATACGGGCAACTCATCGCGCGTCGTGTTCGTGAGCAAAATGTTTACTCGATTATTTGTCAGGCGGAGACGACAGCGGCGAAGCTTAAAGATTTGGATGTTAAGGGGATAATTCTTTCCGGGGGGCCTGCGAGTGTTTATGACGATGATGCCCCGAAATGCGACGAGAAGATTTTCGAGTTAGGTATTCCGATACTTGGTATATGTTACGGTATGCAGCTTGGATGTCAGATTTTGGGTGCTAAGATAATCCGTGCAGAGAAGCATGAGTACGGCAGGGCGAATCTTTCGGTGGTGGAGAAATCGGGTTTGTTTAAATCGATGCCTGAATCGACGACGGTTTGGGCGAGCCACGGCGACCAGGTTGACGCGATTAATGGTGACTTTATTAAGCTGGCGATGACGGAGAGTTGTCCTTACGCAGCGGTGAGGCATAAGAGTAAAAAGTTCTTCGGGGTTCAGTTTCATCCGGAGGTTTCGCATACTCCTAAAGGCGCGATAATTATCAAGAATTTTCTTTATGACATTTGCGATTGCGTTGGCGACTGGAAGATGTCTGATTTTGTGAGTGAGACGGTATCGGCGGTTCAAAAGCAAGTCGGTGACAGCACGGTTATTTGCGGGTTGAGCGGCGGGGTTGATTCTTCGGTGGTTGCATCTCTTTTGCATAAGGCGATAGGTAAGCAGCTGGTATGTATTTTTGTAGATAACGGATTACTTAGGAAGAATGAAAAAGAGGAAGTAGTGTCGATGTTTTCCGACCATTTCAAGATGGACCTTCGCGTGGTTGACTGGTCGAAGCAGTTTTTGAGTGAGCTTGTGGGTGTTACTGACCCGCAGGAGAAGCGGAAAATCATCGGGCGGGAATTTATCGAGGCTTTTAAGAGTGAAGCTGCGAAGATTGAAGGTGTGAAGTTTTTGGCTCAGGGTACGTTGTATCCGGATGTTATAGAATCGGGTTCTAAGGGCGGTAATCCAGCGGCGAATATCAAGCTTCATCACAATGTTGGCGGGCTGCCGGCAGAGTTGGGTTTTGAGCTGGTGGAGCCATTGCGTGACTTGTTTAAGGATGAGGTTCGTGTCGTCGGTGAGTATCTGGGTCTTCCGGAAGAGTTGGTCTGGCGTCATCCGTTCCCCGGTCCTGGTTTAGCAGTTCGTGTAATCGGGGAGATCACGGATGAGAGGCTTGAGATTTTGCGGAACGCTGATGAGATTCTTATTGACGAGATAAAAAGTGCGGGTCTTTATAGAAAAATTTCCCAAGCCTTGACGGTTATTTTGCCGATATCAACAGTCGGTGTAATGGGGGACGAAAGAAGTTATGAAAACGTCATTGCCGTCAGGGCGGTTGATACAACAGATTTTATGACAGCTGACTTTTCGCATATTCCGCATGAAATACTGAGTATTATTTCAAGCAGGATAATCAATGAGGTCAGGGGGGTCAACAGGGTAGTTTACGATATATCAAGCAAACCGCCGGCAACAATAGAGTGGGAGTAGCCGCGGTTTTTACGAGAGTTTTGTTGCGGGCATCAACTTTCACAAAAGATTCTGATTATTGTAATCTTAGTTTTCTTTTTCTAAAGGCCATGCCAACTGGTACGATGCGTCTTGCTTGTCCCATGCACACACTCTGTCTACTCTGCCATCGACGAATGCGGCGTATGCATATCCTTTGTTTGTTTCCCCAATTTTTGCTTCGTGGAATGTTGCGAAGCAATTATTTTGCCCGTTCTTTGTTGCCAGTAAGCTATTGTCATTGAATGGCGTTTTGTTAAGTCCGTCGATGACCCATGTGTTTTCTTCGGAAAACAAAAAGATCTTATGGGTTTTTTTAACCATGTCCTCTGTTTCTATTTTTTTGTGGTTACCTACTCCGAGATATGCGTTCATGCTGTAGCTGTATTGCGGTTCAATTTTGATTATAGAATCGTTACAGTATTGACATCCTTTTAGTTTTGCTATTGTTTTGAAAGTCGGACACACGTGCACATTTTTGGCGGCCAAACAAGGCCATAGCGCACCTCCCAAGCTATTGTTTTTTCCGATATCGAATTGCTTATCATGCCATCGGTTCGGATTTCCAGTTGCGCCTTCTTTGAACAACCATTTTTCGGCGTCTGGATAATGCCCTTCATTGTTATCTACATACATTCTTGCAGCTAAACTGTACTGGCGAAGATTGGACCTGCAAATTAGCTGTTTAGCTTTGCGGCGAACGGTACCGGCAGAGAAGGTCATTAGCGACACCAGCAACGCGAATATCGATACCGCTACCAAGACTTCAATTAAACCAATCCCTTTTCGTTTGTGCATAATGAAATACCCTTCACCCCTATTCTAAGATAAAATCACATTTTTACCTAATAAAAAAAGGGCTGTAAGTTTTCGCTTACAACCCTTTGGTTATTGCTTATTTTTTCTTATCGCCGAAACGACATCGGGCAATTAAGGACGAATTGTTGTGTTATGCATAAGCCTGATGTTGTCGGTTCCGGCGAATTTAGTACCATCATTTAATTCAAAAGTTACAGGCACGTCGACAAAGGCCGCAAAGTCACTATTTGGGCGTATAAAAAGGTTTGAAAATTTTGTGTTTTATTGTAAACTGGTTAGCTAACATGAGTTAGGTATTTTTTAATTATTTAGTTGGTGCGACGATGTCAAAATTTAAAATAGAACCAGCGGACAGGATAACGAGGCTACCTCCCTATCTTTTTGGCAGGCTCAATGCTCTTCGTCTTAAGCTTCGTCAGGAAGGTGCAGACGTAATTGATTTGGGAATGGGTAATCCTTCTGACCCTGCGCCTCAGATAGTGGTCGACAAGCTTTGTGAAGCTGTGCAGGACCCTCGCAATCATAGATACAGCGTGTCTCGCGGAGTTCCCAATCTTCGCGGTGAGATAGCAAAGAAATATGCAAGAAAGTGGAACGTTAGTCTCGACCCCGAGACGGAGGTTCTTGCATGTCTTGGTTCTAAGGAAGGTTTTAGTCATTTGTGTCTCGCGATGATGGGCCCTGGTGACACGGCGGTAGTGCCGGACCCGGCATTTCCTATACATAATTACGCGGTGGCGTTGGCCGGTGGTAACGTGGTTTCAGTTCCTCTTGGTAATGACGAGCGATTTCTCAATACAGTAGCTAATGTGATAGAGCATCTTTATCCGAAGCCTAAACTGTTGATACTTAATTATCCTCATAATCCGACGGCGATGACAGTTGATGATGGATTTTTTGAGATGGTAGTAGATATTGCGAAGCGTTTCGGTATTGCAGTGATTCATGATTTTGCTTACGGGGAGAGCTGCTTTGATGATTATAAGGCACCGAGTTTTCTTTCAGTTAAGGGTGCGAAAGATGTTGGTGTTGAATTTATAACGATGTCTAAGCCTTATAATATGGCGGGTTTTCGTGTTGGGTTTATCGCTGGCAATAAGGACATGATAGATTATTTGGCAACGATCAAAGGGTACTACGATTATGGTATTTTCCAGGCGGTGCAGATTGCGAGCATTATCGCGTTGAGACACTGCGATGAAGATATAGCGAACCAGAACAAGATCTATCAGGGGAGGCGAGATATCATTGTTGATGGTCTTCGTAAAATTGGGTGGGAGCTTGAATCTCCTCGTGCATCGATGTTTGTCTGGGCGAAGGTCCCAAAAGAACACACCAAGGGCAAAGGAACGATAGATTATGCGATGGACCTGATGGAGCATGCTGAGGTAGCAGTGGCTCCCGGGCGTGCGTTTGGTGAGAACGGCGAGGACTATGTCCGTTTAGCTTTGGTTGAGAATGAGCTTCGTCTCAAGCAGGCGATTCGCAATATCAGCCGATTTATACAGGGAAAGCCTATCCGGAAATCCAAGCCTTTGGCAGATAAGTAAAAAGTTGTTGTAAAATTTTGGGTGGGGTTTTGCATCATTGTCAGATAAAAACATCGCTTATTTTATCTAAACGTGGGTTGAATCATTCTGCGTGGAAAGTGTAAGCAGTATTGTAAATATGGCTTGACTTTGTGGTGATAATTTGGTCTAATAATGTTGTGAAAAGATAGGGGGTTTAAGGTCTGATGTTTAGGTTTTTTCCTCTCTATCCCGCTCTTTGTATTTGTAATTTAAAATTCGGGGGTTAGTGCTGCTGCACATCAGTGTTGGCACTTAGGCATTTATATTTGCGTTATGCAGATGAATATGGATTGTCGATGCTTGAGTTGAGACTGGTGCAGTTGGGGTGACGATTAGCCGGCCCATATCTTTAGTTCTCCCGAAGTTTAATGCTGCGTGGAAGTTGCGCGCTTATAGATAATCATAAGCATTTTTATAAATGTTTTTGAGGCAATAAAGCAGGCTGGTTGTAGTAATTGCTGGTCTGTCACACGGATGTTCTCTCGGGGCATGGTCGCTAAGTATATTTTCGCGCAGGGAATCTGCGCATTTAGATTAAGTTGTTGGAAGTGTGTCATGAGATTTTATAAAGACTGTAAAAAAATTAGAGAATTCAAGGAGATGAATATGGAGAAGTTTAGAAAATGCCGGATTTTGTCAGTGGTGCTGACCGTTATGGTTGTCGGTTCAGGTTTTGCATCCGGTCTGCCCGGTTATATGGATGCGTATTACCACGGCACGTCTTATTTTAGTGACGGCGATGGCGGTGCTATAGGTCGGATTGATTTTGCAGTCTATGACACAGATGTCGATGGCGACCCGTTTCTTGCTTTGGGTGATACTCTTGAGGGCAGCGGCAGATATATCTACGCCTATCAAATTACCCGCAGCTCCGGAGCGTTGGGCAGTCTCGACTTTTTCGGCATAACGGGTATGGGCACCGATGCGATAGATTTAGTTTCGAATAGTACATCAGATATTATTGGTTCGGTGAGTGACGACCCAGCAGAGCCGACAGAAGCAATTGAAGCGACTGATTCATATTTTAGCAGCGACCTTACCACAGGAATTTGGGAGTTTGATTATGACGGCGAGCACCTGGGGGTAGATGACTATTCTTACTTTTTATTGCTGAAGAGTGACAGTTTGCCTACTACCGGTGATTATACGTTTGTTGCTCCGGTTGATGTCGGCATTATAGTTCCTGGTGACGCTCCTCCTGAAGGTGCCCCAGCTCTTGCGCCGATGGTTGTTCCTGAGCCATTTACAATAGTGTTGCTTGGTTTGGGTTCAGTTGGTGTTTTTTCGAGGCAAAGAAAGAAGAAACTTAAAGTATAATTATTAGAGATTAAGATGAGACGTGTTTTCGCACAATCTGGTATTTTTAGAAGCCTGGTATTGGTAGTTTTTATATCTCTGCAGGCTCTAGCTTTTGGTTTAGAGATGGATACGTCGCTGTTAGTTCAGCAGAGTCCAACCGATGGCGGCATTGTAACTCCCGAGATAGGTATCCATCAGATAGTTTTTAATAGCGAGGTTAAGATTCGTGCTATCGCAGAACCTGGGTATCAGTTTGTTTACTGGCTTGGTGACGTTGTTGACCCTGGATCCAGCAGTACAATTGTAATAGTTGATGGTCCTAAAATAATTATCGCGGTTTTTGAAAGAGTTGCGCATGAATTCATTACGATAGAAGCGGGTCCTCAGGGAAGCGCTGGTGGACAAGACAGGCGTATTCCCAATCGCCAAAATATTGCTAGTGGGAGTGGCGGTAGGGCAGTAGCGGGAAAAAGGCCCCACAAGCCAAATGTTTTTCCTATTAGTGACCCGTTCCTTGTTCCGGGTATGGCAGATAGCGAAGAGATGAGTGACCCTGAGAATATCGAGGAGATTCCTGAACCTGCAACGGTACTTTTGGTGACATTCGGGACGTTGTTTATGAGTCGTGCGGGAAAACGAAAAAATAAGTTACGGAAGATTTAGTAATGCGGCATTATTTTAATAATTGAAAATTTGTCCCCCCCGAAGCTTCCGTAAGAGGAGGCGCGAAAGACCAGACGGCAAGGCAGCTTTCTGGTCTTTTAATTTTTTATTTGGTGCTATCTTGTTAGCTATCGCTTAGTTTTAAAATACCATAGTAATAATGGCTTTCGGTGGAGCGGAATATTTAAGTACTTTTCCACCTACCCAAAGCTGAAAGATGCGGTCAGCGTCGCTTAGATTTAGAATTACGACAGCGACTTTATTGTCAACATTGATGAAAGCAGTTGCTAAAAAGTCATCACTGTTTGATGTACAGGCAATCCTCTTTGCGTCTGGTTTGATAAAACGAGAAAAGTGTCCAAAGTAGTAAAACGGAGGATTAAACAAGAGTTCACCTGTTTTAGTATTTGCAGTAACAATATTTGTCCCACCCAGGCCTCCTGCATGTCGTGGTCCTCGATTTTCATCGAGCAGTAAGTTCCAATATGTCCATCCATTGGTCCAGTTGTTCAGGTCGATGATCATATTTTTGGCAACGCGAACGGCAGTTTCCCAATCACCTCGCATTCCCGCCTCTGTATAGATCAATTTTTTGTCTGGAAATGCGTCATGTACCATCCTTACATTGTCAAAATGGTCTCCGACATAATAATGAAAAGCCATACCATAAACATATTGAGAAGCTTTAGGGTCATCATATATGACTTCAGCCCGTTGATACATGACGCCTCTGTTGTGATCCCATATCATGAGTTTCAGATTTGAGAGCCCATTATTTTTCAGAGTTGGTCCCAGGTAATCTCGCACAAAGTCGCGTTCTTCCTGGGCGGTAAAAACACAGGATTCCCAGACCTGCACAGCCATTGGTTCATTTTGAACGGTAAGGCCCCACATAGGAATACCCTCTTTCTCGTAAGCCTTGACATATTTGACAAAATAATCGGCCCATGTTTGAAAATACTGTGGTTTTAGTTTTCCGCCATGAAGCATTTCACCATTTGTCTTCATCCATGACGGTGGGCTCCATGGTGAAGCATAAATTTTTATGTTTCCTTTGGCAGCTTTTAATGCTCTTTTGATAAAAGGAAGACGGTATTTGCGGTCATGGTCAATAGTGAAATGTTTCAAATTGATGTCATCTGGTTTTTCGGCATATGTGTACTGTTCGTCGGAATAATCACAGCTATGGATAGTGGTTCTGCACAACGTATATCCGTTGCCCTCGTCCGGGTCAAAGCATGCTTTCAAAAACTCTTCCTGTTTCTCTTTTGACAACTTTGCAAAGACAATCGCAGAGGCATCGGTAAATGCACCTCCAAAACCTTCGATGGTTTGGAAAGTTTTGTCGATATCAATCATAATAGTGGGGTAGTTTTCGTCCGGCTGAGCAAGTGTTTCAAAGGCACGATTCCCGCGATTGGCCAATAGATGCTCTGTCGATTTTGCAGTCATATACACAGTAGCTTCTTTTAAAATCTTTTGCTGGCCTGCTGCCTGGGAAATTGCCGAGTAAAAGAAGAGTGCAATAAAAGAGCATGCCCAAACGTAATTTTTCCAATTCGTCTTAAAGATTTTCATAATATATCTCCCAAGATTTGCATTAAAATGATTTAGTAAGGATTTTAATTTTTTCTAAAGACAGCAACGACGTTTTCGACTTCAACGACGAAGAGTCTATTGTCAC
Organism: Planctomycetota bacterium; assembly: GCA_019456255.1. Classification (GTDB taxonomy): domain Bacteria; phylum Planctomycetota; class Phycisphaerae; order Sedimentisphaerales; family Anaerobacaceae; genus VRUG01. The sequence goes on along the minus strand of VRUG01000004.1, from coordinate 141,975 downwards.
CTTCGAAATCTACAGGAATTGCCCCTTTTGGGTTGAATAGCACTTTGTCGTATTGACGGAGGGGAATGTCTGATGAATTTTCTATTTCTGCAGATATAGCTACGATTCTTCCTGTTATGGTTGGGATTTCAATGTTGTCCGGCAGTTGGATTCCGCCTCTGGTCTGTTTTTTGTCCTGGTCCTTTCGTATCAATACTCTGGCGCCTATCGGTTCCACGGTTTCGAGGGATTTTGTTTCTATGTTGTTTTGTTCGTCCATTATCTCACACTCCTGATATTAAGTCTCTTTTGATAATGGCACGATTATAACAGATTTGCGGTTTTATGCCTTGGTCTTTTTTGCAGTTTTTTTAGCGGTCTTTTTAGTGGTTTTCTTAGCTTTTTTTCTTCCGAGCATTTCGTCAGCGAGTTCGTAAGTTTCGGGAGGCCAGATACCTTTTTCCTGCATCTCTTTGAGTTCGTCCAATTTTTTGATACTTATAATGGTTCTGCACTTTGGAAACTTGTTGCATCCCATGAAAGGTCCGCGTTTGCTTTGCCTTATAACGAGTTCACCGCCTTTAGTTTTGTGACATTTATAGCATTTTACTCCTGTTGGTTCCGGTGGCGGTTTTGGGGGCAGGACGTTTCCGTCTTTATCGATACTCATGATAGTTTTGCATTCGGGGTATCCTTCGCATCCGAGGAACTTTCCGAATCTTCCGAATTTTTCGATCATGTCTTTTTTGCAATTCGGGCACTTATGTTCGCTTGGCTTTGGTTCCATCATTTTTCCGTCCCTGTCGCAAGGACAGGCGTATTTGCATTCTGGATATAGTGAGCAGCTTAAAAATCTGCCGTTCTTTCCGAATCGGTATACCATTTCAGCGTTGCAGTCCGGGCAGGTATATTCACTTGGCGAGGTTTCTGCCTTTGCGTGTTTCATTTCCGCGAGAGCGGTGTCGAGAGTTTTCTTGAATGGTCCGTAAAATTCTTTCAGTACGCTGACCCAGTCAAGATGCTGCTCTTCTATCTTATCAAGCTGGTCCTCCATGTGGCGGGTGAATTCGACGTCCATTATTTTCGAGAAATACTCGTTTAGTTTATCTGTTACGACTATTCCGAGGTCGGTGGCGTAAAATCTTCTCTGTTCCTGCTCGACATATTTTCTGTCCTGAATAGTACTGATGATTGATGCGTATGTACTTGGTCGTCCGATACCTTCTTTTTCGAGTGCCTTTACGAGTGAAGCTTCGTTGAAACGCGACGGCGGTTTTGTGAAATGCTGCTGCGGGCTTATATCTACTGGCTGGAGCTGTTGTCCAACTTGCATTTCCGGCAGTTGCGGATGGTTTGATGTTGTGTACCAGACTTTTGTGAATCCGTCAAAGACCAGTACTCTTCCAGTGGTTCGATAGTGACATGTTCCGATAGAAGTTTGTGCGGTGACATCAACATTTGTGACGTCCCACTTTGCCGCTGACATTTGTGAAGATGTGAAGCGTCTCCAGATGAGGTCGTAAAGTTTATACTGCGCGTCGGTGAGGTGTGACTTTATTTCATCTGGAGTCAGGTCGATGTCTGTTGGCCGTATTGCTTCATGTGCCTGCTGAGCGGATTTTTTGGAGGTGTATACATTTGCTTTTTCCGGAATGTACTGCGGTCCGAAGTTATTTGATATAAAATTGCGAGCTTCTACGAGTGCTTCGGGCGATATGTGCGTGCTGTCGGTTCTCATATAGGTAATCATGCCTAATGAGCCCATTGAGCCTAAATCGATACCTTCGTATAGCTGCTGAGCGGTCTGCATAGTTCTTTTTGCGCCGAAGCTAAGTCTGTTTGAAGCGGCTTGCTGGAGGGTTGATGTAATAAATGGTGGTGAGGGTCTCGAAGAAGATTCCTTTTTCTGCAGGTCAGCAATTTTGAATTCGGTGTCGTTTAAAGCGTTAAAGATTTTGTCGGCTTGCGTTTTGTTTGAAGCTTCGTACTTTTTATCGTCTATTTTTGTAATTTCGGCCTTGAAAGCATTTCGCTCAGCGAGCCATTTGTTTTGTTCTATGATTGTAGGTGGATTATCTTTTTCATCTTTTGTGGAGATGAATTTTTCCCAGTCCTTGCTGTAATCGGTTTTAGTATCGGTACTAAAGACGGCAGGTATCAGCCAATATTCGACGGGGTCGAAGGCTCGAATTTCTTTTTCTCTTTCTACGACCATTTTTACTGCGACCGATTGCACCCGTCCGGCACTTAGTCCTCTTGCTACTTTCTTCCATAGCAGCGGTGACATCTGATACCCGACGATTCTGTCGAGTATTCGCCTGGCTTGTTGTGCCATGACCTTGTCCATGTCGAGTTTTCCCGGTTTTGCGAAAGCAGCGGTTATGGCCTGTTTTGTTATGGCGTTGAAGATGACGCGGTATGTTTTGTCTTCGTCGAAACCTAATATTTCGGCGAGATGCCATGCGATAGCTTCTCCTTCGCGGTCAAGGTCGGTAGCGAGATATAGGGTGTCGCATTTTTTCGCGGCAGCTTTTAGTGAGATGACGGTTCGCTTTTTTCCGGGTGTTATATCGTATGTGGGCTCAAAATTATTTTCGATGTCAACGTTGATGCCCTTTGAAGGCAGGTCCCTGACGTGTCCCATCGAAGCTACGACGTTGAAGTCCGGGCCGAGATATTTGTTTATCGTTCGGCACTTTGCGGGTGACTCAACGATAACTAACGATTTTCTTTTTGCTTTCGGTTTCGGCATATCTAAGTATTTACCACAAGTCAGTTTAAGAAAGTTTGCTGTAATTTACACCATCGGCTCTTTTGTCCAATAAATTTAGAAATGGATAAATACAGTCAGGAGCGATAATTGTCAAGCAAAATCAAATTTACGTGTTGTTGATTTTCTCTAAGAGCTGATTTAATAAAGGTTTGAGAGCCTTAATGGCGTTGCCTCGATGCGAGATAGAATTTTTTTCTTTTTTATGCATTTGTGCGACAGTTTTGTTTTTTTGGGGTAAAAAGAAGATAGGATCGTATCCAAAGCCGTTTTCCCCTACCTGTTTTTGAGCGATAAACCCTTCTAAAGTGCCTTTTGTTTCCAATAATACCTCGTCTGTGCCTGCAAGGCAGAGGTGACATACGAATCTTGCGGTTCTTTTTTCCGGTGGTGTATCTTTTAGTAATTCAAGGACCTTTGCGATATTTTTGTGGTCGATCAAGGTTTTGTCGGCGTTTTTTTCGCCGCTGAAGCGTGCGCTTTTAATTCCGGGCTGACCGTCGAGTGCATCGACGACAAGTCCTGAGTCATCAGCGATTGTCCAGAGTCCGGTAGCCTTTGCGTAGCCTAAAGCTTTTTTTTGCGCGTTTTCGGCAAATGTATTTCCGTCTTCTTCGATTTCGGGAATGTTTTCAAAGTCTTTGAGTGTGAGCCATTGGACATTTCCTGTGAGCATGGCTTGCAGTTCTGCTGCCTTGCCGGGATTAGTTGTCGCGATGAGTATTTGTTGAGTCATAATCAGCTTAAAAAATTATAGGTGTTGCAAAACATTAATTTTTATTAAATGTTGCCTTATTAAATTCTTCTCTATAAACTTTTAAGAGATCCGGAGCCATTCCGCTATTTGTTGATATTTCCAGGTAATAATCATTATCAATTCTCTCTTGTGTAACCAATGTGCTAAGAGCACAGTTATATAGTATTATATCTTTCGCATCTTTGTTGTCATAGCCATCAGCTAAAAGTCTTTTGAAAAGATAATCAAACGTAAATCTGTCAAAGACGTTATAGTTTTCTCTGATATAATCTGGTAAATATGTGTCGTCCATTATTCCAGAAACTTAAAGCTTAGGTTAAGCCTGCTTTTCTTAGCCAGCAGGTCAAGGCTGAAAATATTGTTTACTTCTACCCCTAAAGGTGTCAGGTATACCCTGTCATACATTCCGCCTGATTTCACTCTCTCGACTAATTCTAATTCTGAGCAGAAATTATATGTAAAATTAAGCAGTTCATACATGGTTCGTTTTTTGTATGAGACTCCGAATAGACCATTTGCTAAATCCAGCTTCTCTTGTGCGAAATCTTTCATGTTAGGTATCCATTCTCCGTTTGTAACTTCGAGAAACCTTAAAAACCAATAGATATTTATTTTATGAACAGTCCAGTTTCCGTTGGTTAGAATTTTGAGCAACAGCCGTTTTTGCTCATTCATTAAATCAATTGAGGGAAGTTGTTTAGGCGAAGAGTTGAATACATAAGGACTGAAATTGCTTATGTAGTCTTGTCCATTTGCGGTTATTTTGTAGCGGTCCTTATGTGGCTCGACCATCTCGAAATCTAAAGCTAATTTCAGATAACATTTAAAATTGGTTGTCCTGTGAGAGGTAAAATATTTGGCTAACTCATTTTTTGTGAGTATTACTCTTTTGAAGTTTGAAAAGGGCATCAATATTTTGTTCAGCCACCTTAGAAAACAAATTGTGTAGTTCTTTGGTTCGGGTAATGCTAATCCAAAGCTTAGACTCAGTCTTTCCACAGTTTGTGCGTACAGTCCTTTTACTTTATTTAGCGAGTACGTGCGTATAAGAACATCGTTTTTGTTACCAAAGTTTCTAACTATTTGCTTGTTGGGGGACTGTGTTTCCGCAGCATACAGTATGCAATAAGTAGTTTTTTTCGAGAATTGGACATTTTTATATCTTATGACTTGGCTAAAGCAATAATCTAATTTGGGTTTGGTGTCGAGAATGGTTTCTAATTCTACAATTAGCTGATTCTTCTTAACATCCTCGACCACGAAGTCGATTCGTCCAAAGTCGGTGGTAATCTCCTGCCCAATTTTAGAGGCTATCCTGAAATCCAAGCATCTCCCCAAGAAGTCGGGGTTATTCAATAGTGTCCATTGCACAAGACTTTCTTTCATAGTTCTTTACGGTCCCTAAAGATATAAAGAAATAATTCTACCATAATTTTTGCTTCAGCTTAAGAGTTTTTTTAGCAGTGCCCGCTGGAAGTGGAGGCGATTTTCCGACTGGTCGAAGATTATTGAATTATCAGATTCGATGACTTCGTCGGTAATTTCGAGTCCGCGATATGCGGGCAGGCAGTGCATGATCTTGGCGTCTTTTGGTGCCGACTTTAACAGTTCGGTGTTTACCTGGAAGCCCTCGAAGTCCTTGATACGTTTTTGCTTTTCATCTTCCTGTCCCATGCTTGTCCAAGTGTCGGTGTAGACGATGTCTGCATCGGTGACAGCGCAGGCTGGGTCGTTGGTTGAAGTGACGGTGCCGGGGGCAACGTCGTTTGCAATTTTTATTGAGTCGTCGTCGAGTTGGTAACCTGCTGGCGCGGCGAGGGCTAATTTCATATCTAACTTTGCGCAGACAAAAGCAAGTGAGCGTGCCATGTTGTTTCCGTCACCGATGTATGCGATTTTTATGCCGTTGAGTTTTCCCTTGTGTTCACGGATGGTCAGTACGTCTGCCATCGCCTGGCATGGATGTGACCAGTCAGTCAGGGCGTTAATTACAGGCACCTGGGCGTATTTAGCCAGTTGCGTGACGGTGTCATGCTCGAAAGTCCTTGCCATAATACCGTGTGCGTATCGGCTTAGAACGCGTGCGATATCTTTTACAGGTTCACGTTTTCCGATACCGCCTATATCTTCTGGTTTGACGTAGATACCGCTGCCGCCGAGATTTGTCATAGCGACCTGGAAACTCATTCGTGTTCGCAGGCTCGGCTTTTCAAAAAGCATAATCAGAGTTTTTCCTGCGAGACAGAGGTCACGGTCTCCGCTTTTGTAAAGTTTTTTCAGTTCGATACTCAGATCGAGTAATTCGTTTAGCTGCTCGGAGGAACAACTATTTATCGAGATAAAATCTTTCATCATACACCTGCACTTAACACATTATCTAAAATTTCAATTGCGTCATCTATCTGACTTTTCGTCGTAATCATTGCCGGCATAAATCGCAGTACTGTTTCGTTGGTACAATTTATACGCAGTCCGTTTTCGAGGCACTTGCTGACGATGTCGCTTCCGTTAATTTTTAGCTGAACGCCAATCATCAGGCCGACACCTCGTACGTGGTCGATTATGTCATGCTTGTCGGCGAGTTGATTTAATTTTTCCTGAGTGTATTGCCCGATGTCGATTGCGTTTTGCAGGAGGTCATCTTCTTCGATAGCTTCGATGACGGCGATGCCAGCGGCGCAGGCGAGTGAGTTTCCGCCGAAAGTCGAAGCGTGCTTTCCGGGAACCAGTTTTTCGGCGACTTCATTTTTTGCCATCATTGCACCGATAGCGACTCCGCCTCCGAGTGCCTTTGCCATTGTTATGATATCGGGCACGGTGTCACTGTGTTGGTATCCGAACCATTTTCCTGTTCGTCCGATGCCGGTCTGGACCTCATCGAGAATCATTATGGCGCCGTTTTCGTCGCAAAGCTGGCGAATTCGCGCGAGGTATTCATTAGAAGCGATATTGATACCGCCTTCACCTTGTATAGGCTCAATCAGTACGGCAGCAACTTCGTCGTCGAAAGCGTTTTCCATTGCTTCGATGTCGTTGAATGGTACATAAATGAAACCCGGGAGCAGTGGGAGAAACCCTTCGTGATATTTAGGCTGCGCGGTAGCGGTAACTGTCGCGAAGGTTCGGCCATGAAAGCTTCCTTCTGCGGTGATGAATTTGTATTTACCTTTTTCGGTTGCGAGACGTGCCAGTTTCATCGCCGCTTCGTTTGCTTCGGCGCCGCTATTGCAGAAAAAGCATTTTCCTCCGAAAGCCCGTTCACTCAGTAGCTTTGCCAGATTTCCCTGCGGCTCGGAATAGAAGGTATTGTCAATATGTAGCAGTTCGCCGGCCTGGTGGCGCAGAGCGTCTACTACCTTCGGATGGCAATGTCCCAAGCCGCTGACGGCCCATCCCGGGAACATGTCGAGGATTTTATTTCCTTCGTTGTCGTAGAGGTAGCATCCCTGGCCCTTGGTAATTACTCGCGGCAGTCGTCCGTAGTTTGCAATTACGTATTTGTCAAACATTTCAATTACTTCGTTAGTTGTCATAATTTTAATCTTTCACTATTGATTCAACTTTTTTAGTTTCTTCACTTGTCATTTTCAATTTTTCTTCGAGAATTTGAATTTTCTTTTTGCTCCTTACGGCATAAATCATAAGTACCAGAGCAATAGCCGACGGAATCACGAATACTACGAAGAATACCATAAGCAGTACCAGCGATTCATAAAAGCCGATTTGGCCAAAAGCTAAAACGTCAGCTGGCATGTATGTTATCTCCGCATTATCTTAGAATCTGAGTTCCGACACCCTCGTCGGTATATATTTCGAGCAGCAGCGAATGTCCTATTCGTCCGTCAATAATATGAGCTTTTTTTACACCGGCATCTAAAGCAGTTACGCAGGCTTCTATTTTCGGCAGCATAGCTCCTCCTATTACTTCAGATTCAACCATATTTTTTATTTTTTCTTCATCGAGGCTCGAAACCCTGCTGTCCGGGTCGTTGATGTCACTTCGTACACCGTGTGTGTCACTAACCATGACGAGTTTTTCGGCGTTGAGAGCAGCAGCTACCATACCGGCGGCGGTGTCAGCGTTTACATTTAACTTTCCACCTTTTTTTCCTTGTGCGACAGGTGCAATAACCGGAATAGTTCCGTTTTCACACAGGGTTTTTAGTATGTGTCCGTTAACTTCGGTCATTTTACCGACCAGTCCGAGGTCAAGTTTTCGTCCATCTTCTGCTTCGAGTCGCAAAGGCTCAGCGAATAATACGCATGAGCCCAGAGTATGCATACCGGTTGCGGTGTTTCCGAGTTCGTTTAGCGTTTCGCAAATCGGAATATTAATTTCATTAACTAAAGTATGTTCAGCTATCGCGAGCGTTCGCTTATCGGTGTATCGTCGTCCCTTTACCCACTGCACTTCGATTCCCGCGTTGTCCATTGCTCGTGTTATGGCTTTTCCTCCACCGTGTACGATGACCGGTCGTATGCCGACAGTTGCCATGAAAGCTATATCAGTGAGTATTTTCTTCTGCAAATCGGGATTATCCAGAACGGAACCGCCCAGCTTGACGACAACAATCTTGCCGCGAAACTTCTTTATGTATCCCATGGCCTCGATCAAGGCCGCTGCTTTTGCAATCGCTTCCTGCATGTCTGAAAACTCCTTAAAAACAAGGCGATAAGTCTATTGTAGAAGCTGTGATTAGTCAATGAAAATCCGCCCCAAACGGCATTTAAGCGGCCAAATCGTCACTTTTAGAGCTGTTTACGGGTGTAATTTGTTGGTATGGTCGCGAAATCAATTAGCGGTAGTCTTTCTTAGGGTTATCAAGGTGATTTCCGGTGGGCAGAAATATCTCGCCTTTATATTGGTTGTCCCTGCCCCTCGCGATGTGTATCCTTGCATGGCATGATAATTCCATTTCCCCTTTACCATTGTTCGCGGTACAGTTGTTCCTGTTATAACCGCAATTCCAAACGGCAGACAGATTTGCCCGCCGTGTGTGTGTCCGGTGAGATATAAATCATATCCTTGGTTTTCGGCTTCGCGATATTTATCCGGTGCGTGAGCCAGCATTATCTTGAAAGAATTTTTTTCTGCATTTTGATTTGCTAATTTGGTATCAGCCAGTGCGTAATATTCACAACAATCATCTATTCCGGCGAGATAAATTTTGTCATTGTTTCTTTCGATCAGGAGTCCTTCATTTATCAACATTTCGGCTCCTGCGCGAGCAAGGGTCCGGGCTATCTGATATTTGTCATTATTTCCGAGAACTCCAAATACACGCGACTTTTTCAAAAGTTCTTTAGTGATTTTTGTCAGACTAATATGAGCAGTTTCATTTTCCTGCCATCTGTTAGTGTAATCTCCACCGAGGAAGCAATAATCAAAATCAATATTTTTAACTATCTTCATCAATCTCTCTTCGGAATCTTTTGTATTGTCTAAGTGCAGGTCGGTTATCAGAAGTATTCTGGTATTATCAAAGGCTTCGGGTAGGTTCGGGAACGAGAATTGTATTTTTTCAAGTTTTAAATTTTCGGCATTTTTTTTGCCTATAGCCTGGACAAAAAACAGTCTAATGAGGAAACGCATTATTCGTCTTAGCCATGGTATATTTTCGGTGTGGAACCTTCGTTTGAAGTTTCTTTTTGCCAGATGCAGACGTTCCTGTTGTTCAACCAATTTCCTTTTTTTACTGATAGGGCGCAAAGCAGTTCTCCGGATTTATTAGAAATGTAATGCTAATTGCCTGACGGTGAAAAGACAAACTTAAAGTTATGTATTTTAGTACTCTGACATAAGTATAAAATTCTTTTCGCCCATTTTATGTCCGTCGAGGTAGATTTCAACTTTCCATTTTCCGGGCTTATCGAGAGCTTTGTTTATTGTATAGAGGCAACGTGCGTTACGTGTTGGGGTTTTCGGAGTAAATGTTCTTGGTATTTGTTTTCTCAGTTTTCCGGTTCCGTCGTAAAGTTTGACAGTTACTGTGTGTTCTTTTTTTGTAAGGTTCCACTTGCTGAAGATATAGAAATGTTTTTTTTCCATGAAGAAGGAATCGAAGTCGTCCAGAGGCAGTCCCTCTTTGTCGATATGTGTTGTAAGTACGAGTCCTAATAATTCATTTGTCTGCTGTTCCTGGATATCAGATTCCAGTTCTTGCTGTAAATTTTCGATTTTGTTTTTTAAGCTGTCATTTTCTTTTTCGATTTTAGCGAAGTTTTGTTTGAGTGTGTCGTATGAGTCGTTTTTTTCGTTGAGCTGTTGTTCGGTGGTTTCGAGAGTTTCGGCGAGTTCATCGGTTTGTGACTTGAGTGATTTTTTTTCTTTTTTGGTTTTAGCCAGAGAATCTTCTATGTCTGATAGTTCTATTCTTAGTTCTTCGACCTCTTGAAGTGCCTGCTCTTTTTCAGGGTCCTTGCATCCGGTTAAAGTCAGACAGCAGGTGAAAAGCAATAGTAGTAGAATTGTTCTGTTTTTTTGCATTTTCTGTCCTCTCTCAAAAGAATAAATACACAACAAGTGAGAATAATTATAAGCCTTCTTTGTCTATTAAGCAAGAAAGAAATAGATAATCGCAAAAGTTTGTTTTTCGGTATTCGCCAGATGTTTTTATTTTAGCTAAAGTTATAGTGTTTTCTTACAGGTTTAGTGATTTGCCATGTGCATTCGAGTCCTGTTGGGAAGATAACGAGGTCCCCTTCGCCTAAAGTCACTTCTGTATCAGCGTCGCTGACGGTGACCTGTCCCTCTAAGATGAGGCAGGTTTCTGTTTCGGTGTATGACCAGTCAAAGGTACAGGCTTCTTTGCTCCAGATAGGCCAATTTTCACATTCTGTCTGCTGGTCCGGTGAAGGTTTTTTGACCTGAACATCTTTTACGGTTGGCATTGTGTCTCCCTTTCTTTGTTGTTTAAATCTTTTTTGAAATTGTAGCATTGGCAATGTATTTTTCAAGTTCTAATGGAAAAATTTCAAAAAATCTGTTATAAAGACTTTTTTGACAGGATTACAGGATTGATTGGATAATAAAAAAAACAGATTAACAGCAGTGTTGATAAGTTGAAGTTAAGAGAAAGGTAAGAGAACTAAAGCAGGATGAACAGGATAAATTGTCGTCTGGTTATCCTATCGGCTTGGCTCGGGACAGGCCTGTCTGACTAAAATCGTTATGGACCAAGAGAGATTGGAAGAATTAAAAGAGTGGTTTTCTCAGTACGTTGCTAAATGCTACGGGGGCAATGATTATGTCAACACGAATCTTGAGTTGAAAGAAGCCCACAGTCTGCGAGTATGCGACGAGATGCGATATGTCACGGGGCATCTGGAGCTTAGCGCGAATCAAAACAGGATAGCAGAGTTTATCGCGTTGTTCCATGATATCGGCAGGTTTGTTCAGTTTAACAAATACAGGACTTACAACGACAATAAGACTCCGAGTCACTGTCTGATGAGTATAGAAGTTCTCAAAGAACACAGGCTGCTTAATTCGTTTGATAAATCTGAACGGATATGGATTGAAAAGGCGATTCAATATCATGGTCTAAAAGTTTTGCCTGATAATCTTAGTGCCGAGAGTTTGCTATTTTGTAAGCTGATTCGTGATGCCGACAAGATTGATATTTACTATGTTGTGACCGAATCTTATCGCCAGTATCGTGACGAGCCTGAAAAGTTCAAACTCGAACTGGAATTTCCCGACAGGCCTGAATGTTCCGGTCATGTTGTTGATGGCCTTCTTAATGGCGAGCGTATTGACTATAAGGGTTTGCGGACGTGGAACGACCTGAAACTTCTTCAGCTTTCGTGGATTTATGACATTAATTTTATTCCGGCGCTTGTTCGTATCAAGGAGCGAGGATTTCTTGAATTGATGTTTGAATTTCTGCCTAAGAGCGAGGAAATCGGCAAGATTCGCAAGAAAATAATTGCTGATATCAATGCTTTTACAGCAGGGTCCGGCTGATAAGGGTTTTTACTTATTGTGATTTTGCAGGCTTGACAGATTTGCCTTGTCTTCGTAGCATATGTTCGTTTTCAAGTTCCCAAGGAAAGGAAATATAATGGCAGGCGTAATTTTAGAGACAAATATTGAGGGTGCGAACCCTGTTAGGGGCAAAGTTCGTGACATTTACGACCTTGGCGATAAGTTGCTCATCGTCGCAACCGACCGCATCAGCGCATTTGATGTGATAATGACCAACGGCATCGGCAAGAAGGGTATCGTTCTGACGCAGATATCGAAATTCTGGTTTGAACTTTTAGGCGGTGACATCGAGCATCATTTGATAAGTGACAATGTGGCGGATTATCCGGAGCCTTTCTGTAATTATTCTGAGCAGTTAGCTGGTAGAAGTATGCTTGTGAAAAAGGTTGAAGTTCTGCCGGTTGAATGTGTGATCAGGTGTTATCTCACCGGTTCGGGTTGGAAGGAATATCAAAATGACGGGACGGTTTGCGGTGAAAAGCTGCCGGCTGGTCTTAAGCAATGTGAAAAGCTGCCCGACCTTATTTTTACGCCTGCGACCAAAGCGGAGTTGGGTGAGCATGATGAGAATATAAGCTTTGAGAGATGCGCGGATATAATCGGGCAGGAAAAAGCTGAGTATGTTCGTGACAAAAGCAGATTCATCTTTGAGAAGGGTTCGGCGCACGCTGAGAGTAAAGGTATCATTCTGGCAGACACGAAATTCGAGTGGGGTATCGTTGATGGCAAGATCATTTTAATCGATGAGGTTCTGACTCCGGACTCATCTCGTTTTTGGCCTGCGGATAAATACGAGGCGGGTCGTGACCAGGAAAGTTTTGATAAGCAATTCGTCAGAAACTATCTCGAATCGATTAGTTTTGACAAATCGGGCAGCGGAGTTGAGTTGCCGGATGATATTGTAGAAAAGACCGCAGCAAAATACATTGAGGCTTACGAGAAGATCACCGGCAAGAGCTTCGATTTTTAGAGTCAAAAAAAAAGACCCCTGCACGGATGCGGGGGCCTTTATATTTCAATTTTTTAAGTTTTTGTTAGAGATCCCACGCTTTTGCAAACGCTGTGAAGCTTCTGTCGTAGGTTTTTTCTATATCCTGCGGGAAGCAGCATCCCGGGAGCTGTTTGCTTTTTAGATGATAGCTTATACAGTCACAGCAGATGCCTTTTCTTTCACATCCCGGATAACTGCAAATACAATCCTGCAGGTTTTTTTCTTTTTTACATTCCATCTTTAACTCCTGTAAACTAATTGATTAAGTATTTTTTTAGTCAGCAACGTGCTCTGCGACGAGGTCCCCGACTTCGCTGGTTGAGAATCCCATTTTTCCTGCTCCGAGTCCTTTGAGTTTGTTGGCAGTGATGAATCTGACAGCGTCATCGACTTTCTTTGCAGCTTTATCTTCTCCGAGTGTTTCGATCATCATCTGCATCGCGCAGATTGCGGCTAATGGATTGATAACGTTCTGGCCTGTATATTTCGGTGCGCTTCCTCCGATAGGCTCGAACATGCTGATGCCTCCTTTGTCGGGGTTGATATTTCCGCCTGCAGCGATTCCCATGCCGCCTTGAGTTATTGCGGCGAGGTCCGTGATGATGTCGCCGAACATATTGCCGGTGACAATTACATCGAACCATTCGGGATTTTTTATCATCCACATGCAGGTTGCGTCTACATGGTAGTAGTCCCTGCGGATATCGGGGTAATCTTTTTTACCCATTTCGTGGAAAGCTCTGTCCCAGAGGCCGTAAACGTATGTCAGTACGTTTGTTTTTCCGCAGAGTGCGAGAGTGTTTTCGTCGCCAATTCCGCGGGCTTTTTTGCCGTGTTTTTTTGTGTATTCGAAAGCGTACTTCAGGCATCTGTCGACCTGGAACCTGTTATAGACGGCGGATTGGACGGCGACTTCGTTTGGTGTTCCTATCATTGAGACACCGCCTGTGCCGGTGTATATTCCGCCGCTATTTTCGCGTACGACGACGTAGTTTATTTCGTCAGGGCCTTTGCCTTTTAGCGGGCACTCGACTCCTGGGTAGAGTCTTACTGGCCTTAGATTGATATACTGGTCGAGAGCGAATCTTGCTTTTAGCAGAATACCTTTTTCGAGAATTCCCGGCGCGACATCCGGATGTCCAATTGCACCGAGTAATATGGTATCGAACTGCCTGAGGTCGTCTATAGCGCTATCGGGCAGGGTCTCTCCTGTCCTTTTATATCTTTCACCGCCGAAATCAAATTCTGTGAGGTCGACCTTGAAACCGAACTTCTCTGCAGTTGTGTTTAGTACTTTTACTGCTTCAGCGGTAACTTCCGGTCCAGTGCCATCGCCGGGTATTACTGCTATCTTATAACTTTTTGCCACGAGTAATTCTCCTTTGCTTTAAAACCTATTAGTTGTCCCAAAATTCCATTCTACTTTGACAATATGTGAGTAATTTTTCGTACCGTTTTTCCAACTTATGATTACCCTCTTTATTATATCTTTCCAATTCGCTTTCTATCTTAGCTATACTTTTTTTCACAAAACTGCATGCCTCACTACCTTCAAACCGGTGTAATTTTGCTGCGCTTTCGCCAAGATAATCAATAATGATATGCCCGTCATCATCTCTGCATACCATACCCTTAGATAAATTATTTACGCTCGCAAACATTGACCTAAGAAACTCTCCATCATTTGGTACTTGAGTGTCACTCTGAATAAAATCGCTAAGTTTTTTTCCAACTATAATCCTCGGATAGTCAGCTATATCATTTTCAAGATAATGCGCCTCGTTAAGCACGGGCCCGTAAATATCACCATCATTCAGTTCTGTTCCTGCACCCATTTCAATTCCACCTCTAAAGAATGTTCCGGCCCTAAATTCGAGAATCAATACACCCGTATATGTAGCTAACATAGTTGCAAGCCTAGTGCGGGTTACCAGTTCGTTAATACCACAGGGAATATAACATACAACCAAGTCAGAAAAAAACCGCAATTTGCATATATCATCGGCTATTTCATTTAGCATTTCCCGTTCAGTTGGTAAAAGAGTTTTCATTTTTGGATGTTCATGGATATTTTTCTTCATGAGGTCAAAAGTCTTAGTAAATAGTTCCCGGAAGTGTCCTACTTCTCCGTAAGTCTCATCGGTAAGTTTTTTCACTATACTTTTGCAATTATCTTTTTCTAAACTGTCTTGGTCTAAGAGCGAGCCAAGTTCTTTTAGCTTTTGGCTCTGTCCTAATATGTCAACAATACCAACAATATAGTTTTCCCATTCCATTTGTGTGCATTCATATCTAATAAATTATAGTTTTTTTGTTATATGGTTTAGTAGTCCGCCGTCGTTTATTATCTCCAGCGCGAAAGTCGGCAGCGGTTCGAAAGCAATATCAACGCCAGTTGTTTTGTTTTTGATCAAGGCTTTTTCGATATCAATTTCGATTTCGTCACCGTCATTGATTTTTTCCAGAGCGTCTTTTGACTCTATGATATAGAATCCGCAGTTGATAGCGTTTCGATAGAAGATTCTCGCGAATGTTTTAGCTATGACAGTTTGTACCTTTGCTCCTCTAATTGCCCAGACGGCGTGTTCGCGACTTGAGCCGCATCCGAAATCTTCTCCGGCTACTATGACGTCATTGCGAGAGACCTTTTTAACAAATTCAGAGTCGAGGTCTTCCATACAGTGTTTTGCGAGTTCCTGCTCGTCATCGGTAGTTAGATATCGAGCAGGTATAATCTCGTCTGTATTTATATGGTCTCTTTTGTAAACGTGTGCTTTTGGCATAATTTGATATCCTTCAAGTTTATTTTGTTATATTTTTATGTAAATCCTAATATCTAAATCCTAATATCTAAATCCTAATATCTAAATCCTAATCAATATCAAAATTCAAATTCCATAGTTAACGCTTCTTCATATACACTTTCGAGGAAGCCGTTTCCTAAAGTGCTATGCACTTCCATGGCTGACCCGATAATTTCTCGAGTTAAATCCTTGTGTGGAAAAGTTTTTTCCAAAAGTCTAATCTCTTTTTTCAAACTATATTTTAATCTGTGTTAATCACTTTAAATCCGTGTAATCTGTGGCTATAAGTATTTTCTCGGGTCGGTCAGTTTTCCTTCTATTGCTGAAGCAGCGGCGGTAGCTGGGCTTGCGAGGTATACTTTGCTTTCCGGATGTCCCATTCTCCCGATAAAGTTTCTGTTTGTCGTGCTGACACAGTTTTCGCCGGCGGCGAGAATTCCCATGAATCCTCCGAGGCACGCCCCGCAGGTCGGTGCGCTGATGACACATCCAGCTGCGTAAAAGGTATCGAAGAGGCCTTCGTCATGCGACTGCTTCCAGACGGTCGGCGTGACAGGGACTATGATGGTTCTGATAGCGACCTGCTTACCGTCGAGTATTTTTGCAACGATCCTTAAATCTTCGATGCGTCCGTTTGTACAGCTTCCGATATATGCCTGCTCCATTTCGATGCCTTCGCACTGACCAATGGGTACGCCTCCTGAGGGCAGATGAGGCAGAGCGACTATAGGCTCTAACTTTGAGCAGTCAAATTCCTCGATAGATTCGTATACGGCATCCGGGTCAGATTCAAAAACGGTATAATCTTTTTTGTTTTCCGCTAAATGTTCCTTTAGATATTTCTTTGTTACTTTGTCGAGTTCGATGATTCCGTTTTTTGCCCCAGCTTCTATCACCATGTTTGTAATTGTCATTCGAGATTCCATGCTCAGATTTGCGAGCGTGCTGCCGGTAAATTCCATGGCTTTGTATAGCGCACCGTCTGTACCAATTCTTGCGATGACGTCAAGTATTACATCTTTACTATAAACGCCTTTGGCGAGTTTTCCGTTTAGGATAATTTTTATGGTTGGCGGCACTTTAAACCAAAGCTGCCCGGTTGCTATGGTAGCGGCCAGGTCGGTGGAGCCGACGCCAGTACTAAAAGCGCCGAAAGCACCGTATGTACAGGTATGCGAGTCACCTCCAACAATTACTTCTCCAGGTCTGATGTGTCCCTGTTCAGGCAGTAGTGCGTGACATACACCAGCTTTTCCAAGTTTGTAATAATGTTTGATCTCGTGTTTTACTGCCCACTTATCGAGTCTTTTATGAAGTTCAGCGCTTTGAATGTCCTTTGCCGGCTGAAAATGGTCCGGTGTTACGATAATTTTTTCCGGGTCGAAGACCTTATCGATGCCTTTTTTCTGTAGCATAGATATTGCCGGCGGGGTAGTGACATCGTGACACATTACCACGTCGATATTAGCGTCTATAAGTTGTCCTGGCTTAACCGAGTCAAGCCCGGCGGCCTTTGCGAGTATTTTTTCAGTAATTGTCATAGCCATTTTACTAATCCTTATTTTTTACTTTTCTTTTTTGCAGCAACCATTCTGTTAATTGCATCTACGTACGCTTTTGCGGAAGCTTCAATAATGTCAGTTGAAACTCCTCGCCCAACAAAAAGTATTCCATTGGCGGTAATTTTTACCGTAGCTTCTCCGAGTGCCTCTTTACCACTGGTGACGGCTCTGATGGAATAGCTTTCAAGCTTTGGCGAGAGTCCTGTTGCGTCTCTAATAGCTTGGTAGGCAGCATCAATCGGTCCGTCCCCGCACGCGGCAGCCTGTGTAAATTTCCCCTTTGTCTCGATTCTGACACTCGCGGTCGGCAGCGTTCCAGTTCCGCAGGCGACATGGAGATACTGCAATTTATACGTATGCTCAACGGCGTGAATCTCGTCGCTGATGATCGCAGTAATGTCTTCATCGAAGACTTCGTTTTTCTTGTCGGCAATTTCGATGAACCTCTTATATGTTTTCTCGAGTTCAGCTTTAGTTAATTTGTATCCGAGCTCTTCGAGGCGGTGCTTTAGGCCATGCCGGCCTGTTCTTGCGGTCAGGACGACCTTGCTTTTCGGCGAGCCGACATCGCTTGGCTTCATGATTTCGTATGTTTCTCGTTTTTTCAGTACTCCGTCAACGTGAATCCCTGAACTGTGGGCGAAGGCATTGTCTCCGACGATGGCTTTATTTATTGGTACCGGTACGCCGAGCATGTCAGCTACCATTCTGCTTGTACGATAGAACTGGGGCGTTACGATTTTTGTTTCGATATCGAAGAAATCCTTTCTTGTTTTGATGGCCATTACGACCTCTTCGATGGCGGCGTTTCCTGCTCGTTCGCCGATGCCGTTTATGGTACCTTCGATTTGTCTTGCGCCGTTTTTTACGCCTGCTAAAGTATTAGCGACAGCCATCCCGAGATCGTTGTGACAGTGTACGCTGATGATGGCTTTTTTTATGTTCGGCACGTTGGCCTTTATGTCAGCGATAAGTTGGCCATACTGCTCGGGTATTGCGTAGCCGGTGGTGTCCGGAATATTTAGAGTTGTAGCTCCTGCGTCGACGACAGCTTCGAGTATCTCGTAGAGGAACTTACGATTTGCCCTGCCTGAATCTTCGGCGTAGAATTCGACGTCGTCGGTATAGTTTCGCGCTCTCTTAACAGCTTTTACCGCCATCTTCAGGATGTTGACTTTTTTCTGGGCGATAGTCTTGCCGTACTTTGCACTTCCGAACTTTCCCTTAATATGGATATCTGAGACGCCGACGCCTGTATGGATCCTGGCGCGTTTCGCTTTTGCGATAGCTTTTCCGCAGATGTCGATGTCTTTGGTTATAGCGCGTGTGAGTCCGCAGACGGTTACTGTTTTGAGGTTTTCGCAAATGAGCTTAACGGCGTTGAAATCTTCCGGCGACGAAGCGGGAAAGCCAGCTTCTATGACGTCGACTTTTAGCCTGGCGAGCTGGCGGGCGATTTCGAGTTTTTCTCTTGCTCCGAGTCTTGTGCCAGCGGCCTGTTCGCCGTCACGCAGGGTCGTGTCGAATATGATTAGTTTTTGTGCCATTTTTCAGCTCCAAATTGTTTTTCTGTCTGAATTTAACGTATCATTATGCGCAAATAGCATTGAAAATGCTACGAATTTAATAAAAATAGGGTTTTTTTGTATGTAGGGTTCGTTTATGCGCCGGGGCGCAAGAGCAGGCTAAGGCTTATGATTAAGCCTTTGGGGAGTGCTTTAATTGTTTCGTTTTTAGCCATACGAGTATTATATCACCAAAATAGATAAATTGCAACTGTTCTTTTGAAACTATTTTTATCGCTCTGGTTGTCGTAATCTATAGAATTACTTTCTGACGAAATCTATAACCCAGTCGATATCAATAATACCTCCACGCCCTTTTCTGTCAAATCTCATATAACGATTCTTAATTTCATATCCCCATTTATTTCTTGCTTTAAAACCACTTTGTTCAGCAATCTGTATTAAAAAATCTACCGTATCAAAATAAATATTGCTTACGGTACTATTTCCAACAACCATAATATAAGGTGTTCCCTTACAGATGCATTTAGCAATTTCAATAAAATGTTTTTCCATGTTAGTAAAATACTTAAATGTAACGAATGAATGTTTATGCCCATTCTTTTTATCTGTGACAAATACCTCTTGGAGTTTTTCATCGAGTCTATTTATACCAAATATGTTTTTATAAGGCGTGTAATCCTTAAACTTAGCCTTGCGTAGATGTTTTGTTCCAATATATCCTTCCTTTTTCTGATTCTGTTTAGATTGAGTCTGTAGATCAAACAAGTCTCCAATCCAAAATAATTCTACCATTTGGTTATAAATGTAATCTAGGGCTTTTATATAAGGTGGCGAAGTAATTACTAAGTCAAATTTAATCACCTTAAATTTTTGATGCAACGACTTATTACTACTTGTGCAGCTTATTTTGGCACTCACATCTGAATTAATTAATTTTGTAAATTTCGTGATCCTATCAATAAATAATTCCAGTTTAGGGAAAAAAACAGAATAAACCTCTTTGGGATTTTTTACTTTAGTGTGGGAGACATATGTTTTTTGTGATTCGTTGTCTGCATTAGAAACATGTCTGATAATTGATGAAAAGCAAACCACCAAAAGGTCTTGAATGTCTTTTATGGATTTTCTATTACCAAATTTCCCCGGGATCTGATTTATTGATGTTCTAATAATCGATAACTTATTAATAGCATCTTTCGTAAACCAATGATTAATTGTCTCACATTCAGGTTTAAATTCCCCTTTTTTTGCTTTCTTAATGGATAGAACAAGCCAATCCGCAATTTCTTTTAGTTTCTTTAAATTTACAGGCGTAATTTTAACTTTAGATATAAGAGAAGATAAAGGATCAATATCAATTCCAACAACGTTATGGCCTGCCAATACCCCTTCAATTAATGTCGTACCTGAGCCACAGAAGGGATCTAAAATTGTTCCCTTATCACCATTCAGATATTTATTAATAGCCCATCTAGGAATATGAGGAATAAATTTCCCTGGGTATTTATGAAATCCATGTGTTAAAGAAGTAACCCCTTTTGTAGAAATGTTCAAAACCGAATTATTCTTAACTCTATCCGGTATTATTTCTTTTATATAAATTATTTTTTGCTTTTTACTCATTTTTCTATAATGATCACACTCTCTCGTAAATAATTTTTTAAAGAGGAAAGTTTTTTTTTCTGTTGCGAACTTGTTGTTAGATGGCGAGTAACAAAAATATTTTTTACTTTAAAACCAATTTGCTGGGCTATTTCTACAATTAATGTATCAGTAGGAATTATAACACCTGAATAAGCTGAATTACCAACCACTATGCCAACATGTCCACCATGTACAGTTTGATCGTAAAGTTTATTCAATAAAGTATTTGTATCATCAAAGTATCCCCTTATAACACTGGGGATTTTTTTACTCCATAGCCTCTCTGTGTCTATAAGAGAAATTAGTGATTCAAGATTTTTATTTTTATAAACAATTGGCTTATAATTTAGAGAATTTGTATTTGAACGAAAACCAGTATTTCTCAATTTCCTAAAATCTTCTTTGTCTTTTATAAAATCACCCAACCATAGCTCCACTTTGTGTATTTCAAAATAATCAAAGCAATTACAATATGGAGGCGAAAAGAAAGTGAGCTCAATTTCATCACTAAATAATCTATTAAACTCCAAGCAACTCCCCTGATAAATTTTAGGACGTTTTTCACAATTACCATAACTATTTACGACATCATAAAAAATAGCTTCTAGTTGATTATACAGTTTAAACTTTACAAATACAAATTTGTCCTCTGGGAAATTTTGATTCTCCCACACTTCTTTATCAATGTTAATGTAGCCTGAAGGTGTTCTTTTTCTGTTTTTATATTTGATTCCATTTCCTTCTTTCTTGATATTTGATACTTCCTCAATTATTGAAAGCCAAGCCACGAACACCAAGTCTCTTATTTTTTTATCCTCTATCGACTTAATATAGTTTTTAAAGTGCAAGAGAGACTGAAGGATGTCCGCATTAAAAACTTTATTCGCCAAATTAAATGTTGTTTGGTATTCTTGTTTGGGCCTTTCTAATGCCTTGATGGTTTCGATCTGTGACCTAATATTATTAATATTAAATGTTGAATATTTTTCGTTTTCAACTCTAGCGACCAGCACAGATATCGGATTTACGTCAACACCTAGTGAGTTAATGTTATTGTTTCTTGCTGCCAATAATGTCGTTCCGCTTCCAGAAAAAGGATCAAATATATTACCGCTTATTTTTAAACTTTTAATAAACGAATTAACAAGTTCAACCGAATAACCTTCACGATATGGAAACCATCTTTGAACAGGTGTTTGGTAAGCAAATTGAAAGTGAACTTGATTCTCAAATGAACTTGTATTAAAAAGCAAAAGTTTTTTTTCAAGCTTTCTAAATATCCTTAATTGCTCTGCTTGTCGATTTGAATCTTCCGATTTAAATAGAGAAAGATTTTTCGAGGATTTGGCGGTTAAGCTTATAGCTTCAAACCCATCACAATGTATGTTATGTAAAACTTCAGGCATTGATACCCTAACTTTTAAAACGATTGGTTCTATGAAATTGTATAAATTCAACAAGCGGTAATCGATTATCTAACCGATTTTTTATTGGCCTGTTGCAACTGGAAAAAATGACGGTTTTAATATTTTGATCAGGTATTTCATTAAGTTTAACTGATGTAATAATTTTGTGATCGTCGGTCAATGAAAAATATCCTTTGTCGAAAGCAACATGACAATGACGACATAAACAGAGGCCGTTGAGTATGTGTGCCCTATGTGGCATTATATCTTCTGGGATATTATCTGGCTTGATGTGTGCGGCTTCAACAAAAATTTTCCCGTTAACATCACAGTTAGGAACTACACATAAATGATTGTATTTCTTCTTGATTCTTATTGACCAAGCCGCAACCCTAACACGTCTTACACTTTGTGCAAATCTTGTATTTGTGCTTAAAATATCAATCTCTGGTATATACAATTCCTCCTGTTCCGAAATAACATCTACAATTGGAGCTGTATAAATTCCATCGGTGATTTGTTCCTCTATGTTTTGTTGCTGTAGTATGTTTTCAAAAATCTCCTTTACCGAATTCTTAAAAGGAGAAGAATTAATTAGTGGATTATCCCTTATAGCTTGCCAATCTTCATCGGTAAACAAGCTATCTGGAGTGAATTTTTTTATATTTTCGACAAATCGTTCGTATTTGCCAGTGCAACACAATCTACCGCCATCTTCCTGAAATAATCCTGAATTTACGAGGTCTGTCCTCCAATAAGAACTATTACCGCCAACTCTTGTTGTACCTCCGTCAACTAAAGATGCAAATTCTTTTAATGATATCGAATTATCGTTGCTTAAGGCATTTAGTAAAAATTTTAGAGGCATTTCACCATTTGTGGGGTTTAGGCTATACTGCGCACTAGTTTGATTGAATGCAAACATCGCAAGGGAAGTGGTTAATATCAATTCATAAATCTGTTTTGCTGCTGCTATATTTCCAACCGTATAAAGATCATTCCAAAGACTTCCCATTCTTGTCCAAACAAGAGGACAAATACTACCCTCCTTTAAAAATCCGTAACGTATCATCGTGCGAATTTTAGTTTGCATTGTGGAAGGTTGTATATTTGCTACTGCAGCAAATTGATACATTTTTTGATTATTTTGTCTACCAGCTGACCAAGAAAATCCAATATATTCTGGTTTTTGGCTTTCTAAAACCAAGCTTCTCACTGTCAAAAGTTCACCCAAATGAGAACTACTTCTCGAATGAAACCAGTTTCCGTGTATAGATGCCATTTCTTCTTAATCCTTTAATTGGTTCTATAATAATTTTATAAGCATAGAAAGCAACTTTAATTTACTCAAAAATATCTCCGTGCTGATTTCCCTCCACGTAAAATTCTCACTATCCCATTTTAACCCCCATTTATCCCTATGTCCAGATTTATAGATAAATCTATAGGGGACTCGCCCCCATGTCCACTGCCCTTTTCCCTTGATTTTTTCTTTAAAATATCTTATAATGACACAAAATGGGGGTTTTTAAAGTGCCGAACAAACCAAATCTGTGTAATTTCTGGAGGCTTTTCTTAATTCGTCCTTTGGCATTGATTCCTCATTCCGCCGTAAGGTGTCCCATAGGGAGGACTTCCTAATTCGGAATTTACGACGTTGCAAAATATAAACGTTTTAATAAACGAACCCAATTTCAGAAATGCTAAAATGAACATAACATTCTATCCAATAAACAATTACAACAATTTACACAATTTGGCTGAAGTGAAAACGAACCCAAACGAACCCATTTTATCTGCCCGGTCGTTTCGGCTACCTCGTTATTTGGGTCCCGACGTCGTCTCGGCAACCATTTTTGGTTTTTGGGATTTCCTTGCGTGGGTGGTGTTGTGGCGATAAGATTTGGTTTGGTTCAGCTAAGAATTTTTAATTTATAGACAGCGAGGTAAAGATGGCAGGTAAGAAACCAAGCGAAAGTTCAGTTGAGAGCAGGTATGTTTTGATGCCTGGGCACGCAAATCCGCAAGGGACGGCTTTTGGCGGAGTTATCATGGCGTGGATAGATATGATAGCATCGATGGCGGCTCAGCGGCATTGTGGTAAAGAGGTAGTGACAGCGAATATCGATTCACTTTCATTTAAGAAGCCTATACGTGTTGGCGACCATGTGGTATTGAAGTCGTGCGTTAATTACGCAGGCCGCAGTTCGATGGAGGTTGGGGTTCGCGTGATCCGTGAGGACCCTTATAGTGCCGAGCAGAGTATAGCGACGACGGCGCATCTGACATTTGTAGCTCTTGGTGAGAATAAGCGTCCGGTTGGTGTGGCGGAGATATTGCCTGAGACCGAGGATGAGAAGCGTAGGTATGGCAATGCCAAGCTTAGGGTTGCTGCGAGGAAAGAGCTGTTGCGTAAGATGAGCTGAAATCGAGATTGCTTCGTCGTAAAACTCCTCGCAATGACACCATGAACACCGTTTTATCCCCGTGAACAGTTACGACATTTTTAGCCGAAAGTGGTTTTGTTTTGTCCTGCATTTTTGCTTTGGTACATAAGCGAATCTGAGCGGTCGATGATTGTTGGTATGGTATCGTGTTTTTTTGCAAGGGTAGCGCCGATAGAGATAGTTGGTGAGATTTTTTCGCCGTTGAGTTCGATAAAAGATTGTTCTATGAGTCTTCTTAGTTTTTCAGCGATAGCTTTCAGCGAATTTTCGTTTATGTTTACAATAATGACAAGGAACTCATCGCCTCCCCATCTTACGATACGGTCGAAAGGTCTTGTGGCTTCTTGTATTGTTTTTGCGACCATTTTTAAGATGTCGTCTCCGATTGAGTGTCCGAAAGAATCGTTGATTAATTTGAAGTCGTCAATATCAAAGAAGATTATACCGAAAGGCCAGTCGTATCTTTTGAATTGGTTGATGTTTATATCGAGTTCTAACTCACCGAATCTTCTGTTACCCAGGTCTGTTAGTGTGTCAATCATAGAGATTTTTTTGAGGTGTTCGAGTTGTTTTTGAGTTTGTGAGGCAGGGTTTGCATGGTTGAAGATTTTCATAACACCGACGATATTATTATTATCATCTCTAAGCGGAGAAGTTTTTAGGTTGACGGCGATTCTGTATCCGTTTTTGTGATGCAGGAATATAGCGTCTTGCAGGTTTTCTTTTCCTGTGCTGATGGCTTGTATTGCCGGGCAATGTCTTGTTTTGCAAAGTTGTTTTCCGTTTTCGTAGACGTGCATAAATATATTGTCGTAGCAATGTGAATGGATGATTTCTTTTTCTTTGAATCCAGTAATATCTTCCGCTGCTTTGTTGAAGTATACGATTTTTCTGTCGTTGTCGAGGCAGCAGATACCTTCTGAGACGTGACTTAATATTTTTTCATAGAATGGTCTGATATTTTTAATTAGCATTTTGCTTTCCTGTTTTTTTATCCGCATCTACTAATTAAGACTAAAAGAGATATCCAATAATTTGTCAAAGTTTAGGTCGAAACATCAGTGTCGGAAGATAAATGTTTTTGCTGGTAATTCGTTATGTAGAACGAAGCAGCGATAGTCGCAGCTATTACAATGATAGCATATGGAGGTAATTTTCTCTTTTTTCATTTGTTGTTCACTCTCTTTAGTGCGCAAATTTATCTATGGTATATCGGCTTAAATAGTACCTAAGTTAAGAAAATCAGGGGCGAGATTTGGTTTTTATAGCCCTTTAGCGTATTTTGGGCATGGTCAAAGTTACGAAATTGACTCAATTAGTGCCCTTTTGAGCGGATTGTCGTAGGAGTCTTCAAGGTCCTTTGTGAGGTGGATTAGGTATTCCTGTCCGTCGATACCTAAAGGCTTTTGCCAGTGCTTGAATCGCGTCTCCAATCTGCCGGCATGTTTTTTTGCCCATCCTTGTTTTTGGCTTTTGGCTAACATCCTTATTGCCTCCCGATTGATTGTATCAATTATAACGATTTTGCGATATTTTACAAGAAATTAAAGGCGTTTATGGTTGTAAGTTGTTGATTTTATGGGACTTAGGTTTAGGAATTTTTTCAAGGCGATTTTTATTTTTTCGTAATTTTTTGTGTTTCCGATAATCCTAAGGCAGGCCTGGTGGGTTTTGTTTTATCGTCGCAAGAGTTTATTATTGGTTAAAAACAATCTTGTGATATTTTGAGGCTGGGTTATAATTATATTATCAATCGCAGGAGAGCGAAATTTTAGGATTGATAGCGGAATTGAATTATGCCAGAGAGAGGCAGTGACATTGAGATATTGGAATTTGCGATAGCCCGCGAGGTGGAGGCTCATCATTTTTTCCTTGCATTGGCAGAACGTGTAGAGAGTTCAGAGATGCGAGAAGTTTTTGAGGATTTTGCCGCTGAGGAGCTTGAGCATAAGGAAAAACTTGAGTTGGAGATGATGAAAGCGGGCATTGTAGTTGACGGAGCACCGAGTGATGTTCCTCGTCATGAGCATGTGATTTCCGAGGATGGTTCGATGCTTGATATGGACTATAAGGACATGCTTCTTCTGGCGATGGAGAAAGAGGAAGCGTCTTTTCGTGCTTATATTAATTTAATCCAGCATATTCACGAGCCGTCAGCGAAAGAGACTCTATTGGTTTTGGCCGAGGAAGAGGTAAAACATAAGTTGCGTTTTAAAGTGGAATATGATTTACTATTGAAGCAAAGTTGATTTTGTATAAGATTGATTAATAATAACAGGAGGTACCCGAAATGAGAGACATTTTTAAGGCATGTTTATGTTTTGTATTGGTTTTTTGTGTGGTTTTATTTAGTGGTTGCGGCAAGAAGGAAAGCGAGAAGGCTGGTTCGTCAGAGACAGCGGCTGATGTAGCTGAGCAGGTGGAAGTTGTTGAGCAGGTGAAGGTAAGTCTTGATGTTGATATTAATAAGGCTGTTAGTGCGATAAGGTCCGAAGCGGGTAAGTTGGACGTCGAGCAGTTGACGGTTCTTGCGAATAAGTATAAGGCGGCCATTGGCGAGCACCAGGTTGAGCTTGATGGGTTGACGGCTGAGATGAAAAAAATGGACGCTACTGCGATGTTCAGTGAAGATGGTCAGAAGTTAATGGTTGATGTTGACATGCTTAATAAATCGATAGCTGCATTGCAGGAGCATTTTGATATTTATTACAACAAGCTCAAATCTCTTGGCGGTGACGTTAGCGGTTTATAATCTTACATTGTATCCTAAGTCTTTTAGATGTTTTAGTATTGTTTTTGAACGAGCGAATAGGGGCCAGAACATAATTTTTGACGGGTAATCGTTGATTTTGTGAACAATTCTAAATCCTGTCCCAAACCAGGGGAAGAAGCCAGCTTTTTCTATTACATCTACGGTATCTGTAGTGAAAGTGAAATCTCCCAGAAGTCCTTTTAGTTGAAGATTTTCATTTGTCACTGTTAGTTTTGCGCCTGATCCGGGCCCTTTAGTTGTAAGGGCATTTTTGCACATCTGTCCAGACCAAACTTTTTGGGCAGCATCTTTTTCCATGATGGAATTATATTTTATAGCATCTTAAAAGCAAGGTCAATTTTGTCATTGATTTGGTTGTTGAGAGTGAGCGGGTCAGTGGTTATAATGCCTGTCTATGAGTAAAAACATAGTAATATTGGAACTTTCATTTGAAAGTGTTGAAAGTACTTAAAATGTGGATATTTTGACAATTAACAAGGTGATTGTTAGCTAAGGCAATAGCGTTAAGTGCTTTCAGGAAAACAACTTAGGCCAACCCCTCGATAGTTTTAGCTTTTTTGGTAAAATTTAGCTTGACTTTGTAGTTGCATTAGGTCGATATGATGTGTAATATATATATTGGAAAGGAAATGGGAATGAGGAAGGAGTCTAGGTTGCTAATGGTTTCAAGGTGTGAGGAGGTGTGTTTTGGCTAAAAGTAAGTCTCAAAGGTTTGTTTTGCCCGAGGAAAGGCCATTTACCGAGGAACAAATAAGGGAGTTATCAGAAAAGCCTATTGAAGATATTAGAGAAATACTGAATGCGCTTGATGCATGGCGCAAAAACTCTTTAACATCAAGTATTAGAATCTAAAGAAGAAATTCCCTTTTCATCTGATAATGTGACCGAAAGGCAAATCTTCTTTTAGAGGGAAATATTTTATTTTTTCAGTATTTACATCTCTTGTCACGACAATTCCAGGCAAATGAATAGCGAGAAAAGAATGCCCAAATTTCATATTTGATGTAGAATCTGTAATAACTTCTCCTAAGCGAAGACGAGACTGGCAAAAGAGCTCAGGTATGCTGACTTCTGTTAGCCAAATTTTATTTGGCATGGCTAGAGTTTTGTAAAATTCTTTAAGATTTTCAGAAGTATACTCTTTTTTAAATTTTTTAGAATCTAATAAACATGTTCGCAAAACCAGATCTTCATTCTGGAGGTGATCAAAGAAAACTTCGCACCATTTTTGAGTAATTTTGTTTTCGAGGCTCATTTCCATCATTTTTTCTGTAATTATTTGATCTGAAATCATACGATAAGCATATATTTCTGCATCTTCTCCTTGTATGTTAACATCTTCAGGTAGTGGAACAACAATCAGTAGTCCTTCCTTAGCAGCTTTTTCCCATATAAATTCCTTTGGTATAGTTAAATATGGCCCAAAGTTATCGTCATGAATAATAAAGTTTTGAATCCATGTTGTGCTACAATGATATGGTCCTCCAGATGGTCGTCTTCTGTAGTACTCGCTCTGTGCCAGTGCCCACCACATATCAGGTTCAAAAGAATGCCCAATAATTGTTAAAGCATGACCACTTGACGAAGTAGGGATACCAAGCATTATGGGGATCCCAGACTCCATATAATGATAAATTACTCTTTCGGCAGGGAAGGGGCTACGAATGCCTTCTCCATATTGATAAATTAGAGGAACATATCCCATACCTTTTAATGCCTGCGAAATTTGTACAGCATTTAAACCGGTTGAAGGGACTGCTCTTCTGGTATCTGGAACTTGAGCAGCTTTTTCAATTATATCACTTAAATCGCAAGGCTTTTTTCTGTTTTTATGTGCTAAGAAGTGGTCTATAGTTGCCAGTGATGCATGTGCGCAGCAACCCAATTGTCCATCTTGCTGTTTAAATGGGAAACCTCTAATTTTTAATTTTTGAGTGTTTCGACTATTGATCTTGATTTCTATATTGAAATCTTCTTGGCATAAAACAAAAGATCGTTTGCTCGGATTGCAATCTTCTGTTGGTTTTATGATAGCATTGACAACTTTTTGATATTGAAAAGGTCGTAAAACGCAAAATCCTAAATACGTGTTTTCAAAACTACCAAGCTTGCCTAGTGAGGTTTTAGTGATATTTGAAGAAAAAAAGTGTAGTCGCTGAGTGTTTTGAGCATATGTTTTAAATAACTTTTTATAAAAATTTTCATATTCATTCTTGTAATCAGAATCTTCGTATTCATTTTCTACTACAATTGTTTTACAGCCTTGAGACAATATGATTTGAAATATCCTTTTTAAAGGTTTATCGTGTCCAAATTTTCCAGTAAGCTCAAACAAAGAAGATTTTGATGATACTTTTACTAATTGCAACGTTACCCCCTTTTCTTTTTGGGCCATATTATAGTTCTCCTTTTGTATAAATATCCCTTAAAAATGTATTCTACTAATAAAAATATTCAAAGTCAATAATTTAAAACCACCTTATAAAAATTATAAGGGGTAATTGTCAAGGGGAGCGGGGGTTGATGGCAGTAAATCATAGTTTGTGGTGGTTTTTTGGGGGTCAGTGGTTATAATGCCTGTCTATGAGTAAAAACATAGCTATATTGGGCTCAACGGGCTCTATCGGTCAAAACACCTTACGCGTGATAGATTCACTTAACAGCGTTGGCGGTGAGCGGTACGAGGTATTGGCGTTGACCGGTCATAGTAATGTTGAGCTGCTTGCATCGCAGGTTTTAAAGTATAAGCCTAAAGTAGCTGCGATAACTCGCGTGGATTTAGTTGATAAGCTAAGTGAGTTGGTTGGTGATAGTGACGTTGAGATATTGGGCGGAGGCGGGAGTCTGGAGACGGTCGCCCAATTGGATTCTGTTGATACGGTAGTTACAGCTGTTGTTGGCGCGGCTGGTCTTGGTGCGGTATTGGCGGCGGCTAAGAAGGGTAAGCGTTTGGCGATAGCGAACAAGGAGCCTTTGGTTATCGCTGGTGAACTTTTGATGAAAGCTGCGAAGGAGAACGGCGCTGAAATTTTGCCGGTTGACAGTGAGCATAGTGCGATATTTCAATCTCTTGCGTCTGGTAGTTTGTCTGAGGTTGAGAAAATAATATTAACGACGTCCGGTGGGCCTTTTCGGGAGAAGAGCCTTGACGAGATGGCCGATGTGACATTGGAAGAGGCATTGGCTCATCCGACGTGGGAAATGGGACCTAAGATAACGATAGATTCAGCGACGATGATGAATAAGGCGTTGGAGGTGATTGAGGCTCGCTGGCTATTTGAGACGGAAGTGTCTAAAATTGAAGTGCTGGTGCATCCTGAGTCGATAGTCCATTCATTGGTAGAGTTTGTCGATGGGTCGGTGATCGCACAGTTAGGTACTCCTGATATGTGCCTTCCGATTCAATATGCGTTGAGTTATCCTCGTCGTGTTAAGGGTATCTCGCATCGTTTGCAGCTTGACGAGTTGGGCAAATTGACGTTTGCTAAGCCTAATGTTGAGGTTTTCAGGTCCTTGGAGCTTGGCTTTGAGGTTGCCAGGACCGGCGGGACGTCGGCGGCGGTGTTTAATGCCGCTAATGAGCAGGCAGTTGCGGAATTTTTGGAAGGTAATATTAAATTTATCGATATTGTCGAACTAATAGAGGATTGTTTGAGTAGACATAGTGTTAAACGGGAAGTTTGTTTGGCCGAGCTTCTTGAGGCGGATAGTTGGGCAAGGGAAACCGTGAAGGAAACAATAAAAAGTAAAAAGTGAAAAGGACATACGGATGGAAAAAGCGGCAGAGGTTACAAAGACAAAGACAACTACGATAGTAGATAAGTTCCGTAATACGGTACGATTTTTTTTATTGCTGGTTGGCATTGGTTTATTGATTTTCGTTATCAGCAAGGACGTTCATAAGTCATGGAACATTTTTATCGCGATGATGGGTTTCAGTGCGGTGGTATTTATTCACGAGTGCGGTCATTTTATATTTGCGAAGGCCTCAGATATTCATGTTGAGACTTTTTCGATATTTTTACCGCCTGTACTTTTGGGAGTTAGGCGGACAACGAATGGTCTTCGTTTCAGGATACTGCCGCTATTTTTCCAGCGAGCCGGTGAGCAAGGCGGTGACGGTTTACTTAGTTTTACTCTTCCCATTAGAAAGGGCAGTGAAGGTGAGACGGAATATCGCATCGGTTTGATACCGTTGGCGGGTTATGTGAAGATGCTTGGCCAGGAGGACACTGGCGCAGATGAGCAAAGCGATAACCCTCGTTCATTTGGTAACAAGGGCGTGCTGGTTCGTATGGTTGTGATTGCATCCGGTGTTATCTTTAATGTGATAGCGGCGGTGTTGTTGATGACGGTAGTTTATATGATTGGTATCGCTCGTCCTCCGGCGATAGTTGGCGGCGTGACGGCTGGTTCACCGGCAGCTAAGGCGGGTGTACGGGCAGGCGATGAGGTAATAGAGATAGGCGGCAAGAGCGAGGACCTTGACTTTACGAATATATTGGTGGCGGCTGCACTATCTGATAAGGGTGAAAGTGTCCCTTTAACGGTCAGGCACGAAGATGGAGTAGTGGAATCATATTCGTTAGTTGCCAGGCAGCTATACGATGACATGCCTATTCGAATGTTCGGCTTTAACAGGCCCATGACTCTGCGTGTCGGAGCGGTCAAGGAGGATTCGGCTGGTTTGCAGGTCGGCGATGAGATTAGATATGTTGATGGTATGGAGGTCCGAAGCTACTGGGAGTTTGCCAAGTTAGTTGAGAATTCGCTTGCTCCTTCGTTGGTGGTGCAATCGGGCAGGGAGGGCGAAACCGGGCTTGTGAGTTCTACTATAAAT
This sequence comes from Planctomycetota bacterium, assembly GCA_019456255.1. Lineage (GTDB taxonomy): Bacteria > Planctomycetota > Phycisphaerae > Sedimentisphaerales > Anaerobacaceae > VRUG01. Next base: position 110,486 of record VRUG01000004.1, on the reverse strand, counting down.
CTTGAATTGAATTACGCGGCGAAGGATGTTAACAGTGAATCTGACCTTAATCATATTTACTCGATGGTACCGCGATTGCGTGTGACCTATTCTTCCGAGGATTCGGGCGGTAAAGGTTTGGAAGCGGGTGACATTATTGTTGCTGCGGGCGAGACGGGTAAAGGCGGTTTGCTGGCGGGTGACATAATTGTTGCCGTTGGTGACATTGAGAATCCTACTTATAAAGAGCTTCGTGATATAACCGGCGAGCATGAGGATAAGGAGTTGGTGCTTAAGGTTCTTCGAGAAGTTGAGGGGGGTTTGGAGTCTGAAGTGACGGTCAGCGTTTTTCCGAAGAAGCAGCGAGGCTCTGAGCGAGTGGTGATAGGTATTGTCGTTGTTCTTGACGCAGAGCATGCGGTTGTTGCTAAGACGCTATCTTCTGAAGGAGTTTCGGCATTGGATATTCCCCGCGGTGCGACGATAACAGCGGTTGACGGCGAGTCGGTGTCGAGTTTTTATGATGTTATTCGTGAGTTGAGGCGTAATGCCGGTCAGCGAGTGACGATTGATTATCGATTGGATAGTCGTGTTGCCGGTAGTGCGGCGGTTAATCTGTCGGATGTTGAAAAAGGTCTTAAAGTGAGCAGTCGGTTAGCTGACGTTGTAGTTTTTGAGCCGATGTCGCGATTTTATAAAGCGGATAATATTGGTCAGGCGGTCGTGATGGCGAGCAAGAAGAGTGTTTGGTTTTTAGTTCAGACGTATGTCACTGTCAAGCAGTTGTTTACTCGCAATGTCAGTATGGATTCGATGAGCGGCCCGGTTGGTATTGCGACTCTGAGTTATCAGGCGGTTGAGCAATCGATAGCGACGTTTTTATATTTGCTTGCATTTATCAGTGCGAACCTTGCTGTGATAAACTTTTTGCCTATCCCGATAGTTGACGGCGGGGTGTTTGTTCTTTTGATAATAGAAAAGATAAAGGGCAGTCCTGTCAGTATTAAGATTCAGGAGGTAATCGCCTATGTCGGGATTATTTTCCTGGTGTCTGTTTTTCTTTATCTGACATATAACGATATATTGCGCATTGTACTTGGTTAGCTTTGTTGAAGGTATAGGATGGTAAGTGTTGTCATACCAGTTTACAATGGGGGCAGTAGCATTTGTCGTGCGATAGACAGTGTGCTTGGGCAGAGTTTTAGCGATTATGAGATTATAGTAGTCGATGACGGTTCGAGTGATGATACAGGTGAGAAGGTAAAGGGGTATGGGGGGCAAGTTACTTACATTTCTCAGGACAATGCTGGCGCGAGTGTGGCGAGGAATACCGGTATCGCGGCTGCGAGTGGAGAATGGATAGCGTTTTTGGATGCCGACGACGAGTGGCATGAAGATAAGCTTTCCAGACAGATGGCACTGCTTGAGCGTAATAGCGAGTTGAAATGGTGCGCGAGCAATTTTGTTCAGACGAGTGGCGGGCGCAGTTCGGCGCGGATAAAAATCGAATCTCTTCGGGAAGTTCTTGGTGGTCGGGATTATGTAGAAGATTTTTTTTTCCAGGCAAGCAAAAACCGCTGTCATATAGGTACGCCGACGGTTGTGGTTCACAAAAGCGTTCTTGAGAAGGTTGGGGGTTTTGAAGTTGGCAGGAAGCGTGGTCAGGATGTTGATTTGTGGTGGCGCATAGTTTATGAATGTCCGAAAGTTGGTTTTATAGCAGAGCCATTGGCGACGGTTCATTTTGATGTTGCTGATGAACGATTGGCGAAGCGGCGTTTTGAAGATAAGCGCGGTGCTGAAGGTCGCAGTTTGATAAAGAAACATTTAAAGCTGGCCGCTGAGAAGGGTAAGCTTGAAGAGTTCAGGCCTTTCGCGAAAAGGATTTTATTTAACAGGCTCTTGATAACCTTTTATCACGGGTTCAAAGAAGATGCGCGTGCGATAGTTAAAGAATTTAGTGAATTTTTTCCGTTTTACGTTCGGGTAGGGGCATATGTGTTGACAGTATTTCCGAAGCTGACGTCATCTGTGCTGCAGGGGGTTGCGTATGTAAGATATAAGCTTGGTTTGGAAAAGGGTGTTAACCGTCGTTGGGTTTACGGTAAGAAGACATAAAAAAAGCTGTGAACGAGATGTCCACAGCTTTTCTGAATTGCTGAGTGTAACTTTTAGTTTCCATGCTTTTTCGGTTTTACGTTATGCATAAATCTGATGTTGTCAGTTCCTTTGAATTTAGTTCCATCGTTTAGTTGGCCTGTAACTTCTACATCTACAAAGACGGAGAACCCGCCATTAGGGTCGAGGTTTTCCATGAGTATGAGTGCATCGATAACATCCTGGCGGTCGAACTTAGCAGTTATCTGTTGCTGTCCCGGATTGATCTGTGTGTCGTGGGCAGGTACTAAGTCTGCAAGTAAGATGGAGTCATTGTCTACATCAGTGACATCGTAGTCATCCGGCAGTTTGATTTGACATGTAATCCATGTTCCGTTGCTTTGGATATTGAGTGTCCTTGGTTCAATGCTAATGTTTACTTCTAAGGGTTCATCGCACTCTAACGGTGCGCCTGAGATGGCCCATGCCGGGTCGTGGCTATCGCTTGTTGGGGTTGAACCTAACTGTCCATGATTTGCATTGGCGGTTAAGTCATGCGCGATTTGGCCTGCACCTTCATCGAAGTTCCAGTATCCGACGAGGCCTGGTTCGGTGCCATTAGCGGGCGTGTACATGATAGTAGAAATTTCGCTGGCAGTTAAAGTCCTGTTGTAGATTCTGACATCATCGATTGTGCCGTCTAAAAAGTAGTTTCCGCCCGCAACTCCTCCTGCTCGAGTCCACCTGCCGATATTGACCTTGTTGTCGTCATAACCGCCGACAAAATCTATGGGTCCTGCTAAACAAGTTCTGCTGTTATCGAGAGTGCCGTCTATGTAAAGCTCTTGCGTAGTTCCATTTCTAACAGCAACGATATGATACCATGTGCCCTTAGCAGGAATAAGATTTGATAAAAGAAGTTCATCTGAATTATTTATCGCCATGTGGAATCTTATGTTGCCCGCCATTATTCTTTGTAAACCATAGCCGACTCTATTAGTGCTATGTTGGCTTGGTGAACCGTTAAGGTCCAATATCTGATCCCATGCAACTCCTGGGTCCCTATCGAAGTATACCCACGCAGAAGCAGTAAAATTGTTTTGCGGCAGCCAGATGGGGTCGTTGTCCGGCAGGGCGACATAATCGTTGGTGCCGTCAAAGTTCAGTGCTTGGCCCGGCGGGCAGTCAGCGGCAAATACATTGCCGGAAATAATGGATGTTACAATTAGAATAGACAGTGCAGTAATTAAGGAATTTTTAAGCATTTTCCCGCCTCCAGATTGAGTTAATATTAAAGATACATTCTATTACAAAAGAGGCTAAACGTCAAGAAAAATAGCGGTGATTTTCCCGCTGAGAGAATCAAATATGTTTTGGCTGTTGTAGCATTAGTGACATGCGGAGCTTAGGACTTATTTTGATGTTAATCCATGTAACCGAGGGCTTTTAATCTTTGCTGGATTTGCTCTTTAGTTTCTTTTTCGTTCAGGTTCGAGGATGTATCTTTTTCTTCATGCGTGACTTTTTTAGGGGTGGTGACTTTTTCGCCTTTGTCAATAACAAGCCAGGGTATTTCTCTCAGGAATTTCTTTTTTGCTCTTGACCAGTGGCAGTAGCATTTATCTTCTCCGAGCATTTCGCCGTGGTCGGCGGTAATGATAATTTTACCGGATATATTTTCGACGAGTTTCGCTACGTGGGGCAGTGCGATCTCAAGATTTTCTTTATAGGCCTGCCTGAGTATGTCGTCACCGTATTTTCTTCTGACGGCGTCCATTGGTCCTGCTGGCGGGAGCTTTAGAAGTTCTCTTATTTTCCAGAGTAGAAACTTTCCTCTGATTCCGGTCCAGTAGAAAGCGGCAGAGCAAAGTTTCATAATCATTTTTCCAATTTTTGATTTGATTTGTTCGTCTCGTACTCCGAGGAGGTATCCTCCTGCGGTAGGTTTTTCAAAACCAGCCTGGCTTACAGAAGAGCCGAGATATGGTTCGTGTGGTTGTAAATAGTGAATGATGGCGCGTTTTTCGGGATGATTATTGACGATATCGATGGCTTGTTTTGTAACTACGTCGGGCATGACGGTACCTTTTTCGTCGTCCCAATTGTTTAGCCAGAGGTCATATACCTTGTGGAAGTATTCGTTTGCTGAAAAACCTTTCACTGATTTCAGCGAGTTAATATAAGGGTTTGCAGAGACATAGACAATATCGTCGTAATATTTGAAGAATGATTTATCTCTCCAGTCGGAAGTACCTGTGCCTACGGACAATTTTTTGGTCAGGTCGCCTGTTAGATATTTTTGCCAAACCTGTTCGAAGTAATCGTAACGACAGGCATCGAGGACGATGAGGTAGTCCCACTGCTGGTCCATTATTTTTACGGTATCCATTTTGCTATAGTCTTTCGTATTAAAGTTATGTTTTAAGTCTAATGGTTTGCAGGATAATTTCAGCACATTTTTCCCACGAGAATTTTTTTGCCTGTTCGAGTCCCGCTTTTATAAGCTGATTTTGTTTTTCAGGGTCATTTACTACGGTGCAGATAGCTTCAGCGATTTGGTTTACGTCCAGTGGGTTAACTAAGAGTGCGGCATTTCCGGCGACCTCAGGGATGCTGGTAGTGTTTGAGGCGATGACTGGACATCCCGATTGCATAGCTTCGAGTACCGGCAGTCCGAAGCCTTCGTAAAGTGAGGGATAGAGGTAGCAATTGGCCAGGTTATACATTGCCGGCATATCTTCGTGTTCGACATATCCCAATTGATTTATCCTGTTGGTCAGGTTGAGTTCTTTAATTGTTTCGTAAACTTTCGTATCTTTCCACGATTTAGAACCTGTGAGTACGAGATTGTGCGGTATTCTGGTTCTTATGCGTGAAAAAGCTTTTAGAAGTCCGACAACATTTTTTCTTGGCGATAGTGAGCCGACATACATGATAAACTTATCGGGCAGATCATATTTTTTCTTAACGTGGTTTAATACAGTATCGTTTTTTATGGGTTTATAGATTTTGTCAGCAGCTTCGTGAGTGACAGTTATTTTTTTGTCGTCACAATTGGTGTAGTGAAGGATGTCTTTTTTTGTGTGCTCACTTACGGCGAAGATTCCATCGGCTCTTTTGGCAGAGAGAGGGATCATTATTTTCATGTAAATAGTGTCGAGCATGGGGTAAGCGTTCAATTTATAGTCGAAGTAAGCCATGTCGTGCATTACGGCGTAGCGTTTGGCAGCTGTGAAGAAGGGGACGATATTTTTTGGGAAGATAGCGGCGTCGATTTTAAGTTTTCGCAATTTTTTCGGCAGCAGTATGAAGTCCCAGATAATTTTATTATTTCCTTCGATCACGATTTCATTTGCGTCTGGCGCCAGTCCGAGAAATTTTTTGTTATTATAGAAGACAAATAGCTTGTCATCGCCTTTTTGCGAGTCTAAAGCTGGTATCAGGGATTTAATGAATTGGTGTACCCCTCCGGAAGGGATGCTCAAACCTCGTGCGGAGAAAGCGATATTCATAGTTATATGCCCCCGGCGATTAGTTTGTTGTAGAGGTTCAGGTATTGATTTGCGGCGTTTTGCCAGCTGAAATTTTCTGCTAATTTTCTTGAGTCCGCTGACATTTGGTTGTAAAGGTCGTTGTCGTCGGCAAGTTTTTTGATAGCATCGGCTATTGCCTGGGCGTTAGAATTTTGCACAATGATGCCGTTGTTTTTTATCAGTTCGTCGAGTCCTTCGCATGGTGTTGTTACAATGGGCAGTGCAGAGGCAGCGGCTTCGAGCATGGCATTGCTCATACCTTCCTGCAGAGTTGCGCTGACAAAGATGTCACTTTGCCGGTAGAGATGGGGCATTACTTCCGGGTCGAGTCGTCCGGTGATTTCAATTACGCTGGTGAGATTTTTTTGTTTGACGATTTGTTTGAGTGATTTTTCAAGTGGTCCTCCTCCGGCGATGGCGAGGTGTATATTTAGTTCCTGGTCATGAAGTATCTCGGTAGCATCTATCAGCATGTCGACTCTTTTAGTGGGTGATAATCTTCCGACGGTAATAAGTTTTAGTGTTTTGGAAGGTTTTTTTTCGTGTTGCGGGTGGAATTTTTCGAGGTTTATGCCATTAGCAATAACATCGATAGCGACTGTTGGCAGAAATTTCAGTGCTCTGTTTTTCAGTCCCTGGCTGCAAGCGACAATGGCGGTTGCGTTTTTCCAGATTTTTTTGAAGAGCGGGCCCAGTATTTTGTAGTCGAGTTTTAGTCTCGCGTTTTTGCCTGGTACGTCTGAGCCCCTAAGTGAGATTATGTAGGGTAGTTTTTTTGCGGTTTTGAGGCAAAGGAATCCTGTTGGGAATCCGAAAAAGGCATGTACTAAATCATAATTATTTTGAGTTGTCATTTTCTTGTATTGGAGTCTGGCTTTCATGAGCCACAGGATTACTTCGGATTTTTTCCAGTGGTGCAAATCTTTTTTATTAATACCGACCTTATAGATGGTGACATTCTCCGCGAAGTTTTCGATATTGAGACCTGGTTTTGGGGCAGATGTGAGGAGGTCCACTTTAAGCTGGTCGTTATTTGCGAACTGTTTCAGCAGTTGCAGGTTGGCATTTGCACCTCCGCCTCCTATTGGCGGGAATTCATAATTTAACATAAGCAGATTTAATTTTGCCACAAGCAGAGCACCTATTTGTTTTTATTTATTTAGCTTGAACACAACATGTTCGCCGAATACCTGCACGATACTGTAATTATTTCTAACATATTCTCTAAACGGTTTCAGCATTTCATATCTTTGCGCTTCTTCTTCGTCGAATCTGTTTCTTAGCATTTTTGCCCATTCGGCATCATAGTAGTCGATCATTTTTTTGTTGTCTGGGGGCAGGAAGGCAGCTTTTTTGGCGCCCATGAATCCTTTTGGTACTTTAGGCCAAAGTTCGTATGGCGGTCTGTCCATTGGTATGTGTCTTTTTCTTGAGTCAACGATGAACAATGGTTTTTGTTTTTGGAATTGTTCTATCAGGCTATTTATAGTTTTTTCGAATCTTGCCGGTGCTGGTCTTGGCATCATACAGGCTTTTTTTGCAGCGCTTAATCTTTGTGCCTGTACATATATTCCGGGGTACCATCCCCAGACATAGATTTTATCGTTTGGCGTAGAATTTAGTCTGATATAGTCACCGGCGACCTGCCAGGGGAAGGAATAGTTATTCTTTTTTATATTGCGGACTTCTTTTACCTTTGGGATGTACCCTCTTTTTCTTTTTCCGTAGTCGGCTCCTGAGTGGGGGCTTTTTGTGATTCCTGCGAAGATGTTCCATGACATAAAGACCATGCATGCCAGAGCGATTAGTCCGAGTGCTGTCCATCTTGGTTTGTAAATTGTTTTTGCGAATTTGTCGGTGTATAATGCGATAAGGTATGCCCCGAGCATAGCGGCAGAGGCGTTTAGGGGCAGGTAGTATTGTTCGTATGAGCGTGGGCTAATCCATACGAAGGCCATATCGAGAATCCACCATACAGCGAGGAGCAGGACAAGTTTGTCGTATTTAGTTTTGTTATTTATTTTCGCGAACTTAGCTCGCAGCATTTTAATGAATCTGGCTCCGATAGCGAGCGTTGCCAGAGCTATTGGCAGGTTCAATGCCCAATAGTATCTAAGTACTCTTGGATATTGTTTTGCGAATGGGATGAGTTCCCTTGCTTTTTTGACATAGCCCCCGGTTTTTGCAGTTGCGGCAGCCCCTTTTGCGGGCAAGAGGGTTTTCCAGACGAACGAGTATGGCCAATAATTAACGGGAGCATCTTTCATTATGAACCAGAGGTATGCCGGGGCAAGTCCTATGGCGGCTCCTGCGAACAAAAGCATGATATCGATTAGCGTTTTTTTCCAAGTAGTGTTTTTGAGAACAGGCTGAAGTATAATGAATATTACGGTTGCCCCGATTGCGGTAGTGCCTGTCGGTTTGAACAAAGGTCCCCATGCTAAGCAGGCTCCTGCTAAGATGGCCCAAAACCAATGTCCGTCTAACTGTCTTATGACAAGTGCGCTTATTCCGAGTGTCATAAAAGCAATCATGTATTGTTCTTTTACATTTCCGAATTTTGCGATAAGCGGCGCGCAGAGATATGTTGCAGCGATAATGACAGCGATGGCGGCTGGCAGATTTCCGAAAGCTTTTCTTATAGCGACGAACATTAGAATTAGTGCGGCGATTTGGAGTATTGCCTGGATGATTTCCGGCCCGGTGTCGTTGAATCCGAACATCCAGACCCCGAGTACATTTACCATTAAAGTTCCGGGCTGGGCACTTGGTGTTTCGTCAACCCCGATGACTGCACCGTCGAGTATATGTTTAGCCGAATATACATAAGCTCCGCTGTCAAAGGCCCCTGATGTGTTAAACTCAATATACTTTCCCATTGAAAAAGGTATTGCGGCGAGTGCAGCGGTTATGATGATGAAAAGAACTAATCTTGTTTTATTATTTTTATTATTTTCGAGAGCAGTTTGTGACTTTTTAAAATTCCCCTCTTTCTTTTTCATTTTTGGGGGCTTAGTCATGTTTTTTCTCCGCGGCGGTTATTTTACTGTAAGAGTTCTTTAATGACATAAGTGGGTCTACTCTGCGATTCGTGATATGTTCGGACGAGCATTTCTGCGAGCAGTCCCATCAGTATTAATTGTATTGTGGCGGTGACAAGCATGGCGGCAAGTACGAGCAGCGGGTTTCTGTTCATAGCAAGATGTTGGGCGGAGATATATTTTTGATATAGTACGACAGCGCCTGATAGCGTAGCGCCGATACCGCTTAAGATTCCGAGTCCGCCGAAGATATAGATTGGCTTTGTTGAGTATGAGCCGAGGAACTTTACGGTAATCAGGTCGAGCAGGACTTTGAAAGTTCTCATGAGTCCATACTTTGCGACGCCGGCGGTTCTTGGTCTGTGGTTGACGACGATTTCGGTTATTTTTGCTCCGCTCCAACTTGCCAGTGCAGGTATGAATCGGTGCATTTCACCGTATAGATTAATCTCACTTAAGATATCAGATCTGTATGCTTTTAGTGTGCATCCGAAGTCGTGGAGTTTTACTCCGGTGATTCTTGCGATGAGCCAGTTTGCAATCAGGGATGGGAGCAGTCTTGTTAGTGCATGGTCGTGTCTTACTTTTCTCCACCCGCTAACGACGTCGTATCCTTCGTTTAGTTTATCGATAATTTTCGGTATGTCGGCAGGGTCGTTTTGGAGGTCTGCATCGAGTGCGACGATGATTTTTCCCTTTGCCAAATCGAATCCAGCAGAGAGTGCAGCGGTTTGTCCGAAATTTCTTCTGAACTTTACGACCTTTACCTTAGTATCACTATTATGTAATTGTGTTAGTATGTCGAAACTGTCGTCGGTGCTTCCGTCGTCTATAAATATGACTTCGTAGTCGTGTTTGCTGTCGAGAGCCTTGGTTATCTGCTCATATAGGGGTTTGATGTTGTCCTGCTCGTTTAGCAGGGGGACAACGATGGTTATGTCAGGGCTATTAGTGTCCATATCAGGCTCCTTGTTAATTTGTACCATAATATAGTAATAATTAAGGAAAGTTGTGTAAAGTCCTATCTGGGAGGAAAATAGAAAGTTGAGTGGTCTGCGGCCTATATAAAAATCCTTGCATTGGAGGCTTGAATTGGGTACAATGCTAGTTTCGAGGTTTTGTTATCAACAAACACAATAAGTTTAGTCTGGAGAAATATTTATGAGACGTGTGATTTTCGCTTTATCGATTTTTAGTATTTTCAGTGTTTTACTGGTTTTATCCGGCTGTCAGGAGCAGGCCAAGGCGTCCTCTGAGAGTGAGTCTAAAGTTACGGCTTCAAAAGCAGAGGCCAAGGCGGTGGTTAAGGAAGCAGCTAAGGAAGAAGTTGAAGAGCAGGGTCCTCGCGGTGAGATTACCTTTGAATCAAGCGAGCATGATTTTGGCAAGGTCGGTCCTGAGAGCAAGAGTAAATACACGTTCAAATTTAAGAATACCGGAGAGGGCGTACTTCGTATTAAGCGTGTTCAATCGACTTGCGGGTGTACGGTTCCGAAGTTATCTAAGAAGGTTTACGCACCTGGCGAAGAAGGTGAGATACAAGTTACGTATAAAGCGAGCAAGAGTCCTGGTAAGACTGCCAAACAGATCAAGGTTCACCTTAAAGATAAAGAGACGCCATTGGTTGCCCTTACTATACGGGCTGAGGTAATAATCAAGATAGCGATTGAGCCGAAGAAGCTTACTTTATCTCTTAGAGAAGACAATGCCGGTTGCCCTGAGGTGACGCTTAGCAGTAAGGATGGCGAGGCGTTTTCGATACGCGGTATCAAGTCTACAGGTAATGCTATAAGTGTGGAATTTGACCCGAATGTAGTAGCGACAGAATTTGTAATTCATCCGAAGGTTGATATGGAAAAACTCAGGAAGCGTTTGAATGGTCGCTTAGATGTTTTGTTGACGCATCCAGAGACGAAGGCGATAACAATACCGTTTGCGGCAACGACGGCATTCAAGGTCCAGCCTGGGTCGATAATTATCTTTAACGCTGAGCCTGGCAAAACGATAAGTAAGGAACTTTGGGTCCTTAGTAATTATGATGAAGATTTTGAGATAGAATCAATATCGTCAGAGAAGAATTACGTAAGTGTTGTGAGTCAGGAAAAGCTTGATAATCGTTACAAACTTAAAGTAGATGTTGTTGCTCCTGAGCTTGGTTCAGATGTTAACTCTAAGCGTAAGAAGAAACAGCAGGTATTTACCGATACGCTTATTATTAAGTTCAAGGGCGGCGATGAAGTAAAAGTTATGTGCAGAGGCTTTTACAAGAGGGGCCTTGGTAAAAAGAAAGATAAATAAAAGGGGCGGGCCATAATGCGAATATTGGTCATGTTTTTTGCCATAGCGGTATTTATATGCTTGTCGTTTGGCATGTCATCGAAGTCATCGGCGGAATTATCTACGTCTGATGCTGTTTTTACGATATTTTTCACCGGTAACGAGATGGGTACGTTAAAGCCTTGCGGGTGCAGCGGTGGTCAGCTTGGCGGTTTGGAGCGTCGTCGTGCGATTTTTGAAAGCGTAGCCAAAACACGCCGCATGATAGTTGATACCGGCATGCTTATAGACGGTGACGATGAGCAGGAAATGATTAAATTCGGGATAGTGACCGAGGCTTATAATCTTCTTGGTTACGACGTTGTGAACTTGACGAAAGATGACCTGCAAATGGCGAAGAATCTTGGGATTTCAAGCAGTGGGGTATTGAATTTTATAAGTGCCTGGGGCTCAGATGAAAAGATATCTTCGAGTGGTCATAAAAAGTTTTCATTGAGCGGTAAAGATGTTGTTGTGAATATCATTTCATCCGAAGCAGCATCTGTTAGTAATCTCAAAGACAGTTTAGCGAAAGAATCGGGAAGTATTAACATTTTGATTCTGGATGAGTGTAATGACGTTGTTGTTGATTTGATTTCCAAGATGGATAATATTTCCTGTGTGATATGTCCGGCGGAATCGGATGAGCCGATGAAAGTTAGCGATGTCAAAGGTAAGCCTTTGTTTATAACCGTTGGCCGGCGTGGTAAGTATGTTGCTAAGGTTGAGGTCAAAAGTAATCTGGCTACGAAAAAGTATGAGCTTTCATTTTCGTCGGTTCCAGTTGCGGAGCATCTTCATGAAGATGAGGATTTGGCGGGGCTTTACAAGAGCTATCAGTTGTTAGTTAAAGAAGCTGATATTATGTCGATGCGTTCGCGATTTACGTTGGATGATGATTTGGAATATGTTGGTTCGGACAAGTGCCAGAAGTGCCATAAATACGAAAATGCAAAATGGAGTGAGCTTCGTCATGCAGGTGCATTTGAGACGCTGGTGGATGTTGGTTCAGATTATGACCCGGAGTGTGTGAGCTGTCATGTAGTTGGTTATGATTACGTAAGCGGATTTGTCTCGATTGAGCGCACGGAGACCCTTAAGGGTGTTGGTTGTGAAGTTTGTCACGGTCCTGGGTCAAAACATGTCGAAACTTTTGGAGAAGCATTGACGAATGGGCCGAAATTAGATTGTACGGCTTGTCATACGCCTGAACATAGTGCGAAATACTCTGGCAATGAAGATAGTTATTTTAAGAAAATAATTCATTGGCAGGGAACAAACGACGAGTAGCGATGTCCAAAGTATAGATTAGGATGATTAGTATGATAAAGACATTGCATATAGCTGGTATTGTAGGTTTGCTGTTTTCGGCGGCATTTTTAGTATTTTTCGCTGTTGACGTCGCTCTTGGAGCAGAAGCAATTGATAGTTTGCTTGATTCTCCGACGATTATTGAGAAATTCAAGCAGACAGGCGTTGGCAAAAAAAGTTCTAAAGACGCGAAATCTCCTTTAGTTAAAGAGGCGGAAGGTTTTGCCAATTATCTTAATCCTCCGGCCCCCAAGGCGCCTAAGCGGTCTACCAAGCCTCGCAAGAAAGGCACTCCCAAGCTGGCCAAACCCAAAGCAGCATCGGTTAAATTTAATCTTATCGGTACGAGTTTTTACGCGTCTAACCCGAGTTTGTCTATGGCGTTGATAGATATCCCCGGCAATGGTCTGCGTTGGGTGAGGCAGTCAGGTAAGGTTGGGCGTATGGTTATAGAGGAGGTACGGGACGGTGTTATACTGGTTAACGATGGGAGCAAAACCGTTGAGCTGAAAGCAAAAAGGTCCCCTAAAAAGAGTCTTTTGCGTGGTGAATCTTCAGGTAAGAAAGATGGTAAGTCTGATATGCTTTTGGCAATGCTGATGGCGGGTAAATCGGAGAAGTCCGGTAAGTCTAAAGAACCTCGCAAGGCTATGAGCGCTAAAGATATGGAGTTGTTCAAACAGTTGATGAGTATGAAAGGCGGCGGTGACAGCAATGAGCAATCGGCAGAAGTTGGAAGCCTTTTTTCTAAACTTGGCGATGACCGTGTCAGTGAGAGCGAAGCTAATGATCTTGATGAGCTTGGTAAAAAGTTGAAAGATTTCGGAAGCGGAGTGACGGAGGCTAGCAAGCGTAAAAAGGAGCTTTCTAAACGTGCGAGAGATCCGCGTAAGCGTCGTTCAAGCAGAGCAAATAGGAAGCGTTGAAAAACCCCTAAGCTAAGTCGCAGATAATGGCGTGAATTTTTTTGCTGTTATCGTAATATTGCCAAAGTCACGGTTTTGTTGTATAGTCCTGTTTATGCATAAAACGGTTGGTCAATTATCAAGTCGCATCACAGGCGGGACATTACGCAGCATGTCTGTTCGATTATCTTTCAGCGTGTTGGTCATGTTTTTTTTGTTATCGTCAGTTTGCGTAGCTGGCACATTTCCAAAGGAGAAACTGCCCTCTTATATTACTCCTATTGTTGAGGTTGGTCAGCGCGCCGAGTGGTCGCATGACGGCAGTAAAATTATGTACCTGACTCGCGCGGGCGGCGAGGTATATGAGATTGATGTTAAGAGCGGCAAGAAGCGTGCGATAACGGGGCACTATAAGCGTCCGGCGAATTATGGTTATTATCGTGCGATGTATTTGGCTAACGGGGATTATCTTCTTACGGGCGGCCCGCGTCGTCATGAGGCGTATCTTCAGATCATGGATAAGTCTCTAACAAAGCCGCCTAAAGTTTTTGATGTTATTGTTCGTGAGGGGCCTGCGGTATCGCGTAAAACTTTGAAGATATCTTTTACGGAGAAGCAGGAAAAAATATGGGTAGCTGACATTGTTTACAAAAACGGCGAGCCTGAACTTGCGAATCGAAAACTTATTATCGATAATAATAACGTCACGGTCGATGGAATTAAATATCATGGTATGATAGAGCCTCAGAATTTTCGTCCGCCAGCAGAGAAGGAATTGATTTGGGCCCAATACGGCAACACGAAAACCGGTATCTTTACGAGCGAAACTTTTGGGTATAATCTTGAAACTGGCGCGATAATTAATTACAGCAAGTCGCCCGACCAATACGATGAGCCGGAGGGGATTTTTCCGGATGGTAAGTACACTTTGATTGAGTGCGACAAGCACAACCCGCTTGGGACGAGCAAAATTGATATTTATCGTCTTAAGCTGGATGGTTCGGGGAAAGATTATCTCAGGCTAACGCGTTTTAGTGATGTCCCGGGTTTTCGTTCATCTAATCCTGTTGTCAGTGATGACGGCTTTTTTATCGCGTTTCAGGAATCTCGTTCAGATTCACCTCCCGGTGCTGGGGAGGGGCTGTATATCCTGGATTTGCGAAAAGGTGGGTTTTTGAGCAAATAATCGCTATAGGGGGGATGGCTTTTGGGGGGTAAATCGAGTCCTTGGGTGTTAATTTTTCATGTCTTTTGAACATATTGCCTAAATCAACATAGATGGTGTAGCGAAAAGTCAGATTTTTCGTGATTTTATGGTGATTTATGGTTTTTTGCTTAAAAATCGGGAACTTTCAGCGTTTTTTGTTGTCTGAATTAGTATTGGAACCATTGTTTTTGTTAAGTTCGTGAGTTTTGAGCCGAAAATGTACATAAGGGCTTTTAAAAAAGGGGTTATTTTAACAGTTTTGAGCATTGATGCCCGATAAAGACACTAAAACAGTTTGTAAAAAGCGTAATGTCGAAGTAAATCTTCGGGGTGATTGTATGTTAGGAGTTCGACAACTTAGTATTGCCAGGCGAGTGTGGGTGTTGTTGTGCGCCGTAAGTCTAGTTTTTTCGTGTAGTTACGCATCTTATGGTGAGCAGGGAGCTGGTGCTCCTGGTCGCTACCGCGTTTTTACATTGCGTAATATTTCTTCCGGTCAGGGGCGGGTTTATCTCGGCCGTTTGAATCTTGGCACAGTATCTCAGCTTCCGGTCCCTAATACGTTGTTAGTAACTGCTCAGCCTCAGGAGTTAATCAAGGCGACATCGCTGCTTAAGCTTGTCGACAGTGACGAGCGATATGATGTTAAGGCTCTTTTTGCGGCGTCGGTGGCTGAAAATCTTCCCTCTAATCGGGAAGTGGCTGAGGCAATTGGTAATATTTCGATAGGTACTTTTTCCAATCCGCCTACAGGTGAGACGAGAAACAAAGTAATAATCGATTTGCATGCTGATTCAGTAATTATAATTTCTCCATCTCGATTGACCAACAGCATTATCGAATCTTTAGTGAAACTTCAGGAGTCAAGCG
This sequence comes from Planctomycetota bacterium, assembly GCA_019456255.1. GTDB lineage: Bacteria > Planctomycetota > Phycisphaerae > Sedimentisphaerales > Anaerobacaceae > VRUG01. The sequence continues at coordinate 95,227 of VRUG01000004.1, read as the reverse complement.
GTGAACCGAATGCGACACCTGTAATGAGGGATGAAGCATTGAGGTATGAAACAGTGCGTGACGAATCTGGTGAGATTTTCAATAGGCTATTAGATTCCATAGCAAGGGCCGAGAAGTATCAAGATACCGAGAAAGGATTTTTGGGTCTTGAAAAAAGCGGAGGTCACGACTATGAAGCAATCAAACGTCAGGATTCTAAACCTGAATCTTCAACACGAGAGCAAAAGAAAAGTTTAAGACGTGAATCAGATGTTAACAACTGGGAGTATTCTCCCAACCCTGCTGCTCTAGATAACGAGATGCTTGATTTGGATTTGCCTGAGAGGGTTAATATTACTGATTTGCTCGGCCTGGTTGGCGAGTATCTTAATTTGGACTACATGTATGACTCTGCAAAGATAAAAGGCGATATAACTCTTAAGCTTCGGGGCCCAATTAAGGTTAAGGATCTGTATCCACTTCTTGAATCAGTTCTGAAGTTCAAGGGTTTTGTGATGGCTCGCAAGGGCAGCTTAGTTACTATAGTTCCTGTCAGTGAGGTTTTGGATATAGACCCTGTATTGCTTCATGATGAAGTCGGTGAGGTTCAATATGGCGATGTAATTGTGACTCGTGTATTTAAGTTGAGGTATGTAGACCCTGGTAGTGCTCAAAGTCTTCTAACCAGTATGAAGCTTGGTGTAAGTGTTTCTGCGATGGCTGAGACTTCTACGTTGATAGTTACCGGCTATGCATATCGTATGCCTCGTATTGAAGAGCTTCTTGATATGGTGGATAAGCCAAGCCAAAGGCAGTTTCTATTCCGTCAGCTCAAGTACACGATGGCCAAGACTCTTGCCCCTAAGATTAAGACTCTTGCTGAGCAACTTGGTACTGTATCGGTTCAGATATCGGCGACAGCTCCAGCTAAAAGCAAGGCCCGCACGCGTCGAGTTCCTGCCGCAGCGGCGAGTTCTTCAAATAAACCTGCGGTTTATCTTGACGCCGATGAGCGCACTAATCGAATTTTGATGATAGGTACCGAGGAGGAGTTGGAGATAGTTAACGGTCTTATAGACAGTCTTGACGTGGTCCAGCGAGACCTTCGTACGATGCGTCTTTATGAGATTCAGCATGTTGGAGCCGAAGAGGTTCAAGCTAAGCTTGCCGAACTTGGTGTAGTTGGTCGTGGCGGCAGCAGGGCTACGACAAGAAAAGCAACAGCGACCAAGGGCCGCAAGGCTACTGCGACAGCAGCTGCGACAGGTTCACCACTTGAAGCTCTGGTTGAAGAGCCTCAGATAGTTATAGTTGAAGCGACGAATTCGTTATTGGTCAACGCGACACCGGAGCAGCATATTCAGGTAGCGACGATAATCAGCTATGTCGACAGCGAGACTCTTGAGCGGGCAATACCGTATGAGATTTATCCTCTTGAGAATCAGGACCCCGAGGCGTTGGCTGAAATTTTGCAGAAGCTGATCCAGGAGACCGTTAAAGACAAAGATGGTAAGATAGAAAGGACGGTCAAGAAGATAGACGAGGATATTGTCATAGTTCCTGATGAAAATACATTTTCTATAATTGTTTACGCGAGCAAGAAGAATCAGGAATGGATAAAGCGTTTGATAACGACATTGGACAAGCGTCGCCCTCAGGTTTTGATAGATGTAATGTTGGTTGAAATTACCGAGACAGATATATTTAACTATGACCTTGATTTCATAACGAGGGCACCTGTGATGATAGCAGGCGACCCTCTTGGCCTGATCGAAGGGGCAGTTTTCTCGGGCAGAAGGTCAAGCACTTATAGCTCAATAGGAGGAGAAGGCAGAGGTTTTTATGCTGACCAGCACATTGAGGCGTTATTGACATTGATGCAGGAGAAGGGTTACGGTCGGGTGTTGGCTCAGCCTCGGATTTTGGTTAACGATAATGAAACAGGGACGATAGATAAAAAGACCACATTGTATATAGCTCGCACATCTCAGACTGGTAGAGTAGGTGATACAGGTGGAATTGGTGCCGACTTTTTTAGTAAAAGTGTTACATTTGATGAATATACATCTGGTATAGAGTTGACGATAACACCTCATATCAGTGAAGGAGATTTGCTTCGTTTAGAGGTAGAGATGACACGTTCGAGTCAGGTTCCCGAAGAGGGGGGTATAGGAGAAGGTGATCCTCCACCAGATAAAAAGGAAGACAATATAAAAACGATAGTAACAGTTCCCGATAAGAGTACGATAATTTTGGGCGGCATATTGCAGCTTGACCAATACAAGGGTGGTACGAAGATTCCTATTCTCGGCGACATTCCTATTATAGGTGGTTTGTTTAGAACTATTGATAAGTCAGACAGGCAGGCCAAGCTTTATATATTTGTTCGTGCTAATATATTGCGTCCGACCGCAACAGGCGGGGGTCTTCCTGAACTGGTAGATATCTCGATGCGTAAGAAAGCTGCCTTTGAGCGTGGTGAACGGCGATTCCAGGAGTATCAGGATTGGCCCGGTATTGAGGCAGACCCGATGGACCCTCTTAATATTCTGGAATCAGACGATTAGTTAAAAATTAAAATTTTGGTTTTATACCCGCTATTAGTTTAAAATACGATGAATGAGAGAATTATTACTACAAACAGCTAAGCGTACCGGCCTGGTCGACAGTGAGCAGTTAGCTGAGTTTCTTGAAAAAAATCAGGGCAGTGAGCGGATCGATGAGATATTACTTCGCTGTCCTTATTTCACCGAGGAATCGGTACTGAAACTTTTTGCGACAGTTCTTGGTCAGGATTATCTTTCTGAAATTTCCTCGCAGCAGGTACCAATTGAGTTTGTCGAATCAATCCCGGCGACTTATGCTCAGCACCATTATCTTGTAGGCCTTAAGAGCGAAACAGACGAGGAGCTTACGGTGGTGTTGTCACGTCCGTTGGATATGAATATTCTTGATAATGTTTCTAAGATGACGGGTATGCCTGTTAAGCCGGCGTTATCGACTCGGACAGCAATTACGGCGGCGATAGATTTGGCTTACGAGCAGCGTTCGACAGTTATTGAAGAGGTTGCCGAAGAGGTTGACGCTCAGAATCTTGACCAGCTGGCCGATGAGGTGGCATCATCGAATGACCTTTTGGATGTGGTGAACCGTCCTCCTGTGATTAGGCTGGTGAATGATATATTGTTTCGGGCGCTGCAGCTTAGGGCAAGTGACATTCATGTTCATCCTTATGAATCGAAGATTCAGATTCGCTATCGCATCGACGGTATTTTGTATGATACGTTGAGTTTGAACCGTAATGTTTTGTCTTTGATAGTGTCACGTATTAAGGTTATGGCGGGTATGGATATCGCGGAGCGTCGTATGCCTCAGGACGGGCGGTGCAGTGTTCGTCTTGGTCAGCGCGAGGTTGATTTGCGTGTGAGTACTGTTCCGACGAGCTATGGCGAGCGCAGCGTTCTCAGGCTTTTAGATAAAAGTACGGCGATGTACGGTCTTAATGACTTGGGTCTTTGGAAAGAGGATTTGAAGGTATTCGATTCACTTTTGACTCGCGCTCACGGCATTATTTTTGTGACTGGTCCGACTGGTAGTGGTAAGAGTACGACACTTTACGCGTGTCTTAACAGGATCAATTCAGCGGAAAAAAATATAATGACGATTGAGGACCCGATTGAGTATCAGCTTGAGGGGATTAGTCAGATGCAGGTTGCGGCGAAGAAGGGGATGAATTTTGCGAATTCGCTTCGTCATGTTCTTCGTCAGGACCCTGATGTTATAATGGTTGGTGAGGTTCGTGACGTTGAGACTGCTCGGATGGCGATACAGTCATCGCTTACCGGTCACCTTGTATTTAGTACGCTTCATACGAATGATTCTGCGGGCACGATAAGCAGGCTTTTGGATTTGGGTCTTGAGCCTTATCTGGTTAGTTCGTCCTTGCTTGCGGTTCTTGCTCAGCGGTTGGTCAGGCGGATATGTCCGGACTGCAGGCAGGACTATGAGCCGACGATTCACGAATTGCAGGAGCTTGGATTTAGTGCAGAAGCGTTGCGAGAGCATAAGTTTTATATCGGTGCCGGTTGTGACCGATGTTTTCAAACCGGTTATCGGGGCAGGACGGGTCTTTATGAGTTGATGATAATTGACAGTGAGATTCAGGATTTGATATATAACCGTGAAAGTGCCGGCGTAATAAAAAAGGTAGCTCTTGAAGCAGGGCTAAATACTTTGAGGATGGACGGCGCACGCAAGGTGTTGGCAGGTGATACAACAATAGCTGAAATCCTGCGAGTAACCCAGGCAGATGTTTTATAATTTACTATTGACAATTGAAAAATGGACAAAGAGCAGCTACAGCAAAGAACAAAAGATTTTGCGCATCGTTGCGTAAAACTTAGTATGGCCCTGGGTCAGGATGTTTTTGGTGGCCATATAAAAAAGCAATTGATTCGTTGTTCTACTTCTGTTGCTGCAAACTATAGAGCAGCGTGCATTGCACAATCAAAAGCGAGTTTTATATCGAAACCTGGAATTGTAATAGAGGAATCGGATGAGTCATCATTTTGGATGGAATTTATTATTGACGAGAAGATGATAAGTCAATCAAAAGTAACCGCCTTACTTGAAGAATCGAAGGAGTTGACAGCAATTTTTATAGCTTCTCGAAAGACAGCGAGGCAAAATAGTAAATAGTAAACGGGAACTATTAATTAAAAGATGCCACGTTATCACTATACAGCGATTGCCACGGATGGTAAGAAATCGAAGGGTGCGATTACAGCAGAGACTTCATATTCTGCTCGTAAGCAGCTTCGTGTTCGTGGGATACACGCTACTTCGATATCTGAGATAAATGCCCGCGCGGGAGCAGGGGTGTCGGTGTTTGCGTTTCTCAAGATGCGCAACAAGAATCAGCTGATAGATTTTACCAAGCAGATGTCAACTCTTTTGAATTCTGGTATAAAATTGACAGAGGCTTTGATGGTTATGACTCAGCAGACATCGGACTTGCGATTCAAAAGCGCTATTAGTGACATTCGCGACCGTGTTGTCACGGGCGAATCGTTTACCGACGCGTTGCGTGATTACGGCGATTATTTTGATATTATCTATATAAGTATGATGCATGTGGGCGAGGCGACGGGAGCTTTAGGTACGAGTTTCGCGACGGTAGCTGGTTTTATGGCGAAGCGTCAGAAGGTTGAATCGAAGGTAGTGACAGCGATGGTTTATCCTTTGTTTTTGATTTTTTTCTGTTTGATAGCGGTATTGGTTCTGACGGCCTTTGCGATACCTAAGATAGGCGAGCAGATAATAAGTTCGGGCCAGGAGCTTCCATGGATAACGAATCAGTTGATGAGTTTAGGTTATATTCTGACGAGTTGGTGGCTGTTATTGGTATTGGCAATAATTGTGTTTATAATTTTTTGTTTGAGGAAATTTTTGAAGACTGACCGGGGTTCTTATTTGCGTGACAAGTTTTTGTTATCGGTTCCATTGTTTGGTCCTCTGATCAAGCAGCGGGTAGTTGCCCGTTTTTCATCGACGCTATCGACTCTTCTTGGTTCGGGTCTTCCAATGGCAGAGTCACTTCGCATAGTAGCCGACGTGACCGGTAACAGCCTGATGAAAAAAGCAATCATTCAGTCTCGTGAGCGTATTCTTGCCGGGGCCGATATATCGACGCCATTGCGTGACAGCGGAGTGATAGACCCGGCGATAGCACACATGGTAATGGTTGGCGAGAAGAGTGGTGAACTTGAAACGATGCTGAAAAATATAAGCGATGACCTGGAGGCGTCAACGGATGTGGTAATCGAGCGATTAAGTGCGGCGGTCGAGCCGCTTATCATAGTGATAATGGCGGTGATAATCGGCGTGATCGCTTATGCGACACTGCTGCCTATACTGAAGATTTCGTCAGGTGGTTTCTAACTCTTAAAAATGGAGATTAAAATGAGAAACAGTAAAAGATTAAGTAGCAACAGAAGTGGTTTTACAATGGTTGAGCTTATGGCGGTTTTGGTAATAATCAGTTTGCTTGCCGGAGTAGTAGCGGTGAGTGTGATAGGTAATATTGACAAGGCGCGTTCGACAGCGAGTCGTGCGAGTCTAAAGCTTCTTCACAATTCGATTATTCAGTTTAAGCTCGATACGGGCAGGTTCCCGACAGAAGAAGAGGGTTTGTTTAGTCTTATTGAGCAGCCCAGTGACGTATCGGGATGGGACATTTCGGGTTATCTTGAGACGACGAGTGTTCCTAAGGACGGCTGGAAAAATGAATTTGTTTATGAGCTCTACCCCGAAAGCGGCAAGCCATTTGTGATAATAAGTTTTGGTGCCGACGGCGAAGAAGGGGGCGAAGGTTATGATACGGACCTGTTCAGCACCGACGCAGAGTAAAGGCGGCGACAGGTTAGGTTTTATGTCACGGTTGTCACGTGGTGGTAATTGTTTTGCGTTTACGCTGACCGAGATGATGGTTGTGATGGTGATATTTTCACTTTTTATCATGATGGCGACGGTGAATGTCAGCAGGTTGTTCAGGAAAGAGCGGTTTAAGACACAGGCCCAGGAATTTATATCTATAATGCAGATGGCGGCGACGGCGGCAGCGCAGAGCGATAAAAGATATGAAGTTGTAATAGATTTGACCGAGCAGAATTATTTTCTTCGTGAGATAAGTACATCGGAGTTATCCGAGGTATTGGAAGATGAAATAATCGCGGACAAAGATTTTAGTGAGAATTGCCGCGTTTCTTATGTTTTGTTTGATGATAAGGCTTATACGAACGAGGGCAGAGCGCGATTTCGTGCGGGTCGTGCCGGCTGGCAGTACGGCGGGCGGATAGTGCTGATAGATGAAGAGGAACGGATGTACTCTGTTGTGGTTAATCGTATCAACCGGACAGTTATATTGCGTGAAGGTGAAGTTGAACTATTGGAGCCTAAGAGTAAAGATGAAGTACCGTTTTAATATAACAGGAAAAGGTTTTAGCTTAGTAGAGACGTCGGCGGCGTTGATTATTCTGTCGATTATAAGTCTGAGCGTCTTGACGGTTATAAATCGAAGTATGGCGTCGGCGGCAGATTCGATATTGCAGATGCGGGCGTTTGAAGTGGCGCGGGAAAATATGGAAAAACTTTTGGCGCTTGATTCTGTTGAGGAGATGACTGAATACGGCCAGAGCGAAAAATATCACGAAGTTAAATGGCAGACATCGGTAGAATCTTTTTACGAACCGATAACTTCTCAGATGTGGGTTCAGGCGGTTTGCACAGCTGAGTATGTTGATTCTGATGGGCAAGAGGAAAGTGTGGAGTTGACGCATTGGCTGACGAATCTAACGAAAGAAGATTTGCTTAAGATGATAGAGATCAAGCAGCAGGCAATGCTGGCAGCGAGTGCCGATACAGATGGTGGCGGCGGCACAGATGATGGCGGCGGTACAGACGACGGTGGTGGTGCAGACGACGGTGGTGGTACCGACGATGGTGGTGGTACCGACGATGGTGGTGGTGCAGACGACGGTGGTGGTATAGACGATGGTGGTGGTACAGATGGCGGTGGCGGTACAGATGGCGGTGGCGGTACAGATGGCGGCGGCGGTGGTGGCGGGCGTCCGGATTGGCTGCCTGAGAATTGGGATTCAATGTCAGGCGGTCAGCAGCTTGCGTGGCTGGTAGATTACTTTAATATGTTTTGATTGAAAAGAGATTTGAATAGTATGTCAAAATGTTCAGGAAAAAACAGTGGTTTTTCGCTTGCTGAGGTTGTCGCGTCCTTGACGATAGGTTCGATGATATTGGTTGCTGGTATATCTCTTTACCAGCGAGTTGGGAAAAGTGTATCAGCGGTGACTTATCAGCTTGAAAAGTCACGTCTTGGTTCAGAAGTTCTTCAGCGTATTGCCGAGGATCTTGACAGGATTATTGCTATTGGTTCTGATGTTAAGATAACCATTGAGAGCAAAACAGAACAGCATGGTTATTCGACTGGTAAACTTGTAATTTCAAAAAGTTATTTTAATGAGAAAAACAAGCGGCAAAATTTTGAGGAGATAGTATGGGTTGGCAGCTATGATTTCGATAGTGCCAAAGAGGGTCTTATTTTGTATCGAGGCCATAGCGGGCTCGCCTTTGAAGACAAGCTGCTTGATAAAACGAAGGAAGATTGGCAGCGGGAGTTGTATGTTCCTATTTGCAACGGAGTGACTTATTTTCGTATTCAGGTGCCTGGGGGCGAAGAAGAAGAAGTTGTTGATAAGTGGGCAGGTAATAAGCTGCCGCGAGCGGTTATAGTGACGATATCTTTCGCAGAACCGGTTAAGTCGGTGTCGGGTGACTGGGAGGTTGCCGAAGAGGACAAGATGGTGCGTACAATCGCGATAGACAGAACCCGTAAGATTAAATTTATATTACCTACCATGAAAGATAAATTAGGAAGATAAGCTGATGCATCGCGTAGGTTACAATAGCCATGTCGATAAGAAGCAGAGCCGTTCCGGTGTCATTTTGATGGTAACGCTGGTGCTTTTGGTAGTGCTCTCGATGATAAGCTATAGCTTGACGGTTCGCATTATGGGCCAGCGTCATCGCAATCAGTATATCATCGATTACAGCAAGGCTCGTTATGGTTGTGATTCTGCGGTCAAGTATGCGATAGCGTCTCTGGGCGATTTGGAAATGGAGTTGATAGAGCGTCCTAATGAGCCTGACTTTTCGGATTTGTTTTCGCTGGACGACCAGGCATACAAGGAATTTATAGCGCCCTGGCAAACAGCGGTAGAAGTTAAAGGGGTTCCAATGTCGTCGCCAATCCAGTCAGCTAACAGTGTTGACTCTAATGCGGTGCCTTTTTCTTTTACAAAGGCCGATGGCAGCGCGGGTGATAAGGTAGAGGTTCCGGGCCCATATGGTTCTGAGTGGCCCTTGGTTACTGAGCCGATGGAGGTAACAATCGGAAGTGCGACGGTTCGTATTGAAATAGAAGATGAAAACGCCAAATATCCTCTCGTCTGGGCGATTCTTGATGACAGGGAAGTTCAGCGTGAGGCCAAGGCCGGGTTTGAGACTTTCTGTGAGTGGATGAAGCTCGATAGCGGTGAGATTGAGTCGTTAAAAAAACAGTTGAAAGAAATTGAATCTATCAAGCCTTTTAAGTTTGACCTGAAAGAGGTGACAGTAACTGATAAAAATGCGTCGAAGGTGTCGAGAAGGCGTCGGGGCCGCAGGAAAACTCGAAGACGGGGCACTAAAAAGACGAGAAAGATTCCTTCGACGATACATACAGCGGACTTTGCAAAACTTTTTCACAGTTCCCTGCTTAGTACCGAGCATCTAGCCAGACCCCTAATTGACAGTGACATAAGAAGTGAATCTGCGTTGAAATATGTTGGACTTTGGGCGAACCAGCGAGTAAATATAAATAGTGCACCTCGTCATGTTCTTGAGGCGGCGTTTGTTTTTGGCGGCGATGCCGAAGAGATAGCTGAAGAGATCATCCAGCAAAGGCGCATAAAGCCCTTTAAGGACTTAGGGCAGTTGAAGGAATCTCTGTATAGATATTCTGATTCGATAGGAAAATGTACGAAATATATTACGACAGAAAGCGATTTTTTGACGATAAGAGTGACATCGAGAAGCGGCGTTGCCAAAGCGACGGCGGTTGTAGCGGTAATGAAAAAAGATAAGAAGTTTGTAAAAGTCGCAGTGAGGTCAGATTAGAAAAGGTTTTAAGCGTTTATGAAAACGAAACCGCAAATTCAAAACAATCTTGGGATATACCTTGGCAGGAAGTCGGCGACAGTGGTCTGCGCGAGTTTGAGCGGTAAGGGTCAGGATGTTGTTGGCTGTTTTGAGGTTTCGGTTGAATCCGATGAGGGTTCAAGCATGGAGGCATTGGCATCTCTTATTGTGCGGAGTTGCGGAGAGAGGAAGCTGAGTTTCTCGCGAGTCAGTGTGGCTTTGGATTGTTCATTCTTCATGCAGCATAATGTTCATAGCGAATTTAATGACGTCAAGCAGATAGCTTCGACGATTCGTTTCGATACCGAAGAGGCACTTGCTACAGATGTCACGGATGTTGCGATAGCTTTTCGGATAAATTCAAGCGGCGATAAGGGTTCGGATTTGACAGTGTTTACGGTTAATAAAGAAGTGATGCGTGAAATACTGGTCGCTTTTGGTAAGAATAATATTGACCCTGAATTTATTGAGCCTGATGTCAACGCTTTGCTGCGGTATATTGACGAGAAGAGTTCTTTTGCGGAAGACGAAAGGCCTTTGTTTGGTTTGTTTTCAGACCATAACGGCTATTTTGTTATTTCCGGGGGCGAAGCAGGTGAGTCACTCATGCGTACGTTTGTGGTTAGCTCAAGTCAGGACAGGGGTAAACTTCTTGGTCGCGAGGTTCCCGTTATCAATGCGTTGCGTTCTGGCGCAGAAGCGTTAAATTGCCTTAAGGTATTTGATTCATTCGGCAGTTTAAATAGCGAGCAGTTGGGCGAGCAGCTTGGGATGGGTGTAAGTGATATTGACCTGAAGGAATTTGCCGGTTCACAGTCTCAGGCATTGGCAGATGGTGTTGGGGCAGTTGAATTTTCAATTGCGTCAGGGTCGGCGTTGTCAGGCTTGTCGAAATCGGTAAGCGTTAATTTTCGCAGTGACTTTATGCCTTTTATGGGCAAAAAGATTCAGATGCTCAAGAACCTTAAGGTTGTGAGCATATCAGCAGTAGTTGTACTTTTAATCCTTGGAGCGTATTATCAAATTAAACTAACTCAGGCAAATAAACCTCGCAATCAGCTTCGCGAGCGTTTTTCAAAAGAATATTCCGCTGTCATGATGGGCGAGAAATTTCCTGCCCGCCGCAGTCCTGTCAAGAAACTTTCCGGTGAGCATAGGCGCATCAAAAACATTAAAAGCGGCCAGCTTAGTGTTACCGGCGAGCAGTCGATAGGCGCCAAGCTGACACTGATATTCGAGGCGTTTAATAAGTGCGCATTGCAGACGAATCTGAATGTTGAGAAGATTTCGATTACCGCGAAGAATGTTCGTATAGTTGGTGACACTTCTAACCGCAAGAGTACGTTAAAGGTTTTTGACGCGTTTCGCGAGAAGATGGAAGTTTTGCAATATCGTTATGATACTAAGGGCACTCGTGACGGCTTTACGTTGACGGTGTCTCCTAAAAAGTAAGTTAAGGGAACGAGATGAAAGAGATATATAAGAATCCGGTTTTTTATTATATAGCTATTCCATCGCTTATAGCGTTGTGGCCTTTGCTTATTCTGGCGGTATATTTGCCTAATGTTGAAGAAAATATGAGTAAGGAATGGATCGAGTATAAAAAAGCTGAAAAAATAATGGGTGAGATTTTAACGCTCGACCGTGACAGGCTTAATTCGGCCAGTGCCAAAGCAGGAGCTGCTAAATTTGATTATGCCAGGGCGGTAGAAGATATAGCCAGCTCTTGCGGCATTTCGTCAACAAATTACAATATCAGTGCCAAGCCCATCCGGCGTGCCACCGGCGGTCAAAAAACCCAAAGTGCGATGGTAATGTTAAAAAAAGTTGATATCACAAAGTTTGCCAAGTTTCTCTCAACTATCCAGCTTCGCTGGGCAAATCTTCAGTGTGATAGCGTGACGCTTACCAGGCAGAAGGGCTTTCCGGATTTATGGAAGGCTGACCTGGAATTCAAATATTACCATTAATAAGCATTTTTGTTTCCTATTTTCAAGCATTGTAGGTATTTTCGCTGTCTCTATATACTGTGTATTGCCTATCTCTCCCAGGCGATACCCTTACCACTATATGTTGTGTATTGCCTATTTTCCCTAAACGCACTTCCTTGAGTAGTGAGTTGTCAAGATGGGGTTTGTTAAAATAGGGGTTTTTGTGCTAAAAAGAGACTTTTTTTGCAACATTTGTCGTAAGTATATTTTTAAAGTGTTTAGATAATGAGTAAAAATCCTAAAGTTTTTTATTTGCCTATGTCGATATCAACACAGTAAGGGTATTTCGGGCCTCGAAATGGATTAGGGGCATACGATATATGGTATAAAGCTTTTGATTGAAATACGGATTATTTCATTTTGAGCCAATTTTGTTAGGGTATTTATCAATGTCAAATTTTAGTTTCAATGAATTATTCGAAAGAGAGAACCAAGTAGCTGATATTGTAGATTTGTCTGGTAACGAGGATTTAGTTATGGAGCAGATTCTTTGCAATATTAATACGACTCCGATTGGTCAGGTATTAAAAAAGATATGCTCTCTTCCCGAAGTTCGTCAGGAAAAAGTTCTTGATGTCCGCCGAAAGTTAACTGCCGGCAGTTATAATCTTGGTGGCCGCCTGGACGTTGCGCTTGATAAAGTATTAGAGGATTTAACAGCATAACCATCTGTCTAAGACTGCGGAGTCTTTGGAGAATCTTTTTGACAGCAATAGCGGTTAGTGTCTTTTGTCTTTTTAATTAAGTATCAGACAATCTCAGGAACTTCTTCATCTTCCGGTTCATCGAATTCGACCGGCTTATATCCGGGCTCTTGTGATTTTTCAAATTCACTCTTGAAAGCGACGGTGACTTGATCCTGAATTCTCTGTCGACAAGCAGCATTAATCGGATGTGCGATGTCAGCATGCAGCTTCATTCTTCCTTTAACATCCTTCTTTGCTCTTTCTTCTGGTAATGATCCGCCGCAATTGTTGCAGAATTTTGCTCTGAGATGATTTTTTCCACCGCATTTTTCGCAGTGGTCGCTCATCTTTCTTGAAGGCATAGCTACAAAGTATCCGTTTGTGCCTTCGATGATTTTGATGTCACGGACAACAAACTCGTTATCCATAGTGATGGAACAAAATGCTTTCAACCTGTCATCTTTGTTGTCGATTAATTTTACTCTAACTTCGCTGATTTCCATTTTTTTGCCTCTCTCAAAAGTTTACCATCGATTGTTGCTCACCATGATGCTTTTGCAACCGACTTTATTCTCCATTCTCGCTATATATTCAAGGGCCTTGTCGATGTTTTGATTCTCGACAATGCAAAACATAGCCGACCCACTGCCGCTTAAACACAAAGGTCCAATGCCCAGTGCTTCGACTTTGCTTTTTATTTCAGCTAAGTCGTTATAAACATTACAACTAGCTTGCAACAACATATTTGCGCACATTTTCGAGACTAAATCAATCCTATTTTTTTTGATTGCGTCGTCAATCTGCGTTTTTAGCTTGTTATAGAGGGTTGAGTCATGTTTATAATTTTCATAAACCTTTTCGGTAGAGGCATTTATCTCAGGTAATATCAAAATTGCCGAAAAGTTGTAATTTTTTTGTAAATTTCTTATTTTTTCACCTTTTCCGCAGCACAAAGCGAGTGGTCCGCCCAAAAAGAAAGGTACATCGCTTCCGAGCTGAGATGCTAAATTGTTTAGTGTTTTTTTGTTTAGTTTTAATTTTAAAATTTTGTTTAGAGCTAAAAGTGTGGCAGCGGCATCACTGCTTGCCGAGCCAAGTCCTGAGCCAGCGGGTATGTTTTTTGTCAAAGTGATTTTAATACCGGCATTTTTCCCGCATTGCTGAAGTATAAGCTCGCATGCTTTGTATATGAGGTTTTCTTTTCCCTGAGGTGCCCAGTATGGTCCGGTGCTTACAACTTCTATACCCGAGTTTTCCCTACGCTGAACAAGTAATTCGTCGTAGAAGTTTATCTTCGCCATAATGGTTTCTATTTCATGGAAGCCGTCTGGTCTTTTTCCAGCGATTAGCAGAGACAGGTTTATTTTGGCGGGAGCCCTGACTAATAGTGCGTCTGTTAGCGTTTCAAATAGTTCTTTTTGAGTAATATTCATTGATGGACCGTATTTTAAGGCACATTAAGATTCGTTGACATTATAGCTGATTGTGATTATTGTGAGTACAAAATTATATATGGTGAAATTCAAAAGGAAGGTATAAATGGTCGAATCCGAAGAAAAAACCGCCGAATCAGCAGCGACGAGCGGCGAGAAGAAGGCAGCATGGTGGCATTGGCATAGGCATTTATACAACTGGGTTGTTCACTGGGCGGATACTCGTTTTGGCATGCTTGCGCTGATATTGCTTGCGATAACTGAGCCTATATGTGTGCCGATACCTGCTGATGTTCTTGTGATCGGCCTTTGCCTTGGAAAACCCAAGCAGTCATTGCGATATGGTCTGACGTGTTCTCTGTTTTCGGTTCTTGGCGGGACGATAGCGTTTTCTTTAGGTCTGTGGATAGGGGGAGAAAATGTTGTCGGATTTTTCGAGCAGATATCAATCGGGCCGATCCATTTGGCGGACAAGGCTCAAAAAGCGCTGGAACTTTATGAGAAACATAATTTCTGGGCGATAGCGATATCAGCGTTGACGCCGGTCCCTTATATGCTGTTTAGCTGGTTAGGTGGTTTTGCCGATGTCTCGCTGTTCAAATTTATCTGGGTAAGCCTGATTTTTCGGACGATACGTTTCGGGGGTGAGTCGCTGTTGTTTTATCTTCTCGGTGAACGCGCGCGTCGTTTGATAGAAAAATATTTCAATACCGCGACGATAGTTGTTATTATTTTGCTTGTGGTGGTGGCATTTTTGATTAAGAAGTTGGGGCACGCGTTTACGGGATAGCGAAAATGAATGACGTCCAAAAACAAGCGCTTTTAAAGGTGGTGCGTGAGACTATCAAGAGTTGTCTTTGCGGTGAAGCGATAGGCATACCTAAAAGTGACGACCCTGCACTCAATGAGCATTGCGGATGTTTTGTCACATTGAAGAATGGCGATAGATTGCGTGGCTGCATAGGTCAGTTTGTCTCGGAGGTGCCCTTGATAGAGTTGGTTAGTGATATGGCGGTTTCGTCTTCTACTAAGGACCCTCGTTTTTTTAACGATGCTATAACGGTTGCTGAGACCGAGCAGCTTGATATTGAGATATCGGTATTGTCGCCGCTAAAATATACTGATGACCCGTTGAGCCTGCGTCTTGGTGTTGACGGTATCTATATAAAGAAAGGATTTGCTTCTGGTTGTTTTTTGCCTCAGGTAGCGACCGAAACTGGTTGGAGCAGTGAAGAATTTTTGTCACAGTGTTGCGCTCATAAGGCGGGTTTGGGTGCGCGGGCGTGGGAGGATGAAGAAACGGAAGTATATTTGTTTACAGCGGATGTTTTTGGCGCATCGTTTAAAGAAATATCATCTGTTTAATCAGGTTTAATAGGCCTTTAAAGATAAATCGTATATGTTCGGTGGGGCAGTTACTTGCATTTTGTGTATTGATTTTGGTAGAATGATATATCCTTAGATGAATTTTTTAGGACGAACAGGCCGGGTATGAAGACGAAATTTACATATATATTTTTGTTGTTTGTTATTTTGATGCTTGGCGGTTCCGAGGCGGCGGCCATCCAAATCACGATTAGCGAATGGGTGACACCAGAGCCTCCTGAATCGCTGGCGAATAAGGTTTACGTCCTTGAGTTTTGGGCGACATGGTGCGGGCCTTGCAAGACGAGTACTCCTAAGCTTGTCGCAATCTATGACAAGTACAAAGATTATGGTTTTGAAATAGTTTCACTTTCTGTTGACCGTTCAAGTGATAGGGTTCGTAAATTTATACGTGATATGAAGGTGAATTATCACGTTGCGATGGACTACGGGACAGCTAATCGTTATGGCATACGGGGTTATCCGACAGCATTGATAGTGAACGATAAAGGGCAGATAGTTTGGACCGGTCATCCGATGGCGCCGGATTTTGAGAGTGCAATTATCGCAGCAATCCAGGCAGGTCCGCCTCCTCTTTTGGCAGGTGTTGATTTGGGGTCTTTCAAAATTCATCGCAAAAATCTTTGGGGCGGCAGTGATTTTTCAAAGTCTTTCCATACAATTGAATCTGTCGTTAATGACTGCAGGAAACCTGAAAACTGTCAGGCGGCTAAGCGGATAGTTGAAACTATCAACACGAGGATTGCGGAAAAGATAGGTCATGCTGAGAGTGTTCGAAAGTCGGATCCCAAAAAGGCTTACAATATCTACGCTGAGCTTGTGACAAAGTATGAGGGTATCGAAGCGATTAAGCCAGCGAAAACAGCATATCTTGAACTTCAAAAAAGTAATTAGCCATTATTTTGCTTGGCCTGGGGGCTGTACTTCATCGAGATTATTGACAGCAACATCTTTTTAGGCTCTAATGGGGGTGGTTTTTTTAGGTTTGCCTGAAGATGGTCAAAAATATTTTTATAAGTTCGTTTTTTTTATTTTTTTGCGCAGCGGGTTGTCTTGATGTAGACCCGTCAGTTAATGAATCTGCGCGTTCAAACAAAAGGCTTGATACTCCTGAGGGGATGGTATGGTATCTGGAGTCGTTACGGCTGCCACCGTTAAAGTCGGTCGAGCAGTGGGAAAATGAATATGGTCCCGGAGTTAAACTTACCACCGAGCACTATAATATTTACACAACGCTGTTGGAGCCATTGATGCTGTCTCAGATTCCCGGTTTTGTGGAATCGGCATACCGCAGCTATCAGAGCCAGTTGCCGTCTCCTATCGATACGGTTGTTAAGCTTGATATATATCTTTTTGCCGAGCGTATGGAGTGGGAGATATTTACGAGGGAATTTGCGGGTCAATACGCCAATCTTTATCTTAAGATTAATATGGGAGCTTATTATTTAAACGGTTCCTGTGTTGCTTATAATATAGGCAGGGAGCGTACTTTTTCTGTCATTGGTCATGAAGGTTGGCATCAGTTTAACAGCAGGCATTTCCAATATCGTCTTCCCAGTTGGCTCAATGAAGGTATTGCGATGCTTTTTGAGGCGAACCGGTACGATAGAGGATTATTTGTTTTTGAACCTGCTAATAATATGCAGCGTTTGGGTGCGTTGAAAAGGACTTTAATGGCCGGCAATATGATACCGCTTAGTCAATTGATATCGCTTAACCCCGGTGAGGTTCTCGGTTCAAGTCAGGAAGATTCAGCTGCAGCGTTTTATTCACAGTCGTATGCATTGATTCGTTTTTTGCGTGAAGACGATTACGGCAGGAGGCGAGAAGATTATCACAGACTTCTTTATGACGGTTTGATGGGCAATTGGTCCCTGCCTGCTCGGCTTAAAGAGATAGCGGCTAATAGGAATATCCCTCTAACGATTGGGTGGAACCGTGCGGTCGGCACCATGCTTTTCGAGGATTATATTGGAGAGAATTTAGAGAAGATAGAAAAAGACTACGTGACTTTTTGCAAGAAGATTGTTTTTAACGTGCGCATAGCCAACTGATTATTAACTATTGATTATTTGTAATTGAATTGTCGAACGAACAAAGAACCATCATATTAGCGTCATCGTCGCCTCGGCGTCATGAGTTATTGTCCAAAGCTGGCTACGAGTTTGATATAGTAGTTGCCGATGTTGATGAGTCGCGTTTTTCCTGTGAAGGAATTAGTTGCTCAGAATACGCTGAGCGTTTGGCTTTTGCTAAGGCCGCCGATGTCGCGGGTAAATTTCCCAATGCCTTAGTGATAGGAGCTGATACGATAGTGGATTTTGATGGTGAGATTATCGGTAAGCCCGAAGATGACGCTCATGCCGGCGAGATTGTCAGGAAATTATTTAGTAAGCCTCATAAAGTTATAACCGGTGTTGCGATTGTAAGAGTTAGTGACAATACTGAGGTTGTGGAAAGTGATACGACGGTTGTGTATCCGAAGAAGATGAGTGACGAGCAAATCGCTGAGCACATAGCAGGCGGTTCGTGGCGAGGTAAAGCGGGCGCTTATGCGATACAGGAAACCGGTGACGAGTTTGTTGAGAAAATCGAAGGAAGCCTGACCAATGTGATGGGTTTTCCGATGGAGCTTGTAGAGAAGATGCTGGCTAAGTTTGTTTAGAGCACTTTAATATTTTCTGTTCGCATTTAGGCCGCCATGAGGACGAGGTTGGCAAAGAAGATTGCACAGCAATATTGAAATATTGCGAGTAAATCTGATGCCGCCAGCCGAAGCCGCAATAGACATAAAGCGAACACGAAAAATTAAATTGCTCTAGCTAAAGATTGTAAAGGAAAATAATATGTCGAAGGTACTTGGATTTTTATTGGTTGGAATGATTTTTGTGAGCGGTTGCGGTCAGCCTGGACATTCGGGATTGGTGGGGCATGTTACGATTACGGTTGACCCGTCGCAAAAATATCAGGAGATTGACGGGTTCGGTGCATCGCTTACGGATTCTTCGGCGTGGCTTATGCAGGAATTTATTACCGATGAGCAGGTGCGTGAGCAGATGATGGTTGATCTATTTGACCCTGAGGAGGGGATAGGTCTTAGTTATATTCGCCAGCCTATGGGGACGTCGGATATGAGGCGTGTTGAGGATTATTCCTATGATGATGTGCCTAAAGGTGAGACGGATTTTGAGCTGAAGCATTTTTCGACTGCAAAGGATGAAGCTTATATTGTTCCGGTATTGCAGCAGGCGATCGCTTTGAATCCTGATATAAAAATAATGGCGAGTCCGTGGTCGCCTCCTGCGTGGTTGAAGGACAACGGGGATTTTAAGGGCGGCTGGCTTAAACATGGCGAGGACGACAAATTTTACCGGGCTTACGCGGAGTATTTTGTGAAATTTATTCAGGCGTATGCCGGTTATGGTATTAAGATAGATGCGGTGACATTGCAGAATGAGCCGGCATTGGCGATCGGGTATCCATCGCTTAAGATGAGTCCGGAGGACCAGGTACGTTTTACGAGGTATCTGGGCAGGGCGTTCGCGAAAAATAATATCGATACGAAGATAGTTATCTACGACCACAACTGGGATTACGATGAGTTTCCGATAGCTGTTTTGACACAGGCCAGCGACGAGGAGATGGGTTATATCGACGGGGTGGCGTGGCATCATTATGGCGGCAGGCCCACATCGCAGACGAAGGTTCATGACATGTTCCCGGATAAAAATGTTTATTTTACGGAAGGTTCGCTTGGTACGTGGCAAAAATTCGATGACGCTGAAAGTTTATTGTACACTGCGAATTTAATTATCAGGACGACTCGCAACTGGGCGAAGTGCGTGGTGACATGGAACATGGCATTGCATTGGCCTCCACATGACGGTCCTATTGTTCCGGGTTTTAAGGGTTGCTGGACATGTTACGCGGTTGTGATGATTGATAAGGAAACCAAGGAGATAACGTATCGGCCGCAGTATTACGGCATAGGTCACGCGAGTAAATTTGTCAAGCTCGGCGCTAAGCGGATTTTTTCTAATGCTACTATGGGCCTTGATGTGAGGAACGTGGCGTTTGAAAATAAAGATGGTTCGATAGTTTGCCTGTTTACAAATTCAAATAAATTTGACCAGAGTATTGAGATTAAATTCAGGGGCCTATCTTTTGTTTATGTTCTGCCAGCGCAAAGTGTAGCGACGTTCAGGTGGGGCGCCAGTGGTTTAGGCGATGTTGAAGTCTGGATAACTACCGGCGACAAAAAGATGTTGTTAAAGCGCCAGCCAAGCGTGAGTTTTAATTAAGGGAACCTCTAAAAATCCATTTTGGCGAACAAGCGAATCTTTTTGATTTTGGGCTACATCAGGAAAAAGCCGCTTTAGCGTTTGCTAAAGCTGTTTCTTTCCTTGCCAGAACACAAAAATCTTCTACTTGTCGCTCAAAAGCAATTATCAGAGCTACCCTATAATCATTTCTTTTTTTGCTTTAGCCAGTCGTTTAGATTTTTGGCGAGAATTACGGGATTTTTCTTTTCCATGATGTGATTCATGATAGCGGGTTTAATTTTGAGTTTTGTCATGGCTTTTTGTGCTCTTTGCCAGAGTTGAGCTTTCTTTTTTTCGGATTCTGTCAGGTAAAGCTCGGTCACAATCTCGCCTAATTTCTGGAGCATAATGGTATCGAGATTGCCGTAATAGCCTGAAATTGCATTACTTTGATATTTTGAATATTCTTTTTTCGCCATCTGCTGGGTGCTCCGACTTAGATTTTGTAATGGTTATACTCATTTTACGGCAAATCGGGTGATAAATCAAGTTATCAGTATTATTAACGGTGTTTTTGCTGGCTTTATGTGGCTCAGGGGCTATAATTTGCAAAACCGCCTGTTCGCGGCGGGGTCGTACAACTGCAAGTCTGTTAAAAGCCAGGAAGGCTAAGTTTTAGGTAATGATTAAATTCGGTCGTAACAATATAAAATTTGTATATGGTGTTTTGTCAGCGGTCTTGCTTTTCGCAACTGTTTCGTTTGCCATTGAGGCTGAACAGGCGCGTTTATTCGTGGGCCAGGACCTTCATTTGGCAGGCGAAGAGGTGGCAAGTTTTCAGATAAGTACCGGCGAACATGCGCTTGTATTCAGGAATGGTTTGTCACTTTCGATAGGCGGCAATTCTTTTAACAGCGACGAAGGTGTGGTATGGCTTGAAAGTGTAATTACTGATAACCGCGGCAAAAGGCGTGTCGATTATAACGCGAAGATTTATTTGTCCGGCAATGTTGAGGTCAAAAAGACAAAAGGTGCCATGACCACAGATATTAGTCAGATGTCAGTCGGTGTCAGCGGTGCGATAATAATTCAGTTCAATGTCAGCGGCGAGGTTTTTGTGACGGTAGATAATCGCGTAGTGAGTGACCCTCGCGGGACGCAGTTCTACAAGGAAGCTCAGTCAGCATTTTTGCCGGTTGAACGTGAATCTGTTGTCGAGGCGCAGGCAAAGCTGCCTGACTTGTCAAAAGCAGAACCAGCTGCGAAAAAACCAATTGTTGAAGCGGCGGAAGAGAAAAAAGTTGTTGCAGCAAAACCGGTTGCGAAAAAACCAGTTGTTGAACCGGTGGAAGAGAAAAAAGTTGTTGCGGTAAAACCGGTCACGGTAAAACCAGTTGTTGAAGTGGTGGAAGAGAAAAAAGTTGTTGCAGCAAAACCGGTTGCGAAAAAACCAGTTGTTGAAGCGGTGGAAGATAAAAAAGATGTTGCGGCAAAATCGGTTGCAGAAGAACCTGTGATAGAAGAACCAGCGGTAGAAGAAGTTGCAGTACCTAAGCTGGTCGCGAAAAAAGAAATAAAAAAAGAATCGGTCGAATCCGAATCATCCGAGGTCGAAGCTGTTGAGTCGGAAAAACCGAAGTTTAATATATTCGGATGGTTCAGGAAAAAGGCTCCTGCCGAAGAGGTCAAACCAGAACCCGTTGTTGAGGTTAAAGGTAAAGGGCCTAAATATAGTTACCCTGTAAACATTTCTCCTGCAGGTGAGGCGAAGTTGAAAATTGAATCAGCGGAAATTGCCGACGGCAGCAGTGTCGCTACGATAATGCAAAGGTTCTATATATGGCAGCAGCAAAATGCGGGCGGAGATTTGCTGGAGATTGAAGCAGACAGTGCTGTGATATTTTACAGCGGTACAAGCCCTGAGACCAAAGAGGACCCGCAGGGTGCCGTAGCCAGCAGTGCTATCCGGACGATTTATGTTTCCGGCGATGTCATCATGACCGAGGGCCGTCGCACGATCCGTGCCGATGAGATGTATTACGATTTTCAGAGCCAAACCGGTTTGATAATTAATTCCGAGATGCGCAGCTATGATTCCCGGAGAAATATTCCGATTTATATTCGTGCCGCTAAGATGCGTCGTGTTGCGGCGCACCGTTTTGCGGCAGAAGATGTGGTAGTGACGAGCAGCGAATTTCACAAGCCCCAGATTTCGATGCGTGTTGGCAGGATAGTGATAACCGATTACTCGCTGTTAGAGGGAGAGTTAGCTGAGACCGACAGCAGCTATGACGCTCGGATGTACGATACAAAAGTCAAGGTCGGTGAGACGACGATAATGTATTGGCCTTTCCTTCGCAGCAATATGGAGTTTGCTGATATCCCCCTCAAAAGTGCTCGTGTCGGCTATGATAGCGACTTCGGGATGTCGGTTGAGACCAGATGGTATCTTTCCAAGCTGCTTGGTCTTCGTGAGCCTGAGGGTGTTGAGAGCACTTTGGCTTTGGACCATTTCGGCAAGCGCGGCACCGGCGTTGGAGCAGAGGTTCTTTATACTAAAGAAAATTATTCAGGCACAATTAAAAGTTATATAATTAAGGACAAAGGCAAGGACACTCTTGGCAGGCACCCGACTCGTGAGGATGTGAATCCTCGCAGGAAGGTTCGTGGTCGGTTCAGCTGGATCCATCGTCATTTTTTGCCTGACCGTTGGCAGCTAACCGCGGGTTTGGGTTATGTCAGCGACGAGTATTTTTTGGAAGGTTTTTACCGCGGTGAATATAATATCGGCAGGCAGGAGACATATCTTCATCTCAAGCGCATCGAGGATAACCGCGGTCTGAGTATATTGGGTAAGGGGCGTATAAATAAGTTTGACGATACTTTGGAAGAGATGCCGACGCTTGAGTATCACGCGGTAGGTGAATCGATTTTCAATGACCGTTTTACATTGTATAGCGATACCCAGGTTAGCCGGTTGCGGCAGACGATAGGCGAGGGTCATACGTTTTCGGTTCCCGATAGTCATTACTCCTTTGTAATGCACCGCACGGAGATTGATATGCCGGTTCGGATGGACCCTTACAAGGTTGTTCCTTATATTGCCGGTACTTTTGGTTATGATGACCGCAGCGGATTTTCGCGTTCTCTTATAGACGGCAGTAACAGCGGCACGGCCGGCGACGACCATGTTTTCATCGGCGAGACGGGAGTTCGCGTAGCACATAGGCCTTTCTGGAAGATATACCCGAAAGCCAAATCCCGTCTTTTTGATATCGAGAAGCTTCGTCACATAATATCGCCATCGCTGGCGGGCGTTCTTTACGCTGAAAGCGATTCGTCTGTGATGCAGCATGAGACCCTTAGTTTGTCTCTGGCTCAGCGATTGCAGACCAAGCGTGGCCCAGCTGGTGACCGCCGGACAGTCGACTGGATGCGTCTTGATACGGACTTTGTGTGGGTGAAGGATTCGGCTAACGCGTCGGATTCGAGTCCCGGCCCGAGTCAGTTTATCTGGTCGAAGCCTATAGTTCCGCTTCGAATTCTTTCGGCGCCGAAGATTTTCAGCGGTGATTTGGCGGCGACTTTTCGGCGTTTCGAGATGTATGGTCCGATGCGTAACTACTTCGCGGCAGACTATATCTGGCGTATAAGTGATTCGACGGTGCTATTGAGCGATATGAACTATGATATGCAAAGCTGTGTCTTTCAGCAGCATAGTATCGGGATATCGCGAATGGTTTGGCCTGACCTGAGTCTTTATATAGGCAGTAGGTATCTGCGCCGTATTAAGATTTTAAAGGAGGAAGGCTCGAACGTTGTTACTTTCGCGGCGACATATATCCTCGACCCGCGTTATACGGTGATTTTTTCGCAGCAGTATGATTTTGATTATGGCGGAGTATTGCAGAATAATGTAACCTTGATCAGGCGTTATCATCGCATGATGGTAGGTTTTTCTTATAGTGCCGACCACTCGCTGCGTAAGCAGATGATATCGATAAGCGTCTGGCCCGAAGGGCTCGAAGAACTTGGCTTTGGTTCTGGAGGCCGCTCTCAGCTTGGCGGAGCTCCGGGATTTTAACCCTGCGGTATAGTTAGTCTTGAAATAAAAGTTTATTGGTTTTGAAAATACGAAATAAAGATTATTTTTTAAACATTTAAAATCAAAGGAGACAAGATGGCATTGGTAGGAACGAAAAAGATGTTTGAGATGGCATATAAGAACGGCTATGCCGTAGGTGCGTTTAACGTTAACAATATGGAGATTACGCAGGGTATAGTCAGTGCGATAGCAGAGGCGAAGGCACCTTTGATATTGCAGATATCTCGCGGCGCTCGGTCGTATGCGAGCATGCCTTATCTTAAGGCGATAATCGACACAGCTGTCGCAGAGAACCCGGAGATTCCGATCGCGATGCACCTTGACCACGGCGATACGTTCGAGACGTGCAAGCAGTGCGTTGATGACGGGTTTACCTCTGTGATGATCGATGCGTCGAGTAAGTCTCTCGAGGAAAATATCGCGTTGACCAAAGAGGTTGTTGACTATGCTCACGACCACGGTGTTGTTGTCGAGGCTGAGCTTGGGCAATTGGGCGGTATCGAGGAAGACGTTGTCGGGATTAGTGCCGACGATATTCACAAGCATCTGACCGACCCGGATGAGGCGATTGAGTTCATCGAGCGTAGCGGATGTGATTCGCTGGCGGTTGCGTGCGGGACAAGTCACGGTGCGTACAAATTTAAGGTCGAGCCTACATTGGCGTTTCATGTGATAGAGGATATATCTGCGAAGCTGAAAGATTATCCTTTGGTGATGCACGGTTCGAGCAGCGTATTGAAAGAGTTCAAGGACCTTATCAACAAGTACGGCGGGGACATGCCCGACGCGATGGGCGTTCCAGAGGAAGCGATAAGTAAGGCCGCTAAGATGGCGGTTTGCAAGATCAATATCGATACCGACCTTCGGATGGCATTGACAGCTAAGATTCGCCAGGTATTTTCTGAGAAACCACGCGAGTTTGACCCTCGTAAATATTTAGGTCCTGGCAGAGAAGCTATCAAGGAGATGGTCAAGCGTAAATTGGAGCTTCTTGGTTGTGTCGGCAAAGCTGGAGAGTGTGCATAATCTTTCGGCGTTAAATGGCCGATAGCAGAGACAGACGTTGGTGTTGCGTTTTTATGTAAGGAGTATTGTGTTGTTGCGAAAATCAGAAAAACCGTTTAGGTCTATTAAATTGCAATTGTTTTGGCTGATTTCGATGTCGGTGCTGTGCGTGATGTCAGGGTGTGTCTCTGTCGAGCCTGAGCCGCAGTTGTCTGCAAAGCCGGCTCAGCAAATAGAAGTTGTCGAGCGTGACGAGTCGGAGGCTGTTGAAGTTAAGCCCCAAGCCGAACCTGTCGTCGTTGATCCCGAGGCCGTAAATCTGGTCTGCAAATTGATTTATCAAGGCAAATTTGATGAGGCTTCAGAGTTTATTGGCCAGTTAGGGCCGCAAGTTGAATCCCTGCCGGAACCTTTAGTGCAGCTGGCGGAAATTGTCGCTGAATATAATGATATAAGTGTCGGCAGGCAGCTGGCTAACCGGGTCGAATATGACAAACAGTTTGCCAAGTTCAATAGCTATAAGACCGGCGAAGCAAATGACGTCAACGACATTAACGATGTCAACAGCATCCCAAGGATTCTTGCCGCTATCGCAATGGTGCGTGAATATGCCTCGGAAGAGCAGTTTGAGCAGATTCTATCTGATAGTTTTGTTCAGGATGTGATTGGGCGCGCCAAGGACAATGCTGACGAACTTGAAGCTAAGGGCAAATGGCTTGAGGCTTATATTAGATGTTATGAATGGCTTCAACTGATTTACAAGGGTAACAAGGCCTATACGGATTATTCCGAAAAGCTCGCGACCAAGGCGGGTATTCTGGCGTCTTTTCAGGACAGTCCATGCGAGACGCGACAGGAGCGATATGAAAATATCGAGAAGAAGCTTTTTATTCGTGCTGTCCGCGCGTTGAATTTCAGCTATGTCAATATCATCAATTATCAGGAGGTGGCAGCCAAAGCCATCGAGCGATGCGCGTTGCTGGCCGAGGTGCTTGGCAATCCTTATGCTGAAATTGATACTAAGTATGAGATTGACGATGAGCAGATTAGTGCCTGGCTTGGCGCGTTGGGCAGGCTCAAGACGGAAGCTAAAGAGTCACCGCTCGGTGTCAGCAGGGACAAGTTTATCGATATTTTTGAAAGGGTGCTTGAGTTAAACGAGCAGACGGTCAATCTTCCATCGGAAGTTTTGATAGCACAGTTTACCGAAGCTGCCTTCGCGTCACTCGACCCTTATACCACCATGGTCTGGCCCAGGCAAAGGGCAGACTTTGAGAAGATGCTGACTAATGAATTTACCGGTATCGGCATAGAGATTTCCAAGCGTAAGGGTCTTTTGACGGTGATTAGTTTGCTTCCAGATACACCTGCTTATAACTCCGGTCTTGATGCCGAAGATGTAATAGAAAAAGTTGACGGCAGCGAAACCAAGGGCATGTCACTGATTTGCGCGGTCAAGTATATCACGGGTTCGGAAGGTACGGACGTGACATTGACAGTCAGGACGCCTGGACAGGAGCAGAGCCGTGAGATAATAATTACGCGTGCAAGGATAGTTGTTCCGACGATTAGAGGCAGGAAAAGAACCGATACGGGCCAGTGGCGGCATATGGTTGATGAAGAAAATAAAATCGGATACATACGCATTACAAGTTTTTCAGATAAAACCGCAAGTGACTTTGAAGAAGTGCTTAGCTCTCTTGAGCAGGACGGTATGCGTGGTTTGATTCTGGATTTGCGTTACAATTCCGGCGGCCTGCTGACCAGCGCTATCGAGATGACAGATAAGTTCGTTAAACGTGGAGCAATAGTCATAACTCGCCCCAGGTTTGGGCTGCCGAGTTATGCGACTGCACACGCCGCGGGCACTCATCCGGACTATCCGCTGGTAATTCTTATAAACAAATATTCTGCAAGTGCCTCGGAAATTATGGCAGGTGCGTTGGCGGACCCGAAACATAGACGTGCGATTCTGGTTGGCGAAAGAACTCACGGTAAGGGCTCCGTTCAGACCATAACGAACTATCCCGGTGAGGGTTCGCAGCTTAAATATACGATGGCGTATTACCATCTGCCTTCGGGCCAGCGGGTCAAGAGCAGAGTTGCAATGGAAAAAGAAGGCCGAGATGACTGGGGCGTTGCGCCGGATGTTAAGGTTGAATTGCGGCGTGATGAGCTTGTGAAGATAAATAATATTCAAAAGGACAATGATGTTCTGGTCAAAGCTGACCATGATAACGGAAGTGACTCCTTGAAAAAACACGCGATTGCTGATACATTGGCAGTCGACCATCAAATGGCAGTAGGTGTTTTGGTAATCAGGAGTAAGCTGATACAGGCCCAGGCATCTAAGATGAATTTAAACTAACTTTCTTAAAGAGATTTTACATTGGCAAAGCGAGAAGAGAAAAATAAATTCGAGCAACAGCGGCAGCGGCGACTTGAACAGATAGTGGAGATGGGTATAGACCCTTATGGCGGCAGATACGAAGGCGTAGAGTCGGCGACTGATGTTAAGGGCAGGTTTAAGGACGATGACGACTCTCAGCAGGCTAATAGTGCAGGCAGGATCGTATTGCTTAGGGATATCGGTAAGCTGATATTTATCACGCTTCGCGATTCGAGCGGGACGATTCAAATCGGTCTTAGCAAAAAGCTATTAGCTGAGAGTTGGAAATTTATAAAACTTCTGGAGCTCGGTGACATAATCGGCGCATCCGGTCAGTTGGGAAAGACCAGGACAGGTGAAATAACGATATGGGCAGATAATGTCACGCTATTGAGTAAAAGCCTTCGCCAGCCCCCGGAAAAATTTCATGGTCTGGCAGATATTGATTTGCGTTATCGTCAGCGTTATGTTGATTTGTGGGCGAACCCTGAGGTTACAGAGCTTTTTAAAAAACGCAGTGCGATTGTATCGACGATTCGCCAGAGCCTTGAGGACAAGGGTTTTTTGGAAGTTGAGACTCCGATGATGCAGACGATAGCCGGCGGGGCAGCTGCCAAGCCTTTTATAACGCACCATAACAGTCTTGACATGGATTTGTATTTGCGAATCGCGCCGGAACTTTTCCTAAAGAGGCTGCTTATTGGCGGGATGGAAAAGGTCTTTGAGATAAACCGCAACTTTCGTAATGAGGGCTTGAGTAGATTTCACAATCCGGAATTTACGATGATGGAACTGTATCAGGCTTACGGCGATTACAATGTGATGATGGATTTGACTGAGGAGCTTATAAGTTTGCTGGTGGAAAAATATTGTGCTGGCCCGGTAATTGAGTTTGACGGTATGGAGATAGATTTTTCCAGGCCCTGGCGGCGTGCGAAATATGCTGATTTGCTGAAAGAACATAGCGGCTGTGCGATAGACGATATTAAGGCAATCCGGGCAAAGGCGAAAAAGCTGGGACTCAATGAATCTGAAATGGATGACATGGTCGTTATCAATGAAGTTTTTGAAGCTACCGTCGAAGATAGTTTGGTTAATCCGACTTTTGTGATTGATTATCCTGCTCCGTTGTGTCCGCTGACCAAACGCAGTAAGGAAAACCCCGATTACGCTGAGCGTTTCGAGATGTTTATCGCAAAGATGGAACTTGCTAACGCTTATACGGAGTTGAATGACCCAGCTGTTCAGGAAGAGAATTTTCGGGTTCAGCTTCGCGGTCAGGACGAGACGATGGCAACGATGGATGAAGATTTTATCAATGCCTTGAAATATGGTATGCCTCCGGCCGGCGGGCTTGGGATTGGAATCGACAGACTGGTAATGGTTTTAACAGGAGCAAC
This sequence comes from Planctomycetota bacterium, assembly GCA_019456255.1. Classification (GTDB taxonomy): domain Bacteria; phylum Planctomycetota; class Phycisphaerae; order Sedimentisphaerales; family Anaerobacaceae; genus VRUG01. The sequence goes on along the minus strand of VRUG01000004.1, from coordinate 66,838 downwards.
GAGTATTCGTGACGTTGTCTTGTTTCCATTACTGAAACCTGCCTCGGAATAAATAGGTTAGGATAGAGATGCTGAAATTGTTTTTGTGGCTGCTTTTTTCAATCCTTGTAACTTGGGTTATTGGTCTTTCTTCGGTTATATTAATACGATATGTTTTGCTTCGTAGGCCGCTTTCCAGAAAAATCAGCATTTTGCTTGCAACTTTTTTTTGGGTAGTGAATATTGTTATATTTATTCTTCTGGGGTCCAAGAGCGGGACACATGTGTCACTATTTATAGTGTATTTAATTTCTTGTTATATATACCAAACACCGAATAGTATAAAAGTGCTATTAAGTAATTTTATTTCAGAATTATATTCATGCTGTTATTATATAAATTTCTTTTTGTGGCTGCGATATTTGCACAAGAAAAAGATTGTGCTTTTAAGTGTCGCAGCTGTTGCCCTGTCAAGCGCATTACTTATCGTTGTCGCAAGTCTTTTTCTCGGTTTTATCGGCGCCTTTGAACAAAGCGCAGTCGATGCGATGGGTGACATTATTATCGAGCCTCCTGTTAAGCTTGCCCGTTATCCTGAATTTATCGAACGTCTTGAGCGTGAAGAGGTGATAAAAGCCGCTACCGCGACGCTTTTGAGTAATGGGCTCTTACATCTTGGTCAGGGTAATGTTCGTGCGGTAAAAATCTGGGGTATCCAGGCAGGCAAAAGAGCAAAGGTTACCGGTTTGAGGCGGTCCCTTTTGAGACAGAAACATCTGCGATTTGATCCGTCGTTTAATGTTGAAAATGCCGAGGATATTCCCGGGGGTTTTATTGGTATCGGGGTGGTGACAGAACCGGATGAAAAGAGCGACGAATATGATTTCGATAAGGCCCTCGATATGATAGGTAAGTATGTGGTTCTTACCACAGGTGCAGTGACAGAGACGAAGTCGCCGACTGAAAATAACGCTAAGCGGTTTAAAAGGAAGCCGATAAAATTTGCGGTTGTCGATATTGTGTTTACCGGAGTTTACGACCTGGACAAAAATTTCATCTACCTTTCGATAGATATGCTGCAAAAGAAGATATACCCCGATAGGACCGACCCGATAGCGGACCAGATTCAAATAAAACTTGCTGATGATGCGAGTTCGGCTGATGGACTGGAAGCGGTCAGGCGTGTCTGGTCGGAGTTCGCATCGCAGGAGCTTGGGTGGAGCAAATATTTTATCTCAGAAACCGTAATCATCACATCAAAGGAAATGCAAAGCCGCTACGTCTCTGAGCTTCGAAAACAAATGGGAGTTTTACTGTTAATATTCGGCGTTGTAAGTCTTAGCGTGGTGTTGCTGATTTTGTGCATATTCTATATGATTGTCGAGACGCGCCAAAAAGATATCGCAATAATAAAAAGCTGTGGGACTCCAAGCAGTTCAGTGGCGTTGCTGTTTCTGGGTTTTGGCGGCTTTGTCGGAGTGATAGGTTCTGCTTTTGGAGTTTTATTTGCTTATATTATTACGAAAAACATCAACGCAATTGAAGAATGGATACGCTTGGTCTTTGGGTTAAAGCTTTGGAAGAGCAGCGTTTATATGTTCAGCTCGATACCGAATGAGATTGACTGGGGTTCGACGTTGATTATTGTTTTGTTTGCGATAGTCGCCGCTGCCATGGGAGCGTTGATACCAGCGATTGTCGCGGTTCAAATTAAACCGGTAAATATTTTGAGATATGAATAGTGTATAAGATTTTGTTGGCATCTCGTTATTTGATTAAAAGGCGTATAAGCTACCTTGCGTTTTTGGCAGTTGCGCTTTGCGTTTTTATTGTCATTGTTGTAATGACGGTAATGATCGGGCTCGTGAGTGATTTTAAAGAAAAGAACCATTCGTTTGCCGGTGACTGCGTGGTCGGTACGGATTCTCTGGTTGGCTTTGCGTACTATGCGGATTTTGCGGATGAAGTTGCTAAGCTGGATTTTGTTGAATCGACCTCTACGGTAATCAATACGTATGGTTTAATAAATCGCAGCGGCACAGATGTTAGCCGCGGCGTGCAGATATTTGGCATTGATCCGAAAAGTCACAGCTTGGCCACAGGTTTTGGCCGGACGGTGCATTATCACAAAGATGATATTTCCAAAGTTTTTGTCCCTGCCTATGACACGAATCTTCCAGGCTGTGTGCTTGGAATTGATATGGCGATGATTCGCGATTTGAGAGGTAAGTATCAATTTGGTCAGATGCCTTTTAATACGAAGTTTTCAATCAGTTGTTTTCCACTGACAGCTAAAGGCGCACTTGCAAAGGCCGGAGCAGGCGAAATTAATACCAAAACATTTTCCTATAGTGACGTATCGCAAAGCGGTTTGGCGAGAATTGACAGTTCGTTGATTTATATTCCCTTTGAACAGGCGCAATTATTGTGTGGTATGGGCGGAGTTGACAAGAGGGCAAGCAGGATACATATAAAATTCAAGTCTGATGTAAGACTTGGAACCGGGACAAATAAAGTTGGAGCCCTTTGGCGTGACTATATGAGAAAAAACAAAGACAAGGCCAAGGCTAATTTGTTCGAGACGGTGACAGTTCAGACATGGAAAGAGCACAGACGTTCGTTTGTGGCAGCGATGGAAAAAGAACAGACGGTTTTGACCGTGATGTTTTCTCTTGTCGGGATCACAACGGTTTTTATTATCTTTGTAGTTTTCTATATGATTATCTGCCATAAGAGCAAGGACATCGGTATCTTAAAAAGCATAGGCGTTTCAAACTCAGGCATTATCGGTTTGTTTTCGAGCTTTGCGGTATTTTTGGCGAGTTTGGGTTCGTGTATGGGAGTGTTTGGCGGATGGCTTTTTCTGCGTAAAATTAATTCGATAGAGGATTGGCTTTTTGCACGTTTCGGATTTCAGATGTGGGACCGGTCAATTTATGCTATCGGAGACATTCCAAATCAGATAGAATTGCGTACAGTATTAGTGATTATAATTTCGGCATTTGCGGCGTGTCTTGTCGGCGCGATAGTTCCAGCGTGGCAGGGTGCGAAGTTAAGGCCGGTAGAAAGTTTGCAGGTTAACCAGCTATGAGTAACGACAAATACATATTGCAGGCAGAAGGAATTTTGAAATCTTATCGGATGGGTGCCGCCGAACTTAAGGTTCTAAAAGGTGTGGATTTTGCCATCGAAAAGGGTGAATTTGTCGCTATCATCGGGGCATCGGGTAGCGGTAAGAGTACACTTTTGCATTTGCTGGGGGCATTGGATAAGCCTGATGAGGGCGTTGTTAAATTCGAGGGAAAAGAAATAAACTGGGCAAATGGGAAAGAATTGAACAGATTCCGCAATAAAATGGTGGGATTTGTTTTTCAGTTTTACCACTTGTTGGACGAATTAAATGTTCAGGAAAATGTATATCTGCCTGCAATGGTCTCAAAAAGTGTGTTAGGCTGGTTTAGCGGCAGTATGGTGGCTAAAAACCGGGCCAAAAAGCTGCTTTGCCAGCTTGGGCTCGATGAGAGAATAGGGCATAAACCCTATCAGTTGTCAGGCGGAGAGAGGCAGAGGGTCGCGATTGCCAGGGCACTAATGAATGAGCCCAAGCTACTTTTGGCTGATGAGCCGACAGGAAACCTTGACTCTGCGACAGGAAATGGTATCTTAGAGGTCTTTGAAAACCTGAACAGGACCGGTCAGACAATCGTGATGGTTACTCACGATGAGCATATAGCTGCTCGGGCAGGCAGGATTATAACGCTGGCTGACGGCAAAGTCAGTAGTAGTTAGGAAGATGTTATGTCATTGAAGATTTGGATTGATGGTGAGCTTGTTGATGAGCAGAACGCGAAGATTTCTGTCTTCGACCATGGTCTGCTTTACGGCGACGGTGTTTTCGAGGGCATCCGTGTTTATAACGGCGGGATATTCGAACTGGCTGCACATATAAAAAGGCTTTACGAATCAGCGAAGGTCATTCGCCTTGAGATTCCGATGAGTGAAAGTGATTTGACCCAGGCTGTCGAAAAAACGGTCGAAGCTAATGGTATTATCGATGGCTATGTTCGCCTTGTTGTTACACGCGGCAAGGGTACGCTGGGGATTAGTCCCCTTACTTGTGCCAGTGCAAGTATTATCATTATAGCCGACTGCATTCAGCTTTACCCTGAAGCGCTTTACGAAACTGGTATGAAGATAGTCAGCGCTACGACTGTTCGGAACCATCCTCTGTCGCTTCCGCCTCAGGTCAAAAGTTTGAATTATCTAAATAACATTTTGGCTAAGATAGAGGCTTTGGACAATAACGTTCCCGAAGCTGTTATGTACAACCACGAGGGCTTTGTCGCTGAAGCCACCGGCGACAATATTTTTATCGTCAAAGATGGTAAAGTTTGTACTCCGCCTGTCGAAGCTGGCGCCTTGGAAGGTATTACTCGCGGCGTTGTCATGAAGATAGCAAGAGCTGATAACATCGAGGTCGTTGAGAAAAACCTGACGAAATATGATTTGTATGTTTGCGATGAGTTTTTCCTTACCGGTACCGCAGCTGAGGTTATTGGAATTATCGAGATTGACGGCAGGGTGATTGGTGACGGCAAGCCCGGGCCTATTACGAAAAGTCTTCGCGAGAAATTTTTCAAGTATGCCCGCGGAAAAGGCTAATGCGCATTACAATGTGAAATTTTCAAGGTCGGTTCTAACGAGCCGGCCTTTTTTAATTGCCGCTGGATATTTTGTCTTCTTGATAGTTAGTTGGTTTTTAGTACAATGACAGCATGAGCGAGAAAATCGGCAAACATCCTTTTAAGCTGGCAGGCAGGATATTTTATTTGCTGGCGTCTAAACCAAATCAGACAAGTGAGTTTGTCGAGAAGAGCTATGACCGTATAAGCGGCGGTTATGATGATGTTTGGACAAACCATATGCGGGGTCTATCCGAACAGCTTATCGATAAGCTGAAAATCAAGGAATCCTGCATAGCTTTGGATTTGACATGTGGTACCGGATACGCGTCGAATTTGCTGGCGCAGAGAAAAGCGGGCAAGGTGACAGGAGTGGATAAGTCAGCGGGCATGCTCGCAGAAGCTAAGAAAAATTACGGTTCTAATTGTGACTTTGTGCAATCTGATATTTTAGAGTTTCTAAAAAAATGCGATAGCGAAAGTTTTGACATCGTGACATGCTGTTGGGGCCTTGGTTATACAAAACCGTTTAGGGTATTGAAGGAAATCAAGCGTATATTAAAACCCGGTGGTAAGGTCGGCATCATTGACAATAGTCTTTATTCGTTAATTGAAGTTGTTTACTGCGCATTACTGACATTTCTTGAACAACCTGAGAAGTTAACGACTTTGATGAAGTTCAAATTTTTACCTCGAAGCGGCTATCTCGGATTGTTCTGGCGGCTGCTTGGTATGAAACCGCTTGAACTTTGGGGTGGTAAAAAAAGCTATAGCGTTGATAGCGGTCCAGAGGCGGTCAGTAAACTTCGCGCGACCGGTGCCGCTGCCGGCTTTGAATATTTAGCTGACATAGAGGACCACGAGCAGCTTTTTGCCAGACTCGCAGAGATAATCGAAGAGAGACTAAAAAAAGAAAATAAAATTACAATTACACATCGTTTTTTGGCAGGGATTGCGGAGAAGTGATTTTTATTTGGGTTCTTTGGTGTAAATATTTTCGTAGATTTTTGGCAGGGGGGTTTGTTTTTTATCCGAGCAGCAAAGTTTGACACTTTGTTCAACAGTTAGCGGAAGTTCGACATTTTCTTCACCGCAATTTATCTTGTTGCAAATTTCTTTCATAAAACATCCCTGGCGCGGCCTATCAAAGGACTCTCCCATTTTTTTCCAAATCTCAGTTAGGGGTTGCTGGGTGACATTTCCGAAAGATAGTGGTGTCAGGTCGCAGGGGCATACGTTTCCAGCTGCATCAATATATAGATGGTGGAATCCGGCGCCGCATCCGAACATCTCATCTGATTCAAGGTACGCGAAACATGCCACGGCAGGGCCCTTGCGTTTGGCGTTCCAGTTTTTGTGGAAATCAGCTAACTGCTTTGATTCCTGGGGTGTTAGAATTTCATCGTCTTGTCCCTGCATACTTCCGGTTGGGATTGGTTCGAGGATTCTAAATTCGTGCACGCCGTTTTCGGTTGCTAAAATCGCAAGTTGTTCCAGCGTACCATCTACAAATTTTTCGCGTGTTCCAACCGTTGAGATAGCGGTATAAAGTCCGGCATCGAGTGACATTTTTATTGATTTGACTGCCTGCTCGAAAGAGCCTTTGCTGCCTCGCACTTCGTCATGTATATCTGCGTTTTGCGATTCGATTCCAATTGTCAGGCACCCGAGGTGAGCATCTGCGAATTTTTTGCAAAGATTTTCATCGAGATTAAAACCAGTAGTAAATAAAACACTCGAAGCTTCATCGTTTGCCGCTTCGACAAGCTGAACGATATCTTTTCTAAGCAGCGGTTCACCGCCGGTAAATCCAATTATCACAGTCCCCAAATCTTTTAGCTGTTTGATGATGTCAAGGGTTTGCTCGGTATCTAATTCTCCGCTGACGTGCGAACCGTAGCTGCAATGCGGGCACTTGTAGGGGCAATTTTCTGTTACAGCAATGTATGTTGAGCATGGGACCCTTTTTCTTTCTATCAGATTTTCAAAAAACCTTTCAAATGAAGGCGAAGGAATAGGCGGAAAAAAAGTGTTAATTCTGATCTGGCCGTTGTGGAGATGCGGGTTTTCGTATTTCAATCTCTTCGTCATGTAGAGCATATGCTTTAGCGGCAGTTTGCCGAGATGTTTTAGATATGTCGGTGCTATTTTGAGCCAGTCCGATGCTCGCATGAATTTTTCCTATAAAAATCAACTTGAACAACATCGATTACAAGCGGAGTTTATCGTCAAATGGATATAAATGCCAATAAAAAATTATGAGTTTATATCTAAGATGGCGTTGTAATCTTAGTGTTTTGTCATTAAAAAAAGGCCACAGGTTTTTATCCTGCAGCCTTTTATTTATTTAACACATTCTTCAAATTTTAGAACTTGAAGAGCAGTGACATAGCCAGAGCGTTATCAGAAGGTGTGTGCTGATACTCGAGGTTGTAGAAAACATTTTCACAAATATTGATTTGGCTTCCGACGTAACCACCGAACCAGTCTGATTCTCTAATATCGTAAGAGATTTGTCTAGAAGTATTGTCGGTAGCATTAAGATCGCCGTCAAATTGATGTATGAAAGGTCCGCCGTAAATTGAGCATCGTTCATTAATTTGTTTTATAGCTCCGACAGAAGCCTGCAGTTCGGTGACATCCATATCAGTACTCCATCGTACGCCTCCGGCAACCATTCGTCCGTCGGTTTCCGCATTGTACAATAGGAACGTTGCCCCGTATTTTATGTCGTCCGCTTCATGCAGAGTTACTTTTGCTCCTATACCATAGCTAAAACCATTGTCACCATCAAAATCTATAGAAGTGCTGTTTGCGGCATCGTCGCCTCTTGCACTTCCACCGCCTGCACCGATATAGATATCGATGTTTTCTGTAAGTCCGTATCCGACCTTACCGTATATAAAGTTAGTTTTTACATCTTCGAGAGTGAAAGAAGGCCCGCCTCCAGGTGAGGTACCTTTGACGAGTCTGAAGTTTGATTTTGCATAGCTGTAATCAATTCCTGCAGCGTATTGGCCCTTGTTTAATTCTGAAACTGGAGGTCCCATCGTAATCAAGGCGAATACATCGGAACTTGCTATGCATGCGATAATAAGCATAACTGTTAGTGCAAATAGTTTTCTTTTCATAAAAATCCCTTTCATAATAATATTTCCGTTTGCAGTTACTGCCAATTTTTTCCAGTAATTTATCTTACACAGACCGAATATTTTTATTCCCGAAATATATAAATCCGCGTGAAATCACGGCGATATAGCGACCGAGGATAGAATGATTGGGTCAAAAATCAATCAAAAAAAGAAGTTTTTTAACACAATTTTGCGTTGTGGTCATCTTCGAGATGCATTTTTGGATAAGCTCTTTTTTTATGGTGAGTTAGTAATTATCTAAATTGCCTGATTGCCCCAGAGTTAAGATATATGTATTTAAAAATAATAATCGATGGTTTTGCTAAATTGGTTTTTAAAGCGTATAATGGGCGGCTCATGAGTAAGAATACTATAAACAACACGCTTTTTAGTGGTACTGAGCAGGTTAATGTCGCATCTGCGGCTCCTTTAGCGGTTCGTATGCGTCCCCGCACGCTTGCTGAGTTTGCCGGTCAAAGCCATTTTATTGGCCCTGATACGCTTCTAACTCGGATGCTTGAGGCTGACAATCTTACGAGTCTGATATTTTACGGACCAGCAGGCATCGGCAAGACGTCGCTTGCAATGATAATCGCAAGCCATACCAAGGCGCAGTTCCATTATATAAGCGCACCAGCGGCAACGGTTAAGGACATTCGGGGAATTATTGAAGTTGCCAAAGACAGGTTGTCGGCAAACCGTCAGCGTACAGTTTTGTTTATCGATGAAATTCATCGTTTCAGTCGGTCGCAGCAGGACGTTCTTTTGAAAGATGTGGAGTCGGGCGTTTTGATTCTTATCGGCGCGACAACGGAGAACCCTTTTTTTTCTGTTAACTCGCCATTGATTTCCCGCAGTACGATATTTCATTTCGAACCTCTTAGCGAAGATGATATTTTAAAGGTTTTAAATTCCGCGCTAAGCGATAACGAAAGGGGCTTTGGCAAATTAGCTATTGATGTTGAGCCTGCGGCGTTGAAATTTTTGGCAGTCTATAGTGACGGCGATGCGAGAAGGGCGCTGACCGCATTAGAGGTTGGGGTTTTGTCACAGGCGGCTCGGGCAAGGGATAAAAAAATAAAATTCGATATTGATGTGGCAAAGGAATCTGTCCAGCGAAAGGCAATCGAATATGACGGCACTGGTGATACGCATTATGATTTGGCGTCGGCATTGCAGAAAAGCATGCGGGGAAGTGACCCGGACGCGACGGTTTACTGGCTTGGGCGGATGATAGCTGGCGGTGAGGACCTGCGTTTTATCGCGCGTCGAATCGCGGTTTGCGCAGCCGAAGATGTTGGAAACGCAGACCCGATGGCGACGGTACTGGCGGCGGCGGCGATACAGATCTGTGAATTGGTCGGGCTGCCCGAGGCTCAGCTTCATCTGGCGCAGGCGGCAATTTATATAGCCTGTGCGCCGAAATCAAATGCCTCAGCGGTGGCGATTTGGGATGCTGTTAAGGATGTTAAGACCCAAAAAACCGTAGCGGTCCCGAAACATCTTCGCGATGGGCACTACAAGGGGGCGAAAAATTTAGGCCATGGAATAGATTATAAATATCCCCACAGTTTTGAGGATGGTTTCGTGGTGCAGGAGTATCTTCCCGCCGACGCTCAAAAGCATTACTATAAGCCTAAAAACGCGGGACATGAAAAAAATATTAAGCAATATTTACAAAAGCTCGAAACATTGATACAAAATAGTAAAATGGGTAACAATAGCAGCGAAAAAAGGCAAGTTTAGATGGACAAAAAGCAACTGAGGCAGGAATTACAAAAGTGTCTGCGTGAAATTGAGCCTGAAAAGCAGGCCCAGAAGAGCAGGCGGGCTTGTGAGAGATTGATATCGACAGCTCAGTTTCAGGATGCCTCGGTTATAATGATGTATCTGGCAATTCCGAATGAGGCGGACTGCTGCGATGCGATAGCTGCAGCGTGGCAGCAGGGCAAGACGGTCATCGTTCCTAAGGTTTGCTGGGAGGACAAGGAGATGACAGTAGTGCAGATAGATTCGCTTGAGGCGGATTTTTCAACCGAAGTTTCCGGGCTAAGGAATCCGATAGATGGAGTGCCGGTGCCTTTTGGGCAGATAGATTTGGTAGTTACGCCGGCTTTAGCGTATGATAGAAGGGGCAATCGTCTCGGCAGGGGCGGTGCCTATTATGATAGGTTTTTTGCCAGCGATGAACTTAAAGCCAGTAGATGCGGCTTTGCGTTTTCAGAGCAGCTCGTCGAATCGGTGCCGGTAGAAAATCATGACCAGATGGTGCATTTTTTAGTGACCGACAGTGAAGTAATAACTTTTGATAATCAGCAAGGAGAATAACATGGCTCGTTATTACGGTAAGAATAAAGAGCAAATTCGAAGATTGATATACATAGTCTCAGCGATTCTTGTAGTTGTTGTAATAGTTCTTGTCTATACCAGTGGCGAAGAGCAAGTCCAGCCGGCCAATGAGTCCGAACCTATCGCAAAGCTTGAGAAGAAGTCTGAGTCTAAGTCTGTCCACGAGCCAACACCTGAGCCAGAGCCTGCAATTGAGATTCCAGAGGTGATAGCATCGATTGGCGAACCGAACTCCCAGGCAGAATTGCTTATCGCAGAAGCTGTCGCGGCATTGAAAGCCACGCCTTCGAGAATTATCGAGGCGCGGGACAGATTGAATGAAACGTTTTCTTTGAATATGAATGCTGAGCAGAGAGAATTTGTGCGAGAGCAGTTGGCAACTCTGTCTAAGCTATGGCTTTTCAACAGACAGATTTATCCTAAGGACAATCTTTGCGGCAGTTATAAGGTTGCCCCTGGAGATTTGCTTTCGAATATAGGCAGACGGTACAATGTTCCGTATGAAATTCTGATGGAGATTAATGGTATTGCCCGCCCCGAGGCATTGCAGGCGGGCCAGACGATAAAAGTTATTAACGGCCCGTTTCATGCCAGGATATATCGTTCGACATTTACAATGGATTTGTATTTGAAGGATACTTATGTGCGAAGCTTTAGCGTTGGTTTGGGAAAGTCTGGTTTTGAGACACCGACTGGTCTTTGGCGGGTTGAGCAGGGCGGAAAATTAATTTCGCCGACGTGGACGGACCCCGATACCGGCAAGACATACGAAGCTGAAGATGTCGATTATCCTTTGGGATCGCGATGGATTGGGCTCGAAGGTGTCAAGGGAGATGCCGTCGGCAGGACGGGCTTTGCGATTCACGGCACGAAAGAGCCTCATGAGATAGGCGTTGCTGGTTCGAGAGGCTGTATTCGGCTTCACAACGGCAACGCGGTGTTGATGTATAATCTGCTGGTGTCGAATGGATCTTTGGTTGAGATAGTGAATTAATGCTGTTTTAGCGTCGTTGCGAAACAGCATCGGCAAGACAATGGAGTGTTCGAGGGTTTATTGATGGTTCATGGAATTTTTAGAACCACACGTTACGGCAGCGTGACATTTTGGGCATGGGTTGCCTCTATCGCAGTGCATCTGATAGTGCTGTTGGTTTTTGGGGTCATGAAATTTTCACAGTCGGTACCTTTGAAGCTTCAAAACGCAATTCCCATGGCCAGTGTAACTGCGGTAAAGAAAATTATTAACGCGATGCCTGTTGTTTCCAAGCCCAAGATTAAGCGTGACACTCAAAGCCCTTTCGTAAAAAAAGTAAATCATCCGGTTTCGGCAGAGACGGTATTTGAGACGGAAAGCCTTGCAGCTGTAAACATAGATGATTTAGCAGAGACCAGAGATTCCAGAGATGACACTTTGGCAGCTGAATTGGTCATCTCGCACAGGATAGAGTTTTTCGGCAGTTACAGCGACGAGCGCAAAGTTTGTTTTGTTGTTGATAGTTCGGGAAGTATGAAAGGCGTGTTGGGTCAGGTCAAGAATAAACTTAAAAAATCAATTCAAAGCTTACAGGCCGACCAGTATTTTTATATAATCTTCTTTGGCAGTGACAGGCTTTTTGAATCGGGCAACGGAAGATTGATTCGCGCATCTGCGCAGGCAAAAGCAAAGGCGTATGATTTTATTGACGGTATGGAAGCTGCCGGAAAGACAAATGCGATAGTTGCGTTGGAAAGGGCGGTTAAAATTCGCGATAACTCCGGCTTCGGTGCTGCTGTTATATATTTTCTAACCGATGGTTTTGAGCTCACAAATAAAAATAACGGTATTGTGTGGAAGATAACCCAGTTGTTAAATCAATATGCTGCTAAAACGAAAATAAATACGATAGGTTTTTGGCCCGACAGAAATGACCGGACGATGCTGCAGGCTATAGCAAGGCAAAGCGGAGGTGAGTTTGTTATGATTAATGAGGAAATCAACTAAAAGGAGCAGGCGACGATGGTTAAAAGTTTTCTAATAAAAATTATGTTTCTAATTATTGCCTTTGTGATTGTAGCGGCAGTGATGATTGGCGCCAAGAGCATGAGTCACAGTTCCGGTGCAGCCAATGCAGATGGGACGCAGACATTTTTTGAGCAATTTGTTTTATCTGGCGGGCCTATCGTGTGGTTTGTACTTCTTCCGATGTCACTTGTCATGGTTTGTTTGGCGATTGAATACTGCCTGACGATAAGGCGGGGAAAACTGCTGCCGGAATATATAGCCGAAGATATTATTGAACTTATTGGTGAGCACGGCCCTGGAAAGCTGCCGATTTGTCTCGAAGGTGAAGATGATTTTGTCAGTGTCGCGATTTCCGAGGCGATTAGCAAGGGCAAAGGCGACTGGTTCCGGATGCGAAGCGCGATGGCAGAATCGCTGCAGGAACAGGCGATGAAATTTCTGCGTAAGATTGAATGGCTGAACCTGATCGGCAATGTCTCTCCGATGGTCGGGCTGTTTGGTACTGTTTACGGTATGATAAAATTATTCAACGCAATTGTCGTGGCCGGTGGCCAGCCTCAACCTGCTCATTTGGCGGCGGGAATTTCGGTGGCGTTGGTGACGACTTTCTGGGGACTTTTCATTGCGATACCAGCTTTAGCGCTGCATGGTATTCTTAGAAACAGGATAGAGACTCTGGTCAGTGAAGCGGTGGTCGAGGCGGAAAATGTTATGCCGGAAATCGGAAAGATCATTAAGGCCCAGCTTAAACCCCAGTTGCAAAAACAGAAACAGCAGATTCAGGAATTAAAAGCAAAATCCGCAAAAAAGCCGGCTATCGTGCCGCAGGAAAATAATTAGAAACTTATGCCTTTTATAAACACAAGTCATTTTCGACGTTTGGGCCGGTCGGGTTCGTTCAACATGACACCGATTATAGACATTGTGTTTTTGCTTATAATATTTTTTCTGGTGGTTTGCCAGTTCATCGAAGCGGAAAATTTTCCTGTCAATGTCCCTGATAATTGCGATTACGCTCAAAGTGCAACTGAGTCTAAGAGCGGTTTAACTACCGTTACTGTTATGAAAACGGACGATGATGGAGTTGGTTTTGCAGTTGGTTCTCAACGAGTCACTGCGGCAAGCCGTTTGGCGTTGGTTGAGAAATTGGCGGGTTTGATTGATGTTCGTTTAAAAGATTCGCCCATAGATGCCAAAATAGTTACGCTTCGAATAGACAAGGATATTTATTTTTCCGATGCCCAGTATGCCCTCGCCGCCGTTGCCGCCAGCAACGCTACTGATGTGCAGTTGGCAACTATGAAACAAAAGCGTCCCGATTTGCAATAGAGATTGAAGAATGTTTATGCGGATTCTTTTTTGGTTTGTTTTTGTTTTGCCTTGGCAAGCTTGGTCTTTCCCTCGACAATGTCACGCGTGATTACGTATTTGGCATGAATGGATTCTTCTGGCAGCTGATACATCAAATCAAGCATCAATTCCTCGGCAATCGAGCGTAGTGCCCTTGCACCAGTGTCGCGCTCAAGGGCTTTTTTCGCTAATGCGTGCAGCCCGTCATCGGTAAATTGAAGTTCAGCATTTTCCATCTCGAAGAATTTCATATATTGTTTCACAAGAGCATTTTTAGGCTTTGTAAGAATTTCTATAAGTGCCTGTTCGTCAAGTGCGGTAAGAGTTGAAATGACCGGCAGTCTGCCTATCATTTCCGGAATCATCCCGTATTCAATCACATCTTCAGGGATGGCCTGTACGATTATGTCACTGTATTCGTTTTTTTCGTCAGCTAAAGCACCGAGTTCGGAGCCAAAACCAATCATTTTTTTACCAAGTCTTTTCTTGATAATATTTTCGAGCCCGACAAATGTTCCGCCGCAAATGAACAATATTTGAGTGGTGTCAATTTGTATGTATGATTGTTCGGGGTGTTTTCTTCCGCCTTGCGGTGGAATATTCGCAGTGGTGCCTTCGAGCATTTTCAAAAGCGCCTGCTGAACACCTTCGCCTGAAACGTCACGTGTGATTGAGACGTTTTGGCTTGTCTTGCCGAGTTTATCTATTTCGTCAATATAAACAATACCTCTTTGTGCAGCTTCTACATTGTAATCAGCCGACTGTACCAGTCTAAGCAGAAAATTCTCGACGTCTTCACCTACATAGCCGGCTTCGGTGACGGTTGTCGCATCACATATCGCGAAAGGCACCTTCAAAAATCTTGCCAGTGTCTTTGCAAGAAGAGTTTTCCCTGAACCTGTCGGGCCAATCAAAAGCACGTTTGATTTGTCAATTTCCACATCGCTGTCACTGTCGGTGTGAATGAGTCTTTTGTAATGATTGTAAACGGCGACGGACAAATATTTTTTTGCCATGTCCTGTCCAATCACGTATTCATCGAGGTATTCCTTTATTTCGCGGGGCTTTGGCATCTCGTTAAGGTCAAGTGCGAGCTTACTTTGCTTTTTATTGTTTTGCACGATGATGTTGTGGCACAGGTCGACGCATTCCGGACAGATAAAGACGTTACTTGGCCCTTCGATGAAAGTGTCTGTCTGGCCGCCCGCTCTGCCGCAAAAGCTGCAAATCGCTTTTTTTCCACTATCCAATTCTTTTGCCATTTTTATACCCTGTTTTCAAAAACTTAGCATTGCTGGCGTATTTTACCTCCTGTCGCTCATTGAGGCAAGTCAATTTAACCAGATTACCATATTAAGTACCGTTTTCCAGCTCGTTGGTTCGCTGTTTTAACAAACTTAATTTTTCTGCCCATAGTTGGGGTACCGAGGCAAAGCTGTTCTGGAGTACCTCGATGTTGTGCAGGATATCGGCATTTTTTGCGGTAGATGACCTTGACCAGCAGTAAAGCTGATAATACTTTGCTCTCCACCATGCCCAGCTTCTGGTATTTTCCGAGGGCGACGCGGTTGTCAGCATTGAGCTGATTTTTGCCCATAATTTCGCAGCTTCTTCGAATTTGTCTTGTTCTGCCATCAGCCTTGCGCGGCATCGAAGTAAAACCCGCTTATTAACAGATTCAATATTTGCTATTTTTTGCAGTAATTTCTCAGCCTTCAAGAGCTTGTCTTGTTGTTTTTCTGCGGTGAGTATGAATATCTCTGCCAATATCAGAGCGTTTTGCTCGGTCCCGAAACACTTGTAACCGTAAGCGGCCAATTTTTTGCAGTGTTGTAAAAATGTCAAATCGTTTTCAAAGAGGTCAATTTCCCAGATTACATTTCCGACAAGCCCTATTGCGTTGCGGCCATTTTGGCAATTATTGAAATCCACAGCCTTTTGCATGTAGTTTGCGGCATCTCTGAATTTGCCAAGCTGCATCATGGCCTTTGATTTAAACAAGTTATAACCTGCGCCTTCTGATGGTTCAAGCGTGTCGAGAAATTTCAAAACTGTATTGGTATCAATTTCCTTGCCGGAGCCCAGAAGTGTACGGCAGTAGATTATTATTGCCTGCTTACGTAATTTGTTTTCTTTTTGGTCACTGTTGCTAAGAGTTGAAATTAATACTTTTAATTTTTCCAGATATTCGAGTATTTCTTTTTCCGTGAGTTTTTTTCGTGATTTAGGCGTATTTATTTTGTTTAAGATTAGATCGAATTTTGCCGTTTTGCCATAGAAGCTGTCATCTGTTGTTGCAAGGTTTTTTAAAATCTCATTAGCTTTGTCTTTGTTGCCGCAGTTTTCGAAGATGTCTACATAGTAATATTGTATTTTACCATCCATTGTGTTATCGGAGAGTTTTTTGTAATTATCAAAAATTTCGACAGCAAAGTCACATTGATTTTTGTGAAGGTCGAATATCGGTACAGCATACTGGGCAGTTTGTTCCGCGATTTTAGAAGCTGATAACGTTAGGAAGTTGTTTTGTTTTTGCTGCTGGAGTTGACTTGCTTCTACTAAAAGTTTCATCGACTTTATTGGTTGGTCCCGAGCGGACCTGGTGGCAGTGACATATAACGTCAAAGGTGTTCGGAATTTCTTGTTCCGTATTAAGGCCTTCATTAAGGGGACATGCTTTTCAGTTCTCTCTCTCCATACAGTTTGTGCGGCGAGTTCGGCTTCAACTACGCTTAGTTTTTCAAGGGTTTTGTCTAATTCATTTGCCCGGTTGGCGTTATTTAGATCTTCAAGTATCAGGGTTCCGAGAGGCTGCTGTATTTTTGGCCAGGCAATTACTGTTTTCTCAAGGTCCTGGGTTTGCCCCATTCTCCGCTGTAAAAATGCGATTTTCAAAATCAACTCGGTGTCAGGTTCCCAGCTGCTGACCATAAGCTCTCCAGAGAGTTTTCTCAGGTGTCCGGGTTCTTTTTCGCCGAGTAAGTTTATTCTTTCCACTTTGGCTGTGAAGCTTATATTTCTTGCGACATCGAATCGTTCGGCGAGTTCATCAAGCAGTTTTTTGGCCAGGATATTATATGACGGGTTTGTATGCGAAAGCAGGCTGTAAGTTTTTGCTTTTAATATCAGCAGACCTGGCGACTTGGAACTGTTACTGAGGGATTTTATATTATCGAGCAGGGCATTTAATATTTTGTTTTTCTCTGGCCCATCTTCTGTCAGTGCCAGATAATAGTCTACCTGACATTTATTATATTTGGTTTCTAAAAGATTTGTAGTTAGCTTTCTCCAAAGTTTGGTATTGCCGTATTTATTTTCCCAGTCCTCGCCCTGATAATCTTCAATTTTTTGTTTTAAATCTTGCTGCGACAGGGCAATTGTTCCAAACAGGTCACTTGCGGTTTTGGCAATTTTTTCAAGCTGGTCACGTTCGTGCGGTGTTAAGGACTTGTCGGCATAATTGTATCTTAGTCTGAGCTGATAGCTATCGCGTGAAAAAGCATCGTGTGCCTCTTTAGTGCTTTGAGAGAGGCTTTCTATGTCTTCGGCAGTAGGCAGATTATCACATAGCCCCGCAGTGCAGAGGAGAAATACAAGGCCACCAACTAAAATCAGTTCTTCGGTTTTCAAAATCTGTTTCCTGTTCCTATATATTTTTTAGCAGATGTTATTGTGTCATCGTAAAAGTAATATCAGTCAATCCTGCACCGAAGAACACGTTATATATTTTCGAGACATATTCCCATTTTACATCAGGCTGGCAGATGATTTCAACGGGGTCGCTTGTATATCTTTTTTGTTCTATCATGGTATTTTTCATTTTTTCCATCAGTGCGGCCAGATTTTCTTCGATGCTTTGGTCTTGAATTTCGATAGTTTCAGTCTGGCCCATACTGACCTTGCAGCCGGTCTCTGTTGCGATAATATATACGAGCAACGGTTCAGCCTTTGCGATTGTTGCCATATCAGCCTGTGCGGTTGGTAATTGAAAGGGTAGGAAGCTTTCCTGTGGTCGCCATTTTGCAGCTACAAGGAAAAAAATCAGAAGCAGAAAAATAATGTCTATCATCGGCGCCATTCGCAGGCTAAAAGGCTCCCTACGTTCGGAAATGCTTTTAACAATGCGTGTCTGCATAGATTCTGGCTTTGATGTTTCCATATTAGTTAGACCGTACAGCCTTTTGCAAATTCAGCACCTTGCTTAAGCGCCTCGATATTGACCGGTAATGTTTTATGATGCCGCTTTGCTAATATATCGGGAAGACTTTTCGCCGCAGCTTCGGCAGTTAACAGCTCACGTTTTTGCAGATATAGTCCCAATGCGACCATGTTAGCACTTCTGCCGCTACCGAGTTCCAGTGCAATCTGGTCGGCAGGTATCGAGATGATTTCAATTGTATCATCAAGTTTTGGTTCGGTGTTAATCAAGGAACTGTTCATGATTAAAAGTCCACCCGGTTTTACGCGGTTGGCGAATTTGTTCAGTGACGCCTTGTTCATAGCGATAAGAGTGTCGGGCTCGGTGACAAGCGGCGAGGCGATAGATTCATCTGAAATTACAACCATGCAGTTTGCGGTTCCGCCTCGAACTTCTGCGCCGTATGAGGGCATGTATGTTACTTCTTTGCCATTATCCATCGCTGTCTGCGCCAGCAATTTACCTGCCAGCATAATTCCCTGTCCACCGAAGCCAGCGATGATAATCTCCTCATAGAGATTTTTTTTTGCCATTTTTCAGCCCTTTAAACATCCCAACGGGAAAACCTTTACCATCTCTTGATTTATCCATTCCATAGCCATCACCGGTGACATCCTCCAGTATGTCGGACATGGCGAAAGTATCTCGACCAGTGAGAGTCCCGGCTCATTATCAATTTGTCTCTTAAAAGCGTGCTTAATCGCTTTTTTGGTCTTCTTTATATGTGCTACATCTGAAAGGGCGCATCTTTCAATATAGCCGACCCCGGGGATAGTTGCCAGCATCTCTGAAATCTGCAGCGGATAGCCCTGATTAAGTGCATCTCTTCCACTTGGCGAAGTAGCGGTCACCTGTCCGAGCATAGTGGTCGGTGCCATCTGTCCGCCAGTCATTCCAAAGACAGCGTTATTAATAAATATAACTGTTATCTGCTCGCCTCGATGAGCGGCGTGAACGATTTCGCCTGTTCCTATAGCAGCCAGATCGCCATCGCCTTGATAGGAGTAGATAATCTTGTCAGGATTTGTTCTTTTCATTCCAGTTGCCGCCGCTGGCGCTCTGCCGTGTGCCACTTCAAGCATATCATTATCGATATAATCATAGGCCAGTACCGAACAACCTATAGGCGCTATTCCGATGGTCCTGTCTACGATATCAAACTCATGGATAGTTTCGGCAAGTAATCGATGTGCGATACCATGTCCACAGCCCGGACAATAATGTGTCGGGCAATCCTTCAATATCGGTGTTCTTTCGAATACAGCCTGCATATTATTTCTTTGCATAATGTTTAATTTTTTCCAGGATTTCATCAACGCTCGGCACGCCGCCGCCGCATCTGCCGAAAAATTCGACAGGCACTTTTCCGTTAACAGCTAATTTGACGTCTTCAACCATCTGCCCGCATGACATTTCAATGGTAAGAATAGTTTTTGTTTTTTCTGCGGCTTTGCTTATTTGTTTAGAAGGGAAAGGCCAAAGGGTAATAGGCCTTAGCCAGCCGGCATTTATTCCCTCTTCTCGTGCCTTTCTAACCGCTGAGCGGACAGAGCGAGCGACGATTCCATAAGAGACCACAACAACGTCAGCATCATCTACCATGTCCTGTTCATAAAGCACTTCCTTGTCTTTTATTTTTTTATACTTTTTCTGCAGCTTGCAGTTGTGTTCTTCAAGTGTGCCTTCCGGCAGGTAAAGGGACTTGATAACTTTTTGCTTCTGGTTTTTCATTCCCGTAAGTGCCCAGTCCTTAGCGGGCAGTTTTCTTTTTGGTCTTTTCTCGAGTACGACCGGCTCCATCATTTGCCCCAATACTCCATCAGCTATAATCATTGCCGTCATTCGGTACTCATCAGCCAGGTCAAACGCAAGCTGAGTGTAATCTACCATTTCCTGTGCTGTTGATGGTGCCAAAACAATCGTGTAGTAATCTCCGTGTCCGCCGCCGCGAGTGGCTTGAAAATAGTCACTCTGAGTTGGAGCGATATTACCCAGACCCGGGCCTCCACGCATTATGTTGACCACTACATTTGGCAACTCTGCCCCTGCCAAGTAGCTCAATCCTTCCTGCATCAAACTAACCCCTGGACTGGATGAACTTGTCATAGCTCTTTTGCCTGTCGCTGCTGCGCCGAAGACCATGTTAATTGCTGCAAGTTCACTTTCGCTTTGAACAAAAATCCTGCCTTCTTCCGGCATGCGTTTTGACATGTATGCAGGGATTTCGTTTTGAGGCGTAATTGGGTAGCCAAAGTATGCGTCAACTCCGGCGATAATTGCCGCCTCTGCCAACGCTTCGTTGCCGGTCATTAAGGTTCTTGGGCTCACGCTTTTTCCTTAGCTAAACTTTTTTTACTTTTCTTAGGTTCGATAGTAATGACATTATTGCTGTCACGGTATACCTCGATGAGAGTATCGGCGCAGATAATGGCGCACATCGCACAGCCGTTACAATTTTCGCATCTTGCTTCGGGTGGAAAATAGCCGTTTTGGTTTGAGGTTTTTGAAATAACCAGACAACCGTTGGGGCAAACCGCCACACATAACCCGCAGCCCTTGCAACGTTCCGCATTGATTGTTATTTTGCCAGCCATATATGTCTTTATGTCCAGATAGTTTTATAAGTAAATCCCGACGCACGATTCTACCAATACGCAAATCGATTGTAAAGCAAAAACAGGGTTTTGGTAAAGATATAAAATGGTTTAAGTGCTTGAAAAACAGAGAGTTATCGCATGGGGGAGAAAACTTTTTTAAGAAGTTTAACCGCATTTTTTTAGCTGTTAGGCTTCTTTAGTTCTTCGATTTTCGGTAAATCTTTTAGCGTATTTAATCCGAAGACCTCAAGGAATTTTTTCGTCGTGCCGTACAGCATGGGCCTGCCGAGAACTTCGGCTCTGCCAACGATTTTTACCAGTCCTTTGTACATCAAACTTCTAACCATCTCGCCGGCTGCCACTCCGCGAATTGTCTCGATGTCAACTCTGATTAAGGGCTGCTTGTACGCGATTATCGCGAGCGTCTCCAAAGCTGCGGGGCTCAGTTTGCTTTCGTCACGGGCACGAAGCAGTTTGCGAAGCCAGTTATTGAACGGGCTTAGGGTGAGCATCTGAAAACCGCCTGCGATTTGCTCGATGCGAAATGCGTTTTTGTTTTCTGTGTATTTTTCGTTAAGGCTTTTGACCGAATCGCGAACTTGTTTTGTTGTGGTTTCGACAATTTTTGAAAGTCTGGCAACGGTCAGGGGTTCATCGCTTGCAAAAAGTACCGCTTCGACAACCGATTCGATTGTAACTTCAAAATCTTCCGGTGTTTCGGTCAGCGGCTGTTCATCGGCTTGTTGTGATTCTTCAATCTCAAGCTGCTCGAGGGGTTCAATCTCAGCCTCTTCGGTTTGCTTATCCTGCTGGTCATCGCTGATAACTTCTTTGGTTTGCTGGGCCTGCTCTTCGTCGCTTACAACTTCTTCAGTTAGCTTATCCTGCTCCTCATCGCTGATAACTTCTCCTGTGGTCTGAGCTTCGGCCTTTTCATCAAATTCCTGTATCATATTCTCTTCCATTCAAATGGGTCCTTATCGGTTTTACTGACCTTGATTGTTACCCCTTTTATATCTTTTTGCAGTTTTTTCGCAAGCTTTTTCAGGATGAATCTCTCAGAAACTGTGTGGCTAAGGCAAATAGCGGTCAAACCGGCCTCTTGCGCAGCCAATGCGTTGTGATGTTTGAGCTCGCCGGTCAGATACAAATCGCAACCTGCGGCGATGACGGTATTTATGATCTTTCCGCATGAACCCGCGCAGACAGCGGCTTTTTTGATAAGCCTTTTTTGTTTTCCGACAATACCGAAAGCCTTCGCGCCGGTGGCAGCCTTGATTTTTTTGA
This sequence comes from Planctomycetota bacterium, assembly GCA_019456255.1. Lineage (GTDB taxonomy): Bacteria > Planctomycetota > Phycisphaerae > Sedimentisphaerales > Anaerobacaceae > VRUG01. Next base: position 45,263 of record VRUG01000004.1, on the reverse strand, counting down.
TGATACTGGTTAGTTGCGTGGGTTTTTCGAGTTTTCCGATTCTGCCCAACCCGAAAGTATCTTTATCGTTATAAAGTTTAAAGCAATCAAAGGCGGGCTCTTCGTATGGATGTGCCTTTCGTATCGCAGCGACACAGTCAGCTAATTTATCTGCAGGCACTATCGTCTCGAACCTCGTCTCTTCGACTTTTTCTAATTTATTTTTTTTGCCGATAGCAGGATTTGCCCCTTGCAGCGGTTTGAAACTGCCCACACCGTCTGCGGTGAATCCGCAATTACTGTAATTGCCTATCCAACCGGCGCCAGCTTTGAAAATCGCGTTTGTCACTTTCTCCAGAGCTTTTCGCGGAACAAAAACCACCATCTTGTAATTGTCACCCGACTGCGGCGAGACGTAATCGCCGATAGGTTCACCGTTTTTGATTCCTACTATCTTTGCTAACTCGTCATTGACTCCGCCGTCTGCAATATCAAGTGCGGTATGTATCGAAAAGACCGCAATGTTCGAGCGAATGAGTTCATAGACAACGCTGCCTTGTCCTTTGGGCGTTACGGTTTTCAGTCCGTCCCAAATGACAGGGTGATAGCTGATGATCAAATCTGTTTTTAATTTTTTAGCTTCTGCGATTACGTCAGCGGTGATGTCGATTGTCAGCAGGATATTTTTTATGTTTTTGTTACTGTCTCCGACCAGCAATCCCACATTATCCCAGTCAAGGGCCAGTCCAAGCGGTGCGATTTTTTCTATTATCCCGGCGATTTGTTTTATCTTCATTTATTTTGCCTCTTTAGTAATAATTTAGATAGAACTTTAAGAGAAAAAGGCAAAATAAGAACCGTCATGAGAAGAGTTCCGATTACCCCTATAATAATCCTAATATGAAGCGAATTAACCACCACGAAATCAGGATTTTCTAGTAATGGCAAGACGAAAATTACCAAACAAACCGCGATTATTATACCAATAACCCATGCATGGAAACTCGTCTTCATTTCTGCTATTGTTTCCGGACCGCAACCACGAGGTATTCCTTCTACCTTAGGCACAGGGGAGAAGTGTTCATATGAAGGTCTAAATATATAGAGTCTGGATATAAATATACCCAAAACCCCTCCACATATTGCCCATATCCCCACGGCCTTTAGCTCTACTACTAGCCAAATTTTCATTATTTTGTTGGCTAATTCTTGGTTTTCAGAAAGTTCTTCCAATGGTAGAATTGGTTTAAAACTAGTCATGCCGACCATAGAACCGCATAGTGCCCAAAGAAGAGCGCCAACAATAAAAAACACCAGTTTTGCTTTTGTATCTTCTTGCATTTTTTGCTCTTTTACTACTTAGATTTTCCACACCACTGTTTAACACATTCATCGAAATATTGCATCAGTTTTTTTGTGATTGCCCCTATTTTACCTTTGCCGACGGTGTGTTTTTCCAGCTTGACAACCGGCAAGACCTGCATAATCACATTGGTCATAAATATTTCATCGGCTCCGAGGCAGTCATCTATGTACAAATCTTTTTCTATCAACTCGATATTATTTTGTTTTGCGATTTGCAGAACTGCTTTTCTGGCGATACCGGGTAGTACAGGCGTTTCGATGGTAGGTGTGCAGATGGTATCGTCTTTTACCAAAAAGATATTACTGATACAGCCTTCAGCGAGTTTGTTATCAACGGTGAACCATATAGCTTCGGTGGCCATTTTCATTCTTGCCTGATTCAATGCCATGATTCTCGGCAGATAATTTAAGGTCTTATGGCCGTAAACCGGGTCGTTTAGATTCTGACGATAACTTGTCAGCACAGCGAGCACACCGTTCTTATAATACTCAGCCGGATAAGGCTCAAGTTTCGTCGCCGTGATTAGCAGTGTCGATTTAAGCTGACAGTCCTTAGATACCGAACCGCTTGTTAATGTCAAACGCAGACGGGCTTCGGTCAGATTGTTAGCTTCTAAAAGCTGGTAGACCGCGTCAGTGATTTGCTTTTTTGTGTAGGTGTTATTTATCGACAGTTTTTCTGCCGAAGAAAATAATCTTTCCAGATGGTCATCAAGGCAAAAGACAACGCCGTTACTTGCCCGCATCGTCTCGAACAGCCCAGCCCCATATAAAAGACCAGCGTCAGTGACAGGAACCTTAGCTCTGCCGGCATCGATTAATTTGTCATTAAAAAAAACTTTCTCAGCCATCCTATATCCCTACTTAACAGCTTTTATGCCAGCGAGCAGTGCGCGGGCCTTTGTAATGGTTTCGTTCCATTCGTCTTTTGCGTTCGAGTCAGCGACGATGCCTCCGCCGGTTTGTGCGTAGGCCTTGCCGCCAGAGATGATAATTGTTCTAATTGCGATATTCAGGCAGGCATCGCCGTTTAACCCTAACAGGCCTATACTGCCGGTATAAACGCCCCTTGCGGTTGGTTCGGTCTCGTCGATAATCTCCATCGCAGCTACTTTCGGAGCTCCGGTGATCGAACCGCCCGGAAAAATCGCCTTTAATATATCGCAAAAAGTTATTTGTTTTTTCAGCTCACCTGAAACCGTAGCTACTGCATGAAAGACCGTCGGGTAAGTTTCTATTGTTCGCCGTTGGGTGACTTTTCTGGTACCGGCTTTGCAGATTCTTGCAAGGTCGTTTCGTTCGAGGTCGACGATCATATTAAGTTCAGCTTGTTCTTTCGGGCTGTTAATAAGTTCCTTGTAGTTTTTCTCATCGGTTTGCTTGTCATTCGTTCGGCGGCGTGTACCTTTGATAGGTTTGGTACTTATGATACCATCGCCAATAGTTACAAACATCTCAGGTGAGGCGCTGACAATCTTAAAGTCACCGGTATCTATATAAGCTGCAAAGCCGCTCGGGTTGTAATGGTTCTGCCAGTGGAAAAGATTTATCGCGTCAGCGGCGAAATCGCAATCAAATCTTTGTGAAAAGTTTATCTGATAGACGTCGCCATCGAAAATGTAATGTTTTATTTTCTCGATCGAGTTGAAGTAATAGTCCTTGTCGAGGTTGCAGTTAAATTGACCCAGGTCGATATTATCCAGGTCAGCTTTTGCAGGTGTCGGGACATTTATTTCACCGGCACTATCAAGAAGTTTTCTAAGCCAATCGATTTTCTGTTCTATGGTTTCGGTGTCAGTTTCAAGTTCTAAGGCTATGAGCCGGAAATTTTTATTTTTATGGTCGTAAGCGATGACCTTGTCATAAAAGCAAAGCCTTATAAGCGGCATATTGATGTCATCGGTGGTCGTTTCGGGGATTTTTTCGATGTATCTTCCCAGTTCATAGGAGAAATATCCAATCCAGCCGCCCGTAAAGATTCCGTCAGGCGAATCGATGTGGCAATTTTCGTCGAGCTTGTATTTATTTAAAACAGATTGCAGTTTTTCAAATGGATTGTCCTGGCTGATTTTGAATTCAAAAACCTCTACCGGCTCAGCGGTGAAGTAGCTAAATCGTTCGACAGCATTATTACCGCCGAGGATTGCGGTTAAATTTAATTGTGAAAACACATGGCTAAGTGAAGCTAAATCGGCACGGGCCTCAGTCTTTTTAAAATAAGGTTTACAGAGAACAGATTTTGCGGCAGTTTCTATAGGCCCCATTAGCCCTGCTCCGAATTTAGTTGTTCGATAATTTGCACACCTGCCGAAGTTCCGATTCTATCGGCGCCAGCTTCAATCATCGCCAGCGCCTGCTGAGCGGTTCGAATCCCGCCGGCAGCCTTGACCTTACAGTTCGGCGCGTATTCGGTCATCAACTTTACATCTTCTATCGTCGCTCCGCCCGCAGGGTGCATGCCGGTACTTGTCTTTACAAAGTCAACGCAAACCAGCGAAGCGACATGACAGGCGAATATCTTTTGCTCCTGTGTTAAGACAGCGGTTTCGAGAATGACCTTAAATGTCACCGGAGGCCGCATCGCGTGACATACCTGCTTGACATCTCGCAGTTGTTTGGCGAAGAACTTTCCGTCTTCATCGATTATCGAAGCCAAATCTGCGACCATGTCAATCTCATCGGCGCCGTCGAGGATAGCTTCTCTTGCAGCTGCGACTTTTGCCTTTGTCGAATCGCCGCCCAAAGGCAGTGAGACCACCGCTCCGACCTTAACGCCGCTGCGAGCGAGTAAATCGGCAGCCATCGGTACCCATCGACTATTAATAGATACCGCCGCAAAACCATGCTCCTTAGCTTCTTTGCAAAGCTGTTTTATCTGCGCGGACGTAGCTTCGGCTTTTAAAAGCGTGTGGTCAATATATTTTGCTAATTCTTTAGAATCCATATTATTGTTTTATATATTGCTTTTCCCTGAAAAACTCAAGTGTCTGGTCGGTATTATCAAAAACTTTAGTCGCCGTCTGTGTGACGAAAACAGAAGGCGGATTTTTCGCTATCCAGATAACGTAAACATCTTTACCTGCTTCGTGTGCGTGCTGGAGTTCTCTTTCGACGCCGCTTGAAATCGATGCCCTTCCATCAGCCATAGTTGGGATAAAACTTATAATCATATCCGACTGGTCAATCAGTAAAAAGTCACGCGCGTATGTCTGGCTGTTAATGTCACGCTCGATTTGCAGCACCTGATTAAGGTCGAGTCTGCTCTTTTTGCCAAGCACCGTCACTTCCACGCAATCGAGTCCTTTTTCCGCTGCCCGATGCGCATAGTGCGGCAGATACGCCTCTTCCAAATCAGCTGGGTCAAAGCACGTGAAATGCTGTTTCAATTCTTTCCTAAAATTATTTATTTCTTTTTTAACGTCCGGCATATCGACAACGTGCGTCATTGGAAAACTAAGGTACGCTTTTTTTCGCTGCTGCTCGAAGGTAAGGCGATAGAAGGTTTCGACGGTTTGTTTTTCACTTCCGCGAGCAAGGCAATAAAGCTTGGCCTTATCGTTGACGGCTTTATAAAGCATCTCGGTGCAGATAAGTTCCTCTTCGCGCCAGACAATCAAATCCTTTAGGGTATGTTCAATCGAATGCTCACTTGATAGCCTTTTGTCGAGTGCGGCGATGTCGTCAATCATATTGATATAAAAGTCGGCGTTTAGCTCACGCATCTGGTCGAAGTCGACCGCGGGAAAAAGCCCGTGACGCCAGCGAAATGTCGCATGCGTGTTGACAATCAGGTTCTCAGCTTTTTTTGCCTTTGCTATTATATCCTTGAATACGCTTCTGCGAAGTGAATTTAGCCTTTGCATCGGGATGTCGAGGATTTTTCCCTCTGCGATATCGGGGGCTTCAGCGTACATCATGTCACCGACATTGCAAAGCGTCACGTTATTACCGTTTTCACCAGCCAGCCGGCATACCTCTTCGAGGTAGCTTTTTTTTTCAAGCCCAACCATTCCGGTAACAACGATTATCATTGAAAGCTCCGATACAGTTATAGATTTTCCAGACGCTGCTGCTTATCGTGCTCTTTCAGCGCTTTGATTATTTCGTTCAGGTCGCCGAGCATAATTTTATCGAGGTTGTAAAGCGACAGATTTATTCTATGGTCAGTGACCCGGTTCTGCGGATAGTTATAAGTTCTGATTTTCGAGCTTCTGTCGCCCGAGCCAATCAGAATCTTTCGCTGCGAGTCGCGCTCGGCGCGTTTTTTGCTTTCGAAATGCTCATAGATTCGGCTTCTCAAAATTCGCCACGCCTTGGCGCGGTTTTTGTGCTGAGATTTTTCGTCACGCATGCTGACGGTAATTCCTGTCGGGACGTGTTCCAGTTTAATCGCGCTGTTAAGTTTGTTTACGCTTTGCCCGCCGGGACCGCTTGCTCTGCTGACATGTTCGAGCACATCACTTGGAGCGATCTCGATATCAATTTCTTCGGGTTCGGCCATGACGGCAACTGTAGCTGCTGAGGTGTGCACTCTTCCCTGGGATTCAGTTTCCGGCACCCTCTGGACGCGATGTCCGCCGCTTTCGTAACCTAACTGTGCCCATACGCCGCGGCCTTTAACACCGAGAACGACTTCGCGAAATCCTCCGATCTCATTTGCGCTAAAATCGAGCAGTTCCACTTTCCATCTATTGTTTTCGGCGAATCTGACGTACATGTCGTAGAGGTTTCTCGCGAACAAGGCCGCTTCATCGCCGCCTGTACCTGCGCGAATTTCCATTATCACCGAATTGATGGATTCATCTTCAGCCATCACGAAGCTGTCGAGCATCTCTTCGTATAGAGTTTCTTTTTGCCCGGTGAGTTGAGCGAGTTCTTCTTTGGCCAAATCCTTGAAATCTTCTTCAACCGTATCGTCGTCGATAATACTTTCAGCGTCGGCGATTCCTTCGACAGCCTTTTTGTATTCGCGGTACTTAGCGACAGTGGCTTTTAATTTTCCCTGCTGCTTTGCCAAAGCTACCAGTTTCATCGCGTCGGTTGCTGTTTCCGGGTCGACAAGCTGCTTTTCAAGCTGGTTGTATTCTTCTTCAACTTCGTTTAGCTTATTAATAAGCGGGTTTTTTTCGTCAGTAGTCATAACAAAACCTTAATATAAATTCTGCCCCAATGAAACTACATAAATCCGGGTGGTCTGTTTTATGATAAAAACAAAGGGCTCCGACTTTACAATGTGCAAAATCCGAGCCCGAATTATTTTTCCCAAAGCAAGCTACTTCTTCTGGTTAGTGTCAGCCTTCTTGAAGTATTCCTTGCCGTATTTTTTCGTGAATCTTTCGATGCGTCCCGCGGTATCGACGAATTTCTGCTTTCCGGTGTAGAACGGATGACATGCAGAGCAGATTTCCGCGTGAATTTCCTTTGTTGTACTGCTCGTTTCAAAGGTATTTCCGCAGCCGCAATGAACCATAACCTTATTATATTCAGGGTGTATGTCTTTCTTCATTATATTTCTCCTGGAACCAAAACCGCATATTTTAACAGGATATATGATTTTTGCAACAAAAATTTTCCCAATTAAGCTTTTTCGCCATTCTACTGCAATAAAACGGCATCTATCGTGGTGCAAAATAAGTATAAACCACTATTAAAATAGGGGTAAATCTTGGTTATCAGGCAAAAAAACTGCCATTTTTCCACAAAAGGTGGTTAAGAGTTCTTTATTTTCCATCGATAGTATAGTCAGGGAAGGAAGTTTTATTGTGGTATGGAGTCTCTGATGCGAATTAGATATGTTGTTTCAACTATGGTGTTTTGGTGGCGAGAGAACAAGCTTTCTTTCGAGCAGGAATGCGAATTTATCAAGTCGATGGGTTTTGGCGTTGAGTTATGGCCTTACATAAAAGGTCAAAACGAATGCCGTTACGACAGGCGAAATTGGGAGAGGCTTACAAACGCGACCGAAGGGATGCTGGTTTCGATGTATTCGAGGGACCACGGCCCGACGATTGAGGAGTGGCAAGAGCAAATCGAATGTGCACAACTTTTGAATGCACATATTATTACGGACCTGCACAGTTTCGGCATATCTGAAAATGCCAATCTTGATGACTGTCACTTTAGCGCAGATATTGTTGAGATGGCAAAGCAGCATGATGTCCAGCTGTGCCTGGAAACGGGCGACCTTAGAAAGGTGCAGTATTTAGGAGAGAAGTTTGATTCACTTTTCTATTGCTTTGATACTGGTTTTGCACATATGGACAGGGAGCATACATTCGAGGAGTATGTCGATGAATTAGCCTCCCGCGTTGCGCATCTGCATCTGACAGACAGCTACGGCGACTGTGACGACCACGAGCCGCCCGGCGTTCGAGGCGGCATCCCGAAAGAGAAATGGGATTATCTGCTAAACGCCCTGGATAGGTTTGATAATGATGTTATAGGTTCGCTTGAGATGTCACCGTGTATGCCTAATGATATGATTCGTCACGCATCTAAATTTTTGTTTGATGTAATGAAATGGCCTGATAAGCCGCAAAAAATACCGGGCCAAAATGTGAACTACAATCCTGTTTAGCCCGCGGCGTTGTTTCTGGGACAGGCAATTCCTTTTCACAACCGCTAAAAACTTTAAAAAATCGTTGACGCTGGTGTACTAACAGATAATATTATACTAAGTATTAAAAGCTAAAATTCATAATTAGGAGGTCAGACCATGAAAGCGATTTTTCTTTATGTATTGTTATCTGCGGTTTTAATTTCAAGCGGCTGCTCGACTGGTGAGAGCCATGTCAGGACAGGCTTCGACTTTTCAAAAATCGACAAAGTGGCTGTTTTGGCGGTACAGGGCACTATAATGAGCGAAGCGGCAAAGAATCAAATTTCAGATTTTGTTGTCATGGAGCTTTTGAAAAAAGGATATGCGCCAATTGAGCGTGTTCAGGTCAAAAAGCTGCTCACCGAGCAGAGGTTCCAGGCATCTGATGTGACCAGCAATCAAGACGCCGCTCAGGCAGGGCGGGTGCTTAATGTTCCTGCGGTTCTTATCGTTAATATTCCAAACTTCAAAGAGGAAATCAGCATGACCATCAAGCTGATTAATGTCGAAGACGGCAGCATCTTGTGGATGGGAAGCGGTACAGGAACAACCGGCAGAACTTTGGCAACTCTCTTGGGCGCTGCTGCCGGCGCTGGCGCAGGTGTCGCTGTTACCGGAGAAGACGACCAGGTTGCAGGCGGAATTATCGGTGGTGTTTTAGGTGCAGGGCTCGGTCAGGCATTGACTCCGCAGACGGCGCTAAAGGCGCAGCAGATAATAAAATTAGTTTGCCAGGACCTGCCTTACAGGTAAGGGAAAACATTTGCATAGTTAACATAAAAAAAAGGCGGGCAGGTATAGACACCGCCCATCCTTATTATTGCATCAGATAAATGCCGCTGTCTTTTAGCTCTTACAATCCATAGCCAGCTTGCCTGAGTTCCTCTTCTGCCGGCAGATGGTCATAGTACTCACCCTTTGGGCCAACATATCCGACACCCTGCTTTTTAAGCTTCACAGGAGATACCGAACCGTTGTCATTTTGGATATTGACGGTGGTATCATTGTCAGCTTGGGTTTTGGCGGGGCTTTGCACTATTTCAGGCTTAGGCTCTGGTTCGGTCCGTGCTTTTTTCTTATCGCTTTCGTTGCCTATTATATATCCGGCCCCGGCGCCTATAGCTGCCCCGATGAGAGTGCCCTCGGTGTCACGCCCAATGGCCTGACCTACTCCGACACCTATTGCTGTCCCCAGCAACGCTCCCGTCTGAGCATCCGTCTCACAGCCCGCTGACCTGCCCCTGTTTTATGTACCACCTCTTATGAGAGTATTTCACGACTATGCTCCTTGTCTTGAGCAAGGCGGAGCGTAGCGGAGCCTTGGTCAAGACACAATTTCGCAAACGCCGCTGGGGCCATATAATCCAACGAACTATGCGGCCGATAGTGATTATAATCCATACGCCAGCGGTTTACAACATATCTTAATTCATCAATACTTAAAAACAATTCTCTGTTCAATAACTCATCCCTAAACTTGCCATTAAACGACTCAACATAACCATTCTCCCAAGGGCTGCCAGGAGCAACATATAACGTTTTTACATTTGCATATTCAAGCCAACTTTGGACAACCCTGGATACAAATTCAGGACCGTTGTCGCTACGAATATATTCTGGTTCACCTCGAACAGCAAACAGGTACCTTAAAACTTCTACAACATCGTGACCTGTAAATTTCTTAGCCACATCGATCGCAAGGCACTCCCGTGTATACTCATCTATCACAACTAACATCCTGACACGCCTGCCATTTTCAAGACGTTCGGTTACAAAATCATAGGTCCATACATGGTTATAACGCTCAGGCTTTTTCCTGTCACAGCTGTTATCACTGGTTCCTGTATAAAGTCTCTTGCACTGCTTTCTACGTACTTTAAGCCCTTCGGCACACCATAGACGATAAACACGCTTAAAGTTGACCAGCCAATTATCTTCACGAAGTAATACCGTTATTCTGCGATAACCATACCTTGGATGCTCTAATGACAATTCGAGCATATCTTTGACTAACGGCTTGTCTTTCTCTATTAGCTTAGGCTTATACCTCTGCGTGCTTCGAGACTGTCTTAATGCCTTGCAAGCCCTACGTTGTGATGTGCCCAGCTCTCGACGGACCTGTCCTACGATCTTACGCCGCCTGGCTGGGCTTAGAAGTTTCCCTCTGCCGCTATCTTTAGAATAGATATATCCAATGCCTGATCAGCTACGAGTCGCTTGAGTTGAGCATTTTCTTTTTGGATCGCCCGTAATTGCTTTGCCATATCAGGACTCATACCGCCGTACTTTTGACGCCAGCGGTAATAGGTTTGCTGCGATATCTCGATGTCTTTACATACTTCGGGAACGATTTTACCCTTGCCGAGCAATATGTCTGCCTCCCTTAATTTTGCCACAATTTGCGGCCCACTGTAACGCTTTCTCATCTGTACAATCTCCTTTCTGATACCTAAATAGTATACAATAAAAGTCGATTATACTCTCACTTTAACTGGTACAGTTTTTGGGGAGCAGGTCACCGCAACGAAAGTCAAACCAGCAAAAACAACGACAATCAACGAAATCACTAAAAGTCTACTTTTCATTTTTCTTTACCTCCATACTTAACTGTAGTAAATAAAAAGGGCATTTGTTCAATTTTATTGTAATTTTTTGCTTTTATGTTACAGGCCTATAAATTCTTCCCCGGGAAGCTTTCATCTTTTGTCTTGTAAATGTAAATCAGGGAGGTTATATTTCTATCGATATGTTCATTTAGAGCACTTCAAGTAAAGATGTGGCTGTTGCGGTGTAGCGAAAATTGTCAGGACAATGATGGCGAAGCAGAGATATTGAAATATTTCGATACAGCCGGAAGCAGGCATGGCAATTTGCAGTAGCCGCCAACAGCTATAGATTTTCTTGAATTGCTCTAAGGCTTAAAAAGGAGATACAATGGGACCTAAGCTGATTGTTTGCGGAGCAGCGGGCAGGATGGGAAGACGCATTTTGTCTCTGGCAATTGAAGCTGATCAGTTCGATATTATCGGTGCGGTTGAAAAAGCCGACCACCCGGATATCGGTAAAGATGCCGGTATCGTCGCAGGCGCCGGAGAGCTTGGTATTAATATTCAAAGCGAGTATCCGCCCGGCGGTGAAGTGGTGATCGATTTTTCTCAGCCCGAAGGCACCGACCAGACGGCCGATTACTGCTTAGAGCAAAAAGCGGCACTGATTTTGGGCACTACAGGCCTATCTGCCAAACAGCATAAAAAGATAACCGAAGCCTCTGCCAAAATACCTCTGATTTACGGAACCAATATGAGCGTCGGTATGAATGTTTTGTTTGCCACCGTCGGCAAGGTCGCCAAAATGCTCGGCGAAGATTATGACGTCGAAATTGTCGAGCAGCACCACCGATTCAAAAAAGACGCACCGAGCGGTTCAGCTTTAACGCTGGCAGAAAATATCTGCGCCCAAACCGGTGATTATCTGGACGGCACTTTCACTTACGGCAGAAGCGGCAAAGATGCGATCAGGCAAAAAGGCACCATCGGTATCCACGCTGTCCGCGCAGGCGATATTGCCGGCGTACACGATGTCATTTTCTCCACACTAGGCGAGACCATCACATTAAGCCATAACGCTCATAGCAGAGACAATTTTGCCCGCGGAGCTTTGCGAGCTGCCAAATGGCTCGCCGGGAAAAAGCCTGCGCAGTATTCAATGGCTGACGTCCTCGGACTAAAATAATATAACAGTTCATGGGGTATATACCGTTTTACGTAACATTTACAATTGCGAGCGACCTGTCCCCAAGGGAAGCGAAGCAATCTATTTACACTTGACTAACGGCCAACGAAACGGTATTCACTTAGGCCACAATATCCTGTAAATAAATGCCTTGATTGACTGAAGCCAACCGAAGTCAGCAAGGATGTCAACCATTATAGCCGCAATAACAGTGACAAAAATAGCAACAATAACCGTTAAAATAAAATGCGAAGTTTTCTTGAATATCCATCCGGTTATCCTCTTAATTCCCCAACCTTTCGCAGTAGCAGCATTCTTCCCTGTTTCCGCTGGCTTTTCGTTTGGTAAATCACCCACTGCATCCCGAAGTCTCTGAGCAAGCGTCCTCGCATCGTTCACAATGCGGTTAAAAGTGTATTCTGAAGCAGAACCCAAACCACTATTTATCAAATTAGCCCGAAGCTCAACACTTACCTGTTCACGTAAATTTTGAATGTCATCTTTAACCTGTTTGCCCGGTTCAGGACTTTCCCTCAGCAGCAGTGTAATTACCCTGCTTTGACCTCTAGTGATTATTGTCAGGACTCCATCCGATAGCTCGTCCAAAGTGAGTCTTTTTCCCACTGCCGAATTGACGAAATTTTCTATTGTTTCAGCGAACTCTCTGATTACTTTCGCTTCTTTGCTGTTTAATGCCATAAAATCTTCTCCAACACATGCTGCTATTTTAACCCGAATAAGCGTTATAGACAACAATTTTCACAAAATGTCATTGATATTCAGTTATAAAATGGATAAATTGAAGCCAGTAAACAAATAGCCGTTTCAGGCTTGGAATAAAAGCGATTGAGCAGTGTCCTTTTTGGTACGCCGCAAAACAATAGCAATTTTTTAGTAGGAGAAATAAAGATAATGTATGATGGTTTTTATTGGCGGCAGGGCTTGCTCGCTTTGTTAGAGACTATGATTGGCAACTACGAATCTGATCGGGAGTCGGACGGGGAAGGAAAAACGCAGTATGACCAGGCAGAGCGCTTTGCTAAATCAGTTTTGAAGATTTCTGAGCAACTAATAGAAATCGAACCTATAGATGATGACTTGGGAATCCTTAAATATGAAGCAAACAACCCGCAATTTTTTACGCCGGTTTTCACAGCGGACTCCCCTCTGGACGAAGAATCGCCTTTGAAATTGGTATGGGAACGATTTTCTATAGATTTAGCCTGGGAATCTGTAGAGAAGATGACGAAAGGAGCCAGAAGGATTTTTGACCTTTATAAACTTGTTCTGGATGCACACCTATCCAAACCAACACGACAATTCCTTGCAAGGCTAAGCCGCTGTTATATCTGGGGTTTTGAACCGGAGTGTGTTATGCTTTGTAGAAGCGTTTTAGATACGGCATTTCGAGAAAATATATTAGACGATATTTGCGAAAGGCATTGCAGAGAGAAGCATGTGGATTTTACTTTAAGCAATAGAATTTATGCTGCTTTTAAGGAGGGTCTTATTGATAGAAACACGAGAACATTAGCGCAAAGAATTAAAAGAGATGGAGATAATGCCGTCCATTATCAACCAGACATCACTAAGGATGTATTCGGTACAATTTGTGATACTTTAACCGTTATTGAACAATTACAGAAGAAAAGACGGAAGTTGTAATCATATTCTGTCGGATTGGAAAATAGCAGGACAACAATGTAAAAGAAAGCCATACACCAAAAGAGAACGCTCGGCCTCGGTGCGGTAGTGTTAAGGAAAAGATAATTTTGAAGGAAGATAGTTATGAACAGAAAACAAAGTATTGTCCTATGGGTTGGTTTAACAGTAATTTTGCTTATGGCTGTGATTTTTGCAGTTACAGTTTGGCCAACAAAATACAGATACCTTCCGACTAAAAGACCCTATTTTGCATTACGAATCAACCGTTTTACTGGTGAGGTTAAAGAAGTAAAAATAGGACCCAAAGTCCGCAGTTTTGATGAAATTATTGGAGAGAAGCCAGCTCCCCTAAAACTACCACTAAAACTACTACCAGAGGAAGTGAAGAAGATTGATACAACTTATAGTGTAACGCCCGTAGAACCGTTGGGAGTGGAGAGTATTTCAGAATACTTTAAAGTTTCTTTGTATAATGGAAGTTACTATGACCTTGAAGAAGCTACAATCACGATAACAGCCAAAGAGAAGAACGGGGATATTCGCTGGTCTCGGCAATTTAGGCGTGGAATCGATATCGTGTCTAATCGCTCAGGCCATTTTAGCATTGAAATACCCAAAGTTGATGGAGCAGAGCTATTCTGGACGATAGACGAATTTAGGGGTACGCCGATTATAAAATAGATTAAATGCCTCCTCTTGTTTTTGAAAATAGTTGCCTTGGTGCGGTGATGTTAAAAAGGAAACGCTAATAAAATGAATAGAGCAAAGACAGAAAATAGAACCGTAGAAGAATTAAAAGGTGCGCTGGAACACCTTGAGTATGAAGTCTGGATGCTGTGGTCTTTGGCGAATATTCTTGCTGCCGACGATCAGGGCAAGAGCGTGATTCATAATGCGTTATTAGAATCCTTTCTCATCCACACCAGAATACTTATCGAATTTCTATACAAGGATGAACCATATAAAGATAACGTTAGAGCAAGCCAATATTTCACACCTGATAGCTCTTGGGAAAGTATCCGGCCTCCAAAAACAAAGTTGCTCAATAAAACAGAAGGAGATACACATAAATATCTTGCTCATTTTACACATACTCGTTCACAAAAAGAAAAACCGCGGTGGTCTTATATTAAAATTGCGAACGATATAAAAGCGGTATTGCAAGTCTTTCGTGAAAACTTGCCAGGCGATTTTACCAAAGAATCAAACGTCTGACCTATTCGGTCTCAGTGGGGTGGTTTTTCTTCGAGATACGATATGCGACCTGCTGCGACGAGCGCAGCACGGCGAGGATACAAAATTTCGTCCTTAAATCCCCCCCTCCGTGTCATCTGCGTTAATCCGTGGTTAAAATTCTTTTCTTCGTGCTCTTCATGTTCGGAGCCTGCCCTGAGCGCAGTCGAAGGGTGGTTAAAATTCCCCTTTTCCCTGCCTTCTACAAAATACTTTCCTTTGCGCCCCTGTGCCATAGGTATCAGCGCCTTTGCGGGATTCAACTTTTTCTTTCTTTTCTCCGTGTCCTCTGTGCCCTCTGTGGCTAAAAATTCTTCATGCCCTTCGCGTTCGGAGCCTGCCCTGAGCCCAGTCGAAGGGGTAATTTAGCTAAAATTTATCTTGATTTTAAACAAATAATCTGGTATAATACCTAATAATCAATTATCATTAATCAATAATCAATAGTAAAAGCAATCGGGGGTTTCTAATTTGAACGTTACCATTTTAAATTTCTTTAATATTTTCTTAATTCGCGTTTATTCGTGTCTATTCGTGGTTAAACTTATGTTTTTCTCTGTGTACTCGGTGTTCTCTGTGGCTAATATAAATCTGTGTCAATCTGCCTGTCGCGGCGAAGTCCAAAGGACGGAGACGGATCGTTGCAAATAATAAACGTTTTAATAAACGAACCCAATTTGTGAGACATGAAAAATGAACATAAACCACTACCCAACAAACAATTACAAGAATTTACACCTTTCCCAGAGCCGAAAAACGAACCCAAAACGAACCCAATTTATGCACACGAAGCGAAGCGAAGAGCCCCGATGTCTTTTCGGGACACCGCGTCTTTCGGAGCCCAACGTTTTTATGGAAAACAAACCCAATTTACTATACAGCCGGATGAACGTAAGTCATGTATTGAAAAAGGATTATGGAAATGTATGCCTTCGCAGAGCCTCAAAAACAAACCCAACCAGCCCCCACTTGTCCCCATTGCAAGATTTGTTTTGGCAAATCTATGGGGATGTTTAGATTTATTTAGCTTGTCCTTGCCAAAGGGAAATCTATGGGGGAACAAACCCAATAAAAGGTCAGATTGTCGCCTTTGTTTTTAATGTTATCACAGCAGGTGTTTTTATTTTGTTCGGGGTCTTTGCAAGGAAAAAGTACATTTTTGCAGCTTAGGGCGGGGGCAGGCGTCCGATAAACATCGCACAAAAAATCTTACAATTTTTTCCGGTTAAGATTTGGCAGTTGGCAAATGTATATTAAGCTTTGGTTAGGAAATGATTATTAGCTGCTGTTAAGGCGGTTAATACTAATATTTTCTCTCTCCTCCTTGGGAGGCTGGGTGACCGAAGACAAACTTTTAGGGGGCCTCAGTCTCCCTCTTTTTCTGCGCTCATTTTCAACCCGACTGCATCATTACCGTTATCACGCTTGACGTATTGAATATTATGTGTATGAACATCGGGCGAAACAGCGAGCCGCTCTTTTCATAGGAATATCCCAGACACATCGATAAGACGAAAAGTGCGGGCCAGTGTTCGGCGTTGACGTGAATACTCGTAAACAAAAGTGAGACCAGTGTAATTGAAAGCCACGGCTTTGAGGTAATTGACCGTATTATCGTCTGGAACAGGCCCCGAAATAACAATTCTTCAATTAGCGGCATTATCGTTGTTGTTGTGATGAAGATTAATATCTTTACATAGATTTGTGAATGCTGGGATATTTTTTCAAGTTGGCTGTGCTGCTGAATCTCAAAGTCAGGCGAAAAGAACCTACCGATATAGACTGTCACCAATAATATGCACAGTAAGATAGGCCAGACGCTTAGCAGGTTTAAAATGGCGAACCCTAAATCTTTTGGTATTGTTTTGACGTCAAGGCCAAGCCCTTTAATCCGCCGCGAAAAATGTTTGCGAACCAGTCGAAGTGTTATCACAAAAGCAGCTGTCGCACCGGTACACATGGCGAGATTATTTATTAAGGTGCTGGCCCAGTCGGGCAGTTCGGGCCAAATTTTTTCGCTGATGCCTATTACGATCAAGCTGAACCCGAACCATATCAAAAGCGGTACAAACGGGAGGTAAATCGGCATATTGGTGCGGCGGGGAACCGAATTTGTCAGCGACTCTGTCCCTAAAGAGGTTCTTACCAGCCAGGTAAAAAAGATAGAAATTCCCACCAGGTAGAGCCCATAGTTGATAATGACGGAAAAAAACATGTCTTGACTGGATTGTATTTCGTTCATTTAAGTTTTTGCAGCCTTGAAACCAAAGCCGTCTTATATTACATTGGGCAGCAGTTTGCAAGGAAAATAGCTTATGGACATTTTCAAAATCAAAGGGCCAGTCAGGATAAAGGGCACCGTCGCGGTTAACGGCTCGAAGAATTCCTCGCTGCCCATAATGGCAGCAGCCATACTGGCACCTGGAAAATCGGTTCTAAGAAACGTCCCGAATCTTTCGGACATTACCGTTTGCGCGCGACTACTTCGTAAGCTCGGCTGCAAAGTGACAAGAGTCAACGGCGATTCTTTGAGTATCGATTCGACCGTTATTGATAATCCGGTTGGCGAATACGAAATTGTCCGCCAGATGCGTGCGAGCATCTGCATACTCGGCCCGCTGCTGGCGCGGTGCCGGCGAGTGAAAGTCTCAATGCCCGGAGGCTGTGCCATTGGTGACAGACCAGTTGATATCCATCTAAGAGGGCTAAGAGAACTCGGCGCAAAAATCACTCTTAAGAACGGCTATATCGTTGCCGATGCTCCAAAGGGACTGCGGGGAAAAGAGATATTTCTCGGCGGACCGTTCGGTTCGACGGTTCTCGGCACCGCTAATGTGATGATGGCAGCGGTTCTGGCAAAAGGAAGGACCGTAATAGAGTCAGCTGCATGCGAGCCGGAGGTCGCGGACCTTGCCAACTGCCTTAACAAAATGGGCGCGAAGATTTCCGGTATAGGTTCGCCGCGATTGACTATCGAGGGCGTTAAAGAATTGCAACCCGTCGAACATAAAATTATTCCCGACCGAATAGAAGCCGGTACGTTCATGGTTGCCGCTGCGATTACCAAAGGCGAATTGAAAATCGAAAACTGCCGCCTCGATGATATGATGGCGGTCGTCGACAAATTAAGAGGTATCGGCGTGACAGTCGAAGCTGATGATGGCGGCTGTTTTGTCACGCGTAAAGGCCCGATCAAAACCGCAGACATAACCACCCAGCCTTATCCGGGCTTCCCGACCGATTTGCAGGCGCAGTTCATGGCGCTATTGGCATTGGGCAAGGGTAACAGTGTGATAATTGAAAAGGTATTCCCTGACCGCTTCATGCATATAGCTGAATTGAATCGGATGGGGGCCAATCTTCGCAAGGAAGGCCAGGCTGTTATTGTTGCCGGTGTCAAAAAATTGGTCGCCGCTCCCGTGATGGCCTCGGACCTGCGCGCATCAGCGGCGCTGGTACTGGCAGGCTTAGCCGCAGATGGTACCACCGTTATAGACCGCGTCTATCACATTGATAGAGGGTATGAGAAAATCGAAACCAGACTTAACCCCCTTGGCGCAAAAATTGTTAGAGAGAGTGTATAAAAATCCCCGTGGGTCAGTCTACCCTTATTTTTTTGTCGGGAAAAAAGAGCGCTATCAGTATTAGTGAAAGTATTGAGACAGCAGCGGGGGCGAGCCAAAAGGCAGTGTAGTTTATTTGTCTGGTGATATTGTCGGTGCATAAATCCATCATCCAGCCAGCACTTAGATTTCCAAATAAAAAGGCAAGACCGTAATTTATTAAACTAAACAACTGATGGACGCCGGAGCGAGATTGTGCATCGCATTTTGAATCGAGATAGATATAGACTCCGGTGAAAAACAGAGCAAATGCCGGGCCGTGACATAATATCCCGAGAAAAACAAATCCGGTAAACTTTTCAGCCAGGGCAAAAGACGAAAAACGGATTATTTCCGCGACGATGCCGATGATAAAAGTTTTCTTGAAACCAAATCTTAAAAGCGAAGCGCCCAAAAGCATCATCATAAACACCTCACTGAATTGCCCTAACGTCATTATGGGCATGATAGAAGAATCTTTAAAGCCCAACTGGGACAGGAACGGTGCGGTGCCGAAATAATAGATGCGGTTTACTGCCGAAATTAGAAAACCGACAAAGCAAATCAGTATAACATCGCCCTTAATCATGACGGCAAAAGAATCAGACGGGATGATGCGTCGCGGGCCTGACTGCATTGCTGAGGATTTTGGCAATGTCAATGCGTAGAGGCCAAGAACCAGCGAGGCAATTGCTGAAAGTATCAGAGCGTGAGCCAGTCGGCTTGCGTCGGCGCCCGGTGCTGCGCGGTTTAGCCAGAGATAACTGAATATCCACGCCACTACGATCCAGCCGATGGTACCCCATACACGGATGTTGCCGAAGTGGTGCTCGGTATTCGGAGAATGGTGAAATGTCACTGTGTTAATAAGAGCGGTAGTTGGCCCGATTGCAATGCAGTAACCTATATAAAATATTAAGAAATCAGAGAATGTTTTTTGGGAGTATAGAAAAAACATAAACACTGCACCAGCGAGGTGGCACAAAACTAAAAGCCTTTCTGCGCGTATGATTCGGTCGGCAATAAAGGCTGATATCAGCGGCGAGATGAAAGCGGCGATTGAGGAGGACGCCAGAATCATGCCGATTTGGGTGCCGGTGAAATTAAGCTCAGTTTTAAGGTACAGGCTCAAAATCGGAGAAAAGGCACCAAACGCAAAAAACTGCATGAACATCATTGCTGAAAGTCTTGTTCTTATGTATCGAACCAGATTTGGGCCTCCTTTTGTAATTTGGTAACACTAAAACAGCGATAATAGCAGAGCAAAGGCCAAGTTGAAAGAATTCTATAACTTAATTTTAAACTTAGCACCGTTTTGGCCGATAGAATAGACAGCAGGGGGCAATGACATCTACCGTTGACGATTCGATATCTTTAATTTGCCGGATAGATTTGTTGACTAAAATGGTAGCTGTGCGGATAATTACAGAATTAATTAAAAGGGGCGAGAAATGGCAAAGAAAAAACATTTGGTACGAACAATCATCGGTATAATCTTAGTACTAATCGCAGTTATATTGATAACGATTCAGCTTTTCGCTGACAGTGCGTTAAAAGCTGGCATCGAAGTTGGAGCATCTAAGGCATTGAAAGTGCAGGTTAAAGTTGGGGATGTGGATTTGTCAATTCTTGCTGGTTCACTTGAGATAGAGGGCCTTGAGGTTGATAATCCGCCCGGCTATGAGTATAAAAAACTTTTAGAACTCAACAAAGCTAAAGTAGATGTAAGCATGCGGTCACTGCTTAGCGATGAGATTCATATTGAACAGATAATGCTTGACGGCATGACTCTTGTAATTGAACAAAAAGGATTAACGAATAATCTAAGCGAGATAATTAAGAACCTGCCAAAAGCCGAAAAGCCTAAAGTAGAAAAACCCAAAGAGGAAAAGCCAAAAGAAGGTAAGAAGCTGGTAATCGATAACTTGAAAATTACAAATGTCTCAGTGAAGGTAAAGATGCTGCCTATCCCCGGCAAGAAAGACACTTTTGAAATGAAACTGGATCCGATTGAGATGACTGACCTTGGCAGTGACAGCAAGTTGGATGTCGCGACGCTTTCGAGCAAGATTCTGGTTGCTATTGCAAGCGGAGTTGCCAAGCAGGGTGCAGGTATATTGCCTGGCGAAATTACAGGCTCGATTAAAGGCGGATTAAAAAAGGTTACAGAAATAGGCGGTACCATGTTAGAGGAGAGTAAGGGGTTACTTGAAGAGACAAAGAACATCGGGGAAAAAGCCGCTGAAAGGCTCAAGGGGATTTTTGACTTCAAAAAAGACGATAAGTAGTGACAGTAAGGAGGGATTTTGTGGCGGGCGGTCAGGATAATCAGAATTCTTTATCCAATCGCAGTTGTGGTGCCTGTCGGGGCGACGCCGAACCTTTAAAGGGCGAGGCTATAAACGCATTCACCGAGCAGCTATCACAAGGCTGGCAGGTCATTGAGCAGCACCACCTTGAAAAGGAATTCAAGTTTAAAAACTTTAAAGAAGCACTGGATTTTGTTAATAGGGTTGGTGACATAGCTGAATCACAGGAACATCATCCCGACATTCATCTTTCTTGGGGCAAGGTCAAATTGGCGGTCTTTACGCATAAAATTTCAGGGCTGCACGAAAATGATTTCATATTCGCTGCAAAAGTAGATGAACTTTTAGAGTGACTTTGTTCATCGGTTTTCAAAATCAGCAGAATTTTTTAACTTTTAGAAGTTTTTTTAAGTCTTTTTTAATTCTTAAATCGTAGCTGCTACTATTACGTTTTTTGAAAATGTCCTGTTATCTGCAAAAAACCGCTTATTCGGATAATACTTGGATTGAATTTGAATATGCCCAATCAGAGATGATGACATTTTTAGCTGTTTTGTAGTTTATTTTACTTGACAACACTGTTAATATCTTGTTACATCAGCTAAGCTTCTATTTGGTTTATTATTGTGATTGTTATCAAGTAATTAGTCGATTTTGGGCGTCAATATTTTGAACGAGGGAATACTTGTTTTGTCTGGTAGCGAGTTCGGGCTCGCGACGGCAAGTGAGTTTAATTTAAGTATTGAGAAAGGGGAAAGGAACATGTGTAGAACAAATCTTTTTGTGTTTTTTGCATCACTTTGTTTGGTTTTCTTATTGACAGGGGGCGAGAGTTTTGCAGAAGAAGGCGAAATCTGGTCACAAACTGATGTTGCAGTGACAAATATCGACACAGGCAACGAATTGGCGGCCCAGGCAGCAGTCAATACTTTAGTGGCAGATTTTTCTGAAGATGTCGATTACGGAAAAGCTCTTTATAAGGTGGCAGGTAAATACAAAAAACTAAACAAACATGAAAAGTCTGATAAGCTTTATGAGAAGATTATTCAGAAGCACCCTGATTCTTATGAGGCGATGAGGTCATATTCTCAACTGGCGATATCAAAGATTCGTGTTAATAAAGACAGTGAAGCTGAGCCTATCGTCGATAAGCTGTTTTTGGATTTTTCTGACCAAGAGCACGCACCGATAGTAGTTTGTGAGATAGCTGACAAATATAAGAAACAAAATAAAAATGCCGAGGCCAAAGAGCTTTATCAAAGGATTATTGGGACATGGCCTGGCAGCGAACATGCGATGTGGTCACAGATGCATCTGGCGATATCAGCTATAAATGAGGCTGACCAGAGCACAGCAGACGCCGAAGTTAGCAAACTGCTGAATGAGCTTGAGTTTCGGTGGGACCAGCACAGGAGTTCGGCAGTTTATTCAGTGGCTGAAGAGTATCGCAAACTTGGGAAATTTGGAAAGGCAGTTGGGGTATATCAAAATATTGTTGAGAATTGGTCTGAGACTAAATATGGATTATGGTCGCAGATGGGGCTGGCGATGTGCAATATAGAAACAGGCGACGAAGCTGGCGTTGAGGCGGCAGTTGATAGAATGATTGTCGATTATACAAATGATGACCACTTAGCGGTTGCAATTTGCAATGTAGTTGAAGGCTATTGTGAAAAGGGCAAACAGGATAAAGCTGCGGAGATCTATCAATTAGCTGTTAACAACTGGCCGCAGCAAGAGCAGGCGGTATGGGCAGAGATGATAGATGTGATTTCAAATATTCATCTCGGCAATGAAAATGAAGCTAATGCGGGCATCGACAGATTGACCTTGAATTTTAGCGGTCAATTGAACCTGACTCGTGCGGTTTACATGATTGCCGAACAATATCATAGGAAGGGCAGTGCGGCAGAAGAAAGTGGGCTTAATGAGCGGTCCGAAAGTTTATATCAAAAGGCAGTTTCGCTTTGGGAAATGATAATAAATGATTTTGATGAGTGTTTTTTGACTGTCGAGTCATGTGCCTTTGTGGCCAAGTGTCATCGAAAGTTGGGCGACTATGAGGAATCAATCCAGTATTATCAAAAGATTATTGACGAATATCCGGATTACAGGCATGGATGGTACGCTCTTTATATGGTAGGGCATAACTTAGAGACGCTTTTAAAGACCGGCTCTGTTTCCAGTGCAGTGGCAGTGCCTCAAATCCAGGCTGTTTATACACAGTTAATTGAGAAGTACCCAACTTGTTCGGCGGCAGATGGTGTGCAGTCATGGCTAAACAACCACAACTAATAAAGGAGAGCTCCTATGAATGGAAAATACTTAAATTTGGTTTTGATTTTAACAGTTTTAGTTTGTGTTGCAAATAAAGGCTATGGATGGTTTGGTGACCCGGCGGCTTCTGCATCGATGACATCATCATCAATATCAGCAAATATTGGTGAGAGTGTGACTTTTGACAGTAGTGCTTCTTTTTCTACCGAGGGCAGTATCGAACAATATAGATGGGATTTCGAAGGTGATGGAATTTTTGACTATAACGAAACAAATATCAATTTCGCCGATGGAGCCTTTGATGGTATAACTACTCACGAATATGACACTAATGGTGTCTATACGGTAAAAGTGAAAGTTCTCGACAGTACAGGCAATACTGATACTGATGTTGTTACCATCGAAATTACGGACAACACTTCTGCCTCTAATAACAAAACTATTCTTAAAGACAACGAGGTTGAACTTGCGATGAGTGGAAATGAGAAGTTGGAATCTTTGCTTAATAAGTCAATTTGTAATAGAGAATTATATTCTTTAGAATCAGTTGTTTTGGCTGAAAATAATTCGAGAGCCTCGTTAGTCTTAGCTGCAATATATTTTGAAGATATATTCAGCTCAGCTATTTTAGCGCCTGTTCTTCAATTTTAAAATTTAAGTTAGAGCAATTTAATTTTTCGTGTTCGTTTTATGTCTATTACGGCTTCGGCTGGCGGCATCAGATTTACTCGCAATATTTCAATATTGCTGTGCAGTCTTCTTTGCCAACCTCGTTCTCATGGCGGCCTAAATGCGAACAGAAAATATTAAAGTGCTCTAAATAGTATTTAGACAGATTAGTTGCTTACCGCTTTACTGATATGCGGAGGTTTCCGTCTATTGCAGTTGCTCTCTAACGTAAATTACAGGCCAGCGGCGATTTTTGCGGACTCTACCGTATTATATAAAAGCATCGTGATTGTCATCGGCCCTACTCCGCCGGGAACCGGAGTGATTAGCGACGCCTTTTCCTTGACCGCCTCAAAATCCACGTCGCCGACAAGTCGGTAGCCTCTCTTTTTGCTGGCATCTTCTACGCGGTTTACACCGACATCGATTACAACAACACCTTCTTTGACCATATCAGCAGTGACGGTGTTCGGCCTGCCTACAGCGGCGATAATGATGTCGGCACGCTTGGTATGGGAAGCTAAATCCTTTGTTCTGGTGTGGCAGACGGTGACAGTTGCGTTTCCGGTGTCAGCTTTTTGGATTAGCATATTGGCAATCGGTTTGCCGACGATATTACTTCTGCCGACAACAACTACCTCAGCACCTTCGAGGGTGACATTGCTTCTTTGTAGAAGTTGTATAATGCCGTGCGGTGTGCATGGCAGAAAGGCCTTTTCGCCCGCAACCATCTTGCCGATGTTTATCGGATGAAAGCCGTCAACGTCTTTGGCAGGACTGATGGTCAAAAGTACCTCAGATTCGTCAAGCTGTTTCGGCAATGGAAGTTGAACAAGGATGCCGTTAATTTTCGGGTCGTTGTTCAATTTTTTGACCAACTCAATAAGCTCCTCCTGAGTTGTGTCAGCCGGTAGACGGTTATCATTAGAATAGATACCGATTTCCTCGCACGCCCGTTCCTTTGCCGTAACGTATGATTTAGAAGCTGGGTCATCGCCGATGAGAACGACGCCTAAACCCGGCACGATGTTTTTTTCTTTTAGTTTTGCGACTTCGGCTTTTAGTTCAGCCCGCATCTCAGCTGCAATCTGTTTGCCGTCGATTATCTGTGCTGCCATTTGCTTCTCCTGTAATCGCTAAATGTTAATTTTAAAACAGACCGGAGACTTTTCCGGTTTTCACGTCTACGTCGATGTGCCTATAAGCTGGGTCCGACGCGGTTCCCGGCATAAGTTTAATTGCACCGGCAATCGGGACGATGAAACCGGCACCTTTGTATAGCATAAAGTCCCTGATCGGCAGGGTGAAGTTTTTAGGTCTGCCCTTTAGGTCAGGGTCGTGAGATAGTGACAAGTGAGTCTTGACCATGCATGTCCCGAAATCTTTGAAATCCGGATTTGCCTCGATCTCTTCAGCTTTTTTCGTAGCTTCTGGTGTATATTCAACGCCGTCTGCGCCGTAAACTTCTTTTGCGATAAGCTCGATCTGTTTTCTTACCGGGTCCTCGAGTTCATAGAGGAACTTGAAGTTATTTTCCTCTTCGCATGCAGCGACAACAGCTTCTGCCAGTTCGATGGCACCGTCGCCGCCGTTTAACCAATGCGATGAAGCGGCAGCTAAGGCGCCGTTTTCTACAGCGACTTTACGGACCAGTTCGATTTCAGCTTCAGTATCAGTATAGAAGCTGTTAATGCACACTACAGGTTTAACGCCGCTCTTCTTTACCGTTTCAATATGGGCGATCAGATTCGGACATCCCTTTTCTATCAATTCGAGATTTTCTTCGACGTACTCTTTTGCCAGCGGAACACCCGGCTTGACCGTCGGCCCGCCGCCGTGCATCTTTAACGCGCGAATCGTTGCGACGATGACAACTGCGTCAGGCGTGATACCGGAAGCGCGGCATTTGAGGTTCCAGAATTTTTCAAACCCGATGTCAGCTCCAAAGCCTGACTCGGTGACATGATAATCGGATAGTTTTGTCGCGAGCCTGTCGGCGATTATTGAGCTTTGACCAATCGCGATATTTGCGAACGGCCCTGCGTGGATAAATACCGGATTACCTTCAATCGTCTGGACAAGGCTTGGATTTAAAGCGTCTACCATCCATGCCGTCATCGCGCCGTCGACTTCAAGGTCTGCGGTAGTGACTTCGCCGCCTTTTTTGTCATACGCGACGACTATCTTTGCGATTCTTTGACGCAGGTCAGGCAAATCACGGGCAATAGCCAGAATTGCCATCAATTCTGATGACACTGAAATCGCAAAACCCGAATCCATCTCAAAGCCGTCCATCTTACCGCCCATACCAATTCTGATATTGCGAAGCGACTGGGCACAAAAGTCCATGACCCATTTCATTTGAATACGTTCAGGGTCGATGTCGAGTCTCTTTAAATTGCTTTTCGCGAGCCTCGCATCGTCGTAATTTCTTTCGTGCTGCATACGAGATGTCAAAGCGACCATCGCAAGGTTGTGTGCGTTTGTGATGCTGTCAATGTCGCCGGTAAAGCGAATCGAAAAAGGTGCAAGCGGAATACATTGTGCAAGTCCGCCGCCTGCGGCAGAGCCCTTGATATTGAAAGTCGGTCCGCCGGAAGGTTGACGCAGGGCGCCGGTGACACTTTTCCCAATCTTGGCAAGTCCGTCAATGAGCCCGACTGCCGTTGTGCTTTTACCCTCACCTAAAGGCGTTGGCGTTATAGCTGTCACATCAATATATTTTGCGCTCGGCCTGTCGCCAAGACGCTCAAGGGCCTTGTTGTAATCGATTTTTGCAAGTTGTCTTCCGTGCAGTAGAATCTCATCTTCTTTTAATTGCAGTTCCGCTGCTAATTGTTTGACTGGCTTCATATTTTCCTCCGCTGCTTCAGCGATCTGCCAGTCCTTCATCTTCGTTGGGTCAAGCTTCATTGTAGTTCCTTGTTAAAAATAGCATTGTTTGATTTTAAATATTTTGGGAAATAACAATGGGCCGGGCTGGATTCGAACCAGCGTAAGCTTACGCTAATGGGTTTACAGCCCATTCCCTTTAGCCACTCGGGCACCGACCCTGTTACAAGGATTCGCCATCCTAATGTCTATAAACAGATTTTGCAAGGGAAAATATCAAGGGATTTTAAAAGCTGACAAAACAGTGCGCACAAGGTGTCAAGTCTGCTTTATTCACATAAATTTTGTTTTATGTAGTCGAAGCTTTTTTTGACCGATTCGAGCGAGTCGCCAGAGCAAACGTCCTGCTCGACGATAAACCACTTACATCCGCTATTTTCAGCTTCTGCGATAATTTCTCTGAAATTCAAGTTGCCGTAGCCTATTTCCATAAATGTTATGACTCGATGGTTCACAATACCGTAGTCTTTCATGTGCAAAAGCGGCAGTCGGCCATTTAGTTTCTTGCACCACTTAGCCGGGTCGCCGCCGCCGTGCTGAATCCAGTAGGTATCAATCTCAAACCCAACATTGGCCGCGTCGGTGTTCTCTAAAATTATATCGAGGGCCAGTTTGCCGTCGAGTTTTTTAAATTCGTCGCTGTGATTATGATAGATGAGATTTTTGCCGGCGCCCCTCAAAACCTTACCCGCTGCGTCGAATTTTTTCGCCAGATCCAAAACCAATTCGGTGGTCGGTGTCTCAACCCATTCGATCGACGATGAGATTATAGCATATTCGCAATCGAGCGAATTTAAGTCGTCGATAACTTGTTGCGTATTTTCAATGACAGTCCCAGATGAAAAATGATTACCGCAGCATTTCAACCCTACGTCGTCGAGGACTTTTTTTATTTCATTGGCATTGGCACAATCAAGATGGCAGGTTTCAACAGCTTCGTAGCCGATGTCACGGATCTTTTGCATGGCCTTGGCGAAATCGTCAGCTGATTGGAGATGCTCCCTTATTGTGAAAATCTGCAGCGCGACCTGGTTTACGTTCATCGTGTTCGCTCCATAGTTGTTAAGTGTACTTTGGTTTCATGCTGGCGCCTTTTTCGGCGCTTTTGCACATAAGTTCAATAAAATGTATTGGCCTGCGCGACCATTGCGGGGTTATCACCAGCTTGGTTCCTTTGGTGAGGTGGTCAGCGATGTTCTGATAGTACCGCCACCATTCGACCTCCGGATGCCTGCCTGTATGGGTGATCTTCTCGCCGTGTTCGTTTGGCGTGATGAGAAAGAAATTGTCATAGTCCCACCCGTAAGTGCCCTTGGTGCCGGTTATCTCTATCATCGAATTCCTTGGGTTAGAATCTATCTGGGTTATTCTAAGCGTGCCCCAGATACCATTTTCAAAACGCATGATCCCAAAGCTTTCATCTTCCTGGGTGTCTTCTTTCCATTTTGTTTTGCTCGCCCAGAAACCCCTCTTCGCAAAGCCGGTGACTTCAACAACCTCCGAGCCGGTAATCTGCAGCATATATTCAATCAGGTGAACTCCCCAGTCGTAAAGTATACCGCCGGAGATTGTTTTGCTCGAACGCCACCAGTCACCCGGGTTGCCCCAGTGACCCATGTGCGCATCGATGCGAATCACATCGCCGATCTTACCTTCTTTAATAATTTTCAAGGCGCGAAGTATTGAGCCGTCCCAATAGCGATTGTGATAAGTTGTCAAAACCAGGTCCTGTTTTTCTGCTTCAGCTATCATCTTATCGCAGTCAGCGGTTGTGATGGCGAGCGGTTTTTCGCAGACGACGTGACGTCCGGCCTTTAGACACTTCAATGCCAAAGGCGCGTGACTGTCATGCGGCGTAATGATGGTTATCAAATTGACATCGGATTCTTTGAGCATCTTATCAACCGTATCGTATGTTTCGATACCGGGAAAATCATTTTGCGCAGCTTCGAGCCGTGCAGGGTCACTGTCACAGACCGCCAAGGGTGACATCTTTGCCTTTTTCATATCGTTAAGATGTGTCGGGCCCATTCCAAAAGATGGGCCGTAACCGATTACTCCGACTTTAATGTCCTCGGGACGTTTGAATTTTGCCATAATTTTGCTTACCTTATTAAGTTAACGGTTGTCTTTGTCAAAAGCAGCGTCAAAGGCTATCTGCGACGGCGTAAAATCGACCGTTTTCACAAACTCACCTCCGACGAAGTCGGTTTCTCCATAAGTCCCGTAAGGGACGCCTTACGGCGGAGTCCTTAGGACTACATTCTGCATTCATCAAACTCACCTGTTTGTCAAAATTGGTCAGTTTGATTTATTTACTTGCCCAAAGCATTCCTCTTTTTATTATTTCCCGTAGTTGCGGTATTTCTAATTCTTTTGCGACATGACCCAGCGAACAGTAAAAGACTTTTCCTTTACCGTAGTTCCTTTTCCAGATGACCGGCATAGCGGTTCCTTTTATCCAGTCGATACTGTCGTGCTTGCCGCTAAAAGTTGTCGTCGCCAAAACTTCATTGCCCGGGTCGACATGCATATAATATTGCTCGGAATTTATTTTGAAATCTTCGATGCCAGCGACAATGGGGTCATCGGGTTTTGTGATATTGACATCGAAATCGATCATGTTGCCGGGATGCGCGACGAATTGACCGCCGACCATGAATTGAAATTCAAAACTGTTTCTAAAGGAATCGCCCGTTCCTCCGTGCCATCCCGCAAAGCCGACACCATTTTTTATCGCAGCTAATAAACCGCCTACCTGCTCATCGCTAATCTCGCCCATCGTCCATGACTGAACGATAAGGTCCAGCGAATTTAGATTCTCCGAATCCAGGTAGCTCTCAAGGGTATCGGTGATTTTAGTCTCGAACCCTTCGGTCTTTAGCATCTCAGCGGCGGCCTCGATGGACTCCTTAGGCTCGTGTCCGTCCCAGCCTCCCCAAACCAGTAATGCCTTTTTCATGCGGATACCTCAATCCTTTTATTGAAAATTGGACCGGCCGGCCACTTGGATAATCGCGAAAAACGGGCCAAACGGTAGCTGCAAGTTTATAGATAAGCTTTACAAAAGCAAGTGAATTCTGTAATATTGACACTCTTGCCGATGTAGCTCAATGGAAGAGCGCAGCTTTCGTAAAGCTGAGGTTGTGGGTCCGACTCCCACCATCGGCTGTAAATACATTTCCATTAACACAATAAGAGGTGCCAAATGAGTGAAGTTGAAAAAGCTGTCGAAATTTACGGGCAGGGATTTGCGTGTTCCCAAGCTGTGCTGGGCGCGTTTTGTGAGCAGTTTGGTTTGGACGTTGAAACAGCTTATAAGATCAGCAGCGGGTTCGGCGGCGGCATGCACCTAAACAAAACCTGCGGCGTAATAACCGGAGCGTTCATGGTCATCGGATTAAAACATGGCAGAACCAAAGCCGATGATACCGAAGCCAAAGTAAAAACGTATAAGCTCATGGCCGAATTTACAGGAAAGTTCAAAGCCAAACATAAATACATCGGATGCACCGCTCTTTTGGGATGTAATATAGCTACCGAAGATGGTTTAAGAGAAGCGAAAGAGAAAGATTTATTCAAACAGCTCTGCCCGGACTTTGTTAAAACATCTGCCCAAATTTTAAAAGAGATACTTTGATGGATAAAACGTTAGAACAAAAATATAACTCACTTAGAAGTTCACTGGAAAAGTTCGGCAAGGTCATCGTTGCCTATTCCGGCGGGGTGGACAGTACATTTCTTCTAAAAGTCTGCGTTGATACTTTAGGCGCCGGCAATGTACTTGCCTGTATCGGCATAAGCGCATCACTTGCTAAAAGTCAATACGCTCAAGCGATAGAATGTGCGAAAATAATCGAAGCTAATGTGCAGCAGGTCGAAATTGATGAGTTAAGTGACAATGCGTATTTAGCCAATAAAGCTGACCGCTGTTTTCATTGCAAATCTCATCTGTATTCGGTATTGGCTGACATAGCCAAAGAAAAGGGATTTGATTTTGTTCTTTGCGGCAGTAACTTCGACGATAAAGATGATTTTCGTCCCGGCAATCGGGCAGCGAGTGTCTTTGAAGTAAAATGTCCATTAATGGACGCCGAACTTACTAAAGATGACATCAGGGCTCTTAGCCGCGAACTGAAATTACCCACCGCTGACGTTCCCGCGTCTCCTTGCCTTGCGTCGCGAATAAGTTATGGCCTGGAGGTGACAGAAGAAAGACTAAGCCAAATCGAACAGGCAGAAGATTACCTGCGGTCTCTAGGGTTTGTAGAATTTCGGGTACGTCATCATAACGAGATGGCCAGAATAGAAGTCCTGCCCGGCGACTTAGAGAAAGTGACAACTGAACCTGAAAAAACTTTGATAGTCGAAAAATTAAAGTCACTTGGCTTTAAATATGTCGCGGTCGACTTGCAGGGCTTTCGTAGTGGTTCGTTGAATGAATCACTAACCGAAGAAGAAAAACAAAAAAGCCTTTAAGCGGCCTTACTTTTCCTGTACCAGCAATCTTCCCAGGTCAGCGGCGCCGATGATGCCTGCATCCTCGCCTAAAGTCGCAAAACATATTTCGACGGTCTCTTTCTTTAGGTTCCATATCATCTCGTCGAAGTATTCCTTGATTCTGTTTAATAGAATGTCACCGGCAGCGATCATCCCGCCGGCAAAGACGATTCGTTTCGGTTCTGTTGCGTGCAGCATGTTTATACACATAATCGCCAGGGCCTTCGCGGTTTCATCGGTAATCTTTTTTGCAAGTGCGTCGCCGGTTTTCAAATGTTCAAAGACATCCTTGCAGGAGATTCGACCTTTTTCATCGAGCACTTTTTTCAGCGACGATGAGGCTCCGGCTTCTACTGCTTCGGTTGCGCGGACAGCGGTCCATGAGGCAGAAGCATAAGCTTCGACGCATCCCTTCTGGCCGCAATTGCACTGACGACCATCGGGATAGATTATCATGTGCCCAAGTTCGGTCGCGTTATCGGCGCAGCCTTGAAGAAGTTTGCCCTGATTGACGATGGCACCGCCTATACCGGTTCCGAGTGTGAAAAAGACCATGTCATCAACGCCTTTGCCCGCACCGCAGGCGTGTTCGCCCCAGCACGCGACGTTGCCGTCATTTTCAAATGCTACCGGCTTGCCGAATCTTTCAGATAGTTCTTTTGTGATATGGACATTTGTAAATTTCGGCATATTGGTCGAGCGTACGATGATTCCTTCCCGGTATTTTGCCGGCCCGGGCGTTCCGATACCAAGCGACGCGATGTCGTCTTTGCTGTAGTCAGAATCGGTCACAAGTTTTTCGATAGTTTCAGCTATCGCGTCAAGGACCGCATCAGGGCCCATGTCGGCATTTGTCGGGATAGAGGTTTTGCTTACAAGATTCATCTTAGAATCAAAACATCCGATTTTCACAAACGTCCCGCCGACATCAATACCAATAAAAACATCACTCATAGTTTTGCTCCAATATGTTAATCGTTAATCGGGATAACCATCTGGATTTTCACTGTGCCATTTCCAAGCAGTCTCGACAATTTTTTCAAGCTCCGGAAATTTTGTTTTCCAGCCAAGCTCATTGAGCGCTTTTGTCGCATCTGCGGTAAGTACAGGCGGGTCACCCGGACGGCGCTCGGTTTCTGTGACCTTAAAATCTCTGCCCGAAACTTTTTTAACCGTCTCGATAACTTCCCTCACCGAATAGCCCTGACCATTACCGAGATTAAATACAAGTTCGCTGCTGTCACTTAGTTTATCAAGTGCCAGAAGATGCGCCGAGCACAAATCTTCGATATGAATATAATCGCGAACGCAGGTGCCGTCAGGCGTTTCATAATCGGTACCGAAGATTTTAATATCCTCACGTTTACCCATAGCAGCTGCTATCACAAGCGGAATCAGATGCGATTCGGGATTGTGATGTTCGCCAAGCGTCCCATCGCTGCCCGCACCGCAGGCGTTGAAGTATCGAAGAGCTGCGTAACGGAGCTTGCCTGCTTTTGCCAGGCCGTGACATATTTTTTCGACGTCAAGCTTTGTCTGACCGTAAGGATTTATCGGCTTTCTCGGGCAGTTTTCCGTGATGGGTATTTCTTCGGGCTCACCGTAAACCGCTGCGGTACTCGAGAATACGAATTTGCCGACGCCGGCTTTTTCCATTGCGTTTAGCAGATTCTGAGTATTGCACACATTATTTTGATGATATCTTTCAGGTTCCTTTACAGACTCGGCTACCTCAATGAACGCTGCGAAGTGCATTACCGCTTCGATTTCGTTTTCTGTCAGGGTTTTTACGAGCAGGTCAAAATCCGCCAAATCGCCATGAATAAACTTCGCGTTTCTAACCGCCGATTTATGACCCTTGCTTAGGTTGTCATAAACTATTGGATTATGACCTTGACCAGCGAGTACCGCTGTCATGTTACTGCCGATATACCCTGCTCCACCACAAACCAATATATTCATAACTTTCGCTGCCTTTTTATTTCTTAGTCAGTTGTTCTTCGATTTTTTTCAGGATAACAGTTGTAAGTCTGTCGTCATTTCCAAGGTCGATCCATGTTTGATATTCAGCTGACAGTTCAAGCTTCTGCATACCGAAATCGACCTCGCCCTCGGAGTATCTGTCGTACTTTGCGGTTCTTACGGTCTCTCTATAATCTGACAGGCTTAGCCTTTGGACGTTGACATTGCAGTTGATACACAGCTGCCCGGATTCCTCGGTAATGTTTATTTCAACGGTTCGTCTAATCGAATGCAGATTAGCTTCGGTTTTATTGAATTTCCCAACGTTGTCCTTTCTCCAGAACTCAAAACCCTGACCCGCTCTTAGAGGTTTTGTGAGCAGGTAGCCGGTCTCAACATCAAGTTTGTGCACGGGAAAGTTTAACCTTACCACGACATCTTCTGCTGTATCCATAGCAGCAGCTTTATCGATTGACCCCAGGCAAATCTGCGAAACGGTATCAGGGCCCGGCTTTAGCATCTCTGCTTCTGCCCGCATGTGTTTTTCGCATCCCATAGCCGCAAGGCCGACCATACAGGTTATGACAAATAGTAAGCGTCTTTTCATTTTTCTTGTCCGTTTCAATAATAAGGATATCGCCGATTATATCGCCGTTGCCCGACTTCGGCAAGGGGCAAATAACCCCGTAAACCGCGATTAGACAAATTTTCAAAAAAACCCTGATAGATATGAACTTACCTGCCCATGCCCGCGTAAAGCTCTTAGAAAATTAAACTTTCTCTCCTCCTCCTTTAGGGACGACGAACCAAGGAAAGATACTTTGGGGGGCGTCGTCCCTTTTTTACTTTTTCGTTTTCTTCCTGCTGGCTTTCTTTTTAGAGATTTTCCTGGCATGGAATCCAAACGGTTCTTCAGGCTTTTCCGGCTCAGCCAGCATCTCACCAAGGACTTCAAAGACAACTTTGAATTGTTTATCATACTTGCGTTCCATCGACTCAATCTTATGTCTTAATAGTTCGTTAGAGCCTAATATCTCTCTTAGTTTTACGAAAGTACGCATAATAGCGATATTTACCGCAACAGCCCGCTCGCTCCTCAATACGCTCGATAGCATTGCGACTCCCTGCTCGGTAAAAGCACGCGGCAGTTTACGAGTTCCGCCCCAACTTGATGTTCCAAAATGGAACTTCAAGTTTTCAAATTCTCTCTTATTGAGTCGAAACATGAAATCTTTGGGAAATCGCTCAATATTTCGGGTTACAGCTTTGTTTAAGTCTCTTGTTTCAACTCCATAAAGTGCTGCCATGTCCCTGTCCAAAATTACCTTATGGTTTCGTATCAAAAGGATACATTTTTGTATACGCTCAACTGGAATAATTTCAGATGACTTTGCCATATCTATATCTTCCCCTTTTTATTTTTTCACATAAACATTCTACACCTAAAAATAGTAAATTGTCAATCCTAAACCCCCGCAATGAAATCTATGTTAAAATATTTTTTTTGGTATTCTCCTGTCGATTCAAGCTTAGATGAATTGTCAGCCGATATTGGGATATAAGCTTAGAGTCTCTAACAAAATGAATTGTTGTACCGAAAGCGAGCGTTTTTTCGCCCGGCAAGGAAGGCCAAGCAGCTAATGTTGAAGCATTGTCGATGCAGCCTGACGCTGTCCGGACGGAAAATAAGCCGCTTGAATACAGAGTCATTTTGTTATAGGCTCTTAATATCATTCATTTAGGAACCCTGGATGTCGGTTGCGCAAACCAAATCTATTAACGAAAAACTCCTGAATCTTCCCATGGGTAAAACCATTAAGGGATTTATGGATTACATGCGCGTCGAAGCTGGCCTATCAAATAATACCATCCTTAGTTATGGCAGGGACCTGAAAAGTTTCGCCGAGCACTGCCAAACCCGCAGCATCAAAAGCGTCGAAGAGCTAACCCCCATCCTCATCCAAAAGTATCAACAGGGGCTTTCAAGGTCCAGCTTCGATGAGAGTTCGATCAAGCGGGCACTGGTTTCGATACGGATGTTCCTGCGCTATGCAAAGCTCAACGGAATTATCGAGGAGGATTTCACCTCGGTTCTCGAACCGCCTAAAGTATGGCAAAAGCTCCCTGCGGTCTGCTCTAAACAGCAGATGATTAAATTATTAAACGCACCAAACGAAGCCGAGCCTTACTATCTTCGCGATAAGGCCATACTCGAATTGCTTTACGCCACGGGAATGCGGGCCTCCGAACTGGCGAACCTCAAGATAAACAATCTGAATCTCGATATTGGATATGTCCGCTGCACCGGCAAGGGCAATCGCGAGCGAATCATACCGCTGGGCAAGGTATCAATAGCAGCGACGAGACAATATTTGAGTGGTCTTCGCCCCGATTTATCTAAGCCGTTTAGCCAGGATTGGCTGCTGCTTAGCAGAACCGGCAAAGCAATGGGCAGAATCGAAATATGGAGGCTTGTCAAAAAATACGCTGCCCGCGCCGGCATGCCGAAAAACCTTACCGTCCATACGCTAAGGCATTGTTTTGCGACTCACCTTCTCGCAGGCGGCGCCGACCTGCGAAGCATTCAGGAAATGTTAGGCCATGTAGATATCACCACCACACAGATTTACACTCACGTTGACCACGAGAGACTCCGAAAAATCCACAAGCAGTTTCATCCCAGAAAATAAATTTAGACCTTGCAGATCACAGGTTACAGAGCGTTAATCTTTAGCACCATATTCTTTTAAGAGCTTGATTATCTGTGTATGACCCACCTGTTTGGCGATGCTCAACGGTGTATAATTCTTGCCACCGGCATGTGCCTTTGCATTTACATCTGCCCCAGCCTCCACTAGGGCCTTGACAATCGGCAAATAACGTTTCTGAGCTGCTATAATCAAAGCCGTCGCGCCGTCGGTTTTACGTTGTATATTCACATCAGCTTTGCTTTCGAGCAATAGCTTGACAATATCCGTATGACCATTCTGAGCCGCCACATACAAAGCCGTCCTGCCGTCGGTGTGTCCAACGTTCACGTCGGCGCCTCTTTCCAGCAGCAGCTTGACAATATCCGTATGACCCTCCTCAGCCGCTATCCACAAAGCCGTCGCGCCGCTGGTGTGTTCTGCGTTCACGTCGGCGCCTCTTTCCAGCAGCAGCTTGACAATATCCGTATGACCAGCATTAGTCGCCACCAACAAAGCCGTCATGCCTTCGGTGTGTTCAGCGTTTACATCGACACCGCTTTCCAGTAACAGCTTGACAATCTCCAAATGACCATTCTGAGCCGCCATCCACAAAGCCGTCCTGCCGTCGGTTTTACGTTGTATATTCACATCAGCTTTGCTTTCGAGCAATAGCTTGACAATATCCGTATACCCCCACTGAGCCGCCATTATCAAAGCCGTCACGCCGTTGGTTTTATCTTTTATGTTCACATCGGCACCGCTTTCCAGCAGCAGCTTGACAATATCCGTATGACCCTGCTGAGCCGCCATATACAAAGCCGTCTCACTGTCGGTTTTCTCTTTTATATTCACATCGGCACCGCTTTCCAGAAGAAGCTTGACTACTTCCGTATGGCCTTCTTCTGCTGCTACCATCAGAGCTGTAATGCTGAAGGTTTTATCTTTTATGTTCACATCGGCACCGCCGGCCAGAAGAGACCGAACCCGGTTTATATCTCCGTCAAAGGTGGCGTCGATAAGGGTTCCTGTATAATCGGCGGGA
Organism: Planctomycetota bacterium; assembly: GCA_019456255.1. Classification (GTDB taxonomy): domain Bacteria; phylum Planctomycetota; class Phycisphaerae; order Sedimentisphaerales; family Anaerobacaceae; genus VRUG01. The sequence continues at coordinate 8,748 of VRUG01000004.1, read as the reverse complement.
GCCGAAGACGGGCAAGCTACGGCAAAAAAAAGAAACAGAATGCAAAACAATACAGTTTTCATGCTCGGATACCTCCATTATGATATGGATATTTCATTTTAATTACTTTATGTTTATTTTTACTTTAACAATTCGTCCGGACTATCCTCTGTGGCTTTCTTTTACAACACCACCATCACCGTATTACTCGGCGAACCATTGCTGGATTTATTTTTCGCTATGATGTGGTATTCGAGTTCCCTTATCGTAATAGAATAACTCGCCTTGATGGAAAAGTCAACGGATTTGGATTTGTTAAGCAGTTGAAGCTAAAAGTCTAACTGCAAATAGCAGATACCCACTGGAAAGTATCTATTTTAGTTGATAAAATCCAGACGTACAGCTATTATGCCGATAGTTAGATATGAAAAAATGTTTGTTTAGGGCTCTGGTAATGAGCATCAAATCAGCAGGTCTGATAATATTGTTGCTTTTGATAGGCTGTCAGCAAGTCGGTGTCGCTACCGAGGCGTTGGGCATTGCGCCAGAGGTTTCTGCCGATGCAGCAGAACTTGACGTTCAGCTGAAAATTAACCGCGAAGCATTACTAAAAGGTTCGAGTGACCAGATAAGAATCGATGCAGCTACGGTATTATTGTATAGCGAAGATAAGATGGCGCGAAAGATATTGCTCAATGCGTTATCACTGCCCGATAATACTGCGGCGCAGATTGCGATTTGCACAGCTTTGAGTCAGGCGCGAAATGCCGAAGAACCGGTGACAGCGAAACAGGATTTTATTGCGCCGCTGATTGCGATATTGACAAGTGATGAGACCGGTGACATTGCTAAGCCGGCCGCTGATGCGACGTTGCTGTTTAAGTATGAGCAGGTATCGAACCAGCTTGAGGAAAAGGCCTCAGATGAATCCCTTAATGCCTGGGCACGGGCAAACGCGATTTACGCCTTGAAGCTTCAGCCTGATAAAAGGGCCATATTAAAGCTTATGGAACTGCTTGATGATACTGATAAGCAGGTTTCCCTGGCATCAGCCGAAGCGCTCACATCTCTAAATATTCCAATCGGAACCGATGCCGCCAGCAGATGGCAGATCAAGAGTGATTTTTTGCGTATGGACCGCGCGGAATTTTTGCGAGTCTGGGAGATAAGGCAGCACCAGGCAAAACAAATTCAGCTGCTGCGCGAGCAATTGCAATTGTGGCAGGAGATGTATCAGGCGGCGTTGGATGTGATTTACAGCGGCAAAGAAGGTGAGGCTGACAAGGGAAAGTTCCTCGCCGAGAGTCTCGCCAATTCCGAGTCGACCGTTAGGCTTTGGGCGTTGGAGAAGGTTCATCAATGGCGAACCGGTACGAGTCCGAAACTGCCTGCCGAACTTGGGCCTGTACTGTTGAATCTCATTGCCGACCCTGACGCCGATGTGCGTTTGAAAACTGCCAATGTACTTTCGTTGATGGGTGAGTTGAATTCGGCGCAGAAACTTCTCACGCAGATAGAGACCGAGCAGGATGACCAGATTCGCACCGAACTTTTTGTCGCGTTGGGAGCTGCGTGCAATTATGCGCTGCTGCCTAATGCCGAGTTTAAGATATCAGCGGAGATAAGAAAACAGACGCTTGAATTGGCGGTGGAATATCTGTTTGAACAAGATGCTGTTAAGGTTCAAAAAGGTGCTGAGGTCTTGAAGAGGCTCCTGGAGCAAAATAGCCTAACTTCTGCTGAGGTCAATAAATATATCGGAGCCTTAAGCCAAAGATATGCTCAGCTTGATATTCAAGGTGATGGGATGCTGCGTGGCGAATTGCTAAGTGCGATGGCAGGTCTTTGCGGGCAAAGTGTTTATAGCACCGAGGCGGCGAAGATGTTTAGGCCTTTGTTCGAGCAGGTGCTTCATGATGAGACGAATCTGGTTCGCGAAGCTGCGGTTGACGGATTGATTTATATTGATAAGGCCAGAGCGCTGGAAATCCTCAAGAGAGATTCGCTCAATGACAGCAGTGCCGTTGTGCAGGAGAAGTTAATAATTCTCGCTGGTGAGGTTGGCGGTAAAGATGATATGGGCTGGCTTTTCGAGAGGATCGGCACGACCGCGCAGAGCGAACTGGTTTGGCAGGCGATGCTTAAGATATTTAAGCGCGATGAAACCAAAGCTGATCTTCTCAAAGAATGGATGCCAAAGTTGTATGCTCAAAATGGTAAGCTTTCGAAAGAGCAGTTGGCGTCGTTTTTGGAAATTGCAGAGCGAAAAGCACAGAGCGAAAGTGACGCTGGTATGCTTCGAGATGTTAGAGAGCATTTGGCTGACCTTTATACGGGCAATGGTGATTTTGAGCGTGCGGCGGAATATCTTGGTCTGCTGCGGGAATCGGCTGAAACGGCTGAGGAAAAGCAGGCGATATTGGGTAGGCTTTTGGATGTATATCTGCAGGCGGGGAGTTTGGAATCGGCGGGGCAGTTGGTGACTAACAGCTTATTGGAAAAGGACTTGGAGCCTAATAGTGTTCTTGTCAGTTCCATTGAAAATTACCTTTCCCATCCGCCTGAAGGGGCGGATATTGATGCTGTTCTGAAAATGCTGGGGGCGATAGAGACGGCTGATAGGCCTTTGTGGGACATGCAGTTGAAAGTATGGTTGAAAAAAGCTGAAAAGGCCCAGGAGCCAAACAAACCGGCGTGAAATCCGGAACGATACCGGGTTTCAAATTTAGAATTCCGAAGTCCGAATGAGGAATCAATGAGGAAGGACGAATTAAGAAGTTGCCTATATTGACACAGATTTCGGTAAGACGTCGGGAAAATTGGGTTCGTTTTTTCGGCACCCGGAAAGGTGTTTTGTTGTAATTTCTTGTTTGATAGTAGGTTATGTTCATTTTGAGTTTCCCAAAATTGGGTTTGTTTTACATAAAAGACTTGTCGTTCGTCGCTCGTGAAATTGGGTTCGTTTGGGTTTGTTTTTTCGGCATTGCATATCGTGCAAATTTCCGTAATTGTTTGTTGGGTAGTGGTTTAGGTTCATTTCTTATATGGTAAATTTGGCTTTGTTTTCCATAAAGACGATGGATATTTAAGGACAAATTTTCTGTTTTATAGCAAATTCCGGTAAGACGCCGGGAAACAGACGTCGAAATTAACAACATTCGAGTTTTGGGTTCGTTTATTAAAACGTTTCTTTTTTGCATCATGTTTTTTTTCCGTGGTGAAGAAAACCCTGCCATGCAGGATGGCAGGGCTCCCCATAGATTCATAAATGAATCTGGATATGGGGACAAGTAATCGATATGGAAGCCGCCTTTGGCGGAATTGATTTAAAATAGTAATGTTCAAGTTATGAAACCCCCGTGTTGTGTCCGCCTATGGCGGATATTCGATTCATCTTCGACGAATCTACAATATTGTATCAGATTTTTAGCTTAAAATCAAGCAGTTTTTAGCATTCGTGAAGCGTGAAGTGTGTATAGAACGCTAAAAAATAGTGAATATTGACATTTTTTTCTTGACATATTTAAAAATATAGGATAGTTATATAGTCCAGTAAAAGGTTGTGGAGCAGAGTTTATTGGCAGCAGGGGCGGCGTCGTAGTTCCAAATCAGCTTTAAATATTGCGTTCTATTCTAAGGAGAAATAGTCCGCACTATCAAATCGATTACTCTGTCTGTTTTTGGGAGGTTTTAAAATGTTTAAGAAAGTTTCTTTCGTACTCTTAATATTACTTGGCGTCACTTCTCTATCGACAATAAATAAATATCTTATGGGCGCACTTGCTAATGCTGAACCTGTAATTAGTGAGGTTTCTGTGGAGAGCGACCCCAATGCTGCAAAGTCAGCATGTAATATCGCGGATGAACTTTATAAGAATAATAAATATGAAGAGGCGCAACAGGCATTTAAAAATGTCACAGAGAACTGGCCTCAAACTGAATACGCAGTGTGGGGGCTGTGCGGTTTGGCCAATTCGAGCCTTATGCTCGATGATGAGGCTACAGCACAACAGGCCGTCGACAGATTGTTCGCTGACTATTTGGATTATGGTGATATGGCAGCAGCGATTTATTTTATAGCAGATACATATCGCGAATTAAGGAAGTACGAAAAAGCACGTGAAAATTACCAATTAATAGCCAATAATTGGCCGGACTCAGATTATACAATAAAGGCACTAAGCGGAATTACTTACTGTAGTATTGTACTCGAAGATGATTTAGCTGTTCAGGAGGGTATTGATGAACTGATTACCGATTATCCTGAACATAACGATATAGCGATGGAGATTTGTTTTCTTGCAGATAAATACCGTAAACGGCACAAATATGAACAGGCTGACCAGATTTATCAGGTAGTTTTGACATACTGGCCAACAGACAGATATGCGATGTGGTCCCAGATGAATTTAGCACAATCAAACATTCGCAGCGGAAATTATAAAGATGTTGATATGGAAGTCGACAGATTATTTATTGATTTCGACAGGGATGAGCACTGGGTTATGGCGGTTTACATATTGGCGGATATGTATCGTACCTCACAGCAGCAGGACAAGGCTAATAGCTTATATCAAAAACTTTTATCCAGTTGGCCTGAGACTGACAATCCGATAGTACGTGAAATGGCTTTGGTGATTTTAGAAAGCCAATTAGGTGACGATATTGCTTTTAGGGCAGCTATTAACAAGTTATGCAGCGATTTTGCGGACCAAAAGAAGCTGTTGGAGCATTTCCTGTACTCCATTGCTGAGCAATATTATAAAACAGCTTTTGAATTTGAAGATAATGGTCTTCATGAGCAAGCCTTAAAAGATTTCTCGAAAGTCACAACTATATGGGAAAAAATAACAAGTGAATCTAATTTTTCCAGTTTTACTCCTAATGAGGGAGACTGCTGCCGGGCAGGTGATTCTTATTACGAGCTTGGACAATCTGAGAAGGCGATAGCCTGTTTTCAGAGGGTTATCGATAACTATCCCGGTTATAAGTACACATGGCACGCCCTGTTTATGATAGGGGACAACTATGACGCTCTTGGTGAATTAAATGCTATTGCCGAACCGGAGGCAACGCTAAAGACAAGGGCGGCTTATACTCAGCTTATCGAGGAATATCCCAGATGTCCAGTTGTACAGAAAGCCCAGGACTGGTTAAATAGTCATAATTAGTGAAGGAGAGTACAGGATGAAAACAAAATCTTTGTATATAATTTTTATTTTAAGCGTATTATCACTTGTCGGCAGTCAAAGCTATGGTACAGGTGGTTACTGCCCTCCATGTTCAGGAGGTTGCTCGGGATGTTATGTTTGTGACTGCGGCGAATGCGTGTATGACTGCCCAGATGGCGCATCTTGCTGCGGCGGCAGTTGCTGCTATAACATCTGTTGTAATGGCACATGCTGCGGTGCGGATGATAGTTGTTGTAATGGCAGTTGCTGCAGCAACAGCAGTAACTGCTGTGTTGGTGGTGCGTGTGTTCCTAAATGCGGTCTCAGTTGTTGCGGTAGTGGCCAATCTTGCTGCGGCGGTAGCTGTTGTTCTAATACATGCTGCAATGACGTCTGCTGTGCTGCAGGGCAAATCTGTTGTGAAGGCGTTTGCGGCGATAAGGTCTGGACTAAAGAGACACATGCTGCATACAACGACTCTTGTCCTGGTTGTAACAATGTTATGTGGGGGTGCGTCGGAAGTGCCGCCGTAACACCAAGTTATGAGACGTGTCTAAATGTCGGAGTTGGCTCAGGCGAACATGTTATATGTAATGAAACACTGCAGCCAGTAGGATATCTTTATTCGTGCACGGAAGACTGGGATGTTACCAAGCTGCTTTGGTGTGCTGCGCAAGGGGCGTGGTGTGTGGTTGAATGTTCCATTAGTGGTTTTGACCCTGCTACGTGTGCTAACTGTCTTGCGGGAGTTTCAGATTGTTGCAGTGGCTCATGTGCAATCTGTGATTTTATTGAATCCTGCGATCCTTCTGATCCTATAGAGTTGGAGACGTATGTATTTACAGGTTTTGGCTGTTAGTAGTTCCGGACAATGGAATATTAAGAATTTCGCTTTAAATTGACTTGAAAAAAAGGAGTTAATATGAAATGGTCGAAAATTTTGGTTTTGCTATTGGTGGTTTTGGCTTGCAGCTTTACATACGCTGGGTCAGAAAATACTGCTATCCCTACAGAAGAACAGGTGCAAAAATTAGTAGCAGCTACCTGGAAGAAGCCGATTAAAAGCATACATATTACTTTCTACAAAGATTCTACGAAAGTACCAGAGCCTATTGAGCAAATTCGCAAGAGAGCCGAGGAATTTGTTGATAGTAAGCTCATGAGCCGTTCGATTGGTGAGCTTAAGCCTTATGAAATTGAAAGACGTAATAAAATTATAGAGGCAAACTTCAAAAACTGGGTAGAAAACCAAAAATTCCCTCGTAAGGCAAAATGTCAGGTATGGATATCAGGTAATAACCAGCGAATTGATACGGTAACAGTCGGGCCGAACAAACCATTAGGGCCAAATACACCTTTCGTCCATACTTTCATTAACACCAAAGATGCAAACACGGGAGATTTTGTCAGCTATCACTATGCGAGTGAGATGAATACAGTCTTTGTCAATACGGGAAAGTGGGCCAAAGAGGATATCGCCCAATTTGCAGGTATGCCTTTCAGAACTGCGTTATTCTTGCGGCTCTTTCTTGGTATGGACCAAGGCAGCACTCCAAAATCGCTAAATTATATTCCCGACCCGAATAAGATGGCGGAGCTTGCCAGAACCGGCCTTGCCAGTATAGAACCTATGAAAGGGACGAAATCAAAAGGAAATAAGGCAGCAAATAAAATTAGTATCCGCCCCAACCCAAATACTCCAGACACAAGGGATATAATAGAAATGGGCGACCCCAACCATTTTCCTGCGGTTGTTTTAATATGTGACAGAAGGGACTACTCTCGTGTTTACCGTACGGAATTTCATATTCCTAAAACGAATAAGATTAGATATATTCGTGAGTGTGACAGTTTTAACTCACAAGGATTTCCACATAACATAACTGAAATACAATATGACAAAGACGGCAATTTCGTAGAAAAGTCGGTTTATAGGATTATAAAGGTAGAATTGAATCCTTCAATACCGGCAGAGATATTTGAATTTCATCCGCCACAAGGTTACAGAGTAGTGGATCATCGGTCAAAGAAACCTTAAAAATACCGGGTCTAGTCCCAAAGAATTACACTTGGGGTAATATCCGAGAATGTACAATCAAAGCTAAAGTTATTGCTTTAGATTAAAAGATAAATAATACAGTTTATTTTCAGGTAGACGGATTTACATCTTTATTGGAACATGTGGCTATATGGCAGATAGGTGTGATTGGCGGACAATGAATCTTATATTAAAAACTTTTATCCAGTTGGCCTGAAACAGACAATCCGATACTACGTGAAATGGCTTTGGTGATTTTAGAAAGCCAATTAGGTGACGATATTGCTTTTAAGGCAGCTATTAAGAAGTTATGCAGCGATTTTGCGGACCAAAAGAAGCTATTGGAGCATTTCCTGTACTCCATTGCTGAGCAATATTATAAAACAGCTTTTGAATTTGAAGATAATGGTCTTCATGAGCAAGCCTTAAAAGATTTCTCGAAAGTCACAACTATATGGGAAAAAATAACAAGTGAATCTAATTTTTCCAGTTTTACTCCTAATGAGGGAGACTGCTGCCGGGCAGGTGATTCTTATTACGAGCTTGGACAATCTGAGAAAGCGATAGCCTGTTTTCAGAGGGTTATCGATAACTATCCCGGTTATAAGTACACATGGCATGCCCTGTTTATGATAGGGGATAACTATGACGCTCTTGGTGAATTAAATGCTATTGCCGAACCGGAGGCAACGCTAAAGACAAGGGCGGCTTATGCTCAGCTTATCGAGGAATATCCCAGATGTCCAGTTGTACAGAAAGCCCAGGACTGGTTAAATAGTCATAATTAGTGAAGGAGAGTACAGGATGAAAACAAAACCTTTGTATATAATTTTTATTTTAAGCGTATTGTTATTTATGAGCAGCTTAAGCTATGGTACAGGTGGTTACTGCCCTCGATGTTCAGGAGGTTGTTCTGGATGTACGCACTGTGATTGCGGCTCATGTGTGCCTCCCTGTCCAAGCGGCGCATCTTGCTGCGGAGGCAGTTGCTGCTATAACACCTGTTGTAATGGCACATGCTGTGGCCCGGATGATAGTTGTTGTAATGGCAGTTGTTGCGGCGGCGATTGCTGTCATGACACATCATGCTGTGATGCGGATGAGGTTTGCTGTGATGATGGTTCATGTGTGATGCCGTGCGAAGACGGAGAACCAACCGGGGAATGTGATACCAGCAATAACGAGAACTACAAGTGTCCCGCATGTATAGGGTTACTTGATGATTGCGCAAACTACACGTCGAGGGCTTATTATGGCAACGACGTTCGATACTGCTATGTTCTAGGTTGCCCCGGCGACTGTGTACAACAGGATGCAGTTGAATGTTACGTAGTATATACGTGTAAGCTTGGTGCTATTCTAAGTCATTCATGCCAAGGAGATCCGGTGAAATGTCTTCCGGACGTTGGAGGCATGTGCTACGGTTGTGCTGGGAACCCCGATGAGTGGGAACCGATACAGTATAGGTATCCTACGGAGTGCCAATGACCCATAATGACGGTTAATCAGCGTAATGGGATAAAAAAACTTTTTATAAAGGGATATTAACTATGAAAGATA
>VRUG01000043.1:9368-13126 GCA_019456255.1 Planctomycetota bacterium | reverse complement strand
CAGGAACTTCGGATAACACATTTGCGAACTTATATTCATAAAAATACCGATTATAGCTATTATCCGAATTTTGGCTCGCAAATATTCAATATAGAAGTATAGACCACAACATTGGAATTGTAAACGAAACGGGATAAGGTAATAAGGCAATCATTACCACATAAAAATAGCCCCCGGATTCAGGGGTTATGTTGATCACAAACCCTTGTATCATTTCCGTTCAAACTGTTCATATGAGCTGTATGCCCGTGGAAATTCCCAGGTCTCGATCAGATCATCAGCGGCGCACTCGTCTTCGGTAAAAGTGCCCTGGTCCTCCTCGAGCTCGCCCAGAGTGGAGTACAGCGAGTCGGCTGCGCTGCGGGCGGTCTGCAGGAGCCGGCGGATACGATCAATAATGGTGTTTGACATAGCTAAAAGGCTCCGTTTTTGCCAAGCCCCCATCTCTTTTTTGCCTCTTTCTCTAAACGTATCTCTTCGCGAAACTCGCACACGGTGCCAGCCAAAGACGGAACATCGCGAGTCGGTATGTATTGTTTTATTACTTTCTCCGCATCGGCTCCTGTCAAAGTACCACGCTCGGATAGAAGATTTGCTATTGTGCGGACTGCCGGAAACGAATCCTCGGCCAAAAATCGCGAGCGCTTGTACCATGCCGTGAGATCATGGGTTTCGCCTATAAAATGTAAATAAAAATCAATTGCATTATGGCGGTCGGATCGGCCTCCCTGCTCAATCTCATCATCCGAAATGCCGTTGATTTCATCCATAGCGCTTCCGGCCAGAAAAGAAAGAATCTCACCTTCAATTATATTCTGACGTGCTTTTGAGAGGTCATCTCGTTCACCCTCCCATATATCGCAGTCCAAAAACTCCCAAAAGTCACGGTCGATGACGACACCGGAAACAAAGCCAGCTGTGTCTTCCTCGTTAATTTCAGCCTTGTTGATCGTCACCTTGTCAATCGGTAATCCTAAACGATAACGGACAACCACATGTGCTGCTTCATGATATGCAACACGATTTAATTCTTTGTTCATAGATTGTTGGCCCGATTAGTCCTTTATCTTTCATTCTTTCGCTACTGTCAATAATATACAGGTCCCCGGAACGCTCCAGGAGCCTGCAATCACTCACTACAACTTCAATTTTTCAAGAATGATCTCTCAATACGATAATACTGTCAATGTAACCATCCACGCGGCTTGCTTCCTCAAGGGTTAATTCCATGATCCTCTTGGCGATTATATAAATATCCTTGTTTATTATTTCCTTCTTGTTTTGTTCTTCCCTCATACTTTGGAGTTTAAGTAATTTAGTCGTATCAATCTCTATTTCCATATTACCTTTGATCAGCTTGAAGTTCCTGATTGTATGTCCTTCCCTTTCAGCTTTTATCCGCTGGAATAAGTCAGGATAGGCTTCTCCATATCTTAACTGCTTTCTGGCAATACAGGTTTTCAGCGCAGGTTTCCCGCATTCAGGACATGGAGCTTTATCAGGCCAGGGAGCGTATTGATTTATTCGAAGCTCTCTACGTGTGAGCGTAAAAACCTCAAGACAATCATTCAGACAAACGTAGTAGTTATGTGTCATACGAACCACTTTTCTTACTCTTTCCGGGGTAGAAGCTGTAGCTCTTTGATTCGAATGACTACCTTGCTCCTTTCATTACCTTCCTTGTCTTCCCACCGATTTTGCTCAAGCTCCCCTTCTATTCCTATCATCCGGCCTTTGACCAGGTGTTTCTCAAGGCTCTCGACTCGCCAGCCATACATCACGGCATCGAAGAAATTACCTTCTTCTATCCATGTCATCATTAACTTTTCGCCTTCTGTTGACTGCAATTACCACGTTGCCTACCGGAGTGCCGTTTTTTGTGTAGGATATCTCCATGTCCTTAGCTAACCTGCCGTACAAAGTTATATTGTTTATGTCTGCCATTTTTACCTCTTTCCATTCTCCCGATCCAATTCATCATCGTCTTGAGTCAGCCAGGGAGCTACAACTGAAATATGAACTCTCTTCCATCCGCATATTTTTCGAAAGTGTTTGCCACCACCGGGTTGTTTTTCGGGATGATCAATTAAATATCCCTGAGAGACGCCTTTTAAGCGCGCACATTCAGCCATACAATACCACTCTTTCGTTAAACGCTGATCAAGTAATTTGTAGGATCTGATTATCTCTTTAACGGTTTCTCTTACAATCTCTTTGATAAAATCTCTAAATTCTTTATCTGACATAAAAAGCATAATTCGTTTTCCCCGCTTCTAATCCTATAAAAGCCCCCGGATTGCTCCAGGGGCTGTAGTACATTTCCGCTCAAGGTTCAAGATGTTTGACTCTATCTCCACTCCCGAATACGCTAAGATTTTCATAATCAGACCTGCTGTATTCTTTCCAGTTCATCCCGTCAATAGAGCCATCAGCATCGCCTTCCCAATCCCAGAAATAATAAGACCCTAATGAATCCTCGAAAAGTTCATATATTTTGCCGTCCGAGTCCTGAAGCAATAAGCGGGTTATTGTGTAATGGTCGCTTTTAAGCAGTTTCATTGGCGGCCCCCTCCATTTTCCTGAAACCCATATTGCTCTTTTCGTCTAGGGTTAGGTCAACCCACATCTCGGTAAACGAAGCGATGGCGTCGTATATTACCTCGTTGAAGTTCATTTTAGGATAAATCCGCATGACCTCGAAAATGATGTCGTAGTCGCTATCGGGAATTTGTAAAGTTATCTCCTTCATACCTGCACCCCCTCTTCCTCAAAGACATGGTCATAACAAGGATGATCGCCGTAACCCATTGCGATACCTAAAGACTCTTGAAGATCCATATCGATGGTGGATCTTAGATCATCAACTATTATGTCCTGAATAGTTTCCCCTCTGGCCGCTAATACCTTTGAGATGATGTCATAATCTCTTTGAGAGATTTCCAGAGTAATCTTTACTGTTTCGGATTTCGTTTCAGACATGATTTGCACTCCTCTTGATAGTGCTCTCTCGCTCTTACTAAAAGCCAAGGAAACCGGGCAAGAGACACCGGCTTTCGGCTGGGGTAATTAATCCCAGCCTATCCCTGGCTACCCCAAATTTCGGCCTGTTAGGGCAGCCAGTCAAACGATTTTCTTACCTCGATAATTACCTCCTAACAGTAATTTTTCTCCAGTTATCTTACTACCCTGTGTTTTCTTCCTCCTTCTCCTTCTCGATTAAACTATTAACGACCAGCTTAATAGAGTCTATTTCCTCACACACATTTTCAAGAATCATAGAGAGCCCTGCTGTATTATTACCATCAATGCCTCCTTTAGCCTGATAGATTAAATGTGCGATTGCATATAATTCGTCAAGCCTCAGGTTTAAACGATCACTTATGTCGATTAGATTTGCTGTAATGTCTTTCATCTTAAGCCCCCTTCCCGAAAATGCGCTCGAAGTACGGACTGGCCGGCTCCTCGTCGTGAATATAGTGCTTCACGAGCACATCAATATTGGCGTGTCGGGTTTTCTCCTGGATCGCTTTGATCTTCATGCCTGACTTATAAAGCAGCGTTGCGTAGGTCCTCCTGAACAAGTGAGGTGAAAAGCAGATGTCCCGCTTGATGATCCCTGCAGCCTGGACCCGTTCCCCGATCTCCTTGATCCGCACCCACAACCGATGTGCAGTCAAGGACCGTGGCCGATCCCCAGGATAGGCGGCCAGGCTGTAGAACAGATAGTCCTCTTTCTCAGGCTGCCGGCCAAACTGCTT
>VRUG01000043.1:0-9268 GCA_019456255.1 Planctomycetota bacterium | reverse complement strand
CGTGGCCGATCCCCAGGATAGGCGGCCAGGCTGTAGAACAGATAGTCCTCTTTCTCAGGCTGCCGGCCAAACTGCTTGATGAAGTAGACCCGCGCGGCATCAACGGCCGGACCGTAGAGCTCCTGGGCGGCTTCCTTCCCGCCCTTGCCGATGAAGTTAGCGGTCCAGGCGCCCTCCAGATACTCCAAGCCCCCCCAGTGCAACTGACAAAGTTCCGAAGCCCGTAGGCCCGAAGTAACCAGGTCGTAGACCATGGAGTAATCGGCTAAGCCCTTGATCGACTGATCCTGAGAAAGCCAGGCCATCAGGTCTTTAAGCTCGCCCTTGTAGAGCGCCTTCTTGGTACGGTTTCCCTTCTTCGTCCGGTTTAGCTTTTTGATAAGCTTCTCCTCCATAACCGAAAAAGGAGAGATGTATCCGGGGACTACTTTAGAGACTCCTGAGAAGAACCTTTTGAGCCCCCGGATACGCAGGTAAGCCGTGTTCCGGTCCACCTTCTTAATCAAGCTGTCGTAGAAAGCCTCAACCTGGCCTGGGACCACCTGCAGGGGATTTAAACCCCCAGTGTACTCATAGAGTTGTTTGACGGCTGTGAGATAGGACCGGTAGGTGTTCGGGGATAACCCTGCTCCCCGGAGCAGATACGTTTCCACATCCTCAAAGCTGTGGATACGCTCAAACAACGTTTGGGCTTTCCTCAGGGCTTCGCGGATGTTTGGAAAGAAGGTTTGGATTTGTGATAGGGCTTCTCCCACCCTATCAGGTAGGATAAGATCGGTCATGGTGGTAACCTCCCGTTGTTACCTTCCCGATTAAAGAAATGCCAGGACTGCAGGTCGGGAAACCTGCACCGCGTACGCGGCTGCCCTGGCAAGCCGATTATAGCTTGCCTTTCTTTGCTTTTTCAACCTCCTCCCGCATAAGTCTTTCAATCTCTTTCGTGAGAGTTTTTCCTCTTTCTACACAAAGGGCTTTAAACTTACGCTTAATTTCCTCGTTAACGTTTCTCAAGTATAATACAGGCATATTTTAAATGATAACAAAGATAACAATAGCTGTCAACCCCTTTTTCTCACTAAAGCTCCTAAATATATAAAAAAATGCTTTGCCGTAATAGGACGCCTAAAACTGACTCGAAAAATTCCCCCAGAGACAGCCTAGGATTGCCTACAATGAACTTTCTAGGCCAGGGTTTAGTTGATACCCCTGAAAACGGGCTTTTTTTGCTTTCCCCGCTTAATTCCTTATTTCGCTTATAATTACGGCTGGGGCCCCGAGAAAGACGCACGAGGATTGCCCACAGCGCATTTTCTAGGCCGGGGTGGTATTTGGATACCCCCCTTATATTTCGATCTTCACCGTTTCGTTTAAGTTGTTCAACGTTCCGTTGATGCCGGTGAATGGTCCAGCACCTATGCATAAATATAAGACGAATTGCCCCGATTTGCCGAAAAACCATCACGATCGGGCCAGGAGCAGGTTGGGCTATTCCGGGGAAGGTTTATGCAGAAGGTGAATAGATATAAAAAGGGGAGCCGGGGTTGAGCGTTGGCGGGATCTCTGTAGTTCGCGCTCACCTATGTGGCGGAGTTGTCCTCCGTTAGCAGAACCTCGCCCCTATTCCGGAAATCGGCGCATAAATGTAAGCGAAGTTTGGACAGGCGAAATCCGGTAAATTTATGGCTTCCTTACATTTAGTCCAGCGGATCTAAAGCTATGAAATATATCTTGCTTAACCATTTTGTCAATTCTTTTTGAATCACGAATGTAGACATATAATTTTTCAAGACTTGAATTATCCAAGAACCCTTTGACGGTTATTTCTGGATTATTCTCAATTTTTGAAGTAAACTCCGCGTTTATATCATTATCAACATCCAAAATACAATCTTCCTCGAATCCGAATTCACCTGCAGAGAATCTGTAAATGATATTATTATGGCGATACCCTCCCTTCTCATAGTATCGAAGTTTGGTTGTTGTAGTACCAATGTGTGATCGTTCAGGCTTCATGCCATAAACAGTTTTACCGAGATAAATAAACCAACGACCCTTTAATTTTCCTGATTTATATTTATGAAAGTTGCTCCAGAAAAAGACAGCACCTATCTTCATCTGGCGATTGTTTTTAGTGCCTTATATACAAGATAAGTATCTTCTTCTCTGGTTAGTTCGGATTCTGATTTGTTGTTAATGTTATCGAAGTTGTCATCGTAGGACATGGGTACTTTACTGCGATCTCCCCGGCGACTCCATACTTTTTGCCATGCGGGTATCTCGTGTGAGGCTTCATTCAGTATATCTGTTGTAATCCATGGATGGGCATATTGCGCAAGAATCTGATTCATGATTTCAATCTCAAATTCAGAGAAAAAATTTAGATTTGGCCGGCGTGCTGGTTCAATAATTATCGAGTTCTCTCCCTCTGGCTTGAATTTATAACATTGATTTTTATGAAAAGACCTTGTATTGTACAGCGGTCTTGGAACCGGTCCTCTTTCATAGGCATCGTATTCTATGTCGAGGGCAGGCTTCCCGGTTTTTTCTAAAACGCGGAAATCAAAAAGAGCGAGATACTTATAAATATAAGTCTGATACGCTGGTTTTTGCGCTCTCTTTTGGTGTTCCCGGGCGAAATAACAGATTGCATTTTCAATTCTTTCTTTTTGGTAGGCGAGCATAGTGGCAGGTACCCCCTTTTGGTCCGACTCACTATTTCAATCTCTCAATATATCGGGTTATCTTGGTCATTTCAAGTAATATTTTTAGCAATTATAGACCTATTTAAGCATATTTAACAAATTTAAAGGGAAAATCAGTGTTTTTAGTGCGAAAAAGAACCATATAACAAGATTTATAAAAGATATATATTCTATTTCTTGCGTCCGGGTTTTTCCCAGCTGGATCGATACGCGGTCGAAAGATCACAGTCGTCCTCCGGGAAAAGCGCCCTTATGATCCCTAACCGTTTCCTCAGGGACAGTGACGGGTTGCGGGTCAGCTCATAGCCAAGATCCCGCAAGAAGAATATGACGATCTCTTAAGTACTTGGAGGTCTCCGCAGAAAAACGCAGTGTGGCCTACAATTGGGTTGATACCTCAGGATGGTGCAACGGGGAGGGACTGGCACGATCCGTAAAATATCACAGTGCAATCTTAAATATCACGATCGTCAGAATATCTGTTAGCCTAAACTAATATTTCAATCTTCACAGTTTGCCTGTTTCACGATAACCTGCGATTTGTTAAATCACTTTTCATAGGTGGTAGTTACGCCTAATTTCATCAGACCATAGATGTAAAACAAAAACGGCGGCCGCAGGACCCATGGCTGTGGCCCCCTTTTAAACCCCTTTCGGGGTGACCTTTACTTTGCGGCCAGCCGTCCTCTTTTCGAAAGGAGCTCCATTTTTACCAAGTTCTCTTCCGAAACTTGGTATTTGGATACTCGAAGCAGCGCCCCTCTGCTTTTTCGGCCTCCCGATTCTCATACCTGAATTCTAATTGTCGCTGATCAATCTAAGAACCCTTTTAGGATATGTTTTAGACACCATGCCCTTTTTTCAGGCTTTTTGCCGGACTATTTTCCCCTATTTTACACGATTTTCCTCTTGAGTACTTGCGGTGAATTATAAGTTTTCTTATCATTTGGAGGATTCAGGGCGCCCTCACTCTTGCCGTTAAAGTTTCGACAGGCCTGCAGGCCCGCACTTCCTTCTTGCAAGAGGGTTGTTCCTCCTCCCCTTATTTTTCCGGGATAAAGGCGACAGCCTCGATTTCCACCTTATACTGGGCGGCCAAGGCTATATTCCCGAGGGTCGATCTGGCCGGGGGATCCTTGGGAAAATACCGGCCGTAGACCTCGTTCATCTTCGAATAGTCCTTCATATCTCTCAAAAACACCCTTACTTTGAGCACGCACTCCAAAGAGGAGCCGGCGCCTTTCAACAGATCACTGAGGTTCTTCAAGGCCTGCTCTGTTTCCTCTTCGATTGTCCCCACTATCGGCTTGGACTGTTCGACATCCGTAGAAACCTGGCCGGAGACGAATAAGAGATTCCCATACCGTACGGCGGGAGACAGCGGTACGTTCAACGGAGCAGCATTCTTCGGAATTACAACTTCCCTCTCTTTTTCTCTATTCATGGATTCCTCTCCTTTAAATGGATAGACCTGCTGTTTGTCCGCAAGCTCTTGGCTTTGTAATTCCCGCGAAGGATTTTATCAATCATTCGCGGAATGCCATGTGTTATGAAAACGCCTTATGTAAAGAGCCGCGCACATTCGTACTTCGAGCAGCTTTTCTACTACGACGCCAATGACGATGGGCGGCAAATTTTTCCAGAATCCGGCAGCGATGACGGCACTTAAAATCGCAGGCAGTGTTCTATTCCCTTCGTTGGCTCCCGTCAATTATAAATCAAATTATGGCGTCCTGTTGCCGCAGAACCTGCTGCAGTCTCTCTACATCCAGGCTCCTCGGCGAAACGTTATCCCGTGATGCCAGGGCCGCGGCGGTTCCTGCCGCGTGTCCGGTCATCATGCAGATAACCATATTCCTCGTCGAACCGTGAACAACATGATCCGCAGACACGAGCTTTCCCGCAACCAGCATGTTGTCCACGTCTTTGGGTATCAGCGAGCGGTAGGGTATGTGAAACCAGCCGTGCTCTCCGCCCACTTCACGGTGCTCCAGCATCGTTCCCACCTCTTCCCCATGGACATCAATAAACGCGCCGCACCTTCCGACGGCGTCCTCGAACATAGCGCCATGTTCGGCGTCCTGCTCCGTCAGCATGTACTCGCCGACTATCCGCCTGCCTTCCCGGAGGCCGAGCATCGGAGGAAAGCGGGAGAGCCAGCAGTCCTCGAAGCCGGGTACATAGCGCCTGTAATGACCCAGGATCTGCAGGACAAACCTTTTAGTTTCGACGAGCATCTCGTCATACTGGTCCCTATCCGCCGGATCCAATCCATAGACCATGTCCATATTCAGGGAAACCATGTAGGGAACCACCCTGCCGCTCTTCCAATGGAGGTATATCGATCCCAGAGAAGGAGGCACCGCTTTCTCTCCCGGAGCTATCGGTAGCTCACCCTTGGCCTTTGCCTCATCGTATCCGCAGCTGACCTTGAATCGTATCGGGACTCCTTCCCTCAGCCTCTTGAGAAGATAATCTGCCGAGGGGGGGAAGCCGTAATGGGTCTCCGCGAAATGGTCCGGATGCTCCTTGAGATGATCCAGGGTCTTCTTAATGTCCACTTCACCGACTTCGAAAAACATTGAACCCGGCTGGGGACGGCCGTCGCTCTTTCGACCCAATTCATAGGATGCCCCTGCCTGGGCAGCCGCTATTCCGTCCCCGGATGCATCGATCAGAACCTTGGTTTTGATGAGCCAGAGCCCCCCGCCCCTGGTTACCAGAGCGCCCTTGAGTTTCCCGTCATCCACCAGGGCGTCTACGAACTGGGACATGAACCAAATATCCGCTCCGGACTCGAGGACCATCCGCTCCGTTACGACCTTTGTCAGCTCGTTGTCATTGATGATGTTGAGGGGCGCTTCGTTTTCCCTGCCGTGAGCGGCACCGGCTCTGACGAGCAAATTCCAATACTCGAAGGCCAGACCCTTCACCAGGAGCTCGAGCTGATCCTTGTATTTAAAACGCCGGTCGCCGAGATAGGTATGATAGAATCCGGTGGCCGATAAAACCAAGCCCGCCCCTCCGTGGGTTCCACTCAGAAAAGGCATGTATTCCACGAGGGTAGTACGCGCCCCCGTCCTCGCTGCGGCGGTCGCCGCGATGAATCCGGCGGTACCACCGCCGATCACAGTGACATCGTTTTCAATCTCCCCCTGCAGGGCATGTAAAATATTCCCCACATCCACTGAGCTAAGCATTCATACCCCTTTCGGAAAATGGCTGTGGGCTCCCGTTCATCCGCTGCCCAAGACAGCAACATACACTATCCGTGGAAGCGCTTCCAATGGAAGGGGCGGGCTCTTCTCGATCCGAGGGCCCGCCCCGATTTCACGATCTACTGACTATCGACAATACTATTGTACTTCTCTGCACTTTGGGCGAGAATTTTCTCTACATCCGAATTAGCATCAGAGAGGGCCTCCTGAAGGGAGACAGACATGAGCTCGTTCAATTGCGAATAGGTTGGAGGACCGATTGCCAGGCTGCCCGCGGTATTCATATACTCCACAAACCATCCTGCGATTGCACCCTCTTCCGACCGGAAGTACTGATCATTGAGCACAGATTTGAGTACAGGAATCTGGCCACCGACCTTTGTGTAAATAATCTGAGCTTCAGTACCCGTTGCAAACTTGATAAACTCCCAAGCAGCCTCAGGATGTTTGGATCCTCGCGGAATTCCAAGATTCCAGCCCGCTACCGATGTTGGTGAAGGAAGACTGACATCTACACCGGGTATGCGCGCCAGCATTATATTCTCTTCACCAAGAGCGTTCACGATCCTCTTGTATCGATGAGCGCCCTCGATGACCATCGCGACTCTTCCGGCAGAAAAAGCATCGGTTACCTCATCGTACTTGATCGTAGCGGTACTCTTTGGGCTTATGCCGTGGTCATAGATCAGCGACTTCAGGAATTTATAGGTCTCCACTCCTGCCTCTTGCTGGAATCCTGCTTTTCCAGCCTCGGTTAGGACCTTTCCGCCCCGACCTTCGATCATCGGCTGCAGGTAATCGAGCGCCGTCGGTTGAGCTGGAGAAACGGCAAACAAATAGGCTATATTGCCCTGGCTTGAAAGAGCCTTGCCGACCTTGACGAACTCGTCCCACGATCTGGGCGCTTCCAAGCCGGCCTTTTCCATCAAGTCCTTACGCATATAGAGAGCGACGGGTATATAGTGCATGTGAAAAGCGTATTTCTTGCCCTTGTAGACACCATCCTGGTCCCACAGCAGGTAGTCATTTTTTCTGCTCTCATCGTAGTCGCGTTCAATAAAATCATCCAAGCTCATCAGCACATTCGCCCTCATAGCTCTAAGAAAGGATTTATCCCGGACGAATGAGACATCGGGTGGATTCCCTGATTGAACGGACAGGATGAGCTGGGGATCAATTTCACTCCACGGCATGATGTTGGTCTCCACCTTTATACCGGTTTTTGCCGTAAAACGCTCGATAATCTGTCCCCAGGCTTTCTCTCGGGGTGAATCCTTTCCTGGTGTCAGAAAAGTCTGGAAGACTATTGTAGGAGCCTCCTCGGCTTGTGAGCTCTCCTGTTTACCGCTGGCAAAGACAAACGAGCTCATGAGTAGGGCAATGCCCAACATAACAAGTAGTAATCGCCTCATCATGACGATACCTCCCTAAATGATATTTTTTTGGCCCATACGGGCCAAACTTCTCAACTTCCCCCCAGGGTTCCGGAGGTGAATCCTTGCAAAAAATAACGTTGTAGCCAAAGAAAAACAATCAAAATCGGAATGATGGACAGAATAGATGCAGCCGTGAGCGGTCCCCATTCAACTCCATAGTCGGTCAGGAAAAAGTGTAATCCCACAGGCAACGTCCTCATATCGGAAGAACGGGTCAGAGTCAAAGCCAAAATGAACTCGTTCCAGGCTCGAGACATGGTAATGACGGCACCGGCAACAATGGGGGGCTTCATAATCGGAACAACAACCATCCAGAAGGATTTCCAGGTGTTGCAGCCGTCAATTTTCGCTGCTTCCTCAATTGCTACAGGTATAGTCTTAAAATAAGATTGCATGAGCCATGTTATGAGTGGGGTTATGAAGGCTGAATAAGCCAGGACGAGCATCAGGTATGTGTCAAACAATTTCAGCTTTATCGCCAGAAAATAAAGAGGTATAACATTCGCGAACCGGCCAATCGCCATTCCCGCAAGGAGAAGCAACATAAGAAACTCCTTTGCAGGGAAATTATAGCGAGCGGCTGCGTAACCTGCGAATAATGAAACCAGGAGAGTGAGGATGACGGAGAACAGTGTCACAATAGCGCTGTTAAGGATGAAGCGCCGAAACTCGTTTTGAGATAGAACATTGATGTAGTTTCCCAGGAAAATTTTTGCCGGGAACAGAGTGGGTGGATAGGATAGTATCTCGGATAACGGCTTCAGAGAAGTGTTCAGAGACCATAAGAACGGCGCCAAGATAATAACCACAAAACCCAACAGCAAGAGATGCCGTCCTATCCTTGCAATGGTTGTGTGCGACGATCTTGCTTTCATCAGTAATACCCTTCCGAGCTGATTAGTTTCATATAGATCCATGCGAGAAAAAGATTTATCACCAACATGATTGTTGTGAGAGCCGAAGCCGTTTGGATATTAAAAAACAGGAAGCCCTCCTTGTAGAGCCTTATGCTCAGAATCTCCGTTGAATAAATCGGCCCCCCTCCTGTCATAGTCAACACAAGAGCAACGATATTGAAGAAGCTAATGGTCAGTACGATAATCATTACCTGTGTGGTCGGACGAACCAGGGGAATAATTATGTGCCAGAGCTTCTTAAACGGTCTGCATCCATCGATTTCGGCTGATTCTTCAACCTCTGAAGGAATGGCAGATAGCGCCGCGAGCATCATGACGAGCGAAAATCCGAGAGATCTCCATGCATTGACCAGGGTTACTGTCCAAAGAGCCAGAGTCTGGTTGTCAAAGAAATTGGGAAGAGGCAAACCAATCGAGTCAAATAAATAGTACACGGGACTCATCTGAGGGTTCAGGAGCCATATCCATAGAAGACCAAGCACGACCTCATTGGTCACCCATGGTACAAGGATGATCGTCCTGTACATGGCGTTTAACCTGCTTTTCCTTCGTAACAGTACTGCCAGGGTAAATCCAATGCCGATGGAAAACAGAATACCAAAAAATGTAAAGAAGGCCGAGTTTAGAACGTTCTGCCAAAATCTTTCGTCCTGAAACAGCTTAAGATAGTTGTCGAACCATACAAAACGCTGTTTCTGAAATATCTCTGTTTTCCACAGGCTGTAATCAATAGAAAAAATAAATGGGTAAACCGTGGAAAAGATGACCAGGCAAATAGCAGGCAGCATCCAAAGGTAGGCTTCCCTGTTCTTCCAAATTCTAGACAGTAATGTATTCAAAATCTCCTTTTCCTAAAAATATCTTGTATGTTTATTGAAACACGAAGTGGACCCATTGTCAAGACAAAATAATGATAGTAAAACTTATAATCCCTGTCACCGCAGAATGAGGGAAATCAGGAGAAAATTTGGAAAAACGCATTCAAAATTCCCTCT
>VRUG01000247.1 GCA_019456255.1 Planctomycetota bacterium | reverse complement strand
TTTAGATTTTCATTTGACAAATATGATGGTTTATGTTATTATATACTAAATTCGCCTCAAAATCGGGCATTTTATTGGACACTTTTTCAATCCAAGGGAGAATCGTCTACTTCAATTAACAACCATTTTCCAGTTGGTGTCTGGGCGCCCAGACTTGTTAATTTACGACAAAATTGTATTTGCGCGATGCCAATTTCTTAGCATCGGTATTCTTTTCCCAGGTCACAAACGGTAGACCATCGTGTCGTTGTAAGAATCGGTCCACTCGATGATGTCGACGAACTCACCTTTGATTTTGTCCCACAGTCCCGTGGTTTAGGCCTCCTTGTACCCGCTAAGTATAGGAAAGGCTGGAGTGAATATTCAACGCAACTCCGGAAAAATACAGGCGCGAATCGGAGTGAGCTTTGAGAAGACAGACCTCTATGAGCAGATGACGGCAGAAGAAAACCTCAAATTTTTACTGGACAGCTTCATCGCCAGTTACGAGGAATCCTTGCCCTGGCCCCTTTTCGACGGACTGTCAGTACTGCCAGAGGACTGCCGCAGGGAAAGGATGGTTTTTCTCATAATCAAGGCCAAACGGAGCTTCTCAGACCAGGGTAGAGCAGCTCGGCCGCGTTGCCAGTCTTCTTTACGCTTGAATGTGCTCAGGAGTTCATTCATCCAAAAATCTCCGTCTGAACTTGTGCCATTCGGACTGCAGATCATGTCGCGCTGCTAATCTTTCAATGTCGATCATGCTAATCGCCTCAGAATCCAGGAGAGCAAGAATACGAGCGTAGTCTTTGGGTCTTCCCGTACTCAACGCAATGGCAGCCAGATAATCGGGGGACGCAACCTTTAAAGGTATTCCTTCGATTTCTCCGGTTTCAGCCGTCCGAACCGCTTGCTCAGTCAGGGTATTGAAAACCGGGATAAACTGCACCGGCCAATCGCCCACGCGGATCGCTTCTCCCTCGGGAAGATATCCCTGCGATCTACAGAACTCGTAAACAGGCTTGAGCAGGTTAATAGAGCCCTGTCGGGGTAATACTATCAGAACATCGGCGTCCATAGTCGCAACCGCTTCGGTGTACCGCATCTGAGCCACTGCCCCAAAGACGGCATAGTCTTTGATGACTTTTTTCGTTTGCATTTCACGGAGAAGGCGAGCAACTTCCTTCATGCCTCATTATACCAGAAAAGTGGAAGTACCATAACGAAATTCTTACTCCAGACCTTTTAAATTCGCCTCAAAATCGGGCATTTTATTGGACACTTTTTCAATCCAAGGGAGAATCGCCTACTTCAATTAACAACCATTTTCCAGTTGGTGTCTGGGCGCCCAGACTTGTTAATTTACAACAAAATTGTATTTGCGCAGACCTACGTCTGGGTTGTTGCAGCTGCTCTAAGCGAACTATCACCTCTGTTTTTGTGCTTTTTATCCATCCTCTGCATCCTCGACATTCAGTAATTGTGTAAAATAAATCAACTAATTCATTCTGCCTGTTGAAAAATGGCCGCAACAAATCTACCATTTGCTTCAGAACGTTCCAGATAGAACTTGTAACAAAATCGAACAGGTTTTTCCCTTCATTATCAATTTTCTTAAAAGACTTGTAATTCTCCAAAGAAGAAGCATCGACCTTTTCCGGTAATCGCCTCTT
>VRUG01000246.1:1384-1654 GCA_019456255.1 Planctomycetota bacterium | reverse complement strand
AAATTGGCATCACAAACAATCCTGAGCAAAGAATGAAGGCCCACCAATACACAAATGGTTGGGAAAATATGGCTGTCATTTTTCAAACAAATTCATGGAAAATTGCGACAGACGCCGAACGGAAGTTAATAGAATTTGCTGATGAAGAAAGTTATGCAAATTTTGAAATCTGGAACGAAATTGGTGGAGGCGGAGGAAACAAAGGTGACCCGCCCTATTTTGTTTACTTGCTTTTAGAATAGGAATTAGGGTTGACATGGACTGAGAAAT
>VRUG01000246.1:0-1374 GCA_019456255.1 Planctomycetota bacterium | reverse complement strand
CCCTAATTCAGCTTCAAATTCGCCTGTTTTTGTGTCATAATAACTTATGAGAATAAGATTTCACGTATTCTATCAACTAAAGGAATTTTGACATGGAAACCTCCAATTCACTAACAATCATTGAGCAGGATCACCCGGCCTTGCAGCCCTCACGGAATCCTGTTGTCGTATATCTTGCTTCCCTAGGGTCAGGGTCACGTCGGGCAATGAAACAGGCTCTACGGGTCATTGCGGAGATGCTGACCGGCACAGAATCCGATCCGGCCTCGCTTCCCTGGTGGAAGGTTGAATACCAGCACACCCAGGCCATCCGCTCGCTACTCATGGAGCGGTATTCTCCTGCCTCCACCAACAAGATGCTCGCTGCTTTGAGAGGTGTGTTGCGGGAATCCTGGCGGCTCGGGTTCATGGACGCCGAAACGTTTCACCGGGCCATCGACATCAATACTGTGAAGGGTAATTCCATCCCCAAAGGCCGGTCGGTGGGTTCAGGGGAGATAAATGCGTTGGTGGAGGAGTGCTACCACGATATGTCACCAGCCGGAATCCGGGATGCGGCCATCTTGGCGCTGCTTTATGCGGCGGGTCTGCGGCGGAGTGAGGTGGTCGCCCTGGATTTAGCGGACTATGACGGGGAAGCTGGAAGCCTAAAAATCGTGGCCACAAAAGGCAACAAGGCCAGAACTGTCTATCTGGGCAATGGTGCGAAGGCCGCCATGACCGGGTGGATTAACCGCCGGGGTGACGATGCGGGGCCACTTTTGTACCGCATTAGGAAGGGCGGAAAGATCATCTCCGAACGCCTGACCGATCAGGCCATTTGGGTCATTTTGGAAAAGCGATTCCGCAAAGCGCGGGTCAAGCCCTTCACGCCTCATGATCTAAGAAGAACTTTTGCCGGGGAGATGCTGGATGCTGGGGTAGACTTGGTGACGGTTCAACATCTCATGGGCCATGCCTCGCCCGTCACCACGTCTCGCTACGACCGCCGGGATGAAAAGACCAAGATGGAAGCGGCCACCAAGATTCATTTTCCGATGGTGGGGAATTGGCGAGGGTGATGGAAAGCAACGGAATGATGGAGATTACAGCACCGAAATCAATTTTATTTTAAGGACCCAGGATTAGAGCCACTCTGGATAACCGTCGCGAACCCGCGCAACGCACCAACCTCGGGATTTCAGTAAGCCAATTTCACCTTCGGTAAAAACATCGTCTCTCATTGCAAGGCAAAGGAGGTGTGACGGGCGTGTCATGGCGACGTAATGGAGCTTGAGGCGGGACTGATTAGCAGCGCTCTCCTTACTGCCCCCTGTTTTGGTACTCAAGAGCCAAGGTTTGAGAGTTTTAAGGTGGTGAGCGTAGTAAAAGGTG
>VRUG01000245.1 GCA_019456255.1 Planctomycetota bacterium | reverse complement strand
TTGATTTATCATGATTGAGTTAAACCAGTGTCGCCAGCTATGGAAATCAATCCAGCGAGCTTCCCGCTCCTGGTCGTGTATGCCGATTCCTCGCATGGCTGCATATAAGCCCCTGGTCAGCGCCCGGCCTTCAATAGGTTTTGTCTGTCTTGTCAGGGTAAAGAAAAGATAACTTTCCGGGGATGTCCACGGACTAATCTCTATAAGCTCATGTATTGCGACCTCGACTTTCTCCGGAATAGGAACATACCGGGCCCGGCCGCTTTTAGTGGTTTCGTTCAGCTCCCCTGTCCGCTGGTTCCATCCCCTTAATATTTCAAGATAGCCCGTTTTTACGTTCTGCCGCTGTAGTGCGAGTATTTCTCCCTGTCTTAATCCGGTTGCGGCCGCCAGAATATTCGCAGTGTAAGCCCGTATATCCGGCCACGGTTTTAAAAAGAGAGCCTTAGCCTCATCCGGTTTCAATATACCCCGGCTTTTTTTCTGCTCGGCTGCCCGCTCGATTCTCGGTATCGCCTGAATCAGTCTTTTATCTTCAGCTGACTCCAGGATCGCACGAATACAAGACAGACATTTATTTATCGTTGCTCCTGAAACGCCCTCTCTAAAAAGATCATTCCTTAGCTGCTTGATTGTGGACCTATCAATGTCAATGAGTTTTAGTTTCCCCAGGGCCGGGATAATTCGATTATTAAGAAGTGCCGTTTTCTCGGTACACTGCCGCCGGCTGATCCGCTTACCTGTTACTCGCCGATCAGTGGCATAATCCCCATTCCAATCAAAAAACCTGGTGGAGTATGATTCAAAGGTCACATTTTCGTGAGCAACTACCTGACCGTTCTGCAGATATCTAAGAGCCCATCCCTCGGCCGCTCCCCTGGCAGTCTGGCCGGTTTTTTCCTGAGCTCCATGATCCGCCCGGAAGCCGAAAGCGGACGTAATAAACGGCCTTACCTTTTTTCAGCTTTCGTAAATAATAAGATAGCTGTTTTTTGAGCCTTGCTTCCACCTGGAAACCCCCGTATTCAGTTTGCTACGTTTGTGCTACGGAAGGCATTTTTAGGAAGCTCCGATTTTCCGGTAGCTCTCTATTTCCTTACTATGTAAGTCTTTAAGTTTGAGCCGCAAAGGATTCGAACCTTTGACCCACGCCTTAAAAGGGCGTTGCTCTACCTCCTGAGCTAGCGGCCCAAAAATCAGGCGCAATATAACACTTCAGCAAAGTAATGTCAATAATGGCGGTATTCATCGGACACTTACAACTCGTGCGTCAGCACTGGTATTCATCAAAAGCGAATCGCCGCTTCCATCGTCATACCCGTATTCGGCCTGTCACCGAGGTATCTCCCCATTTCCCGGGTAAAATACGCCCAGTTCAGGTCCAGGAATAGAAGCTTGACCCCGCCGCCCAAGGTAAGATACCCCTGGTTCAAGCCTGCCCGGAGTGTAAAAATGGAAAAGAGCCCGGCCTCCACCCCCAGATGCAGGAGACTTAAGGGGGAGCGGCCGTCCCGGATCACGCCCAGGATATCTCCAAGCTCGGCCTGAAATACCGGATCTATGGTAGACTTCAAACTGCCTAAGTCCGGATGATAGGCTGCGCCCACACTCACCTCCATGGGGATCATATAACCGGTCGACTCGGCTCCCCCGGCC
>VRUG01000244.1 GCA_019456255.1 Planctomycetota bacterium | reverse complement strand
AGATCAGATTTCACAACTAATGTCTTCCTTGTGACATTTTGGTCGTTCCTTAATGTAAGTTTAGTTAAACGTAGAAACCCACCTGCTTTGCAGCGTTGCAGGTGGTGATGTCCTGAAGGCTGCGCCGTAAGAAGAAGTATGTTACTATGAGGCATGGCCAAATGGAGAAAGCAAGCACATGTCGTGTATCAGAGTGATTATCATATTGTATGGTGCCCGAAATATCGGTACAGGATTTTGAAGGGAGATGTTGGAAAGTTTGTAGAGCGTGCGATAAGGTTACTGTATGAATGGAAGAAAGCGGAAGTAATGGAATTGAATGTCCAGGAGGATCATGTCCATCTGGTAGTAAGCGTTCCCCCGAAAGTATCGATATCCGAGCTGATGGGATTCTTGAAAGGAAAGACGGCAATCAAATTATTCAAGAGCTATCCCAGTCTGAAGAGGAAGCCGTACTGGGGGAGTCATTTCTGGAGTAGGGGATACTGCGTAAGTACAAATGGCCTGGATGAAGAGAAGATCATGCGGTATGTGAAATATCAGGAAAAGCGGGAAAAGCAAGAGGAAAATGAGCAAAAGGAATTTGGCCTCTTTTAGAGGCCGAGCCGCCAAAGCCACCGGCTCTTCCGGTGGTCGTTTACCGGATCGGATGGAACAGACCAGAGGAGGGGGGAATCAAGAAAAGATAATCGTTAGAAATCGATTGATCAGATCGGTTTCTATAGTTGGATTACGTCTTCACCTGATTGTTGTGATTCTGTTTCCTTTAGTCTTCGGACTCTGCGCTCTTCTTTTTTCCTGTTATAGTCGCTCATTATCTGTTCAATTGAGCGTACATTATCTGGCCGTCTTTTCTTGAAGTGTTTGAAATAGAGCTCTTCAATAAAATTAGGCAAAGGCAATTTCCAGGGTTCCTGTTTAGTATTGGCGAGGCTACCAAATTTCTTGGGAGTCATACCCAATTCCCTGGCCATCTGGATATGAGCGTGGGAAAGATGGTATTTCTTCCGGGCATCGATCCATCTTTGATATTTCTCAGGAATCTTTTTCTTTTTTGCTATAGGTTAATGTCCTCAGAAGCTGCGTTTCCGGCGAATGTCGTATAATGTTACGTTAGCCGATATGCCATTTGGCCGAAGTGCACATTTTCGACCCTTAAAAAATTCGCCATTGTGCACTTTCGCCGGTTGGAAAAAAAGCCCATAGTGCGCCCTCTGATGATTTTAACATATCGATCCGACGACCACATTGTCAAACCGCTCACCTTTTTTAAGGTTTTCCTATAGTTTTTCCACCTCCTCAACCCCTCCGTTCCGTGTCGCTGTCTTCTCTTTCCCTCTTCACCCCCCCCTTCTTCCGTCAACCGCCTTTCCGACTGCCGCCTCGTGTTTCGGCTAAACTAGAAAACTCTCATCACCTCAAGCTTACGTTCTCCCTCTGGGGGAGCAAAGCACAATTCCGATCCGCTTCAACAATGAATTCGGAGTTAATGTGAACTGGGATCCGAATAAATAACGGCAATACGTGAGAATGTGCGGACAGTCAATTCCTCCTGGTAAAGTGAAGTCTTAGTTTCGTATCTTCGCCGGACAACATCGTGTTGTCCGGCGATACTATAAGCCAAACAGACCCAGCATGGACGCTGGGTCTGTTTGG
>VRUG01000243.1 GCA_019456255.1 Planctomycetota bacterium | reverse complement strand
AACCCCCGGGTCTCGTCAAACCGCTCCGCCGCCTTGATGAGACCCAGGTTCCCTTCGCTGATCAGGTCTTCCAGCGGACGACCCTGACCCTGAAACTTCTTGGCCACACTCACGACAAAACGCAGATTGGACACGATCAGTTCCCGCGAAGCGCGCCGGTCCCCCTTCTTTATCTGCTGGGTGAGCTCAATCTCCTTCTGGGGCTTGAGGGGTTCATATTTGCTGATCTCGGCCAGGTAATTTCCGAGAGCGCGATTGGAATCACTTCCCATGGATGTCTTTAGATCACTCCTTCCTTTTGCAATGCAGGCGCCGGTCTACTTTCCACATTTTCATTCGACAGACCGATGACAGACCGATGCCTGAACTTCATAAAAGGGCGAATTGTTCCCATCGACACGAACAATGGAAAACAGCCCTTCTCACCGATTGGCACCTTTACCGCTCAAAAAGCCCCCAGTGAGATGAAAAACAGAGGTCAATTCTAATGATAAATTTCCGCTTTGTAAAGGATCATTCCTGGAAGGATTTGTTCTCTTTCCCTCCGGTCGTCATCACAGCTGGGGGCGCCGTCGGCTACACTTATCGGCGGTATTGGCGTTCTCTGAAGCATACAACCCATTTCGCTGCCATCCCAAAAATGGAGCGGGGAGCCGGCACGTTCGCCTGTGCCCGCCTTTCAGGTGCCGGCCAGGATTCAGGACGGCGATAAGCAGCACACACCCCTCAATTCCCGGTAAAGGGCGCACTGATCGGCAGTGCCGATAATTTGGTAGAGCTCCATAATCGGGGTGAGCTCCAAGTGTTGAGCAGTCAGCCATCCGTCTACGCCCCACTATGCTTCGCGACCCGGCTACACTACATTACGCCGGACAAGCGCGGGACAGGCTGTGTTACCCGGCTACACTACATTACGCCGGACAAGCCTGTCTGCCGTGCATAGTAGTAGGAGGGTACGCCAGGCCCCGCCGACGGCCCGGCTACGCTCTGCTACGCCGGACAGGCCCCGCCCCGCTTACTGCCCCGCCGTTGGCGGGACTAGGAGCGGGATTTCACATTCTGCCCCGCCTGCGGCGGGATTTATGACGGGACGGTTGGCGGGAGCAGCCGTCCTGCAGGAAAGGACACCCGGATAGGGGCACCTAAAGCCACAGGCATAATTCACTTGAAGGTCGTTGACCTGGAGCTTTACCTTACAATGGCATTCCTATGGGAATGCCAGGCAGTATAGCAAAGCAAGATTCGACGGGAGAGTTCGCAGATATACTGCATAAATGCCGTATAACCCTAGTCAGGCGAAACCGCGGTAATAAGCAATACCAGAAAACCCAGACATGCAGTGAATCATACATTGCACAATGAAAGGAAGTGTAATATGCGTAAAATCGCACAAAAGTTCAGTTTTTTAATCCCGGTCATTACCTTTGCGGTCATAATGGTATTTATGGCTGGATGTGCGAAAAAAACAGAAAAGAACAAGGCAATCGCCCTCCGTGTCTTTGAGGAGGTCTGGAACCAAGGGAACCTGGACGTAATAGACGAGATTTACGCCATCGACTATGTCGGCCACATGCCCGGCAGCCCCGACCTTCAAGGCACCGAGGGCTTCAAACAATTCGTCACCATGCAACTCACCGCCTTCCCCGATAACCAATTCAC
>VRUG01000242.1 GCA_019456255.1 Planctomycetota bacterium | reverse complement strand
GGTCGTAATTATACGAAAAACGGCCAAGTGATTACAATCGAAGCCGCCTGGGATTACAAACTCAATAACAAAGGAGTGGTTGACGGCTTCGTTTCAATCATCACGGACATTACGGAACGCAAACAAGCCGAAGCAGCATTACTGGAGAGTGAGGAGCAACTGCGGCAGGCACAGAAAATGGAATCTATCGGTAGGTTGGCAGGAGGAGTAGCCCATGATTTCAACAACCTGCTAACGACGATAATCGGCTATTCAGAACTTATTTCCATGGAAGAGGATCTTAATGATACAACTAAAGAAGGCGTTCAGGAAATAAAGAACTCGGCAGAGAGGGCAGCCGCACTCACCCAGCAGCTTCTGGCTTTCAGCCGCAAGCAGGTTCTCAAGCCACATGTAATCGACCTCAATCTCCTTATCACCAAGCTCGGTAGTATGCTTAAGAGATTAGTCAGCGAAGATATTAATTTAACTACTGAACTTGGTTCCAATCTAGGAAATATTAAAGCCGATCCCGGACAAGTGGAGCAGGTGATCATGAACCTGGTGGTCAATGCCCGGGATGCCATGCCGGAGGGCGGGGCGATCACGATTGAAACACTGGGAGTTAACCTGGATGAAAGCTACCATCAGCAGCATCCTGAAGTAATACCGGGGGACTATGTTTTGCTGGCGGTGAGCGACACGGGTCACGGGATGGACGAAGAGACTCAGTCGCAAGTTTTTGAACCGTTTTTTACTACCAAAGAAGTGGGAAAAGGAACAGGGCTGGGATTATCCACGGTCTACGGTATCGTGAAACAGAGCGGAGGATTTATCTGGGTTTACAGTAAACTTGAACAGGGTACAACATTCAAGATCTACCTACCGCAAATAACCGGAACGAAAAAACAACATGAAAGCCGTCCTCAGAAAAAGGACCCGATGGGTGGCACTGAAACGATCCTACTCGTTGAGG
This sequence comes from Planctomycetota bacterium, assembly GCA_019456255.1. Classification (GTDB taxonomy): domain Bacteria; phylum Planctomycetota; class Phycisphaerae; order Sedimentisphaerales; family Anaerobacaceae; genus VRUG01. The sequence goes on along the minus strand of VRUG01000242.1, from coordinate 705 downwards.
ATGAAGAGTCATTGAGGAAGATGGCTGGAAAGATACTGAAAGGTTATGGATATTGTGTTATTGAAGCAGATGACGGTATGGACGCGCTGGAAATTGTTAATAAAAAGGATTATCCTGAAATCGATCTTCTTGTGACGGATGTTATCATGCCTAAAATGGGCGGAAAGGAATTGTCGGAAAAGCTCTTTGAAGAATACCCCAAACTCAAGGTGGTGTACATTTCCGGTTATACGGATAATGCAATAGCTCATCATGGGGTGCTGGATGAAGGCGTTTCGCTACTTCAAAAGCCGTTTTCTTCGGAGTCTTTAGCCGAGAAGGTTCGGGAGATATTGGATGAAGATTAGATCGTTGCATTGATATGGCCATATCTACACTATCAGCATAAAAAAAAGAGCCTTTACTCAAGAGCCTTTTCATTCATTACAAACAATTAAATGCTGCGGAGAGGACTTGGACCTCCACCCACAAAGCGGACAAGGAATGAAGGAGAAAATTAGAAATAGAATAATGCGAAAGTCTTGCAATTGAATATTTAAGGATTATAATCTAATCTGAATGGATCGGCATGTTTGCTAGTATGAGGATACTTCCAATGGCAGCGAAAAGCCGTTATTGATAAAATGAAGCAGTTGCAGGTCAATCACATTAAAGAACAGAAAAACTCCAGCGCTAATAATGGCCAAAAACGCGTACTTTCTACCT
>VRUG01000241.1 GCA_019456255.1 Planctomycetota bacterium | reverse complement strand
ACAATGAATTTACTGCCGTTATCGAGAAAGAAGGGGAATGGTACATAGGCTATTGCCCAGAAATACCAGGGGCTAACGGACAGGGAAGAACTATTGAGGAATGTAAAAAGAATCTTGCTGAAGCGGTCTCGCTGATACTTGAAGATCGCCGGGAAGACGCACTTCGAGGAGTTCCTGCTGATGCCCAGAGAGCAACCATCACGATTTCATGAAACGCATTGCCCTTCTGAAGCACCTTCGGAGATATGGTTGTTATCTTAAGAGAGAAGCAAGATCTCATTCTCTGTGGATGAGTCCAACTACTGGAGCAATTGAAGCGATCCCGCGGCACAGTGAAATACCGAATCGGCTGGCACGGAAGATATGTAAAAATCTCTCTGTCCCAGATATGGGGGGACAAACATCAGCCCAGTAAGTCTACTTCGCCAATCAATACAGTGGCAAGTGCAATTTTTGACAAAGATGCGGCCCATTCGGTGAGTTTCGCCGGAAACGCAGCTTCCGAGGACACTAGCCTATAGCAAAAAGGAAAAAAATTCCTGAGAAATATCAAAGATGGATCAATCCTTGGAAGAGATGCCATCTTTCTCATGCCCACATACAGATGGCCAGGGAACTGGGTCTGAATCCCAGGAAATTTGGCGGCCTTTCCAACACCAAACAGGAACCCTGGAAATTGCCATTGCCCGATTTTATTGAGGAGCTCTATTTCAAACATTTCAAGAAAAGACGGCCTGATAATGTGCGATCAAGTGAGCAGATGGTCAGCGACTATAACAAGAAAAAAGAAGAGCACAGAGACCAGAGACTAAAGGAAAAAGAATCATAACAATCCGGTGAAGACGTAATCCAATTATAGAAACCGATCTGAACAATCGATTTCTAACGAATATCTTCTCTTGCCCCCCCTCTGGAGCAATAAAATCTGCCATCCTTGGCAGATTTTTGCTCATTGTAAAGCACGACAACCAGGACGGTTGCCGTGCGTCCTAAAAGTATTGTTCCATCCTACTCGTTAAAGATACACTCCGATCCACAGTCTTCCGTTTTCCGTAAACCTGCGCCTAATAAGTTAAATCGAGTTTTTTTGGGCAAACCAACAGGCATAGTAAGAGGGTCAATCTAAAAAATATAATTCAAAACAGATTGTCCGCCCTGCTTCGTGCCTGCCCTCCCGGCAGGCTATGCTTTCTGTTTTAAGGTGCTGTAAAAATAGCTTCCAAAAAACACGGACGTTTTTTGGAGTGTCGGGAAGCCGCAATATCAGGAAGCAAATAATATTTTTCCTAACCCTCCCCCCGCCATCTTGAAAACGACAGCAATGAAAATAGATTGTTTTCCTCGATTCTTCACGGAGTAATGGATAAAGTGAGGTATCACTTTATCCTGGTAAAACCGGAAACAGTGCTGAAATGGATCAGGAGGTTTATCAAAGGGTACTGGACTTTTGCTCAGAAAACGAAGAAAGGGAAGGGAAGGCCTGAAACGCCTAATGAAATAAAGCAATTGGTATTGAATATGAAGAATGAGAATATCTGTTGGGGGAATAAGCATGGTTTATCGGCTCTGTAAGAAGGGAAGCCTTTGACTGATCTATTCAGCAATTCTCGGTGAATCGCAGCAATAAGGGCATAATGTAGAGAAAAGTTATCAAAAGGAGAAGAAATCAAATCC
>VRUG01000240.1 GCA_019456255.1 Planctomycetota bacterium | reverse complement strand
TTCTGTTGTCAGGGGGACCTTTGTCTCTTGACCTGGGGGGGGGCCTTATATGTGTGTTAAGCGTTTGCTCTCAATATGCAAGGTGTCCGGGCAGAAATCTTGACCGTTTTTCCATTGAATAGTACCCATAGATGGTTTTACATCAAAAACACCTTCTTCTCCATTATCAAATATAAGATGGACTGTATAATTTTGACCTGGAGTTGCTTCTTTAACTCTTGGATTCATAAAACACCTCACTTGAGCGGATCGATTTTGAATATTTCTTGACCGTTGATTGCAAGCTCCCAATCCGCCATCAATTCTTCTTAATGAATTTCGATCCAGGCTTGAACGAGCTTCAATTTGTTGGGTTTTAATTGTCCTTCAATGAGTTCTCCTTCCGGAAGTGAAAATACTGCCTCCTGATCCTGATACTTCACATGGATATGTGACAGTTTATGTTGTTTATTATCGAAGAAATACATCGATATTACAGGCATTTGTTTTCCTCTCCTTTATTTATGCGCATAACGAACAAGCTCACATGCCCGAAATGGCGTAGCCTTTGAGGGCCAGGTGGAGCGTCTTGTTAGCTTCCGGTTGTTTTTAGGTGAAGCTTTGGATGGAATGATACCACCGGATGACCACAGTCTTTTTCTTTCTTTTTCAGGTCAGCACAAATAGCTTTTAAATCATATTTAAATTTAGCTGCGTGGGCCTGGCGAATTTTTCTTATTTCTTCAACAATAGGATTTTTTTTCATAGTTATTCTCCTAAAAGTTCATCAGGTGAACCCATCGCAGATTACATCCGCAACCTAAATTTTAGTGGTAAAATTCAGTATAATAGGTATGGGCGATGGACTTTAATATTTCTTGTTAAAATAACAAGCTTTTAAGCTATCATAGCATATAACAGGGCACTCATATCTATGCCGTTGACGGTGACTAAAGCAATATGTAATGCATCTTCAGAGTGTTCTTGTGGAATTGTCCCACTATTTACCAATATCTCGGCAAGATTGCCGGCCTCATCACTCACTTTTAAAACTGGCATTTCAGCAAGAGCATCTAAGCGTTTCTCTGCTGCGGAGGGGTCTCCCCCCCCTGGCTTCCTCTAGAACCAGTGCTGATATATATGTGTCAAACTGTTGAAGCATCAATGTCCAGTGTAATAATATTCCCCACCCCTACTGGTGATACCCTTCATCTAAACTAATTGCCTTTCATGCTCTTGTCAATAAGCCTCGCTCCTTCATGGTTTATCCACATGAAGCTCGGCAGATCATTAAAGATCCGCCGGAAGCCGATTGTGGGCAAACCTAAGCGCTCCCACCTATATTTGACCCAGAACTAGCCGGCTCCATGACCTGACAAAACCCCCCTTCGCCAGGGGGTGCTTTACGGTCCCTGTTCTGGCTCCGGAAGACATCATTGGTTAGAAGATTCAGGCTTTGAGCAATGATCCTTCCCGGGAGCGGTTGGAGGCGGCCGAGCCTACCTGGGATATGCGCGCCCTGCGCAGCAGGGCACAATACAAGCCTCGATCTTTATATTCGCTTCTTAACCGAGGCGAATGCCTTCGCCAGTCACATTCGCCAGCCAGGTACGGCTATGATTTCATCGCTTCTCCTGCTATCTTTGAAGATAGCATGGCGATTCATCATACAGGAACGATCAGAAGAATCGAGGAGAACATTTCCCGGGTATTTGTAGGCAAGGAG
>VRUG01000042.1 GCA_019456255.1 Planctomycetota bacterium | reverse complement strand
AGGCATTTTTCCGCAACGCCCAAAAATGGGGGGGTAAGCCCATCTTCTTCGGGCACACCCCCACCCGCGGCATGGGGCTGGGTCACAGCGAGGTCTTCCATTCCCATAATATCCACGGCATCGACACCGGGTGCGTCTACGGGGGCCGCCTCACAGCTATTCACACCGTAACGCTGGAAACCTGGCAGGTGGAGCTGCTGTAGCAACGCCGATTGGGTTCGTTTCGCAATCCGCGCCCTGCCCGCCAAATGGGGTTCGTTTGGTAGTCCGGGCAGAGCCTCACCCTCTCGCCCGATGTTCCAATGGATTACCGCGGGGCAGAATCCCTCTCCACAAGGCGTGGAGAGGGATTCTGCAACTGCCGCTTCCGGGGAAATCGGGTTCGTTTCGCAATCTTTTTATCGATGTATAATACTTTATTATATCAATCTATTATGGCATGAATAGATACATTTGTCCACCTAAATTCATCATCATGACTCCGGTCCCCGGAATGCTCCGCTGCCGCCATTGCCATTTGCCCCGCCTTGCCAGATAATTCAACCAGTGCAGCACCATCGGTTTTGGTGCCACAAGCATCGGATTCACAATCGTAGTGACCGGCGGCCCACACCCGGGGACGTAGCTCAGCTGGGAGAGCGCGGCGTTCGCAATGCCGAGGTCGGGAGTTCGATCCTCCTCGTCTCCATCAAGTGCCTGTAGTAAAAGGCAATAGCCTTCCGAAATGACGTCCTGTGCGCCTTTTGCATTTTTTAGGTGCATGAGACGTCAATGAAAAAATCCCCCTCCTACCTCATTTCTCGCAATTCAGGTTGGTTCTTCTGCTTGAATGTCCCGAAAGAAATTCGTCGTCTTGTAAATAAAAGCCAGATTCGTTGTTCGCTACAGACGCGATTGATGTCAGTGGCGAGACAACGGGCATCATACCTCGCGTTTCGATGCAAGGGGCTGTTCACCAACCTGAGGAGCGGAGAGATGAAAGAATTGAACGATCAGGATTTTCAAAAAATGATTTCTGAATTCTTCCAAGAATCGGTCGAGGCTTTTGAAAGGGCTCGTATTCATTCAGGCCCATTGACCGAGGAGGCGTGGGAAAAAGAAAGACGGGGATTTGCCAGGCTTCGTGATGATTACAAGTTGTGGTTGAGGCGGCGCGACTATTCCAAAATGGATGGAATGACGGAATGGATGATGACCCAAGCAGGAATTCCTCAAAAAGATATTGACCATCAAAGTTTCGATTTCAAAAAACTTCGCAGGGAAGCATTGAAGGTGTTCGTTCATTTCCTCGATCTTGAGGTGAAGAGGCACCACGGTGTGTTGCTCGATGATGTTGATTACCTGACCCAACCTTTGAGGATGGGCACGCCCCTTCTTTCCTCGGTGAAAGAGGAAACTTCGATTCCGATTTCGGTTTTGTTCGATGAATTTAGGCGGGAGCGTTTGGCTGGAAACAAATGGCGGGAGAAAACACGTGGGGCGAATGAGTCGGTGGCGGCTACCATGATCGAAATCCTAGGCGACCGGCTGGTTTTCAAAATGGACAAGGCGACAGGGCGAGATTACAAAGCTGCGCTGCAAAAATATCCGATCAACCGACATAAGGACAAGCGATTCAAAGATAAAACTCTAGCTCAAATTCACGCATTGAAGAATGTGGAGCCAATCGCAACGCAAACGATAAACAACCATCTCAATAAAGCTACCGCCCTATTTGGGTGGGCGGTCGACCAGGGTTATCTGGAGGTGAATCCATTCGACGGTCTGCGTATTTCGATGGGGGTAAGGGTGAAGGATCAGGTAATGCCCTTTGACCGCGATGACCTGGGGAAAATTTTCAACGCACCGCTTTACCGGAACAACGAATACAATCGGCCTCATCAATTCTGGTTGCCTCTTATTGGTTTGTATTCGGGTGCAAGGCTTGAGGAAATCTGTCAGCTTCACGCCGGAGACATTAAGGAAGTGGATTGCGTGTGGGTTTTCGATATCTGCGAAGACGAAGAGCGGAAACTGAAAACGCGTTCCAGCGAAAGGGTTATTCCAATTCACCCGTTCCTGATCGAGGTGGGATTTTTAAAATATGTGGACAGGATGCAAAAACAAAACAGAACGAAACTCTTTCCTGAACTTAACCGACACAATGGAAAAATTTCTCACGGGGCCTCCCAGTGGTTCGGAAAATTTAAAAGGGGACTTGGATTTCCTGAACGCAAAAAAGTTTTTCATTCATTCAGGCACAGCGTCATTTCAATGTTGCGTAAAAAACGAGTGCCAGATCACGAAGTGAAAATGCTTTTGGGTCACACGACGGGTTCGATCACGCATGACAGGTACGGCGGGGATGAGCCGGTTGCTTTGCTGGAAGTCGTGAAGGAATTGGATTTCGGGATCGACCTGAGTCATTTGAAATTTAAAAAATAACAGAAACTTTTTCTCCGACTTGGCGGGCGTAAAATTTCGGTCTTGTAAAGGAACCAAAGAAGAATCGGAAATTTCTCCGAGTCCACGTCCACTAATTAATTTGGAGATTAAGATGAAACAAAAAAGTATCGACAAAACCTTTGTCATCAAGGTGGCGAAAAGTACCAAAAAATATTCGGTGCCTGAAACCCGGACGGTCCGTCTTCGCAACAAAAGAGGGAATGCCAAGCGGCCTTCTTTTCAATCTAATCGTGCGTGGATCACTGCGGCTGATTATCAGAAGCACTGGAAAAAAATCGAATGGCTCTATCCGGGAGTTATACCGGTTGGCTACGTTTCATTTATTTTTGGCCCGCCATCGTCATACAAGAGCACCCTTGGCGCACAAATTGTTGCGTGTGTGACCCTGGGTGTTCCATGGCCTGATGAGTCACCAGGATTGGAAACCCCCGGACAAATTGTCTGGGTTGAAACCGAGGGCAATCAATCGCTCAATCAGGAACGATTCCACAAATTGGGAATACCTCTTGACCAAATTATTTTTCCGCAGCCCAGCGAAGGGGAATTCCGGTTAGACAATCAGAAGGACATGAACACCCTTCAGGAAACGATTGCGGAGGTCAGACCCAAGCTGGTCCTTATAGATTCTCTGTCCGGTGGAATTTCAACGGGAAGTCAATCCAAAACCTTGGCACGAGTTTTTCGAGAACTGCGCCAACTGGCAAAACGTTTCAATGTGGCATTCGTTATCATCCACCACACGAGGAAATTGCCTGCCAGTTCTCGCAAACGGGATTATGAACTGAATGATATGCGTGGTGCATCCGAACTCGGCCAATTCGCGCGATCCGTACTTGGACTCGATGAACCTGACTCACAAGGTGCTCGTGGTCATATCCGGATTCGGCATCTCAAGTGTAACTTTGCCCCGCGTAGACCCAACATTGGAATGCGCATTTCAAATGGAGTTCCGGTGTTCGATAAGGAACCTCCTGTTCCTCCCGGAGCCGAAACCATGCTGTCCCGAGCAATGGATGAACTTCCAAGGTGGCTGGAAGACGGCCCGAAGCCTTCTACTTGGATTAAGCAAAACTGCGAATCCTCCGGAATTAGCTATGGTATAGCGAAGAAGGCAAAGGTACTCCTCAACATACAAAAGGAAAAGATCGGAAAGCATTGGTTCTGGAAGTTACCGGATGCTTAGCTGATCCCTTCATGCAACGAGGTGGGGGATTATTGCTTCCCCCATTCTCCCTTTCCCCCTTTGATGGTCTGAATATTAGGAAGGGAGAAAGGGGGAAAGGGGGAGCGTTTTTACAAATCACATCGACCCCGGATAAGAACTTGGTCTAAAACCCCTTTGCCCTAGTAATTCCCCCTCCGCTCCCATCTCCCCTCTGCCCTCCACCCCTTCAATTTTTCAACGTGTTTTACGAGCATTTCTTCGCCCCTGGCATTTTCCCCTCCTTCCACCGCCCTCTTTTCTCCGGTGTTCTACCTGCACCTGCGAACCGAATCTCCTCGGTTTTCAACCTTGTAAAGCAGTTAAGGAATTCGGGCCTATCGTTTATTGACCCGACCTTTAAACCCTTTACGAAGGTTTCCACCATGAACTCACCCATCACCCTCGATTACATCCGCACTTCAAAGAAGTCCCAGGATGGCCAAGAACAAATTGAAATCCTGGAAAATCATTTTCCCTCCTCCCTCACCTTTGTCCACTTTGACCTTGGTGTCGATGGCGACTCTCCCCTGGAGGATCGTGCCCGGTTCACACAGGTCGTGTCGGACATCCGGGAAAAATCCCCCTCGACCTCTATCACCATTCGTTCCACTCACCCGGATCGAATCCTCAAGGCTCTCAATATTTCCGACATCATTTCTTCATGGGAGTTTCTACAGGCACACCACATCGAACTTCAATTTGTTTCGGCTCCTCCCATGATCCGGGTTCGTGGTGTTTCTAAGACCCGCCTCAAAAAATCCATCTATGATTTGGTGCTCGACCGAATGTTGGAACTTGGTCATGCCCACCGATTCATTCAAAAACCTTTCAAGGCGACCTTCCCTCCTCTGGATAGCCTATTGGACTGCGCTGTCACCGATCTCAAATCTTTGTCCCGTCATCCTCATGGGACCTCAAAAACATTCCGTCGCTTTGCCTGTGCCTCCCGTGTGTTTGGCATCTACAACGAACTGTTGCGCCTTATCAACAACCTTGCTGATCACCGCAACCGTGATCCTGGTGGGTGGGGTAGCGCCGCCGCCCACTACGACGTTTTCCATGTTGTAGTTGACCTGGAACGTCGGGGCCTTACTCCTACCGCCATCGCTTCTAACCTTGACGGTCGCTTCAAACCCCTTCGGGGAAAATTTTTCAACCGCGATGCCGCTCGTGCCTTGTTGTCCAGTCCCGGTTACATGGCCTACAAGAAGGGTGTCCACATTCCCGACACACCTGGTTACAAACGAACGCCTCCCCCTTCCGGCTTTTTCAAAAAGCAGCGTCAAGCACTCGAAATACTGGCAGAGGGGCATAACTTGCTGTTCCTTATCAGAACAGGGTTCGGGAAAACCTTGGTGGCATTGGAACATTATTGTTATTTGTCGACTCTATTCCCGGATCACCTTACGATCTTTGTAGTCCCCTACAAGGCTCTGGCCGAGTTTCTTTGCAACAAATATGGGGGCATTGCCCTCATGGGCTCAATGTCTGATCCCGCGAATGTGGCCAATCTCCGCTCGCTCCAACAGGGCACCGAGGGTGGGCTGTTGTTCATCACGCCGGACAAACTGCAACCCGGCGTTTTGGTCAACCAAAACATCATCGCCGCCATTAAGCAGCGGTCTTCTCGTTTCCTGGTGGTCGACGAGGTGGACTGCGTTTTAGAGGACGCGGATTACCGGGACGCCTACCTGAATTTCAACAAAGCCGTTCGGGCCATTCAGCCCACTCAGGTGTTGGCCCTCACGGCCAGTGCCTCTCGGGGCTATGTACGGCATTATATCCGACGCAACATCCTGCTTCCCACTCAAGATTGGAAGGTGCTCACTGGCTCTCTCAATCGCCGCAATCTGTTTTATCAACATGCCCACCTCAACAACATCACCGCCCGCAAAGCGCATCTGGTGAAGATTGTCCGCCGGGCACAAAAGAAACAATGGACCGGCATCATCTACATCGACACTAAAAAACAGGTTGATCGTACCTGGAGGCTGTTATTTGATCTCGGTTTCCCGGTTGCCCGCTATCACTCATCTCGACCCGACGTGGAAAATCTTGATGCCATCCAGGGTTTTCAAAACAACAGATATGATATCGTGGTTGCAACATCCGGGTTCGGGAGAGGATTGGATTTTCCGGTCGATTTTGTGGTCGTTGCTCATACCCCCTCTAACCTGAGCAGCTTGACGCAATATTTTGGACGTTCCGGGCGGGATGGAAGACCCGCTCATTGTTGGTGGCTAACCACCGATGCCGATTTCTGGTTCCTGGATCACGTTGATAAATCCTTGTGGACTTCCAAGCTGAAATCTTCGGCCAAGGAATATCTTTCATCGCAAATCCAGGCGATTCAATCCGCCACCCGTCATGCCGATTCCAGGTGCTTGCGCGGTATTCTCCTCAAGTCACAGAACAGGAAACCACCCGAGGTGATTGATCCGAAAAATTGTTGCTTGAATTGCAGCAGGGCGGCTGATCGGCGAGCGAGCTAACCGGAGTATAAAATGTAATCAAGAAGAATCTGGGCATTGTTACGAATGCCCTTGGTGAAAAGGAGCACCAATTGGGAGGATCGATGCAAATCGGTTCTCCCTTTCTCCCTTCTCGGTTAAGGGAGAACCGAGAATGTATTGCATTGCAGCCGAATGGCTGATCGGTGAGCGGTGTGAGGTTTTTCTTCACTCGGTCACCACCAAGATCGCTTTCACAGATTCGTCCCGATGGTCGTCCACAATGGCACTGTAAACAAGCGGTACCTCACCAAAAAGGGTTGTATCGTCGAGCATTCGGGCCATGGCAGCGGATTCGCCGAAAGTGAAATTGGGATCCACGATAACAGTCATGAGAACACTGTTGGCATCATCGAAATTTTTTCCGAAAGCGGTTGCCCTGTTCATTGCATCCTCGATGGCCCCTATTGCCCGGTTTTCTCCCTGGCCCTGACCGGCGATAGCCCAGGACGAATGCCCCGCCTGGCATGCCAACGGGCCGTCCGAGAATTCGATCCCAACAAAATTTTCCGTGAGTATTGGCACCAGCAATCCCCGCAAAAACACTCCCAGGTATTCTGCCGCACCCCCTCTGTTAACTCCAATGGGCAGCACGGCGTTACTTACCTTTTTCATTTTCGAGGGGGTGTTGTTGGATAGGTCAAATGACAGTCCCAATTTTCCATTTCGGTCAATTCTTTTGGCAATGGGGAGCGCAGCCCCCACAGACGAGGTATCGTTGGAATCGAATACCACAATTGCGATCTCCGGCACCCGATCAACCTGGATAATGTCATCCAGGGATAACTCGCAATTTGGGCCGAATAATTTGCGATTCAGTAAAACGAATTCGTTTGCGGCCAATTTCTGAATAACCTCGATTGCACCCTCCCCTAGGCCCAAGACTTCCACGACAATTTTTCCTTCGATTCTCAGGGTTGCTTGGGAGCGATAATCGTCCTTGGGCACCCTCCGTCCGGGGAACTCGGACATTTCGATAACTTTTTCAGTCATGGCATTTCTCCATCATTGGGCTTCCAACAGATTTTTTAGTTTGATGGCCACTCGTTTCATTGAGTCCCGTCTGATCGGCCGGTCCAGGACATTTTCCACAATTTTTTTTGCCTGGACATACACCTCCCGCTGATCCCTTACCGAAAACATACTGTCGAAAAGTGATAGGAGTTCTTCGATGTCATTTTGATAATCCCGATTTGGCTCGCCCATTTGACCTGGCTCGATATCAATAAAGACCAGTCGTCCTGTTGGGGTGAGGATTGTGTTTTCAAGATTTTCGATATCTCCCGCCGCAAATCCGATCTTGTGAATCCGCGAAACGTTTTCGGCAATGCTGGCTATCAGCCGTAGGTATTGTTGCTCGCGTTGGAGCCGTCGGCCTTTGATTCGCCTGACGTACTTCTCCAGGATCACTCCCTTGATCAGTTCCACCACGAGCATCGCAACTGGTTCACCGGTTTTCGGCAAGAAGCCGCTACCTAGGTGGTGATACAGGGCAACTACACCCGTAGGGGCCAATTGCTGATAGAACCAGGCTGTGTGGCGTACCCGCTCCCAATCCTCTATCCCTCTCATTCGATAAAATTTCAGTGCCCGCCTCACCCTCGTAGAAATTTCTATCCCCTCATACGCCTCGCACTCGTACCCTCGGCCCAACACTTTTTTGACTTGATACCCCCCGAGCACTGTCCCTGGCTTGATGCCGAAGGTCGGGATGATGCCAGGGCTATCAGACATTAGGGACTCGGTTGCAGGTTCAAGGCTTGTCTAAAAATTTCAGTTCTAACTGCGACTCAAAATCTGAAGGCCGCTGTACCGTTTCGTGCTCTTTATCTACCTTTCCCATTCGCTCCTTCAGGACGCACCGCACCCCGGCCTTCAGGGTTGGGTTCGCCACAAAATGAACTTGCACGGGATTGAACAGCGATTTATCAACAGGCGAGTCGGCAAGCCATGTTTTCAATTGCTCGTTGGTGATCGGATTATCCAGCATGAAGAACAGGTGAACACACAGCCCCGCCTTGTAAGGACTGCCGTTCGGTTGAATCAGTCCGGCGGAATTTGAAAATTGATAAATAAAACTGGCTTCGTGAAACTCATTGGGCAAATGTTCCCGGATGGCCCACTCGATGGCCGCTAGGGTGTTGGGATTTCCCACCCCTTGCGGCACCGCCAAATCATCAAAATCCAACATGACCCATTTGTTACCGCCCGTTGGTTCCACGAAGAGGCGCAACTGCCGCTTGCAGTTTTGAATCAGGGACGGTCGAACCTCTCCTTTCACCAAATTATCATCCGGATCGAGCATGGCGGATCGAGCCACTTCGATATCCGGCACCCCTCGAATGATGCACTTGTTGGCACCATCGGAAGCCAACTGGATCAAAAGCCACAATTCCAAAAAGCACTCAAGCCTGAAGGGCAATGCATTAAAGTACAGGGCATTTCGATAATCAGACTTGGCGATACATCCGTCTGGCCCGATCCAATAGGTCTTGTTCAATGGAAGGCGGGCCTTGAGAATTGTGAGATCATAGGCCCGCTCCAATTGCTCGGATTGGTTGTCCATGTCGCTCATGCTGCCCGCGCCATTTCAGTGGCAACAGTCAGTGCGCGTTGCTTGATGCGACGGCCTTCGCCGTAAAAGGCCGAATGCAATCTTGTTCCATCCCGACCCCGCTCATGGTCAACCCACTCGGTAATGCTGTTGTAGGCCGCCCACATTGTGCCCCGCACCAACTTGTTGTCCTGGCCACGCCCGTTCTCGAACAGTTCAATAATGTTGCTCAGGGCGCGGGGAGGCTTCTCGGCATCATCGGGCACCTGCAAAACATCCAGCACAAACTTGTGGACGTTGCCCACTTGTCGCTTGGCCAACCATCGGTATTGCTCAAGGGTGGCCTCAAAGGTGCGATTGGTGATGTCCACGACCTCCTGGACTCGTTGCATCGTTTGCCTCAGGTTGCCCGCATGTCTTATGCGCAAAAACGGGCTGGCATCGTCGGATTCGGCCATGCCCAAGGTGTTCCAGCACACAACCCTCACCGGCGAAAACCTCACACTTACTGCCGCCTTGCCGTCGTGGCTGTTGCTGAGTAACAGGTATTTTTCCACCTCGTCACCCTTCACAACTGTCATCGGATCAGCCCGCAGCTTGGCCAATACCCACACCTGTTGCCCCTCCTTCAGGCTTCCGGCTGTGTGGTAGTCGGCGACCTTGCTTTCGATAAACGGATCGAAGAATTTGAATGCATCCCGGTTTTGGAGCGGCTGCCAATTTTTGCCGACGATTCCGAGCACCCGCCGTTTGTCCCGGCGCACGACGGCGCTGAAGCCGGGAATTTCTTTCAGATCATCCGTTCCTCGATGCGGTGTGAAGATGGGTTGTTTCTCTACTCGCCAGTTCAGACCCGCCGCTCGAATGGCTTCCAGGGCGGTCGGCGGGCTTTCCAAAGCAACCCCGATCCCGTGCCAGGGTGTCTGGCCTGTGTAGAACATACTCTCGACGTATCCGGGCATTTTGATCTCCTTTGCTTGAGTGAAATTGTTTCCGTTACGTTTCGATCCGAAACGATCTCGCCTATTTCGGTATTTCGATTTCAAATCGTTTCGCAAGCCTTTCGACGGATTCCCGCGAGGGGTTCCGGGGCACTTGCTGACCCTGAGCAATTAGTTTTATGGCGGATAAATCCGGTGGGTTGATTCCCAAGTCACGAGCAAGAGCAGCTTGTGAACATTTGCCGTTACCCCGCGCAAGCCGGGCGCTGTTGCCCGTTGCATGTGTTTCGATCTGACTCCAAAGCTCCCGGTAAAACCCGGTATCCTGCTGTTTCGACGGTGTGCGAAACGTTTCGGGCGTTTCGGAAACAGGCGGGGAAACGTTTCCTTCGTTCCGGGATTTCGCATTTTCAACCCGAAACGGTGTTTCGATCTTTCGACTACCGACCGAGAGAGTCCAAACGGCGAGCACCGCCGCGATTTGGAAAAGCACGGCAACCGCAATCACGCCTCCATGAGTGACCTTGGTTAGCCACGGTCGCCGCGCCGTATTGCCGGGAGCATTTCCAAGTTTCCGCAATTGCCCGGTGATGATCTGCAAGCGGGCCGTATCCCTGCGAATGTCGTCCTGCCAACCCCGCCGACCCTGGACCGCCGACATGTCCCGATAGGCTTCGAGGTTTGACATGAGTACCCGTGATTCCGATTGGAGCGATTCGCGCTCCTGGCCGGCCGCTTCAATCCGCCCGGATTCTTGCAACAGGGGCCGGGTAACCTCGTGGAGCGCCGCGGCCAACAACAAGGCTGTTGCCGCAACCGCCAGCAACATCCAAGCGAACCGGGACATACCACCTGAAACCGCCGCCCGAAACCAGGCCCAAATGTGGATCACCTCCAGGCCGATCGATACCCCCCATCCCACCGAACCGAGCAACTCGGCCCAAAAACGGAGGGAAAATCCCTGCAAAAATGAAATGCACACGATCAGCACCACAACCGGCAGCCGTTCAAGGCACCAGGAAACCGATAGTGGAGCCAGAGTTTGTTTGAAAATAGGGTTCATTGTTGTACTGGACGCAATCATCCCATCCTCCGGTTAGTTCCAGGAAACACCACAAAACTGTGAATTGGGGTTGTGTTAGAAGGTCAAAATGGAACTACTTTTGAGGAACTTTCACTCCTAAAACACCGCGTATTCCACTGTTTTATCGGGAAAACGCAGGTTTCGGGTAAAATCCCTCAATATTGTGTAATCCTATCGGAAAATTCGATAATTGTCAATAAAACCAGGTATTTGGATAGTAAAAAGCAAACATCATAATAATTATCTTATTCCTACAGTTCCCGGCAAAACCAGATGATTCGGCCAAGCACCGTCACGGATCCATCCCCCTTGAAAAAACGGAAGGATTTGAAAACAGGATTGTCCGTCGCAAGATATTAACAATTCAGATTTTCCCCGGTTCTCATATGCTTGCGGGAAAATATCCTAATGAAAAATTCTAT
The DNA here is from genome assembly GCA_019456255.1 of Planctomycetota bacterium. GTDB lineage: Bacteria > Planctomycetota > Phycisphaerae > Sedimentisphaerales > Anaerobacaceae > VRUG01. The sequence continues at coordinate 2,248 of VRUG01000042.1, read as the reverse complement.
CGGTTTCTTCCGGAAAAAATCATGGAAGTAGGAATTCCAAATTGACCAGTTTTGTAAAGGGAAGACTGTAGCACCCATTAACACAAATATTGTTCAATAATTCAAAGGAATCTTCCATGAGTGAAAACACGTTTCATAAAAAACTGAGGAAAGTCGAAAAGAAACTCGATAAAGCATTGTTTTTTGATGAAAGTGGTTTCCTGTCCGGGAAAAGTTCTCGCGCTTTTTGGGATTTTGCATCCTGCATGATCAATGAAATGTTTGCGGGCATTAATGTTTCTGGGCAGGCTGAACGGGTCAGTGGGTCAGGCAAGGAGGTCATCAAAGATATTAAGTCTGCTGAGAAACATATTTCTCGCGGAATTCGTACCCTTGCTCTGTTGCTTGCTGACCCTTCGATCCGGGAACAGATCGATGAGGAATTGCGAAACAAGGAATTGATTCATCCGTGGAATTCCTATAAGGGAACAACCATTCGCCAAGATCCAGCCCTATCCCGTAGGTTGGGTCGGTTCATGGATAAGCAAATAGAACGCGGAAAGAGCCTGGAGCAATTCAAAGAAGATGCGAGGCTGTTCATCAACCAAATGAACATCAAGTAGAAAATTTCCCGAAAAGCATTGACCCGGGGCACGGCTCACCAATGAGTAGGTGGAATGGGCCGTGCCTTAAGTTTCTTCCTCTGACGTTTCTCCCCAACCTTGACGAGATTCCCACATCCGACCAAACCATGTTCGGGCATTTCACCTCCTGGTAATTCCTCGATATTCAAAATCTCCGAGGTCTATCCTAACCAGCCCCGTGAAACGGGGTTTGGGTATCGCTGCAAGTGAATTCCATGCGGATCAAGGAGGGGTCATTTCCCTGTCAATGAAAATGAACAACAAGCTCTTTGAGGAATGCCGGAGCAATCTGGGGGGATAGAAGGAAATACGGCACTACAGGTGACGGCCGACCCAAACAATGCGGCCAAGCACCTTCACACCCTGGTCGCCGCGCAAAAAACGGAAGGATTTGAAAACGGGATTATCGGCAGAAACTTCGATCTCACCGCTGGGTAAGGTCTGCAATCGTCGGGCAATAAGGTTGTCTCCCACCCGCAAAGCGTAGATGCCGTCACGGGGTGCCCCGGCTTCGCTGGTGTCCACCACAACCACACTTGACAGCGACACAATGGGTTCCATGGAATCATCAGGGATGCGCAATAGTGCCAGCTCGTCCCGGTTGCTTTTCAGGGTGGCCTCGATCCAATCCCCCCGGAAGGCAACAGGCGCGTCCGGGTTGGTATCATTCCTCTCCAACCATTCCAGGGTGCAATAGCCCTCCAGCAATGGCAGTCCATCTTCCGGCTGCCTTTGCTCTGGTCCCCGCCCCGTGGCCAGCCACTCCAGCCTGACCCCGGCAACGCTGGCGATGGTAATCAACCGTTCGCGGGTCGGTTCCGACTCCCCCCGCACCCACTTGCGCAATGTCCCCTCGGAAAAACCGGATGCTTTGGCCAGGGCGTTCGCATTTCCATACGATTTGATCGTATTGCGTAAGCGGCTCGTAAAGGCGGCGCGATCAGAAGAAAGACCTTCCATGTGGACTTATCGGGGGTCAAGAAGTGAAAGTGGAAATTTATAATGTATTATTTTTATAGCTTTTTAATCGCACATATAATTTGGATTATTCTTGAAAATTTGATATATTCGTTATAACTCGTATGAACATGTGAATATGAGGTGCATGTCCGATCAAAATGTGCCAAGCGACCCGGTGCAACGGCGGGAGTGGATCAAGTATCAGCTTCGTATTCGAGGCTCGTCACTTTCCGCCGTGGCGCGGGAGATGGGTGTTTCCCGTCATGCCTCGAATCTTGCCCTGGCGAAGTCCTATCCCCGTATGGAGCGCGCTATTGCATCCAAGCTGGGTTTGGAACCCCGGCTGTTGTGGCCGGAACGCTATGACGAGAAGCATTCATGAATCGCATGATCGATAACATGAACTCGTATCTACATGTGGATATCCTACACCAAAACGAACATTTAGTGCAAATGGCACCTCAAACGGGCTAAGAAAACGGAGAGAGCAGGAAAATGCGTGGGGTGCCCTGATATCCGTTTTCTATTAGCCTATTTACTCTGAATTTGTGGAGGGAGTATGATGCACGGAAAAAATCTTCTTGTTTTCTATCGGATCAGCGTGGTCCTGCTGGTGACTCTGCTGGTATTTCCCATTCAATTCTTATTGGTGCCATCTGCCCGGG
>VRUG01000239.1 GCA_019456255.1 Planctomycetota bacterium | reverse complement strand
CCGCACTTGCGGAAAACATCTTTCTATAGATTGCCAGCATGTTTACTCCTGGAGGGAAGTAGCTTTCCGGGGATGGGATACGTTTCATATAAACCTTTTTGATACCGTACCTAAGAAGATTGAAGTTAACTTTGACCAAAAAAGACTCTGGATTGATGACTGGGAAAACTGGCAAGACGTTGTAAAACATCCGGTAGAATCCGTTCCACTCGTAAATAGTTCCTTCCTATTTTGATTCAGATTTGACTTGCCGTTCCTTCTTCTTTTCCGGATCTGGTATCGCTATCTTTCTGGTATCTTTGACAAGTTTCTGTAGATCATCAATTATTTTCATATCATTCCGGCATAGCTTCAGTAAGGAGTCTCTCAATATCACTCTCAGATATTTTCATATCTCCGGCGATCCGGCGGAAATCGTTCTCGAATAAAACTCCGGCGGTAAACCAACGTTGATACGTCTTTATCGGCATGTACTTTCTCACAGCGGTATCGACTTCCAGGGCGATTTCTGTAAGGTAGTTTTCTACGTCGAATTGCCGGTAGCCAAGCTCTCTCATCTGCCCGGCGTAATACCCTTCGTCAATTATGTTACGTTTCAACCATGCTTCGAGGTCTGTCCTGGAAGGCATTTTGAGCTTAAGGGATGGTTTTGATTCCACCTCTCTAATCGCTGAATCGATATATGAGGAAGGTAAATCCCTATATCCCAATTCTTGTCGTAAAGTTTCCTTCGTAATTGCTCCAACCTTATATTGTTCAAAAAGTTCTCCTTTCTCCGCTTGTATAGCGGCAATAGTTTTTTCGTACTCTATCATGGACACCCAAAAATCAACAACGTCGGGCTCATAACCAAATCCTTCCAGATAGGTTTTCAATTCTACATCTGTTATTAAATCCAGCTTGTAAGCTTTTGAGACGTTCGCTCTGCTAAGACCTGTGCTGGTATCAGCGTTGTATGCTTTAGTAAAGGAGAGCATAGACTCTGCTTTTTCATCATCAAACCCTAAGTCTTTATATGCAGTGTACGTAGCATCGTCATCAAGTTCTCCCATAGCGTGCATACGTCGAACATCAACCCTGGTAAAAGGCTTGTACGCAATTTGTACCAGCTTATCACGCCAAAACGGCATAACGTCAAGAGCCTTCAGGAGCATAGTGAGGGTTTCTTCGTCTATCACATCCCTGTGCAACATTTCAAATCCCTGAAGGGGTGAGGGTAGTTCCCAGTGGGAAGCCCAATAATTGGTAGCTTGATCTTCTTGAATACCTATTTTTTTAGCTTCCTCAAGAAATTGTTTGGGCAGGTCTTCTTTCTGTCCAAACTTTTCTACTGTTGCCGGAGTGTAGACCTCCCGGACTGCGAACCGTATCAAATCAGGGGCCGGAGGGAAATATTCAGACACCTTTTGAGCTTCAGTAATGGTCTTATCGTCAAGGTGTAGCATCTTCAGTCTTTTCGTTAAATCACTTTCAGACAGTTTACCTCTGCGCCACAGGGTAATATAATCCCCGGCGTCAAGTAGCTGTTTTGCAGAATCGTAAACCCCCCTTGAAATAATACCGTCAAATCCTATCTCTTTAGAAAGCTGGGCATACGTACCGGAGTCGATAGCTCCTTTATAGAGCATTTCAACAAGGTTTTCCAAAGGCGGAAGCATATTGGGATTTTTCTGGAACGTAGCACGGGCTCTGGCTACAGTGTAGGGAGGGTAGGAAATTCCT
>VRUG01000238.1 GCA_019456255.1 Planctomycetota bacterium | reverse complement strand
ATTAGATTATCCTAACCCGCTTCATATGGGATGTACCTATAAACATACCACAGATAGACAATAATATCTTAAGGACTTCCCTGAGCTATATACCAGGCCTCTTATCCAAAACAGCCTTACTGACGCTTAAAATTTTGCCTGTATCGACGCGCAGCATCTTGATGAATAGCTCGTAGTCCTCCGCCTTCTTGTACAGCAAACCGCTAATGAGCAGTTCGGCGCCAAGCAGCTTACCGACCTGCGCCGCCTGGGAATCTTCGACCAGGCCGCCGAGCTGCAGCTCCAACTCTTCCAGCAGCTGCTGCAAATTCTTACGTTCGACCATACGGAAGATATTCTGAAAATCCTCCTCCCGGCTCAGGGTGAAAATAAGCTGCTCTGTGAAATACTCACCGACATCACTCAGCTCAGGCCGGATCGTATGAATTAGCAGCACGGCTACCGGGGTCGCTTCGGCAATCTGGGTACTCGAGTAATCAATAAGCTGTCCCACGGCCGTCCATTGGATGACTTCTCAACGGACGAAATGCTTCAGTCCGCCGTTGAACGACAATCCGAGATCATTGGAGAAGCCTTAAACCAGGCACTCGAAACGATCATGAGCGAGATCTAGAACAGTTACCTCTTCGCAGAAGAACGAGTCTCGGATGGTCCGTGTAATCCGGAATCAATCCCTCTTGTGCGAACCTTCCTATCCGCGCTTTTAATATATCTGAGTTCCGTTAGTGTGCTCGGATTAACTGGCTGTAGACTGCGCCGGTAGTGATAGCATCTTCGCCGAGGTTTACGGCGAGAAGCACGCATTCTTCGAACTATTAATTATCTTTGTTTTTATCCTTTGATAAGGCTTGATATCGTTTCCTAAATGACTGTCCTCCCTGAGATAATCCCCTATGGCCACGCCGCTTTCCGCTTCGCTTCCTCGGCCTCTCTACCGTTTGTCTGTAGTATATTGGGTCATATTATTATATAGAACCGGCTAGATTAAAAGCGTCTTTCCTTTAATCCAAAAAACATGCCTTGAAATCGCTGAGTATTGCCTTAGAGCGACTTTTTGAACATAGGAAGGCTCTATTCTTCTTCATAGTAGTCTGGATACAATTTTTTTATACACTCGGGACAAATACTGTGGCTAAAATCTGCTTGGGAATGATTCCTGATAAAGGTTTCTACTTGATGCCAATAACCTTCATCATCACGTATCTTTTTACATTCAGCGCAAATGGGAAGTAATCCTCTTAGTTGTTTTACATCATTAAGAGCCTTTCTTAATTGCTTAGTTATATCACTAAGCCTGCCCACCGTTACGCCCACTCCTACATGTAAAATCAAACCTATAACAAAAACACGTACTAAAAGCAATGTCCCTTCTACAGCTCCGGCTATATACAGGAGAATTAGCAATAGTAAAGCTACCAAAAACCCACCAATAAGAGCAATTTTAACTCCCCAGAAAAGTCCGAGTAATATAACAGGAATTACAAACAACGCAGCCCAAGGTCCTTTGCCTGTCGGTTCAAAAAAGTAAAAAGCAAGTAAGGACGCAAGAATGCTTGCGAGAATCAATACGATTCTTATTTTTTGAGAACCAAGATTAAACCACCTCTTCACTTGTTTATTTACCATACCTCTCCCCCTTGTCTGATATTATCATCCTTAATCCATTAGACAAGTTTATGCAGCAATTCTCATTTTGGCAAATGAAGCTCTAAACCTTTAACACACTCATAAACTT
>VRUG01000041.1 GCA_019456255.1 Planctomycetota bacterium | reverse complement strand
ATCCTTTCCATAAAACCAACTCATTTTATCGGATACTCTCTAATTCGCAATGGTACAGTTTTAGGGGGTCAGGCCATATAGTCCTATAAAATGGATTCTTTTCACAATCTGCTCCAAATATACTCAGAGTAACAAAATAGGCCTATAACAACGAAAATAGCAAAAAAAATGGTATAGTCGCTAATATATTTGGTCGATTGTTATAATTGTTATAACTGTAAAATTGGAATCTCTTGGAAATGTAAAAATCTTCCAGGAAATCGCAATTAAAGTCAGCGATTTGTATGCTAATGCCATTGGTGCAAGAAATGGAATTCTATTTTGTTTAAAAGTACGGCTAAAATTTTAACAGCAGGGCTGATTTTTTCAATAATCATGTCAGGGGCGCTAAGCTTTGGCAACTACAAAACAGCCAAAATAACCTATACCATTTCAGGTTCGATGGGGGTAAGTTCAGTGGTCATGCAGGGGCTGCCCGGTAATCCTGTTACCGATACAAAGGGACATTATACTGTAAAGGTTGACTATGGCTGGAGCGGCAAGGTTACACCTGTAAAGAAGGGATACAATTTCAGGCCTGCTAACAGAAAATATAGTAACGTCATGGATAATCAAACTAACCATGTATACATAGCAAAATTGAAAACCTTTACAATTAACGGCAAGACGGGGCAAAGCGGTGTAGTAATGAACGGGCTGCCGGGCAATCCTGTTAGCGATGAAAACGGATACTATACTGCAACGGTAAACTATGGGTTCAGTGCCACAGTTACACCGACAAAACAGGGTTCTACATTCGAACCATCCAGTAAAAAATATGTTGCAGTTGACAGGGACCAGGGAAATCATAACTACACTGCGACAATAAAAACTTTTACTATTTCCGGCTCAACCACTATGGACGGGGTTTTGATGGATGGTCTGCCGGGCAATCCCGTTACCAGCGACGGGGGACTGTATTGTGTTACCGTTAACTACGGGTGGAGCGGTACGGTCACGCCAAAGATGATCGGCTACAATTTCCAACCCACAAGCAGGCAATACACTAAGTTTACAGATAATCATATAAATCAAGTATACATGGCAAAGTTGAAAACCTTTACAATTAGCGGACAGGTAGGCCAAAGCGGTGTGACAATGAACGGACTGCCGGGTAATCCTGTTAGTGATAAAAACGGCTATTATAGCGCAACGGTCAGATATGGTTTCAGGGGCAGCGTTACTCCAACAAAACAGGGATATACATTCCAACCAGCAAGTAAAAAATATGTTTCGGCCAACATAAATCAGGGCAACCATAATTATGCTGCACAGTTGAAGAAATTTATCATCTCCGGGTCAACGGGCATAGAGGGCGTTGTGATGCAGGGGCTGCCGGATAATCCTGTTACCAATAAAGACGGCTTATATATTGTCACCGTCAGCTACGGGTGGAGTGGTAAGGTTACACCGAAGATAGCCGGACATGATTTCCAACCTACTGATATAGAATATAGTAAGGTCAGAAGCAATTATGCTAATCAGCAATACAGCGCAAAGATAAAAACTCTTGTAATCAGCGGCCAGACAGGACAAAGCGGCGTGGTAATGAATGGGCTGACGGGCAATCCTGTTACTGATGAAGACGGCTATTATACTACGACAGTTGGATATGGATGGAACGGCATTGTTACACCAACCAAAAAAGGGCACGCTTTTGAACCAGCTAATAGAACATACGACCTTGTTGCCGTAAATCAGAAATATCAAAATTTCAAAGTTGATTTGTTAAGCTTCGTCATCTCCGGAACAGTGGAAGCCGATTCAAGGCCTCTTAAAAATGCATCCCTATCAACCGCTGATGGTGAAGTGCTGGGAAAAACTAATGCTAAAGGCGAATACTCTATCACGGTCGACTACGGCTTTAACGGTGCGGTGACTCCAATAAAAGATGGGTATACTTTTGAATTAGTTAACAGAATGTATGCTAATGTCACACGTAATTACAACTACCAGAACTACACCGGCACCCTATCAACCTTTACTATCTCGGGCACTATGGAAATTGGTGGTGAATTTATTGAAGATGTATTAATGACAGCAGATAATGGGGGCAACTCCAGCGTTACCGACTATCAAGGCCGTTATTCGATTGAGGTACCATACGGCTGGAACGGAAAAATATCACCGACAAAACCTGGCTATTTGTTCGACCCCTCAAACAAAGCATATACTAATGTCACCTCAAACATCGAAGAGGATGATAGAATAAGGCAGGAAAACGAACAAGTATCTGCTAATCAGAAAAATTTCGACCAGTACACCAATGAGACACAGAAAAACAAATTGTCGAACCATGAATTTTTAGAAAGTTATTTGCTGGATAATAAAGTATCAAATGAATGGAAAGATAATATTGTCAATTTCACCAAGGCGGATAATTACCTGGCAAAATATATAATAGCAAATTCAAAAATAGCCGACCAACTACCAAAGCGTGTCATACTGAATGCACATATAGTAATTATGAAAAGGGATGATTTGATAAGCTTTGGAATGGAAAATGACAAAGACGCTAAATGGCATGGTGGTATTCAACTAAGCTACACCACTGACGAAAAAGCAGCAAATTTGCAGGAATCGAGTTTAAATCTTCTCGAACAAAATGGTGACGCGACAATAACATCGAGCCCTCAAGTGTTAGCTCTGGACGGCAAACGAACCAAAATCAGAATCGACATGGAAGGAAATTATTCGTTAACTCATGTTGAATCACAAGAAAAAAAGTATGGCACCGTACTGTACATCACTCCACATGCCCAGTTAAATGGTGAGATTTCTCTGGAGGTGGATGTCGAGGTTGATGATGTAGTAGTAACCCCTGACGGCCATCCTATTGTCATACAGCGAACGATTAGCGACACAATGCGGATAAAAGATGGCGGGATGATTTCAATAGCGAGACTGAAAAACAATATCGCTTCTACTGCCGAGCCGTCAGAGGTAATGGTGATATTTATTAGGGCCAACACAATATCTGATTTAGATAAGAATTGGCCGCCTGCCAGCCAAAGACAACCGCTATTAGCAGCAAAACAGCTTCTACTCGAACAAAGGGAACTTTGGGATAGACCTTAAAAAAAGATTGTTACAACCCTTCCTCAAGTAAATAAAACATATCAAGCGGATTGACTCCCTGCCGACAATTCACCATCTAACTAAATATATTCATTTAAGGTATTTTCAAGCAGTTCCTGTCGCCCGCTTTTGATTTTTGGTTCACCATTTTCTCGTATCCCCAACAAAAAAATTATTTATCTGACATTTTCAATATAACTCTTGATTTTATCTTAAATTAAGCCGAAATTATAGTATAATAAATCCGAAAAAATGCAAGGCTCTCGAACTACCATAACACATGTTCTGTAGTGTAATTATTAATGACAGATATAGTAAATAATTCAAATAACGAACCGGAATCTTCGAAAACCGAAAAAGGCCTCTACCAGAAATCCATAAAAGGGGGAATTTGGGTTTTTATAACAAGGGCACTTGGCAGAATCCTCGAAATAGTCAGGCTGATCGTTTTAATGAGGCTACTGACAAAACATGATTTTGGCCTGATGGGAGTCACACTATTAATGCTTGGCTTGATGGAAACATTCACCGAGCCGGGATTGAAACTCGCGTTAATCCAAAGAAAAACTTTCTCTAAAGAGCATCTTGACTCGGTATGGACCCTTGGGATAATCAGAAGCATTATATTGTTTCTGATATTCTTTGTAGCTGCTTCTTATGGAGCTGCCTTTTTCAACGTCCCAGATGCAAAAAACATTATAAGAGTTTATGGCCTGATAATTCTCATACGTGGATTTACTAACATAGGAATAATTAATTTCATAAAAGACCTGCAATTTAACAAACAATGCATCTATCAACTTAGCGGAGGTTTGGTCGATGCCTCCGTCGCTATATCTCTTGCATTAATATATAAGAATGTCTGGGCGCTTGTAATTGGTGGCCTTTCGGGCGCTCTCGTTAGATGCGTTGTCAGCTATATAATTCATCCATACAGACCTTCTTTAAGATTGCATTGGCATAAAACAAAACAATTGTGGGGTTTTGGAAAATGGATCTTAAGCTCAAGTGTTATTGCATTTGTATTGAATAAACTTGATAGTATATTTACAGGAAAATTTATAGGAGTCGGAGCATTAGGTGTTTATGAAATAGCCTTTAGACTGTCAAATATACCGGCGAAAGAAACTGAAAGAATTATTATTAAAGTTGCATTTCCTGCATATGCAAAAATACAAAATGATTTATCAAGATTAAAGGAAGCTTTTTATAAAATCTTAAATCTGACTTTGTTGATATCTTTTCCTATAGCAGGAGGAATTTTTATATTAGCAAATAATTTCGCAACAATCTTTTTGGCTGAAAAACTGGAAGAATGGCCGATGCTTGTCCCGATAATGCAAATATTAGTATTCTGCGGTTTATTCAGGGCAATTGGCGCTACCGCCAGAGGGGCCTTCCAGGCAATGGGTAAACCTAAAATAGCAACCAAAATCATGGCAGGGCAACTCGTATTACTATTGATATTGATCTATCCGATGGCAAAATCCAATGGTATAATCGGAATAGCTTTAGCAGTTACAATAGAAGAATTTGTTTTTAATATCATCGGAACTTTCAAAGTCATAAAATTGCTTAACGCCGATTACAAAACACCAATAAAACTATTTGCACTACCTCTATTAGCCACCTCCATAATGGTCTTAGCAATTCATCTCCTGAATAGTTATGTAATTAATAACATTAACATCATGTATCTTATTTTCCTTATAATAACAGGTGTAATAATATACTTAACAATGATATTTGTCCTTGATAAAATCTTCAAAAATAAAAGTTGGCCGCTTATAGAAACGCTTCTGGCCTCCATCAAAAACAAAATTTGAAACCGTGGCTGTGAAAATGAAATTTAACTAATCGGCAATGCACACTTGTAACCGATAGCAACATATTGTATAATTGCATGTTCCTTGTCAGTTGTGATTATTACTATAAGGTGTGTAAATTAAGGGAGTTATCTCAGTAAATCAGCTTGTATAAACCAATACTGGAAAGCAAGATACAATTATGAAGATAAGTTTTGTGGAACCACATCTTAGGCTATTTGGGGGCATCAGAAGGATAGTAGAGATCAGTAATCATCTAACTGCAAGAGAGCACGATGTTACTATTTTTCATTCTGATGGAACGCCGTGTGAGTGGATGGAATGTACTGCCAAGGTAAAATCTTATGACCAGGTATTGCAGGAAAGTCATGATGCGATTATTTATAATGACCCAAACACCACTGACTACGAACTGGTCGAAAAAGCTGATGCAAAACTTAAGATATTTTATGTTCTTGGGTTATACGAGAAAGAGTTTCTAATACAAAACCCGGCGATGAAACCACAAAATCTCAATTTAAAATTAAAACTTTTGTTTCGCCGGAACAGAAAAAGATTGCAGCTCTTGAAAAAAAGCCTGAAATCACCATATTTAAAACTATCGAACGCAACATGGGAAAAGCAATGGCTTCAGGAAAATATGGGGATTGATTCAGAATTGCTGATTGGCGGAGTCAATCCCGAAATATTTCATCCCCTAACTATTGAGAGAAAAGCAAGCGAGATTCGGATACTGTGCTCAGGAGACCAAAGACAGGGAAAAGGAACAAGCACAATTTTAGAAGCAATAGAAATCGCAAAAAAACAAGAACCTGAAATAGTGTTGGATACATACCATGGCCAGGGTATCGTTCAGGAAGAAATGGCAAAAAAATATTCTTCAGCAGACATATTTGTTGAAGCAAGCCATAGTGCTGGGGCTGGTTGGAATAATCCTGTTGCTGAAGCTATGGCTTGCAAGGTACCTGTAATTTGCACTGACATTGGTGCGGTTCAAGATTTTGCTTTTCATGAAAAAACTGCTTTATTAGTTCCTCCAACGAATCCTAAAGCCATAGCTTTTGCTATTCTTAGATTAGTTAGAGACGAAAAATTGCGAGAAACATTAAGAGAAAACGCTTATTGTCATATTGGACAGTTTGAATGGCAAAAAAGCGCAAAAAGACTTGAAGAGATTATTAATTCCAAATTAGGCAAAAAGAATGAATTGTTTTCAAAAATCCATTTTGCTATTAACAACCCCGGAAAAGCGTTGAATAAAATGGGAACTATGTTGAAGAAAGATTCCCAAAAGGACCAAGGGTTTGGCAAGTATAAACTACATGGAGCCTACCATTGGGACCTTTACAAAAGTGACCTGATATACACAAAGCATGTAGATTGTATTGTCGAAAACTTCGCAAAAAAAGCAAAAGGAAGCCTTTTGGACGTGGGATGCGGGGATGGATTAATTAGCTCTCTTTTGGCAAAAAGTGGTTTTAAGACAAAGGGAATTGATAAAGAAAATGAAGGTATAAGATTGGCCCGAGGAAAATGTTCCTCTGTCGATTTTGAAGTTAAGGATATCTTTGATGTAAATGAGCAATTTGATTACTTGCTTGCCTCTGAAATAATCGAACACTTGCCAGATGCGGATAAGTTTCTTCAAAAAATCAAAGGACTATTTAAAAAGGAAGCATTCGTAACAACACCAAACAAAAACTATTATAACCGAATGGACCCATATCATACAAAAGAGTATAGTATTTATGAATTTGAACTGCTGCTTGAAAAATATTTTGAAATATCTCAATTTAATTCTACAGAACATCACTTATATGCCTGGATAAAAAATAAGGATGGAAGATGAACAGTTTCAACCCCTCTTACATTGGAAAAAGAAACGACATCCTGGGTTTAATTCCGAATGACGCAAAAAGGGTTCTTGATGTTGGTTGCAGCATTGGAACACTCGCTGAACAGATCAAAGCGTATAATAACGCGGAAGTCTGTGGCATTGAGTATGACGAAGCAATGGCCAAAATCGCAAATGACAAACTCGACAAAGTTTTAATAGGTGACGTCGAGACAATCAATGTCTCAGAGCATTTCGAGCCAAAATATTTTGATTGCATAATATTTGCTGACATTCTCGAGCATCTGAGAAATCCCTGGGATGTGCTAAAGAATCTAACCCCTCTCTTGAAAGATGATGGTCTGGTAATCCTGAGTATACCTAACGTATCACACTATAGTACTATTATACAACTAGTCTTCCGTGGATATTGGCCATACAGAAAACGCGGCATTCATGATAAAACTCACTTGAGATTTTTCACACTCAAAAACATCAAACAGCTTTTACGATATGCGAATCTCGAAGCAGTAACGATCAAAAGGATTTACAGAATATTTGAGCGACCTACTAAGCTTAACAAATTCTCGAAGCTTTTGGCGTTACCGCCAATAAGAAGATTCTTGACTTTCCAATACCTTATATGTGCTAGAAAATGTAAATAAAATAACAATGAAAATTTCTATTTTATGCCCAAACTTATCAGGAAACTGCCTTGGCAGAGCTTATCTGCTGGCAAAACTACTTCAGCGAAAATATGAAGTAGAAATTGTAGGCTGCGCTTTTAGAGGTAGAATCTGGCCCCCACTGGCAGAGGCAAAGGACGTAGAATTAAAATACATTAATATAGGCCAAATCCCCGTCTCCTACTGGCAGCTAATCAAACTCTTTAGACAAAAAATCGATGGTGATGTAATATATGTCAGCAAACCAATGCTGGTAAGCTTTGGTGTGGGACTATTTAAAAAATGGCTGGGAAAAAAACCTCTGGTTTTAGACATAGACGATTGGGAGATGGGTTTCGTAAAAGAAAAATATCGCCGAAATTCAGTTGCTCACAACCTTTTTTCGCTTATCCGCTCCGGGGTTTATTTCTATGAACCCTATTCTATCTGGTCGGCTTGGGCATGCGAAAAAGCTGTCGGCCTTGCCGATGCTATCACTGTCTCAGGAACATTCCTGAAACAAAAATTCGGCGGGACCATCATAGCCCACGCCAGAGATACCGATCTCCTGGACCCAGCTTTACACAACAAAAATTCGGCCAGAAAAAAATACAATATCCCGGAAAACAAAAAGGTGATAATGTTTTTCGGTACACCAACACCTTACAAAGGTATCGAGGATTTGATAAAAGCTGTCGGCCTGGTTGATAACGATGATCTGATTTTAGTAGTCGTGGGCATTGACATAACAAAAGAATACTGCCGAACCCTGGTTGAATCAGCAAAACAAACTCTCGGCACCGAAAGATTCATCGGTCTCAACTTTCAGCCATTTGAGGCTATCCCGGAAATCCTGTCTATGGCGGATATAATGGCAATACCCCAAAGAAAAAGCAAGGCTTCGCAAGGCCAACTTCCGGCAAAAGTTTTTGACGCAATGGCTATGGCCAAACCGATAATAGCAACAAACGTCGCAGACCTTCCGCAAATACTCGATGGCTGCGGGTGGGTCGTTGAACCGGAAGATCCAAAAGCATTAGCTGAAACCATAAGCTATATTCTGGAAAATCCTTCCGAAGCCAAGCAAGCAGGCCAGGAGGCCAGAAAAAAATGCATCGAAAATTACAGCTACAATGCCCTCGCAGAAACTTTATCACAAATTTTTGAAAATATTAAAAAAGCGTAACCCCGCAAATTTGCCTATATCGAAATCATATCCTGCTAAACATTCGACTCTATCTCATTTTGATGATGGCATACAGACTCTAATTTTAGTAAGGCCCTAACTTTCAGGATATTAAACGGTGTCACCAATCCCAGCACCTTACTCCCCTGGTCAACCACGGGCAAAGCACGCCCGCAGAACAGTCTCATTTTTTCAATTATAGCTGCATATGATGTATCTGGGCTTATGGTGTGTACATTTCTGGTCATCACCCATTTGATTTCGATATTAACTGTGGCGTTGTGCTGCGACTCTTGCCACTTTGACATTAAAGGCCGCAGATAAGAACTAGATGTCCCCACCAGATCCGACCTTGATACAATGCCCTCCATTATTCCATCATAGCCTATTATTACGTATTCACTGCGATGCGACCGCATCTTTTCAAACACTTGCTGAACGCTATCCTGCGGACTGCTCCAGACAATATTTTCCTGCATAATGTCTTGTGCTTGTATCGACAAAAGCATACTGGTCCTGTTAGGTGACAGCTCATCATCTATTGCCCAGCACGCATCTTTTTCTTCAGAAGTATTCTCAAATGCCTCATTGGTTATTTCGGCAAGTGTAATTTTTGTATCGTGACCTTGCATGGCCTGAGCTTTTGTCATCGCTTCGGCAGATTCTGCCTTGAACCGGGCCAATTTATCAGCAAAAGATTTTATCTTTTCTTCGGTTTCAGCTTCGAGTCTGTCATGTGCCTCGGTTTTAGCCTTTAATTTCTCCTGTGCTTGCGATAATGTCTCTGCGTCTTTTACAGCTTGAACTTTGAGTTTTGCTATTTCCGCAACAAAAGAAATGACCCTTTCTTCGGTTTCAGCTTCGAGTCTGTCATGTGCCTCAGTTTTAGCCTTTAGTTTTTCCTGTGCCTTTGATAAGGCTTTTGCATCGTTTGCAACTTCTGTTTTGAATCTTGCTATTTCCTCAACAAAAGAAGTGATCTTCTCTTCGGCCTGAGCTTCAAGCTTGACACGCAACTCGGCTTGGGCCTTTGACTGTTCTTTGTCACTGGCTATTCTTTCAGCTCTTGCACCAGATTTTAGTTTTGATTTAATTGCGGCTATCTTACCGGCAAAATTGGTTTTTTCTTCAACTTCAGCTTCAAATCTGATTCTGGCCTGGTGTTGAGCCTGGAAGTTTTCCTTCGCTCGAGATTCGGCTGCCGCCATCGCTTCGGTAGCTTTTGCTCTAAGCTTGGCTACTTCACTGGCAAGAGAATTTACCTTTTCCTGGGTTTCAGATTCAAACTTGGCACGCAACTGCATTTCGGCCTTTAGCTTTTCCTGTGCCTTGCCCTTCATTTCAATTTCGGCTTTTAATTGTTGTTTAGTATTAGCTATCACCGCGGAATAATTTTTAACATCAGCCTTAGCACCGGCTTGAACTCTTATTTTTTCCTCTGTTTCAGCCTTGAGCATCTCCTGTGTTTTTGATAATGCTTCTGCCGCACTTACCGCTTCTGTTTGGAGTTTGGCTATGTTATCTTCAAAAGACTTGGTCTTTTCTTCGGTTTCAGATTCAAATTCGGCGCAAGCCTGGATTTGGGTCTTTAACTGTTCCTTAATATTGGCTATTGTTGCAGAATAATTTTCGACGTCAGCCTTAGCACCAGCTTGAACTCTTATTTTTTCCTCGGTTTCAGATTCGAGCTTCCCGCGTATCTCTGACAATGCTTCTGCAGCATTCGCCGCTTCTGTTTGGAGTTTGGCTATGTTATCTTCAAAAGACTTGGTCTTTTCTTCGGTTTGGGCTTCGAACTTAGCCATTGCCTTTTTCTCATCTTCCACCCTTTTCTGTTCTTGCGACAATTGCTCATTGGACTGAGCTTTTAGCTTGGCTATGTCATCCTCAAAGAACTGGGCCTGTTCTTCAATATCAGATTTAAGTTTTGCCTGCGTCTGGCGCTCGGCCTGCAATGTCTCTTCTGCTTGCAACTTAGCCACAGCCATCGCCTCATCCGCTTCGACATTTAGTTTGGCTATGTTACCCTCAAAAGATTTGGCCTGTTCTTCAATCTCAGATTTGAGATTGGCCTGCATCTGGCGCTCGGCCTGCAATGTCTCTTCTGCTTGCAACTTAGCCACAGCCATCGCCTCATCCGCTTCGGCATTTAGCTTGGCTATGTTACCCTCAAAAGATTTGGCCTGTTCTTCAATTTCAGCTTCAAGCTTAACGCTCGTATGGATATAGGCCTGAAGTTTTTCCTCTGTCTTCGTTCTACTAAGAACTTCGGCCTTTAACTCCTTTTCTGTTTTTGCCACCGATGCAGCCCATGACTCTCTTTCAACTCTTGCTTTAGCCTTGGCTATTCTTTCTGCTCTTGCACCACCTCTTGATTTTAATTTTGATTCCATTGCAGCTATTTTGTTTGCAAAAGATTGGGCATTTTCTTCAATTTCAGTTTTAAGTTTGGCCTGCACATCACGTTCAGCCAGGAGCGTTTTTTCTGCTTGCTCCTTAACTTCAGTCATCATTTTTGCAGTTTCTGCTTTAAGTTGGACTATTTCATTTTCAAAAAAATTGGCCTGTTCCTGAACTTCTAATTTGAGCTTGGCCTGCGATTCACGTTCAGTCTTGACTATTTCCCCTGCTTGCTTTTTAGTTTCTGCTATTGCTTTTGCAGCTTCTGTTTTGAATTGAGTTATTTTATTAACAAGAGAATCTATCTTTCCCTTGGCTTCTGACTTGAGCTTGGCATGTGCATCACATTCAGCCTGGAGCATTTTTCCTGCTTGCTCTTTAATTTCTGCCATCGCTTTCGCAGCTTCTGCATTTAGCTGGGTTATTTTATCTTCAAGCCACTCGATCTTTTCTTTGGTTTGGACTTCGAGTTTGGTGCGAGCCTGAGTTTGAGTCTTTAACTGTTCTTTGATATTGGCTATTGTTGCTGAATAATTTTCGGCATCATACTTGGCACCATCTTGAACTCTTATCTTTTCCTCGGTTTCAGCTTGAAGCATCTCTTGTGCCTTCGCTTCGGCTGCAGCTATTTCTGCTGCTGCTTGAGCCTTTACTGAGGCAATGGTTTCAGCAGCTTTGGCTTCAATCCTTGGTATCTGCTCAACATAAGAGTTGATTTTTCTTTCAGCTTCTGCTTGCAGGTTGGCCATGGCGCTGCATTCAGTCCGGAGTACCTCTTTTGCCCGAAATTCAGTTGCGGCAATGCTTTCAGCAGCTTTAGCTTTGAATTCTTCATGCACTTGCTGTTGATCCTGCAGCAGTTCTTGTGCTCTCGTTTCGGCTGCAGCTATTTCTTGTGCTGCTTGCGATTTTGCTGCGGAAATGCTTTCAGCAGCGTTGGTTTCAATCCTTGTAACCTGCTCAACGTAAGAGTTGATTTTTTTATCGGCTTCTACTTTTAGTTTAGCCTTGGCACTGCGTTCAGTCTGGAGTGTCTCTTTTGCCTGCGATTCGGTTTGTGCCAGAGTTTTTGCAGATTCAGCTTTGAATTCGGCTATCTTCTTAGTAAAAGTTTTGCCCTTTTCTTCCACTTGAACTTCGAGTTTGGCCCGCATCTGACGTTCAATCTGCAGCATCTCTTTTGCACGCGATTCAGCTTGTGCCAGAGTTTTTGCAGATTCTGTTTTGAGTTGGGCTATTTCTTTAGTAAAAGATTTGATCTTTTCCTGAGCTTGAGCTTCAAGCTTGGTCCGCATCTGGCGTTCAGCCAGTAATGCATCTTTTGCCTGCACTTCAGTTGCTGTTATCGTTTTTGCTGCTTCTGTTTTGAGTTGGGCTATTTCTTTAGTAAAAGATTTGCTCTTTTCCTGAGCTTGAGCTTCAAGCTTGGTCCGCATCTGGCGCTCGGCCCGCAATACCTCTTTTGACCGTATTTGGGTTTGCGACATCGCTTTTTCGGCTTGAATCTTTAATTTGGCAATTTCATCAGAAAAAGATTGGGCCTGTTCTTCGGCTTCCAATTTGAGTTTGGCCCGCACCTCACGTTCAGCTCGGAGCATTTTCTCTGCTTTTGTCTCAACTGCGGCAATCGCCTCTGCTGCTTCTAACTTGAGTTTGGCAATTTTATCTGAAAAAGATTTGGCCTGTTCCTCAGCTTCTAATTTGAGCCTGGCCCGCGACTCACGTTCCGTTCGGAGTACCTTTTCTGTTCTGGCCTCAACTGCGGCAATCGTTTCTTCTGCTTCTAATTTGAGTCTGGCCTGCTTTTCGGCCTCTATCTGGACTTTTGCTTGAGCTTTCGCCTCGGCTGCTGCAGCGGCTTGGGCGACTTCAAGTTTTGCCTGTTTTTCGGCCTCAAGCTGGGCTTTTGCCTGGACTTTGTCCTCGGCCTTGGATTTCATCATGGCTTGGCGCTGAGCCTTGGCCTTTGCTCTGGCCTTGGCCTTTACGCCTTTTTTGCCAATACAGGACGGATCCAGCGGCCAATGCTCCTTGCCGCATATACTGCATGTAGGCGTATATTTCCCCGATGCTATCGTCATTTCCTGGGAATTCAACTGCCCTTTACTCTCCTTTGGCTCACTATTTGGTGATTTCGGAACCTCGGAGCTAATTTTGGGTCGGAGCTTTGCCATTTGCCATATCCGATTTTACTCTTAATACGTTTGACCTTCACTAAAACCGTAAATAGACGGTCTACACACTGTTATTCGGTATTTTCAGGCGAATATCATAAGTTTTTACCCGCCAAATCCGATTTTATGCCTCAATACAGGGTAATTACAACTCTTAAGCCCTCACTGATATTGAGTATAGGCCAAATATCAGCCCTGCCGCTGCCATAGTTAGTGCCGAATACTGAAAATGATTTGAATAAATCGGATATAAACAGTAATATCTGGAAACAGGAGCCAGCCAAATGAAAAAACAAGCAATAAGCAATATTGGTGTTTTTACCAGTGGAGGTGACGCACCAGGAATGAACGCGGCATTGAGAGCTGTGGTCAGAACCGCTATTTATCACGGCAGGAATATATTTACCATAAAACGCGGATACGAGGGCATGATTGACGGCCAAATCGAACAGG
>VRUG01000237.1 GCA_019456255.1 Planctomycetota bacterium | reverse complement strand
GGCTAACTCTACATCCAGATTATCACAAACAACGCCCAAAGCTCTACTTTCAAGATTTCAGGCGAAAGAAACATACAAAGGATGCCATGCCGGAAAGGTTTCATTGCTCTTGTGGGGCTTCATCACTGTTCGTTCTCTCGATTCTGTGCACGATTCTTGACTATTTGCATCAGGTCGGATTATAAAAATTACTATCATTAACTGCTGTCGATCGTTCCCCCGCAAAAAAGCCTACTCACCCGCCCCGAGACGACTCTGATAGCGATCGTGATAGTCGGAATCTGGCACTGGATCGGATTCCCGTTGGTGCTCTATCTCGCTGCGCTGAAAGATATCCCGCGGGAGCTATTCGAGTCAGCCGATATCGACGGTGCAACGTGGCTGCAGAAAACAATATTCGTGATCGTGCCTCTTGTCAGACACGCCACGCTTATCGCCGTTGCGATCGGCGTTGTGCTCTCCGTGAAGGTATTCGACCTGGTGTTTCTCATGGCAGGCGGCTACTACAAGAGCGAGGTATTGAGCACCCTTATCTGGCGCCTGGCATTTACTAGATACCGCATGGGAGATGCGTCCGCTGTCTCGATCATGCAGTTTTTCTTTGTCGTGCTGTTACTCGTGCCGCATATATGCTATGATGCCCTGAAATCTTGTTATTTTCACAAGAATTTTGCCACAGAGTCAAGCTGCTGTTTTTGGAGCAATCGGAGACTTAGTATCTTATTAATAAAATCTTTGCTTTTACAGCAAGAAAATTTTTAAAAGTTGGAATAAATATCTATACCGAAAGGAATTAAAAAGATTGAAAAATAATTCAACTTTTTACCTTTTGGGTTCCGACTTGTTCGGGTTAGGAGTACACAAGGTGGATTTCCTTAGATGGATCTTGGATGACGAGATAGTGGAGGTCAGCGCCTATGTAGGGACTCTCAATAAAAAACAAGCGAACGGGCAACCCGTTGCTGTTGATTATTTTTCAGCTTGTATTTTGCGTTCTTCTCAGGGAGTTGTCGGAACACTCACTGCTGCATGGACGTTCGCCGGCGAGGAAGACTGGGGATCGGTTTTTCAGTGTACCGAAGGAACTCTGAAAATTTACTCGGATCCTGAATATTCCGTGATCGTGATTAAAAAGAATGGAGACATAGCCCGCTATCAACCGTTTGAACGAATGGTTGGTGAAGAGAGACACTCAAGGATCGTAGCCATGTTCGTTGATTGTATTGAAATGAATACGGATCCTCCAATAACCGGTTTAGATGGTTTATCATCAATGCGTGTTGTATTGGCTTGTATAGAATCCTCTCGTATGGGAGCAACCGTAAAATTGTAGTTATCCGGGACAAGCCAAGAAAATCGTGAGCGCATCAAAACAGCGCGGCGCCGACAAAGGCCAGGGGAATGGCGAATATTCCCAGAAATGTAGAGAGCAGCACCACCGCCGCCTGTTCCGCTTCGACCCCGTAGCGGGCCGGAAGCACGAAAGAAAATTGATAGGTTGTTATGATGAAAATCAAGGAGCAATAGGTTCCTTGAGATGGTTGTGTTTATGAAACAATAGACCGAGAAAAAGCTAATCTACGGGATTTGTAAACAAAAAAGCTCAATGATAAATGATAGTAAAACTTATAATCCCTGTCACCGCAGAATGAGGGAAATCAGGTGAAAATTTGGAAAAACGCATTCAAAATTCCCTCTAAAAACCTCACGGGAAACACCAAGTTCGTAAAAAATCCCCAAA
>VRUG01000236.1 GCA_019456255.1 Planctomycetota bacterium | reverse complement strand
GGCTCTTCTGTTTTCGGCTTCGCTAGTTCCATGAAACTCATCCGGGCAACCGGAGAACGTCCTTTATCCTGAAGACCCCATCGCTTGATAATTCGATTCACCACATGTCTTGAACAACGAAGCTTGCCTGAATCGACTATTTGCTGAGCCGACCAGGAGGGATGTTCCAGTTTCTCGAGGAGAATCTTCAGTTGCAGTTCATCAGATATACTGTCCTTTTTACCATAAGTATTGGCTGAAATGATCGCCCACGGTCCATCGACTGTCCAAAAAAAAATGCTTTTTTAGGCTAAATTGTGGAGGTCTGTATATATGCCATGAAAGCTTTTTCTGATACGAAGCTAGATTTCATTGATACGCTCTTATCTGCCTATAAAAAGGCTGGGAATTTTGAAATTGTCAGTTATGATGATGATGAAACTGATCAAATATATTAAGATGAATTGAGATGTCGTTAGCCTATATCATGGCACGATTAGAATACGCAAACCCGTACCCCGTGTGGTACCTTGCTCGGATTTTTGCAAAGGTGCCTCTCCCTTATACGACATTTCGCCCGGTACTGGTGTCTGAAATCTTGCTTGACGACCAATGCTGCAAAATTGGGGTATCTTAGACGTACGTTATATCGTACGGAGAATGCTATGGGTGCTATAAATGCTACAAACGCCAGAAAGAACCTTTACAAACTAATTAAAGAGGTTGGGGAATCGCATGAGCCTATTACCATAACTGGGAAGGAAAGTTCCGCTGTCCTGGTAAGCGAAGATGATTGGCACGCAATCCAGGAAACCCTCTATCTGCTTTCTATACCGGGTATGGCAGATTCAATACGAAAAGGCCTCAAGACTCCTGTAGAACAATGTGACACCGAGATTCGGTGCTGAGTCATCGACTCGTTTATCAGGTGCTCGAGAAAGAGAAAGTAGTCAAAGTGTTGCGTATGTGGATGCATCACGAATGAGTGCTTGGCTCTTGCATCGACGAATCAGACTATCTACAACTGCATCGGGAAAGGACTTCGCAAAGATACGTAACATTAGGCGACTTTGAATACACTCAACGTAATAATTTCACTTCTTTTAAGGAATATCCATGATCTGAAAGGATGTCTTTTATCTCTCGAATACTTTTCTTTCCCAAATTACGGATCCGAAGTAAATTTTCTTCAGATTTTTCCACTAATTGATCTATTGTTTTTATCCCCGATTTCCAAAAACAGATGTACACACGTGTAGAAAAGTTATATTCCTCAACTAAACGGGAGTAGTTCTTCTTGAGAAGATCACCAATTATATCAGGGTTATATAATCTGATTCTCGCCAATTCACGTGCTAACTTTTTTTCCTCTGTATAGTATCTATTGAAAGCTGAGGGACGTATTGCAAGCCTGCCCCAAAATGTCGTAACAATTTCTCTGATCCTACTCGATGAGAGTTGGTATTTGATAGCAAGTTGATGATATGACCTGTTTTTCATCGAACCATTAGGACACCTCAAACGAGAAATACTTGCTGAAATAGATTGATTTTCATAATGGTATCGTATATAATACCATTATGAAGCCGAGTATTGTTATAGACACAAATGTACAGATTGCAGCCCTGCGGTCACGCCGAGGTGCATCTTTCAAAGTAATTAGCCTGATGGATAGAGGCTTGTTTCAGTTGAGTGTCTCAGTCCCTCTAGTCCTTGAATATGAAAGTGTAGCAAAACGGATCAGTAAATCACTGGGAATCACGTATTC
>VRUG01000235.1 GCA_019456255.1 Planctomycetota bacterium | reverse complement strand
ACAGAAAAGTGTGGTCCTTCAATCAGTACGATGGCGTTTTTTAGTGATTGAACTGACAACTACGTTTTTGCAAACAGGGTGTTAGGACTATTTTTCTATGTAGGTCCACTCAATGTGACGCTACCAAAATACTACGCACCGGAATTGAACGTTACTACGGGCTGACCAAAGAGAACCGCTATCACATGGAAAACAACAGCACTTACATGGGCCATGACAACGTACTCATTCATGTCATTGAACATGACATAGTCGCAACCCTGGACATCCTCTACGAACATTCAAAAACAGGAAAATGGAGCGACGTAATCAACGTTTAATATTGAACAGGCTCAATTTATGCTATTTCTTTGAATTTTTTGCGCTTAACGCGCAAAAAATATAATAAAGTCCAGCGCTCAAACTTGTTTTATTGGACTTTGGCTATAAAACTTAGGTTGTGGATGAAATTCGTAGATGCCCGAAGTTCGCAGATGCCCGCTAGGGTACCGAAGGTCCCCGCAGGGCGGCTCGCAGGCGTCTTCGTCCCCGCAGGCCGAAGGTGCCCGCAGGGGAGGGGTAGGGGTACCGCAATGGGGAATTCCATTGTAAGTTTAAAGGTACCGTGCCTACATCGGACATTTCGAGTTTCCTTTATTAGTGTCTTGTAACAGACGATCTTGTGATTTTAGACCCGTCAGAAGTCAGCACTCTTTCTAGTTGGAGATAACCCCTACTCAGCCCATTACAGACGGGCGTTCGCTTGATTGATAGGTTTTATAACCTGGTCTGAGGCGAATAGTCAAGAAGATGACCAGCCTCCGGAATACCTCGGTTTCCGGTTTACGCTGCAGCATTTTCCCGGGCATCGATCACGGCCAACTGCCGCATCTCACCGGTTCGGATCACGCTCGATCAGTCATTGAACTGTTTCCTGGGCAGAGCAACCATTTTTTAGAAGCTCGAGCCCCTCCGGCCCCGCTTAAATCGCATTGCAATATAAAAAGGAGGCCGGACAAAACCGCGGGGCGGGAGCGCTATTTGCCGAAAACGGGATAGCTTGCCTTTGGGTCGTATTCCCCACTCCGTTTCTCACCCTCTATGCTGGGGATCTCGAACACTTGCTCGGGAAAGATCAAATGGGGGTTGTTGATATACTTGAGCTTCGACTTGTTGGCCTCATATAGGATCCTCCATTTGGTGCGGTCATTGTAGATAAATGGATAGCCGGCTATCTTGTTCAGGCAATCACGCTCTTCTGGAATAAGGCGAACTTTATAGTATTTGGGCAAGAGAGCTTCCGATTTCGCCTCTGCCAGAAGGGTCAGTACTCCTTTAGAATATTCAATGCTATTTTCGTACTGATCTTCGGTAAAGCTCTTTTCAGCAGCCTCTAAACCTGCCAGCGCCTGTTGATAAGCCTGCTGATAATCCGGATTGATTTCGGATGACTTGAAATAGGCAACCCGGCTGCGGGCTTTATTGAGCCAGCTATTTGCCTTGTACCAGAGTATTTTCTGGGCAATATAAGCATTGGACCTGGCAATATAGATCCTGGCTTCTTCTGAGTATTCATAAGCTTTGTCGTAGTCTCCGGCGGCATGGGCATCTTTGGCCAGTTGTTGCAGTTCTATAGCTTTTTTATAATCGGGATTATCCAGCAGTGATTGTGCAAAAAGGCTCTGCCCAAATGCCAGAAGACTAAGGATCGAAAATATAACAAATATTCCTCTGTTCATGGCTTCCTCTCTTTCTTAAACAGTATGATCTATTAGGACGGCAGTAAAAGCTTACTGGTCTCTCTGAATCTCTT
>VRUG01000234.1 GCA_019456255.1 Planctomycetota bacterium | reverse complement strand
AAAACCAGCTTAGGCTATTATCAGCTATCAGTCTAAAAAGCACCCCTTTCCAACCTCAGGTAGTCCGAACTCTGTCTGGCCGCAATCAATTCTGATAAAAGTGTTAACTACTTTTGGGCTATTTTGAAAGATGCCTGTTTTTCACCAACACCTACCTTGTGGATTACCTGGGGTAAAAGTTTGCCTTAAATATTACAATAGACAACAATTAAGAATACGGCTTTCACAAATACGCCTTCTGTTACATGAAATTTCGTGCGTGTCTTCTGATTTAATTTGATGAATAGAACTGGTCTCTAATCCCTATAAAGGGCAGCTCAGGAAGGTGGTCAGGTTTAAGGTCATCTCTCTCCGTGGTGAGTATTTTGAGTACGTCTATTACCTCGGTGGACAGGTAGCCTTTGTTTTCATGAAAATAGAAGACTTTTTTTGGCGGAAAGAAAGTATCCGATGAAATTTTTGACAAGAACTTTGATGAAGGATTGATGCAACTCTCTTCAAGACTCCTGTCCAATGGGAACGAATTTACTCAATACTACGAACATGTAAATTCAAGTCCTGATTGATAGCTGGTAGTCAAACCGCGTAGATGGCGAATACAGAACGTCTAACGGTAAAACTCATAATCCCGGAACCGGGGAATATTAAGAAAAACTCAAGAATTGGGACGAAGGGTAAAAATACAAGCATTGAGCGTTTTGAGTTGTATTGAGCTCTTGAACTCTATGGATAAACGTGCGATCCAATTTCTAACAGTGACTTTTCCCCGCCTGGCCGTTATAATAATCCTACCCAGATATGAGGAGCAATCATGAATAAAATAGCGGTTCTCAGGGATCCCCTTTTCAAGAAACATTCCAACGGGCCGGACCATCCCGAGGGTCCCCAGCGATTGGAGGCTATTGACAGGATGCTGGCAGATTTTCCCTTTAAAAACCGGCTAAGCGATATACCGGCCCGGGATGCCACCGAGGATGAGCTAGGTTGGGTTCACGACCGGCAATATATAAAACGCATTGAGCAGACCAGGGAGCGGAGTTTCACCATGCTTGACCCGGACACCGGGGCTACTTCCCATTCTTATGCGGCAGCGGTCCGGGCCGCCGGCGGAACCATAGAAGCCGTTAGAGCTATTTTAAGCGATCGGTTCAACAACGCCTTTGCCTTTGTTCGCCCGCCGGGGCATCACGCCGAAGCAGACCGGGCCATGGGCTTCTGCCTGTTCAATAATGCAGCGATAGCCGCTCAGTATGCCATACACGGCCACGGCTTAAATCAGGTTCTAATCCTGGACTGGGATGTACACCACGGAAATGGAACCATGCATTCCTTTTATGATTCAAAGCAGGTTTTGTATTTTTCGGTACACCAGTACCCTCATTATCCAGGCACCGGTGGAGTCAATGAAATAGGGAACGGAGCCGGAAAGGGATATACCGTGAATGTGCCCTTAGACGGCGGTCAGGGAGATAGCGATTATATGGCCGTATTCCGCAGTATCTTTCAGCCCATAGCCCGGGAGTTTGCGCCTCAGTTGATGCTAATATCCGCCGGTTTCGATGCCCACGGTGAGGATCCCCTGGCCTCAATGAGGCTTTCCAGCAATTGCTACGGCGCCATGACGGCGGCCATGAAAGAGGTGGCCGAGGAATGCTGCAAGGGAAGGATCGCTGTAGTTCTGGAAGGCGGATACAACCTGTCTGCGCTCAGCGAAGGCGTTGCCAGCGTACTGCTTGCCCTGTTGGACCAGTCGCCTGTAATTGAGCGGGGATCTGAAACCGGGGAGCGGTACATCGATCAGGTAATAAGGGAA
>VRUG01000233.1 GCA_019456255.1 Planctomycetota bacterium | reverse complement strand
CCTGATTGCAATTTCCTGAGTTTTCTCTTATTTCCTTGATTTCCCGTCCATCCTGTTATATAAGTCTTACTATCACTCAACTCCTGCTCTTCAAGTATTCTTTTAAAATAGATCAAAAGCTGGTTATTTTTCAGATGAAGATGTTTTTAAAGAAATTTCATGAAAATTTTAATTGATACCAATGTTATCTTGTCTGCTTTAATAACTCAGGGTGTATCATATAGAGTTCTTGAGATATGCTCAGACAAACATGAATTATATATTTCGAATTGGATAGTTAAAGAAGTTAAAAATAAATTATCGAGTAAATTAAAAGTACCAAAAGATAAAATAAATAGAGTTCTTTTATTTTTAGAGAAAGCTTTTAAGAAAGTTCTTCCGAAAGGTAACTTACCGGAAGTTTGTCGTGATGCTAATGATAACAATATTTTGCATCTAGCAGAATATGTCAATGCTGAATTAATTGTAACAGGGGATAAGGATTTATTAGTACTGAAAAAATATAAGAATGTTAAAATTACTAATCCCCGTAGTTTTATGAGAAAATATCATGTTTAAAGTAGCTACAACTGACACCAGTAAATAAAAGGTTAGGTTATCATAATATCATCAAGCGCAATATTTTTTCCCTAAAAAAAGTCTTATTCACGGGAGATAAATACATCGTTCAAATTAAAAATAACCATTAAAAATAAATCATCCCGCATCATTCCCTCAATTACCCGTGATGGCTTTCTTCTATATGTAAAATTTATATCAATATCAAGTCCCCAATTAATAACTCTTAATGTTATTCCACCTAAAAAACCATATCCAAAATTAATGGATTCATTCAATAATATAGCTGCACCCTCAACTCCAATTCTTAAAGAAAACCAATTTACAAAATAATTCTCAATTGCAGGTAAAAGTCTTCCATAATAATAAATTCTATCTAAACTAATATCATTCAATTGCTTTATAACAAAGAATGTATTCTTCTGGTTAAAAGAAAAAGTAAATGTATTTTCCCAGAAAAGAGGGTGTTGAATAATCCTTTCAATAGAAACTGTAGCAGGATCGATAATATCTGTTGATCCTGTAGAATAGCCTAAACGGGTATCATATATAAAGCTCTCATTATTGTTTTTATAAAGGAATCCAATATCTACACCAAAAGCAACAGGAGATATATCCTCCCTTGGCTCCTCAAAATCACGTTGACCATACACAGAAAGGCCAAGTCCAAGAGATATAAAATTATTTACCTTAAAACCCATACTAATGATACCGCCCCAAGGCAATCTTCTTGATTTTGCCCCATCAAATTTTCCTTCTTCCGCTAATTCATCAGTTATCAAAGAAAGAAATGCTTCGATACCCATACCCATGCTTTTACCTATAGGGAAATAGTATCCTAAATTGAATATTCTAAAATCCTGTTCACGCAGGCTTTTATCTGTGTAGTCTGGA
The DNA here is from genome assembly GCA_019456255.1 of Planctomycetota bacterium. Lineage (GTDB taxonomy): Bacteria > Planctomycetota > Phycisphaerae > Sedimentisphaerales > Anaerobacaceae > VRUG01. The sequence goes on along the minus strand of VRUG01000233.1, from coordinate 382 downwards.
ACAGGAGCCCCACCTTCGTTAAAAAATCCTCCATAAAGGAGATTAGAAAACCCATTTCCACCACTTACTAAGTGGAATCTGTCTGTTTTCATTATACCCAAAAATGCAGGATTCTGGTATGAAAAATATGGTTCTGTTATTACCTTAAACTTTGTAGTATTAACAACCAGCTTAGCAAGATAATAATCTGCAACCGCGCTAACCGGGTCAAGCTCTTTTGCCTCTTCAAGAACTTCCTTTGCAGTATCAAAATCATCCCTATCAAAAGCGTCGATTCCTTCTGAAATCTTAACAATTGCCTCTTCCTTTTTCTCTTCCTTCTTTTCTATTTTTGCTACTGTTGTTTCTTCAACTACTTCCCCAAATCCTTCTAAAATAGATT
>VRUG01000232.1 GCA_019456255.1 Planctomycetota bacterium | reverse complement strand
CCTTCAAGGTCGTTTATTATTCGTGTAGAGAGAGACGGATATATATCGGCTATTTATTTTCTTCCGGCGGGATGCCGAGCGCCCACTCCGCTTTTGTGACCGCTTTGACGGTTTCCCTGGGGCTCCGTTATGGATTTGCCTCCGAGTACTTCGCCATTTCCTGCGTCTTTTCGTTTATCATCATCTACGATTCCTTGAGACTGCGGGGCACCGTCCAGATCCATTCCCGCCTGATCGGAAAGCTTTTAGCCAGGTCCGGAGTCGAAATGGAGCCTAAGCTGCCCTGGATGGGGGGACATACTCTGCCGGAAATCATAATCGGGGTTGCTGTGGGTGCTGTTTTTGCCTGCCTGGCCGTTTTTATTATCTGAATGGAGAATTAGCTTCTTCTTTTCCTATGTAACTTTCCTCAACGGGGCCGTTACTTATTTTGTGGCCGGGCAGTCGATTGTCCTTTCTGGGATTATGGGAATGAAAGTTTCACTGTTGGGTACTGGAGTCTGGCAAGTTTTACCATCGCTGTGCCGGAGTACGGCTTCGATTAATCCTGCGTACCGTCTCCGGGTAAAGGTAAAACCATACCTTTTTAGCAGACTTCGCTAATGGCTTGCGCAACTGATCAGCCGACTATGGACTATCACGAAAGAAATCGGCATCTGCACTTTAAATTGAACGCCTTTCTCTGTTTTGCCGCTCGTATTGCAAGAAAAACTTTGCTTGCTGCTCTTCTCAGCTTCTCGCTTTCACTTTCTAAAGCCAACTCCCGCAGACGATCCTCATTCAAAAGATCGAGGTTTGTCAGGTTTAGATTTCTCCAGTAACCCCAGTTATCAGAATGGGGATGAAGATAGAGCATGTCGAGAAGGGCTTTTTCCGGGCCGGCCATATAAGCCCACTGACCTTCTCCGATATCAATGTTGCTGTAGCCGCAGAATAATTTCTTTTTGATTTGAAACCAGCTCTGGTTTTCTGATTGTGACACACTGAACTTCCTGCGGCTCTTTTGCAATACCATGGAAGGCCAGGGCCGAATGAAGGCTAACATAGGAGAGGGGCTTCATGCGATGGGCGATGAAGCGGTCGGTCAGAAGGCTGGAATAGAATACAGGCTCCCTTCCTACAAGGGTAAGCAGGGACTCAAACTTCATTACATAAACTTACCATTAATGGGAAGTTCCGGCAACGAAATTAGAGTCTCCAGGTAGGTGCTTTACATCCGGATGTTTCCTTTTGCAAACACACATGCTTTAATTTGCAGGTAAACTCAGTGCTGTCGGACGGTGTGGGACCGAGGGCTTCGATTTTTATACAAATCTATCGGGACAGCCTTTACAAATTTTCACCAATTAGAAACGGACTGTCCCGCCAAGCTTGGCCAGAGGCCAAGCCACAATACAATCACCTTTTACGGGTAGGTGAAGCAATTATTATCCACGAAGAAAAGAAGACGCTATCTGCTCTGTCAGGGAGTGTTTTTATGCACCTGATGTGAGCGCTGTGGCTGATTTCTTTCGCCAGAGTCCATGGTCAGGGCAGGAGACTCGTACGGCTGCAATGCAGTTTGTCATCAACTATTTACTTCTCATGGCAGAGGAAGAAGGATATGATCCGGTCATTACTGCACGGAAGGACAAGGATACGGGGAAGCTGCAAGGGGTAGACTGGGTATTTGACCATTCAGCAAGCGGGAAAGGACAAACGCAATACTGTAAAGCAGCAGAGTGCATGTAAACTTGCGCATTCAGATAGGACCATCCGGTTTTACCTTCACGTGGCGTATCTATCTAGAGCCTACTCGAAAAGGTGCCTCACATAAGGGATAGTATCAATTTCCTCTAA
>VRUG01000040.1 GCA_019456255.1 Planctomycetota bacterium | reverse complement strand
CCTCAGGGTGAGGCGCAGTTAGATGGTTGGCATCACAACTGACCCCGTACCCGGCAACCTCGGCATAAATTTGCGCCCCTCTTTTTTTGGCGTGTTCCAGTTCCTCCAGGACCAGGACTCCGGCCCCCTCGGCCAGGATAAAACCATCCCGTTCCTTATCAAAAGGCCTTGAGGCCTTATCCGGCTCATTATTTCTCCTCGTGCTCACTGCCTGAAGCACACAGAAGCTGGCCAGGCCCATCGGCGTCAAGGCGCCTTCCGTGCCGCCCGCAACTATAATATCGGCTCCATCCTGCTTGATCCAGCGGTAGCCGTCCCCGATGGCATCGGTAGCCGAGGCGCAGGCTGTGATCACGGTGTGGCAGGGACCCTGGGCATTCAGCTTGATGGCAATATTCGCGCCCGCAATATTGGCGATCATCATGGGAGTCGTGAGCGGATGGATAGACTTGGGGCCCCGTGCAAAGAGCTTCTTGAAATTGGTTTCCAGGGTCTCAATCCCGCCGATTCCGTTCCCTATGATCACTCCCAATCGCTCGGGATCGTAGCCGCCGTTTTTCAGACCCGCATCCTCGACCGCCTGCAGGGCGGAAACCACGGCAAATAGGGCAAAAAGGTCCATCCGGCGGGACTCTTTACCGTCCATATAATCCTTGGGAGAAAAATCCTTTACATCGCCGCCTACCTGGCTGGTAAACTCCGATGGATCAAAGCGGGTAATGCGGCTGATACCATTAAAACCTTACCGCCATATTGTCTGATCGATGATCCAACAAGTTTTCGATAATTGCATAATCCCCATAACCTACTGGGTCGGTAATGTTAATGTCTGCAATCACATATGCTCTCATTTGTAACCTCCTTGTTTACTTTAGCTTCTTCAAAGCTTACTCCACATTCAGCCGTCAATAAAGCAAACGGCCTCATTTCCCCCCTGCTCCTACTAAAATATATCGTATTATTCTATTCCATGCCATAGAAAGTTTCATGATAATCGTTCATCTCTTAGACGGGATTCTAAACCCTTAAAGAACAGATTAAGACCGAATCGGACAGTTCCAGTAAATGGATAGACTGCCGTCCCGATACTATACCTATTCTTCCTGGCGGTAATAGATACGATACTCGGGATGATTTGGGCCTATTTTGGTTGGGTAATCGTTCGCAGAACCAACATATTCCCAAGTACGCCCTGAATTACTTATCTTGTCCAATCCATAACGAGTTTGCTCCATATATTCAGTTTTATATTTAGCAATAATTTTGTACCAAATATTACCATCAGAATCTGTCCATTTATCTATTATCGTGTATTTGAATGTTAACTGATGAACCATGTCTGTTACGCTACCATACAGCTCATATGTACCATCCGGTTTAGTGATTATCTTTTGAGCATAACCTGCCATAATATAGCTATCGTCTTTGCCTCTGGCTATACTATTATAGCTTGTGTTGACCCAAGCAGCAAAGATTTCCTCATCTTCTTTGGCCATATAAGGCTTCGTAGCACAACTTACTATTAGAGCCGCTGCCATCATAAGAGCACCATCTAAGATCGACTTTCTGATTTTCATCTTTTACTCCCCCTTAGCTATTTGGATTCCCAAAGGTTTAAAAGCGAGACGTTTCTTTCATTGTAATACGAGCAATCGCTTGGATGGAACATGTAGCTTATGTATTTTCACGTTATCTTTTTATGTTGTGTACAGAACGTAACTCCTTACTATGGTGGAAAAGGCACTACCTACCTTCATCCCAGCCCTCTTCCTGTGAAGTGCATTCTAGCATATCCGAACTATTCGAGGCATATGAAACTGGCAACGCTTCCATTTCCTCCCCCTTTCTACTAGTTGTTCCAGACTCCGCTACTCCTCTATTGTGATGGACAATAAGCGTCACGACTTCACCTTTGTAGCCGCCTTTACTTTCACGATTGACAATCAACGGCATGGAACCTGGACATTCCAATCACAAAATCAATCCTGCATCAGTCTTCTGAAATACTCTGCCGATTCCTGCCGGTGATTGCCCTGGACTTCGAGAACGTTATCCGCTGATATAATCAGAGCGTTTTCATGTAGGTGGGCTTTCGCTGCTGCCTCGAACAAAATCCAGTTCGTAAGGGATCGCTTATATTCTTCAACAACTTCCCGATATCGAAGATCCTTATACAGGTTGTTCAATTCGAATGGGTCATTTATCAGATCGAAGAATCTAGAATCGTTATCATTCTCACACAGCAGTAGTTTGTAATCTCGTGACCGAACCATATACTCACGGTTGTCCTCCAGTTCAAGAATGGTGCTTTGAGCAAATATGAAATCCCTTGGGGTGCTATCCTTTGATAGATCTTGACCGTTCATTTTCACACCTCGCTCCCGCCCTACTTGTGTCAGGATTGTAGGGGTAACGTCGATGGTGCTGACCAAATCATCTGAAACTGTACCTCCTTTGACTTGTCCAGAGTACTTGATTAATAAAGGCACCCTTACCAAAGGCTCATACATGAAGTTCTGTTTCAGTAACAAATGATGATAGCCCATATATTCACCGTGGTCGCTGGTAAATACGATAAGAGTGTCATCATAAAGGCCCTTTTTATTTAATAGGTGGATCATTCGCCCTACGTGATGGTCGATCTGAGAAATGCTTGCATAGTAGTAGGCCATTAACTTTTTCAGCTTTGCTTCGGTGAGCTCTTCATTTGAAAAGTAGCCCTTTTTCCTTGCCAGATCACTTGGCAGACAACTCTCGGTCCAACCCGGGAGTAGAGACAGTTTCTCGGGATTATACATTTGACTCCACGGTGCCGGAGGATCAAAAGGATGATGCGGTTTAATAAATCCAACCATAAGCAGATTTGCACCACCATCCCATTCATCGATTGCTTCAACCGCGCGGTCAGCAATCCACGTTGTTGAATAGTGTTCTTCCTTGAGATTTGATTCAATTGCACCGAAACTCCGCCAATATTCTTCCGGTGCTTTATTGCGGTATTCGTTTACCTGATCTATAAGATCAATTCGGTCTACAAGACCTTTCTTTTGTAAGTACCGGTGGTAGTCATCGTCGTATCTACCCGGTCCATCCTGTTCAGCAAGAATCATATGCTCGAAACCAACGTCCAAATACGTCGGTGTGAAGTGCATCTTGCCTACTGCTTTTGTTGTATATCCCGAATTCTGGGCAATTCGCGGAAACGTATCAATCCCGGAAGGAATCGTGCCGTGATTGTTTACGCCCAGATGTTGATGCCCGTAGAGACCAGTCAGCAACGAGTATCGAGATGGCGTGCACACGGGAAACGTACAGAAGCAATTCCTATACATAATCCCATCGGTCGCCAGACTGTCAAGGACAGGTGTCTGTACATCATGGTTACCATAAGCGCCCAAACAATCGTAACGTAACTGATCTGTAAGGATAATCAGTATATTCGGTCTATCTTTAGCTTCACTTACCTTCGATCTTTCATCCATCAAATTGCACCTTGAGGTATCTTCTTAGGAGATCAAATAGTGATATCGCACTCTTTAGGCAACTTACGCGAGATCCGGGGCAGAGATCACAAATTGCTTGAGCGTTAGGAGTAATTTCACATGTTTAGTCTCGCACAATAAAATTTACATCCTGCAGGGAGATCTCAATGTGCTGCTTCATTTGCCGCTCTGCCTCCTCGGCATCCCTGCTCAAAATAGCTCTTACGATGGAGCGATGCGGCTCCAAAGCATTACCGGCAGTGCGCGAGTCCGCAAAGGATTTCGTACGAAACTCGGCAAAGGCATCTGCGATTTTATTGTTAACTATGATAAGAAGAGTATTATGAGTTGCTTTCGCAATTGCACCGTGTAGTGCTTCATCGCTGATTGCTAGGTTCACAACATCGTGTTTTTTCTGTGCTTCTTCAAAGCTGCTAAAAATCTCTTCAATTTCGTTTACCTCTTCTTCAGTCCCTCGTTCTACAGCCAATCTTGCTGCAAGGGGTTCGAGAGCCAGCCTAATCTCCAAGAAGTCCTGCAATTGGATTTTGTGTGCCCTGAACCAATGGGTGATACTGCTGTGATCATCACGGCGATTTTTTGTTTTGAGGTAAGCCCCCTTGCCAGGGCGCATCTCAACAATACCCATCGCTTGTAAGACCCGTAATGCTTCTCGAACAGTGGAACGGCTTATATTCAGTGTGTCACATAATTCCTTTTCGGTTGGAAGCTTATCTCCAACTGCTATTTTGTTAGAGAAGCACATTCCCTCAATCTCTTTCACCGCTAAATCTGTAATCGAAACCTTCTCAATTGCTTTCATTTAACAACCTACAGAATATCTTGGTAAGCAAAATCTTCCACGCGGTCAATACCGTTTAGTATCATCTCCTCACTTATGGGTATCGGCATACTCTTAACGCCGATATCATCTATACAATTTGCCACGATCTTCTCTTTGTTCTGAGTCGTTACCGAAATCCCGAGAGTTTTCAGAGAAGGATTGAAGCCTATCTGTCTAAACAGTCTAAAAACGTGCAGGATCTCTTTCTCGGATGCCCCTTCGACACAGATTTGAACAGCTATCCCGTATCCGACTTTTATGCCATGAGCTTTATCATGGGTTTGCTTTAGGAAGCTAAGCCCGTTATGTATAGCATGAGCTAATCCGATCGTCAACGTGAAGAGACTCAAACATTTAATTAAAGCCGTCAAGAATATATTCACGTCAATTATTTCCACAAGTGCGGCGTTCGTCACTCCGCAGTGCACCGCTTCAACTGCCGATGCACCTTTCTCATGAACGACATCCTTTAAAAGTCTAGAAAGTTCCATGGCACTCCGTGTTGATAGGTCAGGACATTCTATCGTGGAGAAAATCGGCTTCAGCTCATACCATTTTGACAGAGCATCCAAGATACCAGAAGTGAAATAGTCTACAGGTGCTTTGGCTATAACCGATGGTTCTACGAGCACCAGCTCCGGAGTATTTGGGAAGTACAGACTTTTCAAGAAACCTCCCTTAGAATCATAGAGAACACTCGCCGGGCTTGCAGCCGAACACGTGCTCGCTATGGTGGGAATGCAGATTATCGGCAATGCGCATTTGTTGGCAGCGGCCTTGGCCGCGTCGAGGGCTTTTCCACCGCCCACGCCGATCAGAACATCTGCTTTGTACTCGCGGGATTTCCTGGCGATGAGCTTAATGTTCTCTTCACAGCATTCGCCGACAAACGTGTGAGCTTCGTAAGAAACAGCATGCTGTTGAAGCGAATGCGTCAATTTATCCTCCAGGGCTTGTAGCGCCCGTATTCCGCCGCTGATAAGGGTTCTGGTCCCGAAAGATTTCACATATTGTCCGCTTTCTTTCAAAACTCCGGATTTGTTGAGGTACCGCGATGGTGAAACCTGGAGAGAACCCTGGATTTCAGTATATGCGCTGACTTCCGCACGGCTTGTATTGCTCGTTATGACCTTATCCATGTGCTCAGCAATTGTCTAAAACCAGGCTAACATACACCTATATTATGCAAAACTTCTCTAAGTTCTTCCTTTTCCTGCTTGCTTATGTTCTCAACCGGTTCGCGAACTCTGCCCCCAGGTAACCCAACGATTTCCATCGACTGCTTGAGAATGCTTTGGTACACAGACACCCCACTTGAGCATATATAGGGCGAAAGAACTGTGGGCAGTTCACCCCTTCTCGCACCAAGCTTCACCTTCAAGTCAAAATACGGTGCAATCCTGTCGGTGAGCTCTTTCAACTGCGTGTGATCACGGTTACAGAAAGCTCGGTAGATGGCAATCGCTATCTGGGGAGCAAAATTCCCAAACTCGGTAAAGAATCCGGGACAATCGAACAGTGCCTCAAACGGATACATTATATGACCGATGCCACAGATGATAACCAGGTCTTCAGGATCGACCGCTCTTTGCATCCAGTAGAACTTTGCAGCACTTTCGGTGTTCTCTTTTACCGCTACTATGTTGTCAATCTTAGAAAGTTTCGCCATCAGTGGTGGCGGAATCCATAACTTGCTGTGTACTGGATTGTTGTAGATCATGATCCCAATATCAATACTGGATGCTGTCTGTTCGAAGTGCCTATACAATCCGTCGTGGGTAGCGAGCTGATAGTATGGATTTACGATCAGAACACCGTCAGCACCCGCATCCTGTGCAGCCCTGCTCAGTTCGATCGTCCATTTTGTTCCCCCCCTGGCGGTTCCTGCTAATACAGGGAACTCTCCATTCACCTCGTCGACAACGATATTTATAATGTTCAAACATTCTTCATCGGTTAAAGCATAGAACTCCGCTGTACTTCCGGTTGTAACAAAAACCGCATCTTCTCCTTGAAACGCGCCGGTCGAATACCGTACCGCTTTCCTGATGGCTGCTTCATCTACATTTCCCTTTTCATCGAAGTGGGTTACCACCAGATGAAAAATGCCTTTCATTTTTTTCTTTAACGCCTCACTCTGTTGTGACATTACCGCTTCCTCTATATCCCCTAGTCTAGAATGTTCAAGAATTTCAGAACTTTCCCTACTTCCTTCTTTTCTTCGGTGGTACCAGGCAGTAGCGGTTGCCTTGGCACACCAGCATTATAGCCAATCATCTTCATCGCTTCCTTGAGAAGGCCCACCGGATTCAATCTCCCATTCGATCCTAAAATCCTGTATAACGGAAGATATGACTGTTGTAACTCGGCTGCCTGCTCCACTTGGCCGTTCAAAAACGTTTGGATCAGCTGCCGAATCCTGTCCCCGATCAAATGTGCACCCCCGCTTATTACACCACCGACTCGTTTTGCGCCGCCTTGAGCATAGGATTCCACCAGCATGGTGTCATCACCGCAGTACAATGTAAAATCATCGTCCGTCGCATTAATGTACTCGGTAAGATTCTTTGGGCCAAGCTCTGCCTCTTCTTTTATCCCCACAATATTCGATTTTTTTGAAAGCTCAGCAACCGTGTTCACTGAAAGGCTTACACCGCAGAAAATTGGTATATTGTAGAGAACGAAGTCCATATCTACTGAATCGGCTATGTCCGCAAAGTGTCGGTACAGCTCTTTTTGAGTGGGCTTCGTATAGTAAGGCACGACCACCATAGCGAGCTCATATCCCAAATCTTTGGCACGCCTCGACAACTCAATCACTTCTCTTGTCGCCACACTACCTGTGCCGGCTATAAGGGGTATCCTATCACCCACAGCATCTTTCAATACTTCAAACATTCTGACTCTCTCGTCGAATGTCATTGAAAAGAACTCACCCGTAGTGCCCGTCAATATGATCGAATCAGCCTTATTATCATCGATCAGCTTCTCTGCAATTTGGACGGCAGCATCATAATCAACACTTTGATCTGTATCCTTGAAAGGAGTAACCATCGGTACCAAGATTCGCCCATAGCGGTTTTTGTCAAACATAGGATTTTACCTCCAGTCTAATAATTTTGCCTAAAGAACTGCAAACCAGGAATTTATTGTCATCATTCATAACCACATCGATAACCTGTTCTAGCTATTCAAGGTAATGCAACATGATGAATACCCTCTGCTGGGTCTTCTCAACGCTGCCCAGGTGCAGGTCCAATGGCTGTGCGCATCAGTCGCCGCTTTGTATCGTACCATGACTGATATTCGGTGCCCGGCGGAAACTCATAATACGCCTCTTCAAGCAAATCATCCAGCCGGCCACGCATTTCCTCTAAAGCCAACAACGGAATCCCAGACGACGTGCCTCTTCCGGTGTCTGGCTAGTGAAGCGATTCCAGTGCGATGTGTAGTTCATCAACAGTGCCTCTTCACGGTCGGTTCTTCCTTTACCAAAAAGTAAATCGCTCAGATCGATCCCTTCAACGTTGTCGGGAGCGGGAATTCCGGCCAGTCCAGAGAGAGTCGGCAGATGGTCAAGGGGCGTGTAGATCTCTTCGATGCGAACACCCTCAGAAATACGTCCAGGACCATAAAATATCAGCGGGACCATTATCGTTTCCCGATACGGAACCAATTTATTGATCCGGCCGTGGCTGCCGTGCATTTCTCCATGATCCGAATTGAATATCACAATCGTGTTTTGAATCAGACTCGACTTTTCAAGAAACGCTATGAGTCGGTCAACATTGTCATCAATGTTCTCCATAGCCAGATAGATACGCATCTCCTCCGTGGTTCTCGGATTTTCTGAGGAGACATTGCGCCTCCACTTGAGCTTCTCCGGTACCTTTTCCATGTATCCGGGGGGTGCCTTTGCCGGTCTGTAAAGTGGATGGTGTGGATGCGGGGATACAAAAAGGAAAGACGGCCGATCTCCGGATTGCCGCTTTTTGATGAACTTTATGGCTTGATCAAACTGGGTGTCTGTTTCGTAGCGATTCGAATAGCGTCGTTCCAGATCGTCTTCGTAGTACCAGTAATCATTGAAGTCCAAGTGAAAATTGTATGCCGCCCAGTAGTTGAAACCGAGTCGGGATGGTCCTGGGGGTACGTATTCCGCATGCCTGAAATAGGGACTATCGCAACCGAACCGTCCTGCTGAAAGATGCCATTTCCCGATGTACCCAGTGTCATAACCGTGCTGTGAAAAGATCTCAACAAGGCAGTTCGGATTCTGCTCCGAGGTTACATCGACGAAGTTGGCTACAATGCCGGTATGGGTGGGATACCGGCTGGACATCAGCATACCCCTGTACGGGGTACAGAGAGGACAGGTTGCTACGGCATTGGTGAAGGTCACCCCATTTTCAGCCAGCCGGTCGATGTGGGGTGTAGAGATGTTCTCTGCACCGTAGCAGCTACACTCGTCCGCTCTCAACTGATTAGACAATATGAAAATGATATTCGGGTGGGTTTGTCGTCCGTTTTTCACTGCGGTTTTTCCCATTCTTCGAATGCTGCAAGGATATTTTCTTTCGGGTCGTTCTTTCCCCAAGAACAGTGGGCGATTACTCCTCCGCTGCCGTCGTCCAAAGCTCGTCGTACACGTCTGACCGCTTGTCGTATTTCTTCCGGCGTACCCGAGGGCAACAACCACTGCCTGTCGAGCTCTCCCCAGAAGGTAATCTTGCCTTGATGTAGCTCACCAATTCGCTCAATATTCATACAGAAGAGCTGTGAATTAATCGCATCAACACCGACATCAACAAACTCATCGTAGAGGATTTCGATCCACCCGTCGGAATGAAGAAACACAAATTTCCCTGCTGCGTGAATCATCTCACAGTATTCGCGGTACAACGGCTTAAATATTTTTGTCCACATATCTGGGGATATCAGCAGATTGTTCTGTGCACCCCAATCGTCCATAAGCCAAAGAGCGTCCACATCTGTCGCCAGCCATCTGCGAATATGCTCTAGGTTGTACTCGTGCACCATGTCGCGTAATTTCATAACCAACTGTTTATTCAATACCAGATCTTGCAGGAGGTTTTCCGTACCACGCAAAAACTGCATTCTCTCGAAAGGCCGGGCGCATACTCCCGACAGAATGAATTTCGTGGAATTTTCCCGTTGTTCTTTTACCGGCTCAAAGTTCGTCGATTCCAGAAATTCCCACGGTGGTTCTAAGTCGTCCAGGGCTTCCCAATCTGCCAAAGGCGGTTCCTTCACCTCACCGGTAACTCCGTCTTCCAGCACATGTCGGATGCACCCCCATTCGTCGATATACCTTCCCACTCTGGGTATGTCATTCCCGTAGTTGAATCGGGGCGGCAAAGAAGATTCTCTCTGTTTCTTGCTCCTGCCAGGCTTTGCTGCGGCCACTACAATATCTCTCGGATATCGGCTAAGCACACCTTTCAGCTCACTCTGCTGCTCCAGCTCAACCGTCGGCAACCACCATAGGTCGCGGGGTGTACGATCAGGAGAATCAAACGATATTGCCTTTACAACTCTTTCCCGTTCAGTCACAGCTAATATTCCTTCCGTACGAATCAGATATAAGACATCAGAAGCAGCCTAGGACTTAACAGCGCCCAGGGTCAGACCGGAGACAATACTCCTCTGAGCAAATATGAAGAAAACCACGCCAGGAATTATCGCGAGCACAGAGCTGGCAGCCATCGGCCCCCATTCGATACCGCGATCGCTTACGAAGTGAAAGATGCCTACGGTAATGGGTTTCAGCTGTGGAGAGTTGAGTATGAGAAACGGAAACATGAAGGCGTTCCATGTCCAGAGAAACGCGATGATAGCCACAGCGCCGATTCCTGGCGCCACAATTGGCAGTACCACTTTTAAGAGCGTAAAAATCCTGGAGGCCCCGTCAATCCGAGCTGCGTCTACCAGCTCGCGGGGAAATTTATCAAAGATCCCCTTGAGCAGCCAGATCGACAGTGGATACACAAGCACAAACTGGAATATGATCACCGCCGGCCTAGTGTTGATCAGCCCGAGTTTGGAGAAAAGAACCACGAAGGGCACAAATAGTGATTGGGGTGGAATTATCCGTGTACCCAGAAACACTAAGGCGACTTTCGTACTTCCCCTGTACTGGTACACAGAGAAGCCGTACGTAGTAAGGGCAGCTACCGTCACCACGATGACTGTGGCAGTTAATGAGTAGAAGATGGAGTTCAGAATATTCCCGAATATCGGTGAGTGAATAAGAGCCTTGACGTAGTGTCCAAGTGTCAGGCTTTTTGGGAATAAAGTAGGTGGCCAGGAAAATATCTCCTTCGTAGTTTTCAAAGACGTGACCAGCGTCCAATACAAGGGCATGAACAGGAAGGCGCAAAAAACAATCAGCACGATAGCCGGTGTTCGCTTCCAAGCAATAGCTGCATTCAGAGCTCCACGGATTGTTTTGAGAACGTTTCCAGATCTTTTCATTAATCGGCCCTCCTGAAGATGTAGAAGGCAAGAGGTGTCACCACAAGTCCAACCGAAACAGTGAGCATGATGCTGACAACTGCCGCCTTTCCGAAATCGATATAACGGTATATAAGATTCACCAAGAACAGACCGGCATGATAGGTAGCCTTCCCTGGGCCTCCTCCGGTAAGCGCGAAGAATACGTCGGGTGTCCTGAAGGTGAACATCCACACGACGAGAAAGGAGAAGAGCATCTGCTTTATGTTCAAAGGAACAGTAATAAAAGTAAATTTGTGGAACTCGTCAGCCCCCTCCATTTCGGCCACCTCGTAGAATTCGGGGGGTATGGTCTCTAGCCCGGCATTGATGAACACGGTCATGAACGGCACGTATACATAGGCGGTAGCCACTATGCCGGAAAGCAGCGCGAGATTTGTGTTAACCAGAAAGGCAACGTTGCTGTCGATCAGTGAAAAGACTGAGAGAACATAGTTCATTAGACCCATATCTTTGTTCAGGATCCACTTCCAGATGAGCCCGGACAGCACCGGGGGAATCGCCCAGGAAAGGACAACCAAAGTCCGAAAGAACGCCCGCCCCCTTCTCACCGCTGTCAGCGCCTGGGCCAGGATCATACCGACGAGAAAAGCCAATCCGGCGCTGCCCAGACTGTACAGCGCGGAAATCCGCCAGCTCAAATAGAAATCTTTTGAGCGAAAGAACCATCCGTAGTTCTGAAAACCGACAAACCCCCCAAATACGAGCCGTTTGTAGCTCATGAAGCTCAGAACCAGATTGTAGCCGATTGGGTATGCGACCAGGGCCAGCAGTACAGCCAAGCCCGGTACGGTGCACAGGATACCGAATCCGCTGTCGCTCAACTTATATTTGTTCATTCTTTCAGATTGACTCATCGCCTAATCCATTACTCATGGAGATTCACTCTATTAAGCTGCTTGCCCGGAACAATGTCTGGGCAAGCAGGGAATAGTGGCACGATCTCGCCTTGCAAAAGGCTTACCGCGCCTAGCGAGTTTGCTACCTGAAGGTGTCCGCAATCTCCTGAACCCGTTGTAGTGCTTCTTCGGTGCTGGCTTTTCCTGTGGCCACGTTAGCAAACTCCTCGTTGAACTTATCTTGCACCTCAGGGAAGTACGGTCGAAATACCTCGAGTAGTGACTTTTCGGACTGAATCGCGTTGCCCGTGATCATCGGGCCGGCTTTTGTCCTGCGTACCGGCGGGTTGATTCCCAGCTCCTTGGCCGCCGCGTCGGCCAGGTTCCAATCGACCATGTTGAACTGCGCATCGAGAGTCTCCCACAGGTGCAGGAGAAAACTGGCATTCCCTTCGACGATGGCCTCGTTGCGCTGGCCTTCCAAGCTGCGCAGATAATCGAACCAGAGCATTACGGCGGTTTTGTGGTTGTTGTCAATATACTTCGGCAACCCAATGGAATTTGCCCCGATCAGGGAACGTCCGTTCCATTCATCCGGATCGTCTTCGCTCCATTTCAGGTTTGTCAGCGCCCCCATGTCCTGGCCGACCTCTGGGTATTGTGACTGAAAGAAACCATAGAACATGGCTGGGGCGTCGGTGATTGCGCCTGCTTTGCCTACTCCAAAAAAATTGGCGGCATCCATCCAGCCAAAGTTGAGTGCGTCCTCGGTGATAAAACCCTGACGGAACATGTCCACCAACCAATTGAATGCATTTTGAGCTTCTTTGCTATAGAAATCCAGTCTTCCGTCTGGCCCGATAACTTGCTTGTTCTGGGCGTACATCAATTCACGGTAACGCGTGAACAGCTCGGTGCTGGGTACAGAAAACACGATCCCATAATGATCGGGACCCAAGTTTTCCTGAGCCCACTGGTTCACTTTTTTGACCGCTTCAGCGAACTCGAGCATTGAGGTAGGCACTTCGACGCCTGCCTGCTCAAACCAACTCTTCCGGTAGAAGTTCAGGTGTCCGACCGCAGCAACCGGCATGGCGTACCAGTGCCCGTCCCAGGCCAGATAATTTATGAGATTCTCATTGTACAGAGCCGTGACTTCCTCCGGCCACATATGGTCCACATCCTGCAGATACACCGCAATTGGAGTGAAATTGTAGCTCGGATTGTTCATTCCGATACCATGAATTGCCTTGTCCTTTGCTACCAATGTGGAGAGGGTCTTCGGCAGAGTGAATCGCGGCGCCAGCGGGATCGCGTTTATTTTTATTCCGGTAAGTTCTTCGAATCGCATCATGTTCATCTTGGTTGCGATGTCCGTTTCAATCCCACCGATGTTGTAAAAGGAAAACTCTTTCACGCCTTCTACGGCCTGTTTCCATCCTTCTGGGAGTATATATTTGTCTGCCAGTAGTCTCTCCGGCCAGGATTTTGGCTTGTTCCATTCAATCTGTTCCCAGGGTTTGAGCTCCGCCGCAGCGGGCGCCTCCTGTTTTCCACCGGCAAAGACGGGAAGCGCAAACAATGCCATAGCTGCCACTGCGACCGCACAAACAACACTCTTTTTCCAACTAATCATCATCAATAACCTCCTGTAATACTTACTTCCAATGTGTCGACCTGCAAATTGCCGACACATCCCGAATGTGACCATTTACCCTTTTTCACGACTTATCTAAAACACATATACCCTCCTTTCCATTTCAATTCCATAGTAATTAATTGTATGTTGTCATTTTGTCTGATATTAGTAAATATGACTTCTTTTGTGCGTTTTGTCAATCCCTAAATGAACCTTCCTAAAAATGACAAGCCGATTTTCTATTCAACATTACCAAGAAATCTGTCTTGCGTTATACGTTCTATCCGCCCCCCTCGAGTCGGTACAGCAGATTGATAAGAAAAGTTATAATTCAAGAAAGGTAAAAAATCAAGGTGCTGGATTGGCGGATTGGCGTTGGCTCGGATATCAGTAAGATCCATGCACTGATCTTTGAGATCGATCATGACATCACCTTGTATATTAGACTAAATACTTCAAAATTGCATTAGCTGCAAGTTCCCCCAGGGGTGTGGGTTTTATATTAAGGATTAAAAACACCGAGGTCGATAGTAGGTTCAGAGAACCCAGTAGCGGTTTTTTTCGTTTTTTTATATAATGATAATCAAGACCGGGGACATCCAGAATTGAAAGGTTTGTATCGAAAAGCCCTCTCCCTGCGAACCGTTGATGATGAGTTTGCCTTCGAACCAGAAGCCGGAATATCCAGGGAAGACCAGAAGGATATCCTGGCCGAAATAGAAAAAGTCGCCACCGAGAGCAGGATCGCCGTTACCCCGGAAATCTTCACCATTAAGGCCATAAAAAAGGGCACTCTTTTCCCGATTATGGTCAATCTCTTTTCCATAATCATCCTGGCGGCAGGAATTTTCACTTTCTATCTCTTATTTCAGCGGGGAGAAACCTCTTTAATGAAGGAAAGCACTGCCATCACCTCGGCGGAAGGCATGCTGATTGAAGAACTTAAGAAGGAGTCAGAGGCTAAGCTGCTGGAAAAGAACCGGGAAATATCACTGATACAGACCCGCCTGCAAGCGATAGACCGGGAAAGGGAAGACCTGCAGACCAATATGGAGGCCAGAATTCAGGAGCGGGAGCTGCAACTGCTGGAGATCCTTGACTCCGAGTTGGAGGTGGAGAGAGCCAGGCTCAGAGAGCGGGGCGTCTCCGAAGAGGAAATCGGCAGGATCATGGCTCAATTTGAATCGGAAAAATCCGCCGAATACAACGAGCAGTTGGAAACATTCAGGAAGGAGGCGGAAGAGGAGCGAATCCGGAGCGAAAACAACCTGAAGGCCCTCCGGGAGGAATACAGCAGCAACCTCGTCGTTGCCAATATGGAAAGGCAGAAGGTCCTGGAAGAATCCAAAAAACGAGAAGAAGAACTTAAGATCCAACTGGCTGAAAAGACAGAGGCCCTGGAATCGGAAAAGCTCCAGGCGCGCCGGGAACTGAAGAGGATTTCCGAGCAGAGGGAGAAAGAGCAGCTCGCCGACAGCCAACTGATCGGTCTTTATAACAGGGTGAAGGAAAATATCCAGGCCGGTGAGCTCGATCAGGCTCTCCTGGACCTGAACAACATTAGAGGTTTCCTGAACGAAGAAGCCA
>VRUG01000231.1 GCA_019456255.1 Planctomycetota bacterium | reverse complement strand
GGGTCTGCCCTTCTGGAAACCAACCGGCCATTGTCATGCAGAGATTTTGATAGCTTTTAAAATCATGGATCTGCTGCCGCATTTCGTTAAATGGTTTTGACTGATTCATATTCCCACGCCAAGCTATTTTCTCAACTGTGCCAAACACTAGATAATAATTGCCAATAACTTCAGGATTGATTTTCAAAAACAATTCAGTTAAATGATGTTCAATTTCATGTTTGTGGCCAATAAGCAAGTCACAACGGCGACAGTAACAGTTAGTGTAGTTGAGTGCGATCAGATTCTTTGGTTCGACGTGGATAAGTAAGGGCAGTTTGCGTTGACCTGTCTTGTTTTGGCAATCCGGACATCTGGAAAATCGAAAGTCAGAATATGGATTGAGGCAAAAATTATACTTTGGCGGCGAGTAACCGAATTGTTTCCTTCTTCCATTTTTCTCCATTTATTCTCTCCCGAAAAAAAGCGATTCTAATTTCATTTACCTAAAGCCATATAGCGTTTAAACTCAGCGGAGCTCGTTTCGAGCGTCCGCTGGAGTGATTTGCTACTTATTAAGGCCTCCCCCAAAAGGTGGTGAACTTTAATCACCTAAAGCCTATTCCAAGGAGGAAGCCTGCTGAAAAATTCTCTTTCTGCGCTTGATCTAAAACGATTTCTTATCGATATAAATACTGTGATCCATCCTGAAAACAGATTGAAGGGTTTTTGGGACTTCTTCGTCCTGGCGATTACCGTATTTGCAGCATTGGAGATACCCCTTTCCATTGTTTTCAATTTGACTGCCCGAGCCGCGTTTTCGCTTTCGAGCTGGCTCATCGCAGTGGTTTTTATAATAGATATTATCGTCAATTTTAATACGGCCTTTCAGGCTGGAGGTAAGACTGTTACCGACAGAAAAGCGGTAAGCCTGAAGTATATACGAAGCTGGTTCGGCATCGACCTGGCCGCAGCTCTTCCGGTTGGCCTCCTGCTCACCATGCTTTCCACGCCGGTAAGCGGCATCTTTGCCCTGTTAAGGCTCAACCCGCTTCTGAAGCTGCCGCATGTGAGCAGAACACTGCGAAAAATCGGCGGCGCTAATATCAACCCGGCTATCTTGCGGCTCCTATTGCTTTTTTTCTGGATCCTCCTGGCGGCACACCTTGTCGCTTGCGGGTGGATCTTTATTACGGGAAATCCCGAGGGCCTTGATCCTATAACACGGTACATCGAAGCCTTTTACTGGACTATTACGACCCTTACAACCATTGGGTATGGTGATATCACGCCGGCGGGTAATATACAGATCATCTACGTGGTCTTTATAGAGTTACTTGGTGCAGGCATGTACGGCTTAGTAATAGGCAATATTGCCAGCCTCATTGCCAATATCGATGTGGCTAAAACCCAATACCGGGAAAAGCTGGACAAGATAAACGCCTTTCTGAAGTACAGAAATATCCCCAATACACTGCAGAGGAAGATCAATAACTATTACAATTACCTGTGGGAAAGCAGACGCGGGTACGACGAGTCTGTCGTTCTGCATGATCTGCCCGTCCCCCTCAAGGTTTCGGTGTCCCTCTTTCTCAACAAGGAAATCATCGAGAAGGTCCCGATCTTTGAAAAGGCGAGCGAGGACCTGATCAAAGATATTATAATGAACCTGACTCCGGTGGTGTTCACCCCGGGCGATTATATTGTCCAGGCGGCAGAGGTCGGATTTGACATGTATTTTATAAGCAAAGGGGCCGTGGATGTGATGTCGGCGGATGAAAAAACCATCTATGCCACCCTAACGACAGGGCAGTTCTTTGGAGAGATTGCGCTGCTATTGAGTATGCCCCGAACCGCTACCATTAAGGCCCGGGAATATTGCGATCT
>VRUG01000230.1 GCA_019456255.1 Planctomycetota bacterium | reverse complement strand
GATGCTCTTTGCTCTTACCCCGCGATAGTTTTAGACCTGTTCGAGTCGTGCCAGGTATTTTGCCATATGCCTTAACAGTTGTTGAATCATTGTGAATCCGACTAAGATCAAGATCCACTACTCTTATCATTTTCATCACGATCTCTGTCATTAAAGAAGCGCGGTCGGCAAGATATAGCCTATCCAAAGCTCTTCCAAAACGATCATCATTAAAGGAGTCAATAGTTTCTATTCGTAAACCATGACAGTTGGGATCGATACGTTGCACCCATTGTTCCAGTTCATACAAAGGCTGCCTGCCAATAGTGATATTGCATATAAGGATCAATAGAGTGTCCACGGTAGGAATCGTTTCATTTCCATAGGGAGCGATATATTCTGAGAGAATTTCTCTCAAGCCCAACCGCTCTGAGATTGAAGTAATTAAAGGAATTCCTCCAACAGTAAATCTTTTCAATCCGCGCTTATTATTGCTTGACATCTGTACTTCTATTATATATATTTTGGTACAGATGTCAAGTCCTGAACAGATAAAAAAACTAGAAAAAAAAAGAAGCCTCCTTTTTAGAGAACTACTTGCTTATAGTCTAATGATTCCTGGAGCATTCAAGGAGGTATATCGGAAATGTGGAAAGGAAAACTGCTGGTGCTGTAAGCCTGATGCCGCCGGCCATCTGCTCAAACGGATCACTTGGTCAGAAAATGGTCATTCTAAGTCAAAGGCAATTCCAGAGAAAGATATTGATTGGATAATAGAGGTAACAAGAAATTACCGAGAGTTCCGAAAGAAACGTAGAGAGCTTCAAAGGCTGGATATTAGCTTCAAGCAAATGTTTGATGCTTATGAAAAAGAAATCATCAAAAAAAGTCGACTGCTAAGGGATTATTTATGACAAAAATTGAAAATCATGATTTAATGGATCAAAATAAATCCATACAACATAGGCATTTAGAAAAACCATAATTCGGAAAAAACCTGTTTTCGACTTGCGGAAAGTGAGATATAATAGCGCGACCTAAGGTGAAAGTCGACGATAAATTGCGAATTCAAAAAGCTGATAAATAAAGAACGGCAACCAGGCGCGATAAGACCTTACCTGGAGTCCCATGAGATCCTGCTGGGAAGGCGCTGCCGGCCCGAACCGGCTTCATCAAATATTCATGCTTAATCTGCCCTTTGGCCGGCCATTACAAAGCCCTGTGCCGCACCCGCTGATAGCAATATCCCCATTCACTTCTTCACTTTAGAATGCGGATAGCCTCGCCTGCTCTACACCCTGTCCATGCTTCCAATCAATTCGTCGTGGTTTACTGCGAAAATCTTTGAGCTTGTATCTGAAACAGCATAAGGAATAATCAGTCTGTCTTGATGAATAAGAGCGCCGCAAGAATATATAACATTCGGAACATACCCATTTCTTCCACCTTCCTCGGGACAGATTAAAGGTGTCCGTAATGTGCCGATGACTCTGGAAGGATTCACTAAATCGAGCAAAATTGCTCCCATGCAGTATCTCCTTACCGCGCCCACACCATGGGTAAGAAGAAGCCATCCATGATCCGTTTTAATGGGTGAGCCGCAGTTACCGATCTGGGTGAGCTCCCAGGTCTCCTTTGGGGTAACGAGAAGTTTCGGGTTCTCCCAGGTGTAAATGTCATCGGAATGAACAATGAACAGGTTTTCATTGTCATGCCTTGAAATCATGGCGTATCGTCCATTAACTTTTTCCGGAAACAGGGCCATACCCTTGTTCTTGGCACAGCTTCCCTTTAGCAGGGTTATACGGAATTTTTTAAAATCATCCGTTTCAATCAACTTTGGCAATATATCAGATCCGTTATAGGCTGTGCAGGTGGCATAGTAGC
>VRUG01000229.1 GCA_019456255.1 Planctomycetota bacterium | reverse complement strand
GGAATCCGGAGAGAAAGACTTCCTCTTTACCTGGCTGAATATGTGTGGCGTTATAACCATCGTAACGATAGTATTGAATTGCAGAAGATACAATTACTTAAACAACTAGAAGGAGTCAACATTTAGTGGCTCTTTTGGGACTTTACTCTTAAACAATTAGGTAATTGCTAACCAAAACGGACCTGGAAAGGTAAGTTTGGTTGGTGAAACGATCTTGTCCTGAATGTGGTTTTCATTGGAGTTGGCATTTATCTGATGGCCGTCGCAAATGTCGCCGGTGTGGTCACCGGTACACGATTAGAACCATCTGGCATAGTTTCCGAATCGATGAGGCCGTCAAGCGTCAGATCTTGGATTATTTCTGCTTGGGCGTTCCGGTGTATCGGCTCCGTTTTCATGAACTTGCCAGCCGCCCGGTTTTGGACCGGTTCTACCGTTGCTGCCGGGTGGTCATGGCCTTGGATCAAGAGTGCATGGAATCCTTTGATGGCGACCTGGAATTGGATGAAACGATGTTCGGCGGCCGTCGTAAGGGCAAGCGTGGCTGGGGAGCTGCTGGCAAAGTGATCGTGTTTGGAATTTTGAAACGGAATGGCCAAGTGAAGGTCTTCCCGATACCTCGGCGAAACCGTGAAGAAGTGATGCAGTTGGTACGGATCAATACCAAGCCAGGTAGCCTGTACTTCACGGATGACTGGCATGCCTATGCCTCGTTGGCCCTGCGAGGCAACCATGTGGTGGTTCGCAAGAGTGGGGGTGTTCCCATGGGGCGGGATCATATCAACGGCATTGAAGGCTTCTGGAGTTACGCCAAGCATTGGCTGTATCCGTTGCGGGGCGTGCCCAAAAAGTTGCTTCATATTATTCTGGGTGAAATTTCATATCGGTTTAACCACCGGGAAGAGAATCTTTATCCATTGATACTTAAGATGTTACAGAACACTGAAATCAACGCTATTAAGCATTATTTGGTCCGAATTCCTTAGCAATTACCAACAATTAAACAACTAAACAGTTAAACAACTAAACATATTAACAAAAGGAGAAGATCCAGGTGGCTGAAGAATTACGCGAAGGTCTCACCTTTGATGATGTACTCCTGGTGCCGGCTTACTCCAAGGTGCTGCCCAGGGACGTGGACATCTCAACCCGGTTCACCAGGAATATTCGTTTGAACATTCCCTTTATCAGCGCCGCAATGGATACGGTCACTGAGGGGAACATGGCTATTGCCCTGGCCCGGCACGGCGGGTTGGGGGTCCTGCACCGCAACCTGTCAGCAGAGACACAGGCTGCCGAGGTAGACCGGGTGAAGCGCTCGGAAAGCGCCATGATCCTTGACCCGATAACCCTGCCCCCTGACAAGACCATCGGAGAGGCCCTTCAGGTCATGCGGCGGTACCAGATTTCCGGCGTACCCATCGTGGACGATCCACCAGAAGGTGGACGCCTGGTGGGCATCCTAACCAACCGGGATATCCGCTTCGAGAAGGACCTCTCCCAGCCCATCTCGGCCCGTATGACCAGCGAGAACCTGGTGACCGTGCCTCGCGGCACCACCCTGGAAGATGCCAAGGCCGTCCTGCAGCAGCACCGCATCGAGAAGCTGCTGGTTGTGGATGACGACGGCTTCCTCTGTGGCCTCATTACGGTGAAAGACATCCTCAAGAAGGAGATGCACCCCAACGCCTGCCTGGATGGCCACGGGCGGCTGCGGGTGGGTGCCGCCGTGGGGACGGGGGCCGATACGTTCGACCGCGCCGCCGCCCTGGTGGCTGCCGGGGTGGACGCCATTTTTGTTGACACCGCCCACGGCCATTCCGAGGGTGTCCTGCGCACGGTGAAGGAACTGCGGAAGCGTCACTCCAGCGTCGAT
>VRUG01000228.1 GCA_019456255.1 Planctomycetota bacterium | reverse complement strand
TTGCCCTGTACATCAAAGGTCTAAGATGGACCGGACTTTCAGCATTCAAGTTGGATTCTTTTCCCGCTTGAATGCTGCTAAAACAATTCGGGAAGGAGAAAAAAGTAATAAAGTGCGGGAAGTTTTCCTTTTATTGCCTTTAAAATCAAAAAAATAGTGAGGGAATAAAGGGTTAATTAGTGCGGGCTTCTACACCATTACGAGCACTTTTTCTCCTACAACTGGAACGCCATGATGGGCTACCACTACCTCATGCGCATCGGCCACCTGCTGAACGTGCCGGCGGCCTTTTCCTCCAAACTTATCAAGATCGTCAAAGAGAAAGGGCTACAGGGCTTCATCCGGTTTGTGTGGCAGACCTTGAGCGGCCGGTGGCTGGAGGGCCCGGAGGTGCAGAGGCGTCTTCGCTAGCCATTCCAGCTCCGCTTAGTGTAATTTCCCTTCAGGCAAATTTGAGTAAAGTACTCTTACGGAACCCGTGCGCCCTGCCGGTGGCGCAACTCATTCTTTCCCACCCGGCGGACCTCGATTAGGCCCGCCGGGCGCTTGATCCAACCTGCACCGTCGGTAAAACCCTTCCCCCTCGCCCCACACACACTCCTCTCGGTCCTATTGAAAGCACTGATGCGTCAGTACTGGGGATCCAGGCGGTCCCTTGACACTCTCCCGGCTAAAGCAAGGAGATTCTTGGGTTGAGCGTCCAACGACTGCTCATATCTCCACAAGCGTTACTTTCCGCCTGCTCGGCGTTAAAATCCAGCCACTAGCGGGATACTGAGTTCATGAGTTAAGAACCTATACTTGACTCCTGATAGGCGCAATGATAATTTTACTATCAAGAGGATTAATATGATAACTCCCGTTGCTCAAAAGCCGAAGCTTACCTATAACGATTATCTTAAAACACCGGATGACCAAAGATACGAGCTGATCGAAGGAGAATTGATAATGACACCGTCTCCTGCAACATATCATCAATGGGTCTCAAAGAATATTGAGTATGAATTGGAAAGATTCGTCAGGGAGAAAAAAACAGGAAAAATATTCTACGCCCCCTATGATGTCTGCCTTGATAATGAGAATGTTCTTCAGCCGGATATTCTTTTTATTTCCAAAGAAAGGTTTAGTATAATCGGTGAAAAAAACGTTCGGGGGGCTCCGGACCTGGTAGTGGAAATACTCTCAGAGTCAACGGCATATAATGATCTTATAAAGAAGAAAAAGCTCTATGCAAAGCATGGAGTAAGAGAATACTGGATTGTCGATCCCGGGGAAAAGAGCATTGAAATATATTCACTGGTTGGTAAAGAGTTCGTAATTTCTTCCAGCTTTTCAATTAATGATAATCTTGTATCACCCCTCCTTTCCGGTCTTAAGATTGAACTTGCATCTGTTTTTTCCTATTAATGAACCCATCGCAGTACCCCCCCCCGCGGGGATGAAGACACCTAGCCCGACTTTCCTAGTTAGAAAGATGCAGTTGTGTATCTCTATGCATGACAAAAAATTATGTCAGGCATATCCTTACCCTAAAACACTATTCTCTCCCTTCTTGATCCCAGGTTTGACACTTCCAAAAATTAATTCTTTGCCATAAAAGAAATTATAAATTCCATTTTGTTCGCGTTGTATCTACATTAACCTTTCATGCGAAATATCGACTATATATTAGACTTGTTGCATAATTCCTCGTGGATTGCCGCACAAATCTGATTTTTTCTCCTTGCTGGTTGAGGTTATGCGGTTTTGAGGTAGTAGTTCCAGAGTCCGCAGGCAACCATCATGACCTCATCATCAAGACCTCTCCTATGATTTCTACAGACGTCTGAAACAATTCCGTATCTCTTGACGCCACCTATTGCATGTTCGCTCAATATCCGTCTTCTGCTCGTTTCCTTGTTGCTTAC
>VRUG01000227.1 GCA_019456255.1 Planctomycetota bacterium | reverse complement strand
ATAGCTGCCTGGGCTTTGATACCCTCGGCCTGCTTCACTATCGCTTCTGTGTCTTCCTGTTTTTTTTCTGTAAGCAGCGGAAAACCTTTTGCCATTACCGCTTCATAGCCGGCAATTGCTTCATCCAGGGCTTTTTTCGAACTGGCGTTGTCTGTTTTATATGTCGCCTTTCCTTCTTTCAGCTTCTGTTCGGCCTGGCGGTATTCATCCGGTGCATAATCTGCCAGGGTGTATTTGTCTACCTGTGCCTTCAGCTTATTGGCCCGGGTGTACTCTGTCTCAGGAAGGACAGCCCTGGTATCTTCCTCTATCTTCGGGGTTGTGGCGCAGGAACTGAAAATCAGGAAGATGGCAAATATTGTTGCTGAATATTTCATATGGTTTACCTCCGCATCTGCATTGCTGGGACTTTTCCTCTAGGATGAGTATAAAGGATACCGCAAGATTTACAAGGGTTTGACTTCAGTGGGTGTAAAATTTGGAAATACAGGATTTTTACTATTCATATTCAATAATAGCTTTTCTTGTGAAGGGATTTCTGAATAGAATAGAGCAAGGAGGTCTGCCAATTGAAAAGGAAAGCATGCAGCTGATTTAAAAACCCTCTATTTTTAGTTAATGAGAAAGCCTCTTGAAGGTTCATTAATAAGAAAAAACTGATGCGAGTTCAATATTTAATCCGGTTAGGAGGGGTGATTCAAGATTATCGTTTATTGAAAAGCTGGAAGAAATGACATACTCTTTGCCAACCAGTGAATATACTTCAATGCTCTTTTCCCCGGGATCGACAATCCAGTATTCTTTTACTCCATGCCTGGCATAGAGCTTTTTCTTCTTTATAAGATCATTATATGCCGTTGACTCTGAGAGTATTTCCACTACCAGGTCCGGAGCCCCCTGAACGTTTTTTTCACCGATTATATTAAATCTTTCCCTGGAAATATAGAGAATATCCGGCTGAAGGACATTCTCATTATCAAGGCAGACATCATATGGGGCGTCGAATACTCTTCCTGTTATTTTCTCCCTGACGAATCTTTCCAGTTCATATTCAATATTCTTTGATACCCATTGATGGTAGGTTACAGGAGAGGGTGTCATTATTAATTCTCCTTCGATAAGCTCGTACCTTTTATCATCCGGTGTTTTGAGATAGTCGTTATAGGTAAGCTTTGCTTTTCGGGTTACAGGAGTTATCATAGCAATCCTCTGATAATAAAATTACCATTCTGTTAATCAGGGGTCAAGCAAGGGTTGCTGTTATCGTTATACCGAGATATTTAATTAAATCAGTTCCTCACAAACAGATACTGAAGATCGGCATGATAGAACCGCGGTCAATGTATGATTTTTCTTTTCCATTATTATGTGTATAATTAATGCGTAAGAGGTTTTGGTATAAGAACGAATGTTGTTATAGATAATGAGCTTATGGAGAGGTCCCTTAGTATAGGCGGTTATAAAACCAAGAAAGCTGCTATTGATGCGGGGTTGAGACTGATTTCAGGCAGCTCATAATAGGGGTCTAATTGAGAATAGAATTCTTATCCGGTAAATATATGATCAGGGATTGGCAGAGAGACGATGTGGAATCTGTTGCCAGGTATGCCAATAACCGCAAGATCTGGATTAACCTGCGTGATACCTTCGCCTATCTCTACACAATGGCGAATGCCGAAGCCTTTCTCTCAATAGTAATGCAAGATGACCCCAAAACGGTATTTGCTATTGCAACTCACAGTGAGGCAATCGGCAGTATCGGCCTGATGGTTGGCAAGGATGTACACCGTTTTACCGCTGAGCTGGGGTATTGGCTGGCTGAACCCTTCTGGGGTAAATTGATAGGTTATTATGATTAAAGTCAAGGAGCAATAGGATCCTTGAAAGGTTATGCTTTGTAAAAAACAGTAGGTGAC
>VRUG01000226.1 GCA_019456255.1 Planctomycetota bacterium | reverse complement strand
TTGGTTTATTTCATCGGGCTGCATGTCATTAGTCTCCTAATTTATCACATTTTTCGCGGATGACAAATGTATTTGGCTAAGGTGGGAGGGGAAAGATATGACGGAAATTATGACTCCAAAATAATGGCATGAAAAAAGAGCCTTCGATGCAACCGGTGAGTTTAACGCCTCATCCGGTCCTATGCACCCCGCGCTTATACTTCTTCGCCACTGAGTGGGAGCGGAGACTCATAACGTTATCCGTCAAGCTTTTTATACTTTATTAAGAAGATGGTCTCTAAGCAGCAAAACCAGCAGAGTTTTCCTCGCCATGCGGCCCCCTAAAGACCTAATCTCTAGGAGTAGGGCTTAAGTTTTTAAATCTCGTCATAACTCCTTGGAGACTAAAATAACCGTAGCATTTTTCATTGTATTGGTAAAGAGGAAAATTGCTAATTTGAAAGCTTTGCGATCCTATTGAACTTTTATATCATGAAAGACGCTGGCGATTTTTGCTTGTAAATCGCTCCAAAATCGTTTAATCTTTTATTGTGCCCGGTAGGAAGGGTAAACCGATGGTTCGAAAGAACTAGACTCCCTTCTTTTCTACCGGGCATATTTTCATTAATGAATTGGTCAAAGTTTCTGAATATTTGTTGAAATACTTCTGATTATCGTATGCTACTTTAAATCGTTGGATCTCGACGATTTGAGGATAATCCATCCAAGGGGAACAGTCGCTTCATGATTCTAGCCCGCTCAGTATGGAACATATCTTGTTGTTTTCTAAGTACATTTATTACGATCCATTTAACCTGATCTTCCGACAATATGAAACCTTTTTCACAGCGGGGACACTGAGCCACAGGCACAGGGACATTTTGGCTGTGTACTTTTTGAGTTTTGACTCGCTCCTCCTGTTGATATAGAAAAGTAATCAAAATTGCTCATTTATCTTATCGCTAATCTTTACCGGGTCGCACAGACCAGGGGAGATAGATATCCATATTTCCCATATCCTTCGCTACACTCTGCAAATCCCTTACAGCCTTCATAAGCTCTTCATACAATGACCGTAATTCTGAAGCCCGGATATCTCTTCCTCCCTCAGATTCAGGAGCCATAGCCGTTTTGGTCAGGGTTTTGTAAAGGACATCACCCTTTCTAAGCAGCTCGGATTGTTCAGGAGATAATCCTTTAAAAAATTCCGTCAACCCCTCAGCTACCCTTACATCCTCTCGGCTGTATTTATCCTGATCCATTAAAGCCTCAACAATGCTCGATTTCAATTGTTCACTCGGTGTCAGTCTGGTTAGAGAGCTTATACCGGGTGCCGGTCCTAACATCAAGTCCCCTATTCGACTTAATTCAGCTTCTATTTTCCTCCGCTCTTCGGCTTGCCTCTTCCGTTCATCTGCTTCCGGGCCCACTCCTAAAATAACTTATAGGAAAACTTTTTTTTTCTTCGTAAAAAGAGAAAAACACGCTCCCGCCGTTTCTATATGATGAAGGTGGAAGCATGTCATTAAGAGGAGGAAGCGGTAGCTATGACAGAGAGGGAAACCCCGGCGTTTATCCAGTGAGGAGGCAGGGTAAATTGCCCTACCTTAGCATCGCGAACCAGAGAAATGATTATATCTGTTCGATACCTGAGCTTGGTGAGTGTAAACTTAAGCTCTTTCACAGCAGAATGCTGTTTGCTACCGAACATAACGGGATTATAAAGAGCCTGCCTTCAAATGTCAAAACAGCGGCCTGATTGAAGTGTGTATAAGTAAAAGACAGAACAGCTTGTTTCTTGCCTACCCGCTTATAGGAGAAGATGAAATCAGGTTGCCTCCCGCAGGCGCGCTCTACCCCCTGAATATGGTGGAAGGAAATACTCTGGCTCTCTCCTGGGAGCAGGGAGTTGCCTCACTGATTATTTTCCGGCTTTCAA
>VRUG01000039.1 GCA_019456255.1 Planctomycetota bacterium | reverse complement strand
CTTTTTATCATCTTGACATTTTCCAAATGATACTATAAATTAGTATCATAAATTGCTGTGAACAAGAAAAACAAGACTACATTAGCTGCGATATTTGAGAATCCTGTTAAATCGGATATATTGTGGAAAGACATCGAAAGCCTGCTTTACGCTCTTGGGGCTGAAATTAGTGAGGGTAGAGGGTCGCGGGTTCGGATTGTACTCCAGAGTGTACGAGCTGTATTTCATAGACCCCATCCTCGAAAAGAAACGGATAAGGGATCCGTGAGATCAATGCGTAGATTCTTAATATCTGCGGGAGTAAAAAATGCTGAAATATAAAGGATACACAGGCCATGTTGAATTCGATGATGAAACCGACATTTTCCATGGGGAGGTTTTGGACACCAGAGATGTCATCACCTTCCAGGGGGAGACCGTGGAGGAGTTGAGAAGGGCATTTCGTGATTCGATTGATGATTATCTTGAGTTCTGCGTCGAAAGAAATGAGAAACCCGATAAGCCTTTTTCAGGTAAGTTTGTAGTACGACTCTCTACTGGTCTTCATCATCGAGCCTACGTCAAGGCTATGGAGCAAGGGAAGAGCCTAAATCAGCTGGTAGTTGAATCTTTGGAAAAAGCAATTTAGCGCAGACTTTCACTACTACTCGGACTATACTTTGTAATCGGCAGATATAAATGCTGAGAGTGATTACATCGAAAGTCGCCGAATGTTCCGTACTTTGGCGGAAAACCATAATTATATCGGCTCTAAGAGTTTATCAATCTGTTGTAATCCTAGTGTTTCCCGATCCAGAACCAAATAAAACCTTCCGGTCTTTCTATTGCCAGGGCTCTAAACCTACGCCCGATTCTTACCGACCAATACGAGCCTGCTTTTTTTTAGGTTAAGAGAAGAGTGGTTTATGTTATTTTCCATGCTCAGTACACTTGCCTTCTTGAAACTCTTTAACAGCTTGCTCGGCAAGTTTATCTAACTTCCCATCCTTTACGTCTTCTTCAAATTGCCTATCCCATTCTTCGGCTTCAAAATCCTCAAACCAAGCACGAAGACGGACCAATTCTCTACGTGGTAAATGAGAGATTGCAGATTTGATTTCCTCAACCGTAGACACAGGTAAATAATATACCGCTGTTCATTTTCGAGCAAGCCGAAAAATTGGAGTGAGTCCGATCCCAGATGACAATTCCCCCCTCTGAGTGCCGGTTGACTGTTGCAATTCCCCCCACTGGGTGTAGGTTTGCGGAAAACAGTCCTCCAGTTCACCCAAAGGGTTTACCAAAAAGCTGCTTTGCCCGTAAAAAGAATAGGCAAATTACATTGCTATCAAACGGCTCTTACCCCATTGGTCCTTTTGCTCCACAATACTCGCATGGGAGAGTAACCCCATAGGTACACTTATTGCACTCTTCGCAGTGCCACTCCCTCCAATCCCTACATTCATTACATATTTCACAATGCCAGGTGCAACTATCTTGTGCGACCTCGTTCCAACAAAAGGACCACCAGTATGTTTCGCCACATTCTCGACAACTATAATCTCCCATAAGATTCTTCAGTGGAACTGTTTCACATTCACAAGGCAGTTCATATTCTTTTTCCAAATCTTTTTGCGTAAGAGCTTTGTAGGTTTCGATGTTTTGAATAGCACAAATGGATAGGTTGTCTATTTCCACTCCATTCAGAGGGTTTTGACAATCAACACATTCGCAATTTTCATTACAAGGTTCATTACTCCTAAGGCAAACACAGCGTCTATTCCGACACCCTGATCGGCATTTGCAATTGACTGTTTTTTCCATCTTAATCACCTCACGATACTGAATCCATCCACTGGCGATTGCCAGATTTCAGGTTTTTCCCCACTAAGGCTCATAGATCAATATCGCCGAATGGGCCGTATCTTGGTGAAAAATCACCAAATTTCTATATTTTATCACCTTTTAAAGGCTTTCTTTCCGGTATTTTGCTTAGGATTTCTTCAACAGCCATGTCAGGAACATTCGATAACTTTGCATTTAGAATTTCCAAGGCCTCGCTATATGCAATTGTTTTGGTGAGGGTGTAAAGAATGTATTGATTGATGCTTAGGCGATTTTTCTGTGCTTCCTTTTCAATTTTACTACATAATTCTCCCGGCAACCTTAGATTGAAAGTTGTTTTCATTTTAATCCTCCATATCGAATAAACTCTCCTGGTGTCATCGCGGTCAGATTATACTGGTCGGTAATACCTTTGGGGAAATCTTTTATGTTGAATGTTAGGATAGCATTACATCGTCCGGCAATCGCACATTCAAGGATTTTATCATCACTGTTATCTGGCAAAGTAGGTCTATTTAGGATAGGTCTGTGAATTTGTATTCCATTCTGAATCAAAGCCTTTACAATTCTTAGATAGTATTCAAATGGAAGATCTAGTAATCCATCTTGAACCTTGTCTTCAATCTTTCCAATATACTCAAGGGCAACAAGAGGTGATATCGCATATTAGAGCTGTTCTTTGAGAGCTGCCTTAATAATCCTAAAGGAAGCGCCACTTCTCGAATATAGGCCAGCAATTATTATATTTGTGTCCACGACCACTCTCATCTAATATTACATATTATACTATATTTGGTATTAGTCAGCAAGGAATTATTAAAATCAGCGTCAGGTACCCTCAAAGGGTTGGTGAAAAACGTCCCAATGTCAGTATGCTATAGAATGATGTTGTTCGTACCTACGGCCTGGGTGCGAAACTTCGGCGGTCCATAGGTGTGGAGCGCTTCAATAATGCCTAACTGGTTGACAAAAGGAGCAATGAGTATTGCCCCGGGGTTACAAATATAAATACTACGGTACTTCAGGTGGTTTGTGAATGATTCAAAGCCTCGATTGACTTTTAGTCCTGCCTTTTGAATTAAGTCAGTAAAACGCACCTTGGTAGACTGTTCAATAAATGGCTTCTTAAGTTTTTCTTCCGGAATCGGTGTAGAAATCACACCATGAATGGAAATAGGCTTTTTAAATGAGGATAACTTCCATCGACTGTAGATCTTCTGAACATTCGCCCGGGAGCATTTGAGGTCCAGCTTATCCATCATCCTATCCGGTGAAAGAGCTGGATTCTTCAGTCTCTCTTCAATGATTTGCAGTTCTAATTCCTGAGAGATTTTCTCTCCATCTTCCCTGCACTAACCACTTATCCTCCTGCTTCTGTCTGATTACTCCAGGGAATTATTCTGCCCTCGGTACTTGTACTACGCTCCAAAAACTCTTTTCGAGGCTCGAGTAGTTACTGAATTGTTACAAATCTCCCGAACCCCATGAATCCGGCCTCCTTCCTGGGTGGATTTCCACCTGGCCCCAATTATAATAACCTATCATTCAATCAGTACCCGGATATTCATCTCTTCCAGTTTGTCTACGAACCTCTTGTCCGCATTTCTGTCCGTGATTAAAACAGAAATATCCGCCATGGAACCGAAAGAGTAAAGAGCAGTACTGTCTATCTTGGAGGAATCTGCCACGACGATGACCTCATTAGCGATCTTTATCAGCTCCTTCTTGATTTCAGCCTCCATCCGATTCGGCGTCATCAGGCCTTTCGAAATGGATAGAGCACTGACACCGAGAAACAGCTTGTCCGCATGGTAGTGCCTTATCATCTCTACGGCGTCAGGACCGGTAATGCCGAGCGTCGAGTTTCGAATAATGCCGCCGAGAATGATCGTATTTATGTTCCTCTTTGTGGACTCTACGGCAATATTCAGCGCGCCGGTTAACACCGTCAGGTCTTTCAGATCTGCAACATGCTTGACTATCTTTTCTGGGGTCGTTCCCGAGTCAACAACAATGATTTCAGAGTCCTGGACCAGAGTGGCTGCCAGTTTCGCTATATTTTCTTTTTCTCTCTGATGCTTAATGATCTTCGCGTTCATTCCCGGATCAAAAGAAACGCTTTCCCTGGCCATAATGCCGCCATGGGTACGTAAAACCAGGCCCTTCTGCGACAGGCGGGCAAAGTCGCGCCTGACTGTATCCGCCGATACCTCAAGGTACTCGTTGGCCTCTTTGACGGTGATTTTTTCTTTCTGTTGAACCAGTTGTAATATCTTCTCCAGTCTCTCCTCTATGAACATATAACTATCCATTTTTACTCAAGATTTGCGTGGTGCTCGAACATTGTATCAGCATCTATCTTCTTTTTCTCCATTATAATAAGAATTAAAAGGTCGAGGAAAAGTAATAGACTCTGCTCAAACAATGAGGCCATCGGTTGTATAGACTTGGGCGTACTCGCTCCGTTAGCCTTGGGAGTAGGAGCAGGTATCGTAACGGTTAGATCGGATATCCTCCCTATTGATGATTGGAGACGGATTGTGACCAACGCAATCGTTGCTCCAACGGTCTTTGCCTTCTCAGCCATAAGCAGTATACTCTTGGTTTCACCGGATCCGGAGCCGATGAGAAGCAGATCTCCTCGCTCAATATTCGGCGTAACACTTTCTCCCACTACGTAGCTTTGGAGGCCGAGGTGCATGAGGCGCATGGCCAAGGCTTTCATCATGTACCCCGACCTCCCCAATCCGGCTACAAAGATCCGCTTTGCTTTCATTATTCTCTCGGCAAGTATCAGGGTTTCTTTTTCCTTTATTGCTGAGAGGGTTCGATTAAGCTCCTCAATTACTATTGAGCTGTATTCTTTAACGGTCATCGATGGTCCTCTTTTTCTAGCTCATTATGCTCTTTATCTCGAGGACCGCTGCTCTTTTATTTCTCTGTTTGGTAATTCCCGATCCTACAACAACGATATCAGGACCTGCTGCAACGACCTCAGCGATTGTTTGCAATGAAATACCGCCGGCCACAGCAGTACCTGCTCTTTTCAACACTTGCCGGGCACGCTTTAGCTGTTCCAACGCGTCTTCACCTTTAAATTGAACATCGATCGCCGTATGCAGGCATAAATAGCTTACCCCCAGTTCCTCAATTTCCAAAGCCCTTTTTTCTGTTTGCTCAACGCCAATCATGTCGGCCACGACTATTTTGCCTCGAGATTGTGCCTCTTTCACCGCCGCCTCTATGGTTACATTGTCCGCCAGCGCCAGCACTGTTACGATGTCGGCCCCTGCTTCGAAGGCCAGTTTTGATTCATATTGACCTCCATCCATGATCTTTAAATCTGCCAGTATTTCCAGTGAAGGAAATTGACTCCTGATTCGACTAACCGCCCGAATACCCTCTCGAATGATTAAAGGTGTTCCAATTTCGACGATATCGATTAGATCGTGAACTTCTCGAATCGTTTCTTCGCTCTCTGCTAACTCTAAAAAGTCAAAGGCCAACTGAAGTTTCACACTATTCCTCGCGTAGATACAATGGATTGTCTTTTAATTGTCTCCAGCATGGTGAGAATGTTGTCTAAAGGCGTATCTGGGGGCAGGTCATGGGACGGGGAAATGATGAGGCCGCCATGGAGACGGGCAAGACGCAGGCGATGTTGCACTTCTTCTAAAACGTCCTCTCTATTGCCAAACGGCAAAGTCTTTTGGATGCTTAAACTTCCATAGAATGCCAGCTTGCCTGAGAATTTTCTCATAATGTTTTCAATATCCATTACTTCCGGTTGGAAAGGATTGAAAACATTGAGTCCGATTTCGGTAAGGTCTTCTAAAACCGCGGAGATTTCCCCGCAACTGTGGATAAAAACATCATAACCCTGATTATGTGCCTGATCATACATTTTTCTCAAATACGGTTTAATAAATGTACGCCACATATCTGGATTCATAAGCAAACTCTTCTGGGATCCCCAGTCATCGCCGAAGTATATGCCGTCAATTGGAAAACTGGTGAGGTTTTTCATTATCGCCAGGTTAAAGTCAGTTATCAGATTGAACAGTTCATGAACAAAAGAAGGTTCCTGAATCATATCCACCAGCAGGTTTTCCATTCCTCGCAGTGACCAGGCTCGCTCAAAGAGACTGTAAGATAATTTCACCAAGATATAACGATTCGGATTTGCCTCAATTAGTGGTTGAAAATGGAGATACCTCTTAGGATCATTTGGGTCAGGAACTTTTAAATTATCTGTCGTTCCGGATTCCAACATGCAGTTGGCGGGGGTCCCAATATCTCTGTCAATTCTCCTGTCCCAGAGCACGCCCCACTCATCTTTCCATATCCCCGTTGATACCTCCCTGTAACTATCAACAGGCCTATTACGCAGATAAGTTATATGATTACCAAGAAAATCATTCAGCAAATTGTATCGATATACATTCCGACCGAGAACTATGTGTGATTGTTCCTTGAGTCCAAGAGATTTCATAATCGTATCGGCAAGTTCCGTTGTGTAGTTGATCTGCCAGGGAACGATATCTGTTTTTTCGAAGTGAATACACTTTTTTATCCGCTGCTTCTCAGTCATCTTAAGTAATGCGCTCCATTATTCCAGATTAGTGTGGCGCAGGGCAAGGTCTGATCCGTTTTGCTGGGTCCGATCCATCAGCAGCAGGACCAGGGCTTCAAACAGGATAAAAAGGGACTGCTCGAACAGAGTCTTCATGGGCTGAACTGAGATTAAAACTTCTTCTTCAGTACTCTGCAAAGTAGAAGGGGCTTCAAGAAAAACATAAAAACTGGAGAGTTTTCCCACAGTTGACCGGGGAACGGCAGTAATGGCGGCAACGGATGCTCCGGATGAAACAGCTCTACGGACGATTTCCCGAACCGTGGCTGTTTCGCCCGATGAAGAGGCCACGATAAGGAGATCTTCGCTTGAGATAGGAGGACAGTTGATCGAACCGACTATATGAGAGGGAATACCCAGATGATTCAACCGTGTAGAAAAAGAGTCCGTTATCAAGCCCATTCGACCGGCACCAACAACAAATACTTTCTTCGCCTGCAGTATCCTGACCAGCAATCTCTCTACTTCTTCCTGCTTGATTTTCAGAAGGCTGTTGTTGAGCTCTTCCAGTATTAACATATAGGCATCGGCGAAAGTACTAACCATGTTCAAGTCTCCCATCAAGGATCGATCTAAGCCTGTCGATCTGTTCATCCAAATGCGTTGCAGGTTTAAAGAGAACCGAGCTGCCCAGGATGAAGAAATTAGCCCCACACCGGCGATAGATGGCTATAAGTTCTTCAGTTAGTCCTCCATCTACTGCAATGTCTATATTCTGTTTTTCATGTTTGCTGAGAAGTTCCATCAGGTTTTGGACCTTTTCACCAAAATTGGGAGAGGCTACTTGATTTCTAATACCCGGTGCATAGGCCATGAGAAGTACCGTATCGAGTAAATCCAGGTATGGCTCCAGCACGGCGACCTTAGTTCCCGGGTTTAGGGCTAACCCGGCTCCGATCTTTCTGTTTTTGATTTCCTGCAGGATATGAGAGATATCTTTCCCGGTCTCATAGTGAAAGCTGATTAATGCCGTTCCAGCTTGTGAAAGTTCATCGATATATCTCTCAGGATCTGTTACCATCAAGTGGGTTTCAACGGGTATGGATTGCTTACGGGTGAGTTGTTCCAGAAGGAAGATGCCCAGACCCACACCGGGAACAAAGTGGCCATCCATGATGTCGAAATGAAGATAATCGATTTGCTTCTGACCCAGAATCTCTAAGTCTTCCTCTAAATTCAACAAATTGGCACACATAATCGAAGCACTCAATTTAATTTTTCTGTTCATATCTCACCTTTCATTTGAATCTTACCAAATTATGCATTATTTGACAACCAAATTATGCATAATTTTAATTATTTTTGCATCATTATATTGATTTCTCAATAGATTTTTGATATAAAATAGGAATGACCCGGAAAGAAAACATCCTACGAACCATAAACAGGGATAGCCCGGAATGGATCCCTTACCGGTACGACGGTTCCTTGACCCTTATCCGCCCAAACATTGTGGTCCGTCCTGTTGAAGGCGGCAGAGATGATTGGGGCGTTTACTGGGTCCCCACCAACGAGATCGAAGGCAGCTGCCCCGATGGACAGCCGGTGATATCTTTAGAAGAAATCGACAGCTATCAGGTACCGGTTACTGATTGGGATCGTGTCACTAAAAATCTGAAACACCAAATAGAATCGCTTTCTCAAACAGATACCCTTGTTATTGCCTACAATGAGCTGACCCTGTTCGAGCGAGCCCAGCTGCTATTGGGCAATGCCGAATTCCTGATGGCTACAGCTTTGGAACCGCAGCAGCTGGAAATGCTTCTGGACAAGATTATTGATTACCAGGAAATGTTAACCCAGGCGATTATGAAATCGGGGATTTCCGGAGTGCGCTTTACCGATGACTGGGGTATGCAGTCCACCCTGTTCATTTCTCCGGAGAAGTGGAGAAAACTGATCAAACCAAGACTGAGTAGGCTCTATCGAGTCGTGAAACAAAGAGGAGGAATTGTTTTTCAACATTCATGCGGACATATCGAGGAGATCGTCCCAGATCTGATAGAGATCGGTATCGAAGTGCTTGATCCCTGTCAGCCTGAGGCGAACGATATCTTCAAATGGAAACACGACTATGGAGACCAATTGACCTTCATGGGCGGGTTAGACACCCAAAGATATTTAAGTTTTGGCACACCTAAAGAAGTAAAAGAAAATGTAAAAAAAGTGCTATCAATTATGGGTAAGGGAGGCGGTTACATTGCTGCTCCCAGTCATACGATTACCATTTCGGAAGAAAATAGGAAAGCTATGGTCGAAGTGATAGATGAAATAAGAAAATGCCTATACCAAACTTAAACCTATAGATAAGAATTAATAGCTACCATATCTTTCAGCTGCTTCGAATAAACCGATAATATTTTCTGGTCTTGTATTAATTATATGATTACATGGAGCAAATATATATCCTCCTCTGTTTTTAAAAATAGCCATCTTTTCCTTAACTTCCTGCTCTATCTTGTAGAGAGGTTCATTTAGTGATTCTATAGCGCCATGAAAAGTTATTTCATCTCCGAAAAAATTTTTGAGTCTCTCTCCGTCCATTCCATGTGAAGATGTCTGGACAGGGTTAAGAACATTGATGCCTAGTTCAATGAAATCGGGGATTAATGAAAATACTGAACCGTCCGTGTGTCTGAATACAGCCGCATTAGGGGCTTTTTCATGAATAAATTGATAGAATTTTTTTTCAAGGGGTTTAATGAATTCACGATAATGCTCAGGCGAAAGCAATAAACTATCTTGTGTTCCTATATCGTCTGCAGTTTCTACCATTTGTATATACTCGCCTACTTCTTCTAAGAAAAATGAATAAACAGAGCTGTAAATTTGGAAAATGTGTTCGAGTATACATTTAACTATTTTAGGACGAGAAATTAAAGATATAAGAAAATTCTCTGTTCCCATTAATTGACAGGCTCTATCAATAAATCCTGCAGTTAATGGATTCCGCGCTACAACAGCATAATCTGTTCTGTAATAAAGCTCCCTGGCTTTTTCTTCAAGACCCTTAAGGTCAAACATCTTGTCCGCTCTTGGCCAGGGGTAATTCTCTATCTCTTTTATAGTCTGAATATCTGCCAGGGGGTGGTCAATTGCTGTGATAAACAATCCATCTTTTCTATATTGTACTGACCAAACATCCGTGAAAGTTCCATCATCATTTTTTACAATTGTGTTATATTCGGTATTGGCTTTTAGAAAAATACGCCTGAAATCAATATCAAAATAGTCAAGAATCCTTTCATCGTAATAGTTGGCAGAAGATCCTTTTCTGATGGGATCAATAGGAGATAAACCTAAATAATCCCTCAAGCGTATGTATGTATCATCAAGAATCATGGTGGCATTGCCCATTAGATCCTTGGGAACGCGATCAGACTCTATATGATTAAATGTATTTAAAACTCTTTCACGGTGACTAATTGATTTCATACTAACTTCATATTTTCCAGTTCACAGAAGTCGTAATCCGGAATGGAACTTTTTTTTGACGAAATTAAAGCGCCCATTTTATTACTAAAATCACAAGCTTCATCGAGAGATGCACCTTTGCCCAACATATAGAGAAGACCTGCACTGAAGCCATCTCCGCTTCCTACCGTATCTTTTACTTCAATATTATAGGCAGGTTTATAGATAACAAAAGATTTATCCCCGATACAGGCGCCTTTTTCTCCAAGCGTTACACATACCACGTCATTATCAAATTCTCTCGCAATGATAGGGATGAGTTGTTTGAAATCCGTTTGTCTAAAGTCAAACAACTTGTTCACCACAAGAGCTTCATCATCGTTCATTTTAACAATATTTGATTTTCTCATGGAATAATCTAGAACTTCTTTACTGTAAAAATTGCCTCTCAATGTCAGATCAATATACACATACTTGAAGTGAACTTTTTCTAGCACCGTATGCAGTGTTTTTCTAGAAATACTGTTTCGTTGTTCTAAGGTTCCAAAGACAAAAAAATCAAATTTCAATTCATCGATTTCTATTATCTGGTGCGCATCTAACTTTATTTGATCCCAAGAAACAGTTTCAGGACTGCTATAATGGGGAAAACCTTTTTGGTCAAATCTTACCTGGATAATGCAGGTTGGAGATTTGACCTTATTTATAAATTTTTTAGATACTTGTAGGCAATCGATCTCTTTAAAGGTCTTTTCTCCGAGCTTATCGTCACCGATAGCACTTAACATATGAGCATCGCAGCCCAATTTTTGCATATGGACGATTACGTTAAATACAGCGCCACCGATATTTTGCTCTCCAATAATTGAGTCAGAATTTAGATTCTCATCATCGTCTTTTATATCATCCCATAGAATTGCACCAAAACCCAATACTTTCATTTTGACGAACCGCCGTACTGCACCGCTAATCCTTTGAAAAAAGTGTTTCGGAATGCCACAAGAAGTAAAACGGTCGGTAAAGAAGCAATAATCGCGCTTGCCAGAACTGCTGGTATCCCGACGTTGGAATACATATTTTGAAGCCCTGCTAGAAGTGCCATAATCGGACGTGAAGTCCTCGACCTTGCAAAGGTGATTCCAAATATGAAATCATTCCACACCCAGGTAAATTGAAAGAGAAATAATGTCACAAAAGGCGGCATAGAAAAAGGCACGAAAATATGCCAGAAAGTTTGCAGCTCGGTAGCGCCATCTATCGTCGCTGACTCCACTATTCCTTTGGGAATATCCAAATACCAGTTTCTGAGTAGAAAAACACAAAAAGGAATGCAAATCGCCGTATAAGCCAATGTTAAGCCTAATTTGGTGTCATATAATCCAGTCTTCTGAAAAAAAGTAAAAAGAGGGATTAAATAGATTTGCAGCGGAAAAACGGTGCCGGAAAATAGAATGAGAAAAAATACAAAACGACCTTTTATAGGAAGGCAAGAAAGTGCATATGCGGCGAGAGATGCGAAAATAATTGCGGTTATTGCTCCAACAGTAGCATAGATCATGCTGTTCAAGAAAGCAGGCCCAATTCCACTTCCTCTTTGGGTTCCTGCCAGTCCTCTAACAATATTTTCATAGAACTGAATTATGGGATTGACATCAAAAGAGAATTCCCAAGGCCGGGAGCTTATGTACCCATCAATACTTTTCATGGCTGAAACAAAAACATTCCATATTGGGAAAAGCCAGACAGCAACCCAGATAATGATAATGGAAAATAGAATTACTTCCCAATAAATCTTTTTACCTTTTTTAATTATAAACACGGAACCTACTCTCCAATTCGGCTCTTTTTAAAAATAACGCGCATATAGAAAATTGCCGCAACAAAAACAAGAAGAGAGAGTGTTACTGCATTTGCTGCTCCCCGGCCAAACTTAAAAATAACAAACGATTCCCGATACATGTTAACAGCCAGAGTAGCCGATGAGCGATATGGACCACCTTCCGTCATTACCCAGACAATATCAAAAACATTAAAACCATTAATAATAGCCATGATAACAACCACAGCTGTCGTTGATGCCATCATGGGAATAATGACTCGTGTCATAATTTGCCAATTCGAGGAGCCTTCAATATATGCTGCTTCAATGGGCTCATCGGGTATTGCCTGCATACCAATCGAGAAGAGTACCATATTTGTTCCCGTCATCCTCCAGCCATTAGTAATAATCATGGCAAATGTGTTAGCTGGGACAACTTGAAGCCAGGGTTTAATATTTTCTACGAATCCTATTATTTTAAGAATGCCATTGATTGCACCGTCCAGACGGTACATGTAGGACCACATTATTGATATCACTACTCCTGAGAGTGCATAGGGTAAAAATAGCAATAGTTTTATTGTTTTTTGTCCAGGAAGCATGTAAATCAGCAACGCTGCTATTAATCCCAATGTTACAGGTATGAGAATAGAACCAATTACCCAAAGAATTGTATTTCTAAAAGCTATCCAAAAGGCGGGATCTTGTAACATATGTACATAGTTATCAAAACCTATCCATTGAGGTTTGCTGATTCCATTCCACTCCATAAAGCTGACTATGATCGTATGTACGGCCGGATAAATTAAGAATAGGATAACAAAAACCAATGCAGGTATTAAAAAAATATATGGCTTTATCTTTTTTACTACTGTCATCTATATATACCGCTATACGTCTTCTAAAGTGATTACTATAATACACTTTTTATTTTAATTGAATGAGTGAAAAAATGAAGAGCGGTTTGTTTTACATCACCGCCCTTCACTATCAAGATCTGCTAAAACTACTTCATTGTTTTTCTGAAATTATCAATATCCTTCATGGCCCTTTCAAGTTTACTGGTGTCAAGTATAACTTCAGCGAACTTGTCAATAGAATATTCAACAAGCTCAACAGGAACAGCTTCCCACCACCTCGGCATATAGCGAACTCTATCAGAAAAAAGTCCCGCTTCCTCTATACTTTTATATACGCCTTTTTTCGGAACCAGACCGCCGCCTGCAGGAGAAGATTCACTGAATATCTCGACCCATTTTTTCTGCCCTTCCAGAGACATCCATTCGTCGAGAACTTTTTTTGCAGCTTCAACATTAGGTGAATTAACAGGTATTGCTATAGGTGATATTTCA
Source organism: Planctomycetota bacterium (assembly GCA_019456255.1). Classification (GTDB taxonomy): domain Bacteria; phylum Planctomycetota; class Phycisphaerae; order Sedimentisphaerales; family Anaerobacaceae; genus VRUG01. Next base: position 2,265 of record VRUG01000039.1, on the reverse strand, counting down.
AATACGAATCCGTTACCTTTAGCTGTGATTGGAGGAACAGGAAACCAGCCAATATCTTTTTCCATATCTGCTCCAAGCTGTTCTAAGGAAGTAAAAAACCAGTCACCGAGCAAGTCCATGGCAAACTCCCCACTGTAGACTTTCGGATACACTTCCTGCCAGGGGAGCGTTGAGTCTTCAGGAAAATGCTTTATTACCTCCAGCCACGGCTGAAGAGCCTTTATAATTCTCGGATCAGCAAACTCAATGCTGCCCTCTACTATTCCCAAATATAGGTCAGGATCTGTCTTAATGAGAACTTCTGTCCACCAAATTAAAGCTTGCCATCGCCCTGCAAGAGTCATAGCTATTGGAGTTCTTCCACTTGCCTTTATCTTCTCACACACGTCCATGAACTCATTCCAGGTCTTTGGAATGTCGAGGTTCAACTCTTCAAAAACGCCTTTATTGTAGATGATACCCCAGTGAGAATAATGATAAGGAACAGCATATTGCCTGCCGTTAAAAGTTACCTCAGCAGCCGCACTTTCCGGCCAAATTCCGGCATTAAAATATTTTTGCCAAATATCGGAAACATCTACAAGCAAACTTTCGTCCACTAACGGCTTTAACCTGTAGTTTGACCACCATTTAAAAAAGTCAGGCGCAGTTTTTTTACTGAGTATAGACTGCCGTAAATTTGTTTGATAGTTGGTTAGGTCCGGGTATGATTCGGGTACAAATCCAATTCCAATTCGTTCCTCGATCCATTTACCCATTTCCGCATTCTGCCTCTCGAAGGGGGGATTGTCGTTGATGTAGACCAACTGCTTAACACCCTCCTCCTTTCCAGACTCTTGTGTGCCGCCGGCAAAAACCATTCCGCCCAGTAGAAAAATAAGGGCGGAAACCACTAGAGCTTTTCCCAGGTTTCTCTTCATTTTTTTACTCCTTTATAAGTTTTTATGCAATTATACACATATTACTATTTATTTGTCAATATAATTTGCCTAAAAATACTATTTTTTGCCTTTTTTTGCTATTTTTTATTGGAGCGATTAATTCATCTTATTGCCCTCGATTTTAATACATACAAATCGAGGGGTTTATTTCGCGGAATCACGATCCTTTCCCAGGGCGTGGGGGTGAAAAATCTCGTCCGACAGTAGAATCGCCCTAAATCTGAACTGTTCCTGACAAGATATAAAGTGTGAACCGCAGAGAAATAGAGGGTTCAGGCTACTAACCCCTGTAAATCCGTATTTCCAATAATCTAAATAGATTCTTAAGCTATCACGGCACCGAAAGAATATGACTCGGCTTAGCTATTGAAATTGAAAAATAAGGAGGATCGAATAAGGAGAGCATAAGCTAAGAGCCTTTCGTAATGATGATGCAGACCGGAAAGTATTGGGTAAGTGATAATATTTACTTGTTTTTAAGCAATTCCCCGATGTGGTCGCTTTTCGTTACTGTTTCTGAGTTTTACCAGGGTAAAGTGATGTTTGGCTTTGTCTGCTATTCAGTTAAGAACCGAGGAAAACAACCCATTTTTCTTACTGTCGTTTTCAAGATGGCGGGGTAATTAGCTGAGCATATAACATTATTTGCTTCCTGATATTGCGGCTTCCCGACATTCCAAAAAACGTCCCTGTTTTTTGGAAGCTATTTTTGCAGCACCTTAAAACAGAAAGTATAGCCCATCAGGACGATGGGCTCGAAGCAGGGCGGACAATCGGTTTTGAATGTTTTTTTTGATGTGACCCGATTACTATGCCTGTTGATTTGTGTAAAAGAATAATCGATTTAGCTTATTTGGCGTTGGTTTACGGAAAATGGAAGACTGTAGATCGGAGTGTGCCTTTAACGAATAGGATGAATCTCTCCGGCAAGGAGAGGGCCGGAGAAACCAAGAGAGGATAATCACTACGAGTGAGATACAAGTAAAGAGATAGATTGATCAGATCCGTTTCTATACTTAGATTACGTCTTCACCGGATTGTTATGATTCTTTTTCCTTTAGTCTCCGGTCTCTGCGTTCTTCTTTTTTCTTGTTATAGTCGCTCGCCATCTGTTCAATTGATCGCACATTATCGGGCTGATTTTTCTTGAAATGTTTGAAATAGAGTTCTTCAATAAAATCGGGCAATGGCAATTTCCAGGGTTCTTGTTTGGTGTTGGCGAGGCTACCGAACTTCTTGGGATTCATACCTAATTCCCTGGCCATCTAGATATGGGCATGGGAAAGATGGTATCTCTTCCGGGCGTCGATTCATCTCTGGTATT
>VRUG01000225.1 GCA_019456255.1 Planctomycetota bacterium | reverse complement strand
GAGCTGAATCCGGACGTTAAGGTGCTCCTATCGAGCGGCTACAGCCTGGAGGGAGAGGCGGCAGAAATCATGGAACGAGGTTGCGACGGATTTATCCAGAAACCTTTCGATTTTGATGCAATGTCCAAGCAAATAAATGCGGTATTGCATCGGGAGTAAACGGCTGCAAAACCTATCGCCAGAACCACAGAGATGTTCTCAACTAGGTCTTAAGTAGTGGCGCTCCCGGATGATCGAACACTCGAACTTGGCAAAGACCCCACAAACGGGGTCGTGGTGCCGATTCCCAGTTCGTTCAGGTACAGGTCAATCCAAAATGTGTTATCCGGTCAAAATCACCTTTGATCGCAGCTATGCAAAACCCCTTGAAACGCCTTTAAAATCCCTTGATTGTGTGTCATAATTACTTATGAGAATAGATATTCATATTAATATTATTCAAAAAGCATTTTCGATATTAACACCTCCAATTCCCTCGCAATCATCGAGCAAAACCACCCGGCATTGCCGCCCTCGGCGAATCAGGTTGCCGTGTATTTGGCTTCCATCGGCCCAGGATCACGGCGGGCGATGAAACAGGCTCTCCAGGTTATTGCGGAACTGCTGACCGGCACAGACACCGATCCGGCTTCGCTTCCCTGGTGGAAGGTGGAGTATCAGCACACTCAAGCCATCCGCTCTCTGCTCATGGAGCGGTATTCACCGGCCTCCACCAACAAAATGCTCGTTGCGTTGCGGGGAGTGCTGCGGGAATCCTGGCGGCTCGGGTTCATGGATGCCGAAGCATTTCACCGGGCTATCGACATCAAAACCGTGAAGGGCAACGCCATCCCCAAGGGCCGGTCGGTCGGATCGGGTGAGATCAATGCGTTGGTGGAAGAATGCTTTGCTGATCCATCCCCGGCGGGTATCCGGGATGCCGCCATTTTGGCTTTGCTGTATGCGGCGGGACTTCGGCGCAGTGAAGTGGTCGCCCTGGATTTGGCCGACTATGACGGGGAAAGCGGCAGTCTGAAAATTGTGGCCTCCAAAGGCAACAAGGCCAGAATGGTGTATCTGGGAAATGGAGCAAAGGCCGCCATGACCCTGTGGATCAACGTCCGGAGTGATAAAACAGGGCCGTTGCTGTACCGCATTAGGAAAGGCGGCAAGATCATTCCGAAGCGGCTGACCGATCAGGCCATCTGGGTCATATTGGAAAAGCGGTTCAAGGCATCCAAGGTCAAGCCCTTCACTCCCCACGATCTACGACGAACCTTCGCCGGGGAAATGTTGGATGCGGGGGTGGATTTGGTGACGGTGCAGCATCTCATGGGCCACGCCTCGCCGGTGACCACCTCTCGCTACGACCGCCGGGATGAGAAGACCAAGATGGAAACCGCAACCAAGATTCACTTCCCGATGGTGGGGAATTGAGGGGGAGGCTGGTAATTCTACGATCGAAATCCTACCACCCCTTCAAGATGACGGCGGTGTCTTCGGTCTTTTCAGGCGCTCCGACTGGGGTTGAAGCGGAAATTATCCCTTTGGATCGTTATAAAATTGCGGTTTTGGTACGCAATTCATCAATCAGTCCCCGCTCACCGGAAGCCAGTGGTTTCTGCATCGATTATTATGGTAGAAAACCTCCAGTGGAAGTCCCCATGCCGCACAGGCAATCCATCCGGGAAATGTCAGCCTAAAGCCGTCCGTCACTACGCATTGATTTGAAATGGAATTGGTTATGAGCCCGCGTAAACCCATCGCAATTCTGCCGACCCATGAAGTGTTCAATATGCCGCCCCATCTTGGCGACCAGGACCTCTACGCCACCGACCTCGCCCTCAGGGAAGGGCTCAAGCGTGAAGGGGCGGGTTGGGCTGAAGACCGTGTCTCCGCCTTTGGTAAATTGGCGGGCCTGGAGGAGACGATCGAATGGGCCAATCAGG
>VRUG01000224.1 GCA_019456255.1 Planctomycetota bacterium | reverse complement strand
CTATCATTTCCTCAGCTGCAATTTGTGCCTTTTCCACTTTCTCTTGATATCTTTCTACGGGTGTTTTACCTTCTTTGTCTTTGGGATAAGTCAACAATCTTCTGGCATCCATCAAATCGGCAATCTTTGCCGTTTTCAGTTCTTCACGCCTGTCATAGAATCGCATATAATCTCTAACTGATCTTTCAGAAAAAGGTAAATTTTCTTCTATCCAGGGTATCCACTTTCCATGCTGTAGCCCGGCCTTTTGTTCTGTAAGCAGCTCGCCGATCCTGATAGCCTTATCCAGGGTCATTTTGAGATGACCGCCTATCTCTGAATGGAGCGTGTTAATCTCTGTGATCCTGCTTTTCTCGATTTCGTTCATTTCGTTTCCTTTCGTAGTATCCTAACTGCTTCGTTCCAGCCGCGGGTTTTCAACAGTTCTATGAGCCGGTCGGCAGGTGACTTTTTTTCCAAAATTGAACCCTTTTTTTCTTTCTTCAATATCTCTTCCTCTCTAGACCTAGATATATATAAGAAAGACTCATCCTAGCTATATCCTTCCCTTCACTACTATCCTTCTTATTACTTAGTAGACGTACTGATTTTGAGACACGGTGCCGTGACCGTGTTTTGATTTTGAGACACGGTGTTTCCCTTGGATCGCTCATCAATAAAACGCCTCTTATCAACCCATTCTTGCCGATATTCTTTACTCTCAAAAACGACATACATAGTGCCTGTTTGGAATCTCCCGGTTTCTTTATCTCTACGTTTGAAGATTTCGCGATGTATATATTTTGCGTCAATCAATTTCTTTAATATCCGATAGACAGTAGACCTGCCTTCCTTGATTTCTTCTGCCAGTTTTCCCGGTCGAATTTTCCAATCATCGGGCTTTGAAAGAAGATAGGTCAGAAATCCCTTGCTTTGGATATCAATGGCCCGGTCCTTCAACATCTACTTACTAATTAAAACATATGGTTTGTCTTTATTATGTTCTACCCTGATAATCACATTCACTCCCGTTCTGCGCCTCCTCCTCCGGCTCAATCGAATGCTCTTTAATCCATTTTTCCAGAGACTCAGGATTAAACAAGCATTTTGAGCCGATCCTCACCGTCGGGATTTGCTGGGCTGCGGTAAGCCGATAAAGTTTATGTTTCGAAATATGCAACAAAGCCGCACATTCGTGAATATCTAATAATTTCTGCATATTCCTCCCGAGTTTCAGGAGGTTGCGCGGGGTTGGCTTTAGATGTACAATTGAAATGTGAACGGTAGCCCTACGCAACCGTCTTTAAGGCCTGGCAGTTACCGCTGCTGGGCCTTTTTATTTCTTTTTTTCAGTGTCCGGTTCTATAACGGTCTCGGTTGTTAAAATCGTCTGCACAGTTCCTGTTTGCATAATAGTTTCAGCGGTTGCTGCTGCCATGAATTCTTTTATTGCGGAACTCATCGTCACATCGTTTGCCGCGCAGTATGTTTTAAATTTCCGGTGTAGTTCCACTGGCACGTCGTAAACTAATATATTTTTTATCATAACAACTTAATTTTACAAACTATATAGTAAAAAGTCAAGAGAAAAGACATTCTTTCAGGTTTTTTTTATTCCCAAGCTGTATCTATCTGCTCTAATGCTGACTGAAGCTCAACTAACCGTTCTTCAGGAGTTATATGCGTATAGCGTTTAGTCATGGCCCTGGATTTATGGCCTATCATATATCGAAGCATAGCTTCCGGCAGCAGTTTTTGAAGCCGGGTATTATAGGTATGTCTAAGAGAATGCGCTGAAAGCCACCGGTCGCCTATCTCTATACCCGCCCGTACCATGGCGGGAGGTATCTTCCGACCGATGGTTTTAGCGTTCAGATGTGTACTTCCATCCCTACCAAAAAATATAAAATGTTCCAGCTCATTATATGGGCTCTGATCACGCCACCAGGCTAGGAGCTCCCGGGTCCTGG
>VRUG01000223.1 GCA_019456255.1 Planctomycetota bacterium | reverse complement strand
TCAAAAGAGGGCAACGTTGTACTTATGTCAGAAGAGGATTATGAGAATCTAATTTAAACCCTTGAACTTTTATCTATTCCCGATTTTAAGAAAATTTTGCATGTAGCAGATCGTGAAATTGAAAAAGGTGAAACATACTCAATGGATGAAGTGTTTGATTAATTATGCAGGAATACGAAATAAGAATAACAAAGCAAGCGGTTAAAGAAATCCGTAAATTATCTCCTAAAATGATTAAAAAATTAAAGTCCATACTTACAGACGTTCTTTCAAAAACTCCATATGAAGGGAAAAAGTTAGTTGGATATCTAAAAGGAAATTATTCTATACGGTTAAATATATACGATCGTATAGTATATTCAATTGATGAAGAGAATAAAATTGTGTTTGTAAAGCGTGCTAAAACCCATTATGGGGAATAGTATTCTTGTTTGCAGATATCACCCCCTATCAAACTCGAACAGAAGATCATCTTAATTTCGCCTTGGTTAGATACGAATAGAAAGTTGCTGAATGTTACGTTCGCCGATATGTGATTTTGCCGAAGAGCACATTTTCAGCCCTCAAAAAATTGGCCATTATGCACTTCTGGCGGTTGATAAAATCACTCTCTTGCAATCTCTCCCGATGTTATCATACATCTAATTTTCTCGCATACTGCCGGAATATCATTACAATAGAAGGCAGGTTAAATAACAAATCGGGAGGTAAGGTATGCTCACACCTGAATTAATCGCAGAGATCATCGCTCTGGCTGCCATCGTAGTTCCCATCACCCAGGCACTAAAAAAGTGGCTCCGAGCTGAAGAATATGCAGCTATTATCATCTCCGCTGTTGTGGCGCTTGCTTCGCTTTTTGCGCCCGGTCACTCTTTCTTGCCTAAACCGGTTTACTTTATCCATATCGGTCGCACGGCACGTCCTGTGCCGTGCTTGATTTCTTCCGCCGCCACACCATGGCCATGGACGGCCATGGTGTGCTGGCGGTAATGGGGGGGGCGAAAAATGTGTCCTCACTGCAGGCTTTAGGCGCAAGCGGCATACTTGAAAGACAGTACATCTAACAGGGCTTTGTTCTGAAAGCACATCGCCTCACTGGAGAACTTAAAATCTGCGAAGCGCTGCTTTGGGTGATAAGCCCTACGGCGGAATGCGCAGCCTACAAAGACCCGATCCGTATAGGCAGACTCAGATAGTGATTTGCGAAACGAGCGATCCACTCCATTTGCACAGCCAACCCAGAAGGAAAATCCATCACCTGCAAGCCCCTGGATCAGAGCCTTACAGATAGATTGCGGCACCTCCTGGTGTCGGGCGCCTGCAAACAGGACGCCCAGCTCCTGAACGGAAAACCGAAACCTCGAACACCCGTGCTTAATCGGTACGCTGAAACTCACCATAGCTCACCTCCAATAAATATTTTCAAGCGCCCCAAATCGCAATATTGGTTTTGAAAGTCAAGCTTTAAATCCCCACACAGGGGGTCATTTTTCTGATTTGTTTTTATGAACTTCTTCAGCGTTCTAATGATTCATGCTGAGATTTAAGATTATTAAAATAGATGAGATAGCTTTTAACGTTTAGTGTTGAAATCTAAAAGGATAAAATTGCTGGTTTATTTTGAAAAATGATTGATGGTTTGAAGGATTTGATCTAATATACACATAAAAATCATCTGCATATAATAGATTATTCGGCAAAGGTTTAATTCCATGGGTAAGAAAAAGAAAAAAAATATAATAGCAAAAAGAAGAGCTCAGTCAAAAGATAGAAAACAGAAAAAAAGGAAATCCGGGATTCAAAGGTCAAAATCGAATGTTCAATTTATTGATAGACCTGCTATATCTGAAATAGAAGCACCTGTTGGTTTTCGGACAGTTTCTATGACTCAGGGAATGATCGAATATGCAAAACCGATTATGGATTTTGTTGAAAAAGGCATTGTAAAGGACT
>VRUG01000222.1 GCA_019456255.1 Planctomycetota bacterium | reverse complement strand
CTGGGATTTTCATTGGAGAACCGCAAGGAGGACAAGTGATATGCTGCATTCACATTTTTCGTCAGTAATCACTTCTTAATCGATGATCTTTGCCGCATACATCTTGGCAATCTCCGCGTCCGTCTTGTAGAAGACCGAGCGGATCTACGGATAGAGCTCGCCTATGACCTCCTGAGGAAGCTTAGCGCGGATATTCTGGAGCCTATGAAACGTACACCTCTACCTTTTACTTTCAGGAAAGCACTCCGCAGTGAGTAATGGATACGATCGTCTGTCAGTTTTTGGTCAATGGCTTACCGCCTATCTCGTGTTGAACGGAACCGCTCCGCGGAGTCAGGAAGCCGCGCTTTGCCCTCGCACCACTCCATGCGTTTCATCCTTGGGCTTGACAGTTGCGGCCCGATTGTGGCATCGTAACCTTGCCTCTTCTACGCAGGTGGTCTGGGGAAGTGCCGCACGGTCAAGCTCTAAAGCCCTTCTTGGTTATACAAGGACCGGGCCAAATTTGGTGATGCATATCGCGGCAGGGGAGAGGCTGAAACTTTCCGCATCGTAGAAAAGATGCTGGTACATCAGGCCGTGGAATTCGAGCTAAGGGCGTTAGAAATTCCATCTTAGAGAGAGGTCTGCCCCAAGCCGCCCAACCCACCCGCGCGGGGCATGAACTGCACTTTAACTAGCCCTTTCAAATCCAATGCCTAATGTCCGACGCGGCTCCGTTCAACCACGTTTTATCCGTCATGCACATCGGCTATATGTACGAACCGCATTTTATAGCCGAGCGACTCTTCTTCATTTATCGACTCATCATTCTCTGCTGTGCACGCCGGATAAAACGCTATTCATTATGTTGTATACAACATAATTCGTTAAAATACTCATTGTATTTGGGTGTCTTATAAAGCACTTTTCCATGCGAAGTGCCCGAAGGGTAAAAAGGCTCATATTTTATCTTTTCCAAAGACACCGGCGGTTTGGCTATATATTGCGATAAAGCTTCTCTGGCTTTATTGTCATTTCCATAAATCCTTACAGTGTTGTCGACACTGAAGCCGCTGTTCTTCCAGGATAATAAGTTCCGAGCAAACCTCTCATTTATTAGATTTTTCTCCTGAAAGTACTTTATAACCAGTCTTCTAAACAGTTCAGTCATTTTGTTGGTATCAGATATGGGCAGGTATATAAAAGTGCCTTTTTCGTCAAATCCTCCCTCCAGGATGAGCCCATGCCAGTGGGAATTCCATCTTAAAAAATCTCCTGCACTTTCATAAGCAATAATTGCACCGGTTTGGATAGACTTTCCTGAAACTTCATTATAATAAGATTGAAGCATATTAAAAATCAGGCCAGATATATCAGAAAACAGCATTCTGTTGTGTTTGAAAAATATACGAAGGCACTTGGGTATACAAAAAACCCACTGCCTGTGCGGAAGCCTTAGGAGAACTTTTTGAGTTATTTGTTCTGAAAACAGAAGGGTTCTTTTCTGATGACAAGAAGGACAGAGATAGAAACTCTTACAGGATAGAGGAACAAAATAGTCATGGCCACATTCTAGATTGGTACATTTTATCCGAGCAATACCTTCTCTGTAATCACCACATTTTATGAATTCCTCTACAACTTCTGTAATGCGATCAATACGATATTTGCCGCATGTTTTTGAATATGTCTCATCATACACTTCCCGGTGATAGTAAAACTTATATCACCGGATGATCGAAATATCAAGGAAATTGGAAGAATTTCCGGCAGGAATCAAAAAATAAATAATCAATAGTCCTACAAGATAAAAAAATGCTATGCCAGTCTAGTTTACAGGATGAAATTTCGCCAATACTCCTAAAATATGGTCTTATATAACGCTAAAAGAACATAGCTTAACCCTTAATTCAGTGCCATGAGAAAAAGAAAGGTTAGTTTAGACTTGTAGTATTTATACCGGGTGGGGATC
>VRUG01000038.1 GCA_019456255.1 Planctomycetota bacterium | reverse complement strand
GCAAGCAACCTTGTAACGCTGCTTGGCTGGCTAAGATATTTTCATATGGATGCCCAAATTGCTGTTGTACCGGATCAAACTGAACAACTTAGTATAATCATAGAGAGTATGCTAAAAGAGGTTGATGTGATTATTACCAGTGGCGGAGCCTGGAAGAGCGACCGAGATTTGACCATACAAACACTTAAAGAAATGGGTGGAGATGTTGTTTTCCATCATGTTAGGATGGGGCCTGGTAAGGCAGTAGGTTTGATTTTGTTGAATGAAAAAACCATATTTTGTCTACCCGGCGGTCCGCCATCCAACGAAATGGCTTTTTTGCAAATCGTACTGCCGGCGATGCTGCACTTAGCGGGTAGGGAGCCAATTCCTTTTGAGTACAAAACAGCAATTTTAGCTGAAACAGTGAAAGGGGATAAAGACTGGACGCAATTTTTTTACGCGAGATTAGGGGAAAACAAGGGGAAATTATCTGTTAGACCGCTTGAGATGAAAAGTCGTCTTCAAACTCAGGCAAATGCAAATGCGCTCATCAAAATAACGGAAGGCGTTGAACGGTTAGAAAATGGAGAGCAGATACAAACCCAGGTTTTATTTAGTTAACATATAAGCATTAAGCGTCTCTCTGTATTATATAAGTATTTTGGCAGCATAGTCTTATACTGTTTTTTGTGTACACTTAAGAACCTTAGCGTCATTGCCACAAGTACGAGTAGTTGGTAAAAAAATGAACATATTCTTGACAGTTGTTGTAATTCACATTATTCTTGTAAGATTGGTTTGGTCTTGCTGCTATGTGAGTGTTCTTTGGCAGTACCGTTAGTAAAAAAAGGAACTTGGTATTTAGCCTGGCTGGATTTCCAGGCTGTATTTCAAAGGAACAAGTGGTTATGGAGAAAAAGCATAAAGAGAAATCAAAGCAAAAAAATCGGCAAGGTTTCACACGTCGTGATTTTCTTCAAATAACCGCCGGTGGATTGGCTTTAACAACAGCTAAGCCCGTTTTCGCAGCCCTAAAGTTTATTGAAGACGTGGATAACCCGCTGGACTTCTATCCTGCCAGAGATTGGGAAAAGATATACCGCAATCAGTTCAAGCATGATTTTACATATCATTTCCTGTGTGCACCGAATGATACTCATAACTGCCTACTCAAGGCTTATGTGAAAAATAATGTAATTACTCGGATAGGCCCAAGCTATGGATACGGAAAAGCCAAAGATCTCTATGGCAACCAGGCATCATCGCGTTGGGAGCCTCGGTTGTGCCAAAAGGGATTGGCGCTGATTCGCAGAATACAAGGCCCGCGAAGAATCAAATACCCGATGATACGGGAAGGCTTTAAAAAGTGGGTTGACGCCGGGTTTCCCAGGGGAGCTGATGGCAAACCGCATGCCAAGTATCTGCATCGCGGTAAAGAGCCGTTTTTGCGGCTTTCCTGGGATGATGCATTTGAGATAGCGGCAAAGACATTGAAAAGTATAGCCACGACATACAGCGGAGAAGAGGGCAAGGCGTTATTGAAAAAACAGGGTATTTATGATCCCGATTCAATCGAGGCGATGGGCAACGCCGGGACGCAGGTGATGAAATTTCGAGGTGGTATGCCCCTATTGGGTATAACACGTGTTTTTGGCATGTATCGTCTGGCAAATTCAATGGCATTGCTGGATTCACACATTCGTGGAACTGATGAAAAAACAGCGATGGGTGCAAGGGGTTTTGACAACTATACGTTCCATACCGACCTTCCGCCGGGCCATACTATGGTAACCGGTCAACAGACAATCGATTGGGACCTGTTTACAGTTGAAAACGCAAAGCTGCTTTTGGCCTGGGGGATTAACTGGATTTCGACAAAGATGCCTGATTCTCACTGGCTGACGGAAGCTCGCTTAAAAGGTACCAAGGTAATAAGCATAACGGTTGAATATTCTTCTGTTGCTTCCAAATCCGATGAAGTTCTTATAATTCGTCCGGCAACGGATACGGTGCTGGCGCTTGGAATGGCCAACATAATTATGAACGAAAAACTCTATGACGCTGAATATGTTAAGAGTAGAACCGACCTGCCCTTACTGGTTAGAATGGATAACCTTAAACTTTTGCGGGCTGAAGATGTAATTGCCGGCTTTGAGCCGCCAAAGGAAAGAAGGGATACGATAGTTACCGAGAAAGGCCAAAAAGCCGGTTCTCCCATATCAGTCGGCGGCGACCAGGTTATTTCCGATGAGTTGCTGGATGAGTGGGGCAATTTTGTGGTCTGGAACAGAAACTCAAAAGCTTTCGCCGCTATTACCCGTGATGACGTGGGCGACTACTTAAAAACCACAGGGATCGATCCGGAGTTAAACGGCGAATACGAAGTCGAACTTGACGGCAAAAAGGTCAAGGTTAGAACTGTATTCAGCCTGACAAGCCAATATCTCAGAGATAGTTTTGACCTCGAATCCGTATCGAAGTTGACATGGGCCCCGAAAGAAGCGATTGTCAGCCTGGCCCACCAGGTCGCCGAGAATGCGGGTAAAACGCTTATTGCCTGCGGCATGGGGACGAATCAGTATTTTAACGGCGATCTAAAGGACAGAGGCATTCTGCTTTTATGTGCTTTGACTAAAAATATTGGAACTCATAGCGGAAACGTAGGAAGCTACGCCGGCAATTACAGAGCCGCCTATTTTGATGGAATGGGCCAGTATTTTAAGGAAGACCCGTTCAACATCGAACTCGACGAGAAGAAAAAAGCAAAAGTTAAAGGTTACCTTAAATTTGAGTCGGCACACTACTATAACCATCGAGACAAACCATTGAGAGTCGGAAATAAGAACTTTACGGGTAAAACTCATATGCCGACCCCAACGAAATCTCTGATGTTCTGCAATGCCAACTCTATCCTTGGTAATCTCAAGGGCCATTATGAGGCTGTTATTAACACTCTGCCCAATATTGAGTTCATATCTGTAGCTGATTGGTGGTGGTCAACCTCGTGTGAGTATGGCGACATCGTTTGGGGAGTGGATTCATGGGGCGAATTCCAGTTTCCTGACGCTACGGCATCGGTAACCAATCCATTCCTTCAGATGTTCCCGCGATCAGGTATGAAACGAATCCACGACACCCGTAGTGACATCGAAGTTCATGCAGGAATATCGAAAGCTCTCGGTAAACTTCTTGATGATAAACGATTTGAAGATTATTGGAAGTTTGTACATGAAGGCAGAGTTGATGTGTATCTACAGAGGATTATGGATGAGACGTCTATGGCCAGGGGATACGATGTAAATAAGCTCGAAGAAGATGCCAAGAAAGGCATTCCCGCACTTTTGATGAGTCGAACATATCCGAAAATAATCGGCTGGGAACAGGCTGTTGAGAGCAAACAATGGTATAACAAAACAGGCAGAATGGAATTCTATCGTGATGAAGATGAGTTTATAGAGTACGGTGAAAACCTGCCTGTCCACCGCGAAGCCATTGATTCGACTTTCTATGAGCCTAACGCTATTGTAGCAAAACCCCACCCGGCCATAAGGCCGTTTGGTCCTGAGAAATATGGAATAGCTATGGATGACCGTTCCGGAGAGACGCGACAGGTCAGAAATGTTGTTTTCACCCCAGAGGAGCTGCTTAAATCAAAGCATCCGCTCAGAGAGTTGGATGAGGGATATGACTATATTTATATAACGCCTAAATACCGGCATGGCGTGCATACTATGCCTTGTGATATAGATATTATCGCCATGTGGTTTGGGCCTTTCGGAGATCCGTTTAGAAAAGACAAACGCAAACCGTGGGTCGGCGAGGCATACGTAGACATCAATCCAGAGGATGCCAAGAGTCTTGGCATAGAGGACGGCGATTATATCTGGGTGGACGCCGACCCGGAAGACAGGCCTTACCACGGGGAGAAGAAAAAGGGCAGCGAAGAATACCGACTTTCCAGGCTCATGTTAAGGGCAAGGTATTATCTTGGTATCCCTCGTAAAGTGACCCGCACGTGGTTCCACATGTACGGCGCCAGCTATGGCTCGGTAGAAGGCCATCTCAACAATAAAGACGGGCGGGCGCAGAATCCAAGGACCGGGTATCAAGCCATGTACAGATTCGGCTCCCATCAAAGTGCTACTCGCGGCTGGTTGCGGCCGACACTTATGACCGACAGTTTAGTGAGAAAGGATACGATTGGACCTGTAATCGGTAAAGGATTCGCCCCTGATGTCAATTGTCCTAATGGGGCACCTCGAGAAAGTTTTGTGAAATTTACCAAAGCCGAAGATGGCGGCATTTCAGGCAATAAGCTCTGGAGACCCGCCAAATTAGGTTTGCGGCCGACTTATAAAAGCGAGGCAATGAAAAAGTTTATTGATGGAGGACACGTTACATGAGTTATAAGGTTTATAACTGGCAGTTAAATCGTGAGATGGATTATATCTATCCGGAAAGCAGACCAGACAAACAAGTTGCATGGGTTTTTGATACAAATAAGTGTATCGCCTGTCAAACCTGCACAATGGCCTGCAAAAACGCATGGACCTCCGGCAAGGGGCAGGAATACATGTGGTGGAACAATGTCGAAACCAAGCCCTGGGGTTTTTATCCTTTGGGCTGGGATGTAAATTTGCTGGAGAAGCTGGGTCCACAGAAGTGGAACGGCGATAAATATGAGGGTAAGACTATTTTCGAGACACCAGATTACGGTGAGAAGATTCTTGGATATTTACCTAAGGAAGAGGATTTCCAGTACCCCAATATAGGCGAAGATGAAGTAAGCGAATTAATCAAACAAGGTCAATATATAAAAATTCCACATCAACCATGGATGTTTTATTTAGCGAGAATTTGCAATCACTGCACATATCCCGGATGCCTCGGTGGGTGCCCGCGTAAGGCTGTCTATAAGAGAAAGGAAGGAACGGTTCTTATTGACCAGAAGAGATGCCGCGGATATAGGGAATGTGTTCGGGCGTGTCCATATAAAAAGAGCATGTTCCGCACGCGTACCAAGAAATCGGAAAAATGTATAGCCTGTTATCCCGCTACTGAAAAGGGTGAGCAAACACAATGCGTCCAGAATTGTATCGGAAAGATCAGACTGTTCGGTTTCAAAAACCAGCCGGACAACATTGACCCGAAGAATCCTATAGATTATCTTGTCCATGTAAAAAAAATCGCTCTTCCGCTGTATCCTCAGTTTGGAACCGAGCCGAATGTTTACTATATCCCGCCGATTAACGTTCCCGAGAGCTTTAACCGGCAACTGTTCGGCCCAGGTGCCGCCAAGGCGGTTGAGATGTATAAAAACGCGATTCAGGACAAATCACTTGTCGCCCTGCTGATGCTTTTTGGCTGTACCGGCAAAATTGTCCATTCCTTCAAAGTCCAGGGTGATATAGAGACAGGTCACTGCATCGGCTATGACGACAAGGGACATGAAATTGTAAAGGTTCCCATAAAAGAGCCTATAGTCATCAGAGAAAAATATGACAAGGACAGAGATGTCAACAGAATCAGCGTTACCTGATAATTCGGAGTTGTCAAGCTTGAGTATTGATACGAAAAATGATGATCAGCGGATGCGCCAATACAAAACATTAGCGGCCGCGTTTAGTTATCCTGATGATTCATTTTTTGACCATTTTCCTGATTTGATGGATGATAAGCAAAGCCTGATGGTTGAATATGACAGGCTTTTCCGAGCTGGTATTGTATGGATGTACGGTGCCGAGTATCTGGCGAAGAATGAATTTCAAAGAGCTAACATTTTATCTGATATTATGGGTTTTTATACAGCTTTTGGCCTGGAACCGGATAAGGAAAGACCTGACTCGATAACCTGTGAGATGGAATTTATGTACGGTCTTATTCTTAAAAGGGATCGTGCCAGCCGGCTACCAGCCGACGATCAATCCAAAGAAAAAATAGATGTTTGTTTTGACGCGGAAAAGAAATTCTTTATACAACATTTGGAACCTGTGGCTGTATTGATCGCTGAGAAGATCATATCCCAATCAGAAAATCGCTTTTATGTGAATATCGCTAAAGATATGCTTGAGTTTTTGGCATCTGAGAGAGAGCATTTTGGTCTGATAGCCGCTACAGATATAAAACAATACTAAAAAAGAGGAAATCGTAAATGAACAATAAAATTACTGTTGCAATTATCATCATGCTTACATTGGGTGTTTTTACCTGGTTGGCTAACTACGGATGGAAGAATCGCTATGGTTCGCCTGAAACCTACGAGGTAATTGCGCCTGAGGTGGTCACCGTCGGCTATTACGCTGAGGATTTAGCTCTAAAGGAAGCTGACGTATTTGCTCAAATTTGGCAAAAGCTTCCAAGTGCAGAGATTGTATTGAGCCATCAGATAATTGAACAGCCATGGCCTAAAGGTTCTACTCCATTGGTCAAAGTTCAAGCGTTCCATAATGGAAAAGATATATTTTTTAGAATGACATGGAATGATGACCAGGCTGATACTGCCGTCTCAATTCATGCATTTGTTGATGGTTGTGCTGTAGCGGTTCCCCTGGATGCAGAAGCGCCAGTACGTTCTATTATGATGGGCTTTTCCAGCCCGGTTAATATCTGGCAATGGCAGGCAAACAAGGATATGCAACATTGGCAGGGCAAAACGGGTGTTCCGGATCTTGATGTTGATTTTGTTTATCCTTTCGAGGAGAAGGAAATTTTTTCTGTAAGTATCCCAGAAGTTAAAAGCGCTGTAACTGACCTGCTGGCCCAAAGAGCAGGCTCTCTGACGCAAAAGGAAACTCAGGCAGTCCAGGGTCGTGGGATATGGCGTAACGGAATCTGGAATGTAGTTTTTAAAAGGTCGTTGATAACCAACGATTCAGAACAGGATTGTCAGTTTATCGGGAGAAAGCAAATGGCGGCCTTTGCTGTCTGGGACGGCGACCAGGGTGACCGCGGGTCTCGTAAGTCAATGAGTGAGTGGGTAAATTTACAGATTGAACCGGCGGAATCCAAGAAATCAGCCGAAAATCAACTCTTAGATGATAACAACATTACCTCGGTTCATAAAGTCTCCTGGATTGACAAGCTTCGCTCATTATCATTGATAAGCACTGCATACGGAGAAACTCTGGAAAACCAATCTGTTCAAATCAATAAAGAGCCCAGGCTCATTAATCTTATAGCCAAACGTTTTGAATATACGCCCAACCGGATATCCATTAGAAAAGGGGAACGCGTGACCATTAGAATGGAATCACTTGACGTAACACATGGGTTTTACCTGGACGGTTATGGAATTGATATCAAAGCCCGTCCAGGCCTTATTGGAAAGGCAACATTCGTAGCGGATAAATCCGGTCGCTTCTCATTCAGATGTTCGGAGACATGCGGTGAATTCCATCCTTATATGATAGGCTTTATCGAAGTCTCACCGAATAGCCGTTTTAGTTTTTTCGTTTGGTCAATAGGCATCACATTTGTGGTAATGTTGGGTTTGGTCTTACTCAAAGGTAAACAAGAAAAGGGAATCGAAACAAATGTCGGAACAGAACAGTAAAAATCAAAGGCTTCTGGGGCTTTTCCCCTTAAATTGGCGGTTTGACCTGGCGTCGCTGCCTGGTGTGCGATGGCTGCTAAAACAACGGTGGTTTCCTATGATAGTCATCCTCATAAATATGTTCATTTTTATAGTTATACTCATGAGCGGTATCATGGGTGGATTTTCTTCGGGCAACTACAGCTTCGGTATAATGTTTGTCTGGATACTGTGGTGGGTGCTGCTGATGATGCTGCTTGTACCCGTTCTTAGCAGAACATGGTGCATGATGTGCCCGCTGCCGTCATTCGGAGAATGGCTACAGCGACTGAGAATTTTCGGCGTGAACAACAAGCTCGGAGGATTGAACTTAAAGTGGCCTCGTCGGCTGAGCAATATGTGGGTGATGAACTTCCTTTTTCTGGGCACGACGTTCTTCAGCGGCTTCTTTACGGTCAAGCCGTTGGTGACGTTTTACCTGCTCGGCGGGATTATTGTCATGGGGATAGTCCTCTCGCTCATTTTTGAGAAGAGGTCATTTTGTTTGTACGTATGCCCTGTCAGCGGTTTTCAGGGGCTGTACGCTAATATGGCAATGACGGAAATAAGGGTCAAGGACCCGAACATATGCGCCAAACATAAGAAAAAGACATGTGAGACGGGTAACAAAAAAGGATACGGCTGTCCCTGGCTGCTTGAGCCGCACAGCTTAAAACGAAACACTTATTGCGGAATGTGTCTTGAATGTTTCAAAACTTGTCCTTTTGATAATATGGCTTTTAACATCAGGCCGCCGGGCACCGATTTGCTTGTCAATGAAAAACGAGGTCTTGATGAAGCGTGGAAAAGTTTCATCATGATCGCAATTGCAATTATGTTTTACGTTGCTATGATGGGGCCGTGGGGATGGATCAAAGACTGGGTGCGCGGAAACACTTTGACAGGATGGCTGAAGTTTATATCAGTGCATACTGCATTTGCTCTTGTGATAATACCGGGGATCTTTTTTGTTTTCTCCTTTTTGTCAAAACTATTCAGCGGAAGTAAAGAGGTCCGCCTGAAAGCCGTTTTCGTGAATCTTTCCTATTGTCTTATTCCTATGGGCCTGGCGTCGTGGATTGCTTTTAGTTTTGGATTTCTGCTGCCAAATGGTTCGTATATTTTGCATATTCTCTCGGATCCGTTTGCCCTTGGCTGGGACCTTTTCGGTACAGCTAATATTCCCTGGACTCCTGTAGCAACAGGCTGGCTTGTGCCGTTGCAGTTTATTACTTTGTTTGCAGGTTACCTCGTCGCTGCAGACTATGGTTACAAGTTGTCCTTACAGACATACACTGACCCGGCCGCGGCCAAGCGAGGATTTATCCCGCTGCTTGTTTTATTAACACTCGTAGTAATTGCATTTGGATGGTTGTACGGAGGCTAAATATCAATGAGTAAGACTATTATAAAGACTATTATATCCGCGGTTCTGGTTTTGGCATGTACAATTGGGCCTATTGTCGCGGCGTTGGCCTATGAATCTTCTCGAACACGTGACCTTACGGCAGAAATTCTTGCTCGCGCACCGGAGAAGGGTAATTATTCACCTCGGTTTGTGACTGTCGCTTTTGGTCAGAAAGTCAAGCTGCGTGTAAGGAATATTGATACCGTTACACACGGTTTTGCAATTCCTGCTTTGGAAGTTGATGCCGGCGAAATAAAGGCAGGGCAATACGCAGTTTTGGAATTCACACCTGAAAAGCCCGGCAAGTATGACTTTTACTGCACAACATGGTGCAGTGAGTTTCATCTTCAGATGAGAGGAATATTGGAGGTAACTGCTCGATGAAAATTAGCTTGTCGAGAGCTTTAGCCACCGTTATCGTGGTTCTCGGCCTAAGTGTTGCGTTCATTCCTAAATATGTATTTCCAATATGTGAGTCCGGCAATCTCGGGTTTTTCAATTCTTATCAACCTACAATGAGATGTTTCTGGTTTGGACGAATGGAATTACTCCTGGGTGGATTAGTTGTTCTTTGCAGCTTGATCATTTTCTTTAGACCAACACCTGATACTCATTTTGCAATTGGTGCTTTACTTATCGGCTTAGGTCTGGTTATCCTACTGGTTTCTTTAAATACGGTCATTGGCAGCACGTGTGGACATAGGAACTCTATTTGTCAAATTGGAACCAAACCGGCTGAACGTATCGCTGGAGCGCTCGTAACAATCTCCGGATTAATCCTGGTGGTTTTTCGCAGCAAAAGGTGCGAACAGAAATGAATGGCTGGTACCTCGCATTAAGTCAAATCAAGCGCAATCCCTTACGCTCGTGGCTGATGGCAATTGGTATTGTCATTGCCGCAGCAGTTATGACTGCGGTAGCTCTTCTGATGGCCGGTGTCAATGAGGGAATAACAAACACCGTAAAACGATTGGGCGCAGATATAATGGTTGTCCCAAGAGGTGAAAAGATCGCAAGACAGTTCAATGAAGCTTTAATAACCGGCGAACCTGCTACGTTCTATTTTGAGCCTTCAACTACCGAAAAAATATCCAAAGTGCCTGGAGTTGACCACACCTCTAACCAGATTTTCGTTGAAACACTTACAAATGCGCGATGCTGTGCAGGAAAATTCTTTATCGTTGCCTTTAATCCCGACACAGATTTTACGGTAAAGCCATGGCTTAAAACTGATGTCCCGCTATCTATTTCTGAAATGGAAAACTGGATGATAGTTGGAGATAGAATACTCCTTCGCAAAGGCACTGCGGCTCAATTTTATGGAACATCTTTCACCGTAGCCGGCGTTTTGGAGCCTACCGGCACAGGAATGGATTGGACGATTTATATTTCCGAGAAGTCGTTGCGAAAAATGGTAACCGGCTCCGAAACAAAAGCTGAAATGCCATTGAGAATTCAGGAGGGGGATGTTTCGAGCATATTAGTCAAAGCTGAATCCGGTGTCGATCTTATCGATCTTGCCGAAAGAATAGAGCAAACCGCCCCGGAGATACAGGTGGTACTATCTTCTACAGTTGCCAAACTTGCCAGGCAGCAGTTGTTCGCAATCGCCTGGGTGCTTGGTTGTGTCGTTGCCGGCCTATGGGTCATGGCACTAATCCTGAGTGGTGTGGTTTTCTCTATGGCAGTAAGAGAACGTCGAAGCCAGATAGGACTGCTTGTAGCCAAAGGCGCAAACAAATGCTTTATTTTCGGCATGCTTACCAAAGAGTCTATTATGATAGCATCGACTTCGTGTCTGTCCGGATGCTTTATAGGGTTATTAATCGTTATTTCTTTTAGAGAATTACTCTCCAATGCCCTTGGTACATCTGATGTCCTGCCGGCTACTGCCACTACAGGCCTCTTAGTTGCTGCATTTAGCGTTTTAGGCACAGCGACTGCTGTAATTACTTCAATAATGCCTGTTATACCTGTCTTGCGGACAGAACCGTACGAAGCCATAAAACAGGGAAGAACAACATGATCTCCGCGATTGATATTACAAAAACTTATACCGGACAAGATGGAACGATCACAGCCCTTGGCGGTGTTAGTTTTAAGGTTAGAAAGGGAGATTTTATTGCTGTAATTGGCCGCTCGGGAACCGGCAAATCAACGCTTCTTGGTGTCACCGGTGGATTACTAAAGCCTTCCAGTGGAGAAGTTTTTCTCGATGGCCAATCTATATGGAATCTTGATGAAAGATTGAGGGCACAGATTCGTGCTCAAAAAATCGGCTTTGTTTTTCAAAATGCTTCTGTCATCAGCTCTCTGACGGTTCTTGAAAATGTTGTTTTACCACAGAGTTTTCTGCCAAAACCAACTACGGCAGATATGCCGCAAGCAATGAATCTTATCGAATCGGTAGGACTTGGTAACAGAACCAATGCTTACCCAGACCAACTGTCAGGCGGCGAGAAACGCCGTGTCGCGATAGCCAGTGCTTTGATGAACAATCCCGCGTTATTGTTAGCTGATGAGCCTACCGGCGATCTTGACTCAGAAACAGAGTCAGAGATTATGAGTCTCTTTTCGAACCTCTGGCAAAGTGGAACAACAATTATAATGGTAACACACAATCAGCAATTAGCTAATTACGCCAATCGAATATTTAAAATGGACGACGGTCTTATTATTGAGTCATCAGGGCAAAACCCAGCAGAGAATTCTCATTCATGAAAAGGACCATTTTTTACATTATTTTGTTGCTTACCGTTTTGCTCGGTAGCTGTTCAAAGCGTTCAGATGATAAACGTCTGCTCTGGAGTTTCAAAACCGGTGATGTAGTGCCAACCTGCCCAACTATCGCTCCGGACGGAACTATCTATATCGGCTCTCACGATCATTACCTCTATTCTATCAGTAAAAACGGCAAAATGAATTGGCGTTTCAAAACCGGCGATTTCGTTCACGGAAGCTCTGCCCTGGATAACAATGGCAACATCTATTTCGGTTCATTCGATGGAAATGTTTACGCCTTAAATTCAACCGGAGAAGAGCGATGGAGATTTAAAACTACAGATAAAATCGAATCGTCTCCAGCGATCAGTTCTGATGGTACGCTCTATGTCTCCTCTGATGACAGTTATATTTACGCTTTAGATTCGAATAATGGCAATTTGCGATGGAAATTTCAGACCCAGGGGAAAGTAGCTTCTTCACCTGCCATTGGTCCCGATGGTTGTATCTATGTAGGCTCTGGCGATCATTTTCTCTATGCGATAAACCCAGACGGCAGCTTGCGATGGAAATTCAAAGCCGGCGATAAAGTGTTGTCGTCACCAGCACTCGACAGCGACGGGACAATATATTTCGGTTCAAATGATGGGAATCTATACGCCCTCACTTCCCAAGGCGCGGAAAAATGGCGATTCAACACAGAAGCAAGTATATTTGCATCACCATCGCTTGGTCCTGATGGAACTATTTATATCGGCTCGATGAGTCGAAATTTTTATGCTATATCACCTCAAGGCCAACAAAAATGGAAATTTAACACGCGAGACTGGGTAATCTCTTCGGCCTGTATCGGTGCTGATGGAACGATATATGTCGGATCATACAATCATTATCTATATGTATTTCAAAATGAGGGACAGGTGTTATGGAAGTTCAAAACCCAAAAGTTTGTATTCTCTTCACCAGCCATTTGCTCAGATGGGTCACTATTAGTCGGCTCCGATGATGGCACACTCTACGCCCTGCGAACTGAAAGTAAAGGACTTGCCAATTCACCCTGGCCAAAGTTTCGCGCCAACATAACCAACAGCGGCTCCAATCTTACTTTAAAGTAGAATCAACAACATAAGTTGCAAAAGAACGTTTAGAGCGTCAAAAGGCACAAGCCCGCCAGATACAGCAGGATAAGATAGGCTGGCTTAAAGCCTTACAGGCGTAAGCCGAAATCGCCAAAAAAAAACAAAAGGCCAAGGAAGCTACATAATTGTAGGTAATGTAGTAATCGCCTACATTTTTGTAACTTACGGCAAACCTGGCCGTTTAATAGTATCCGCCTTAACACCCTGCCAATAAATGGCTTACAGCTATTTTTCTTTTTTAATCAAATTGGCACACCACTTGCATAAGCAATATGCTATTGAATGTACCTGATGTGTTAGTGAAACGAAAGTTTTGTGTCTGTTAATTTAGAAAGGAGTTTGAAATGAAGAGATTTAGATGTTTGGTCATTGGTTTTAGTGTGTTGTTTCTCTGCAACTCGGTGGTTTTTGCTGAGAATGAAGTTGGATTTGAGCTTTCAGCGGATTACTTCGGTAAGTACATCTGGCGTGGTCAGAATCTTGATGATGACCAGGTGTTTCAACCTGCGATCAGCGGTAGCTACAAGGGATTGACTGCTGCAATTTGGGGTAATCTCGAACTAACTAATATTAATGGCAACGAGGGCGACTTCTCAGAGGTTGATTACTCGCTTGACTATTCGGCGGATTTGCCGGGGATCGAAGGTGTTGGCTATTCGGTTGGCTTGATTTACTATGATTTTCCGGGAACTGCGACTAAAGATACTACCGAGTTGTACTGGGGATTTAACTTTGATTTGCCATTGAGTCCGTCGATAACAGTCTATCATGATGTGGACGAGGCAGATGGCTCTTACGTCTCACTGGCATTTGGGCACAGTATCGAAAAGATTGCTGAACTTGGGCCGGATATACCTGTCGGAATGGAAATCGGCACAAGTTTAGGATGGGGCAGTGCTTCTTACGACAAGTATTACTGGGGAACCGACCAGAGCGAGATGCAGGACCTTACATTTTCGGTTTCTTTCCCTATGGAGATTGCTGGATGGACTTTATCGCCGAGCATTAACTACATCACACTTCTCAGTGATGATATACGCGATACTGATGTGTATGGAACCGAAAGTGATTTCTTCTTTGCAGGCATCAGCCTTTCGAAGAGTTTTTAAGAGAATATTTTTAAAGGGAACAAAAATGAAAAAGTTAGGATATTTGGTCATGGGCTTGATCGTGTTGGCCTTTACAGCCGGGCCGGTATTTGCGGAATCAACTGGTGCAGAGACTTCGGCGATTGAGGCGGCCAAAGAAGAACTGCAAATAAATATCAACGTCGTCTGGACATGCGTAGCGGCCTTCCTGGTGTTTTTTATGCAGGCTGGCTTTGCGATGGTTGAGACAGGCTTTACACAGGCCAAAAACGCTGTGAATATCCTAATGAAAAACCTTATGGATTTTTCGATTGGTACTATAGCGTTCTTTCTGATTGGGTTCGGCTTGATGTTTGGGGTAACCAACGGCCTGTTCGGTACAACAGATTTCGCAATCAGGAATGTTTTGGGCGACGGTGAACACTGGAACTACACATTCTTGATCTTTCAGACGGTATTTGCCGGAACTGCTGCGACAATCGTATCCGGCGCCATGGCTGGGCGAACGAAATTCAGGGCTTACCTGGTTTACAGTGTGTTTATCTGTGCGTTTATCTATCCGATTTTCGGCTCGTGGGCCTGGGGCAGTTTGCTCAACGGCAACGGCTGGCTCGAAAAGCTTAACTTCTGCGATTTTGCCGGCTCTTCAGTTGTGCACTCTATCGGCGGGTGGCTGGGCCTGGCTGGGGCTATTATGCTTGGGCCTCGTCTGGGTAAGTATGGCCCTGACAAAAAACCAAAGGCTATTCTTGGGCACAACATACCACTGGCAGCTTTAGGGGTTTTTATTCTGTGGTTCGGATGGTTCGGATTTAACCCCGGTAGTACGACTGTTGGCAATGGAGAGATTGGACGCGTAGCGGTAACTACTAACCTTGCCGCGGCAGCAGGCGCCATTATAGCAATGATTGTCTCATGGCTTAAAGGTAAAAAACCAGATGCCTCCATGTCGTTGAACGGCGCACTGGCAGGTCTGGTAGCTATTACTGCTCCCTGCTATACTGTAACACCCATGGGTGCATTGGTAATTGGCTCGATAGCCGGAGCGATAGTGGTGTTGAGTGTATTGTTTATTGACGAGGTACTCAAAGTTGATGACCCTGTTGGTGCGGTTAGTGTTCACGGTGTCTGCGGTCTATGGGGAACGTTGTCCTGTGGGCTGTTCAATGCCGAGGGCGTACTTGTTACCGGCGGTAGCAGCACGGGCCTGTTCTATGGCGGCGGATTCAGTCAGCTTGGTGTTCAACTCGTCGGGGCCGGTACCTGCTTTGCCTGGGCTTTTGGTCTTGGGCTGGTGCTGTTCTATGCTATCAAGAAGACAGTTGGTCTGCGGGCTACTGTTGAGGAAGAACTCAAGGGGCTCGATATCGGTGAACATGGTATGGAGGCATATTCTGGCTTCCAGATTTTTACCACAACATAAATAATGAGATTTCAAGGAGATCAATAAAATGAAGTTGATAATCGCCTATATTCAGCCGCACAAACTACAGGACGTTAAAAAGGCCCTGTACAAAGCCGGAGTTCATAAAATGTCTGTAACTAATGCGCTTGGTTGCGGGGAACAACATGGTTATGAAGAAAGTTATAGGGGTATAAAATTCGAGGTGAATCTGCTCAAAAAAGTGAGACTTGAGATAGGTGTAAACGAAGATTTCGTCAAGAAAACCATCGATGCTATTATCGAAGGTGCCAAGACCGGGAAAATCGGGGACGGCAAGATCTTCGTTGTAGATTTGCCCGAGTGTATCCGAATTCGCACCGGTGACAAAGGTAACG
>VRUG01000221.1 GCA_019456255.1 Planctomycetota bacterium | reverse complement strand
CCCAAAAAGAGTCGATTTTATGATTCATTTGATGATCTGCGTTTCAACCATCTGTTGAAACTACGCACAGACCTGGCTCGCAGGGCTAAAGAATCGGATATCATTGAGGGTAAGGAAATCGCCATTGATTACCACTGTGATCCCTCAGACTCCCGCTATCCTCTGGATAAAAACTTCTTTAAAGCCCCAGATAAAAAGGGGGATCTGGTATACGCACACAGGCCACAGATCATTTGGGACAGCACAACCCATTCGATTATCAATATCGCCTATTGCGAAGGCAGGTCCGGAGCAACTACCGCCTTGTACAAATTCCTGGAAGATAACCTGTACAAAATCATTGATCCAGCCGCTATTAAAGAGATCTATGCGGATTCTGAATATACCGGGGAAAAGCAACTTGTGTATCTTCACATACGGTCGGAATCGCAAGTTACCATGTGTCTTCAGCAGAATAAAAAGATCATAAAATGGAGAGAAGAAACTATTGCCCAGGCCCGGTGGCAACCATATGGAGAAAAATACCGTCTAGCCAGTCAAGACTTTCTTCTCTCAAATGGCGTTCCATTTCGCTTTGTAGTCAAGCAGAACACAGAAACAGCAGAAACTCGATGTTTCGGCAGCACTCACTGCAATTGGAGCCCGATGAAAATTCTTAATTCGTATCATTTACGCCGGCCTGTTGAAACAGGGATTAAGGATCTGGTGGAGAACTATTTCCTCAACAAACCCACCGGAACATCGGCAGAAAAGAGCGAGACCCACTATTACTGTGTAATGGCTTCAAGATTGGCTATTGATCTCTTTTTGGAGAATCTTGCCGAATCAAGATGGAAAAGCCCGGAAGGCTGGCGATGTGTTTTGTCGACCGTTCGGGCAACACTTTTTAGCGATCAAAATTGTAAGCTTTCTCTCGATGATTCAGGCGATCTCCTTATTACTTATCTGGATGGTGATGCAAACGGTATTAAAAGAAGGTTAAAGTCTATGTTTGAACGGCTTAATGAACTTGACCATTGGCGAGTTCCATGGTGGAATAATCGGGCAATCAGGATCAATGTTGAAGACCAGTCAGCCCTGGTCAGTGGCCCTGAAATTAGGAACTGAAGTGGGCTTCAAATCACGTGGAAATGGCTGATAGTTTTTAAAAAAACAAAGAGCTTTCAGCCAACCTACACCTTGGGCAACAACAGCATCCCCGGAGACTGGTAATTCCATGCATGTCTATGGTAGGATCGAGCACGAACAGATGAACTCAAAAAAGAGAGTCCATGCCGCACTCAGTCGCGAACCGGTTGATCGTGTTCCTGTCTACATGTGGTTCCACCCCGATACGGCCCATCATATTTCAGACCTCCTGGAAATCCCTGTTAATTATCTCGGTGATGCCATGGGCAACGACGTGCGGCAGACATGGATAAATAATAATTATGCTATGGAAGGCATAACCCATGAGCATAATGGAGAGGGGCATATTGATTTCTGGGGAATCAAATGGGTAAAAGAGGGTGCATTTAATCAACCTGTAGGGTTTCCACTTACCGGCGCCGGCAAAGAGGAGCTTCTATCCTACAAGTTCCCAAACAATAAGATAGATTTTTTGCTCAATTTAATGGGTCCGGTTCTTGAGCAACAGGAGAGCTATTTTATCGGCTGTGATGTCTCGCCTTGCGTTTTTGAAATGTACTGGCGGCTTCGGGGTCTTGAAAATGCACTTACAGATATGGTCGCCAATACAGAACTAACCCGTACAATGTTTAAACGTTGTGCACATTTCGCGCTTACTCTGGCCCGGAAAGCCTGTTCTGCCTTCCCTCTGGACTGGCTCTGGACGGGTGATGATATTGCCGGGCAAACATCGCTGATAATAAGCCCGGAATCCTGGCGGGAGCTTATCAAGCCGCTTTTAGCCGAGATTTTTGCGGTGGGTAAATCCCATGGGCTTTGGGTTGCTT
>VRUG01000220.1 GCA_019456255.1 Planctomycetota bacterium | reverse complement strand
AGGTGTATATTTAAACCTGTGAGAATCATTATTGATACTTGTGTCTGGGTCGCTGCAGTGAGAAGTCGCCGAGGAGCAAGCTTTGCTTTACTATCAGAAATACCTCACAGGCGATTTCAATTTGGAATATCTGTTGCTCTTTTCCTTGAATATCGAGCTAAATTAGTTGAAACCGCTGCCAAAGGGCAGACACGGTTAAATCAAAAACAAACCGAAACTATCCTATCGGCTCTTACATTCTATGGCACAAAAGTACCCATTTATTACCGCCTACGTCCAAACTTAAAAGACGAAAATGACAATATGGTTTTCGAGTGTGCTGCTAATTTTGGAGCATCCACTATCATCACACATAATGTTCAAGATTTTCTGGAACCGGAATTAGAAGCATACCAGATTGAAATTTTAACACCAGGTGAGTTTATTAAAAGAATAAGGAGATAGCCATGAAAACACTACAAGTACGATTACCGGATCATATACACGAAAAACTCAAGGATCTTGCAAAGGAAGAAGGTATTTCGATAAACAACTTCATCGTTTTATCTATTTCCAATGAAGTTGTCAGGCAGGAAACACGGGACTTTTTTAAGAAGGCTGCATCCAGCTTTGATCCCCAGATATTTGCGGAAGCTTTAACGGCTATCCCGGATGCCCCAGTACCAATATCTGATAAAATATAAGAGCATTACGGGAAGGTACAATACTTTTTCGCCAAGGTCCGCAACATTAGGCGATATTGATCTATGAGCCTTAGAGGGGAAAAACCTGAAATCTTGCAATCGCCAGTGGATGGATTCAGTATTGTGAGGTGATTAAGATGGAAAAAACAGTCAATTGCAAATGCCGATCAGGATGTCGGAATAGACGCTGTGTTTGCCTTAGGAGTAATGAACCTTGTAATGAAAATTGCGAATGTGTTGATTGTCAAAACCCTCTGAATGGAGTGGAAATAGACAACCTATCCATTTGTGCTATTCAAAACATCGAAACCTACAAAGCTCTTACGCAAAAAGATTTGGAAAAAGAATATGAACTGCCTTGTGAATGTGAAACAGTTCCACTGAAGAATCTTATGGGAGATTATAGTTGTCGAGAATGTGGCGAAACATAATGGTGGTCCTTTTGTTGGAACGAGGTCGTGCAAGATAGTTGCACCTGGCATTGTGAAATATGTAATGAATGCAGGGATTGGAGGGAGTGGCACTGCGAAGAGTGCAATAAGTGTACCTATGGGGTTACTTTCCCTTGCGAGTATTGTGGAGCAAAAAGGCAAAGATGAATACCCCGGTTTTAGTCAATATCATGGCGGAGCAATTTCTATTGCTCGGCGGAAAGGAATAGATGTGGGCAAGAAAGGAAAAAAGAGAAAGCGCGATACTTTGGACCGAGACAGGTCAAAAGACCAGCCTATGTGTGGCTTGTGTGGAAAAACAGCCAAGTTGACGAAAACGGAATGCTGTGACAACTAGATTTGCGATGATGAGGAACAGTACATCCTGTTTTCGTATGCCAGAAACAGCTGCCACAGGAATCACCGACGTTTCACCCTGTGTGGTTATCACCATGCTGAGGAACACACCGGGAACTGGAAAGATTTCCCTCAATGTGAAAAAGATATTGAAACGGAAATGTACGTTTACTACGGAACAAATGAATACAATTTTAAGAAACTGGAAAATCCTCCAGAGTATCAACCTACCAAATGTGCCAAGTGTGGTTCTGTAATCGTTTTAGGTGAAGCGGGATATTCAACCAAGGGAGACCAGTATTTCTGCGCTGGGTGCTCGATCGCTGAGTTCCCAGAATTATTCCGGCGAACAGATCAATAAGCTCTGCCAATCATAGGGACTCAAATATGTTTACAGATGGGTAAATTAATGTAATAGATCTGAACTTGAATGGAGAGAATATTTTTCTAACACCCTGAATCGATCTATCTTGACGACTCCAAGGCA
>VRUG01000219.1 GCA_019456255.1 Planctomycetota bacterium | reverse complement strand
TCTATTCCGGGTTGTTACGATAATTAGCATGAATGAGCCTTTGTATATGAGGATTCACTACAAGCGACTTTCTAGCAGGAAGAGATATTCAAACACCGAACAATCTAGCAAGACCGTGCGCGTCGTCTTCTGCTTCCTCCCTCTTTCTGCCTGATGCTCCAGTCCAAGTACTCCTCATCTTGGATACGGACACTTATCGTCACGAATGCACCTTTGTTACCCGGAAGGCTTCGTTCCAAACCCTGTCCAGCACCAGGTGCATCAGTTCAAAGGCCTTCCTTCCCTCGGAGCCGTCCAGGGCTGTTCCGATATCGTCATTCAGGGATACAAAAAGATCGTCCCACATGGCGATCATCAGATAGGGCGGGGAGGTAACAATCAAGGCGATGCTTTCCGACGGGATAAAGCCCAGATCTCTTGAATCCTGGAAAACGATTTTATGTTCGCTGTGGGCCATAACGGTTATAAGCTGCTTTCCAGGTACGAAATAGCCCTGTGTCGTACAAGGGTGTCCAGGTTCTTGTCCAGATCCAAATTCTCAAGCGGAAGAAATCCACCGGCCATGCTTTCGTGTCCGCCGCCGAATCCAACTCCGTCGAGAATATAGCGTACCAGGAGATTGGCCTTGATTTTTTTGTTGATACTTCTGGTCGAAAATTTGATCCCGTTGTCCCTGATTGAATAAGCAACGACAACATTTACGCCGGCAATGGTTATCACGATATCGCTGGCCGCACCGAGCAAGGAGTCATTGCCGTTGTCCAGGCATAGAAAGCCCAACTGGTCATACACCTCCACGGTGCTGAACGCTTTGGCGTAATCAACCAGATCGAGTTTGGAAATTTGATTGCTCTTCAGATCATTTATCAAAGCGATGTCCGTCTTGTTGTACAGATGGTAAAACATTTCTATATCCAATTCCGAAACACCCCTGGTTAGATTGTCCGTGTCCATAAAAATTCCGTACAATAAAGCCGTGGCAACGTTATTAGGGATATCGATATCGTTTTCTACAAAATACCGGGCAATAATACTGGAGCAGGCACCAACTTCCGGCCTGATATCCTCAAACCGGTAACCCTTATCGCCCATAGATTCGTGATGGTCGATTGCCGCGACTTCTTCGGTAACCAGATCGCTTACATTGCTGTTGTCTTTCTGTACGTCGACCAGTACGGTCCAATCCTCCTTTCCCAGGGTTTCGATTTCTCCGGGCAGATAAAGCTCGATCCTAAACAGCTCGAGCATTTTCAGCGAGTTTGCTTTTTCTACTTCGCTTTCATAAACGATTTTGGTTGGTATTCCTTTTTTCCCGAGCAGGAACTGTAAACCGAATGTACTGGCAAGCGCGTCGGGATCGGGAACATTGTGCGGTTGAATAAATACCTCGTCGGGTGCGTTTTTCAAGATGTTCGCCAGCTCATCTAATTTGGTCAAAATAATCCTCCGTAAACTCAGGGCAGATGCTCCTCAGTGCTTCTCTCATGAATCTGAACTTGGCACTCAAATAGTTATCGCTTTTCATCCACATTTGGGCCTTCCGGTAATACGGCTCAATAAACAGATAAGAAAATATCTCGGCCTTGTCCTGATAAATATCGGCCAGGCAGTATCCGTTGGGAAAACACGCTTGGGGGTGCTCCTCGGAAATGAAGGAGAAATTCTCCCGGATCATATCCAGAGCCCCGTGGTAGCTGTATTTGGTTCCCGGGGGGTTGAGGGCGGCCCATTTTTGATTATCAAAAAGCCGGGACCCATACATCAAATTATCGATTAAGTGCATGTATTATTGATAGTAAAACTTATATCACAGGATGATCGAAATATCAAGGAAATTGGAGGAATTTCCGGCAGGAATCGAAAAATAAATAATCAATAGTCCTACAAGATAAAAAAATGCTATGCCAGTCTAGTTTATAGGATGAAATTTCGCCCATACTTCCTAAATATGGTCTTATATAACGCTAAAAGAACA
>VRUG01000037.1 GCA_019456255.1 Planctomycetota bacterium | reverse complement strand
CTGCTCTTATGTTGATGTTCGTAGAATTTATTCCATTCAATGGAGCGCAGCTTTTGCTTATTCTTGGGCAGTCTATTGATACTCCGTAACACACTAATCTTTCCCATCTCTTCCAGAGCGCTTATTGAAAGGGCCAAAGCTCTTGTATATCTATTGTTTTCGAGGAGGAGATTGCAGTCTTCCAGGATATCACCCACGTTTTGTATACAGTAGTATATGCCTTTTTGAATCTCTACCGGGGTTACATATCCAGGTTTTTCACGAGCCATGATGTATCTAAACCTTTCACTATTGCCGCCCAACTAGTGAGTATACGGTAAATATGAAGTATATCACCCCTGGACATTGCAGATTTGCAGTATACCAACCAAGTTCAGGGTATTATCCTTCACGCATGACGTATATGCACCCTCATATACAGCATTTATGCTGGTATATTAAAGCAAATCCTGCGGAAAAGCAATGATATTGAGCTTATAGCCTCTTTTATGAAGTATATCGTCTCAGATTTATGAGACTATCCGGTCGGCCTCGCTCACTTAGCTTCAATCTGATACCGAAGGAATTGACTTGACCGAAAAAGGGATGGATGGGGGGGGATGAAGAAGGGGATTTTCACTCTAACGCCCCTGTTCGTGACGACGCCGGATATCTTCTCAATACCGATGATGATATCCAGCCTGGTCATCCTGGCCACAACGGTGCTCCCCGCAACCCCTCCGTTCCATGTCGCAGTCTTCTCTTTCCTTGTTTTTTCGGGGTATATGCATTTGCAAAATTCTTAAGCAATGGGAAACAATCTATTTTCATTGCTTTCGTTTTCAAGATGGTGGGGGGATTAGCTGAGCATATAACATTATTTGCTTCCTGGGATTGCGGCTTCCCGACATTCCAAAAAACGTCCCTGTTTTTTGGAATCTATTTCCCCAACACCTTAAAGAAAAAAACATAGCCCATCAGGACGATGGGCTCGAAGCAAGGCGGACAATCTGTTTTGAATGGTATTTTTTATGTGATCCGGTTACTATGCCTGTTGATTAATCTAAAAAATAATCGATTTAGCCTATTGGTAGTAGGTTTACGGAAAACAGAAGGGCTGAGGGTCGGAGTGTGTCTTTAGCGAATCGGATGGAACACTACTTTTAGGACGCACGGCAACCGTCCTGGTTGCCGTGCTTTACAATAAGCAAAAAATCTGCCATGGAGGGCAGATTTTTTGCACCAGGGGGGGGGGCGACCGGAGAAATCAAGAGGAGATAATCGTTACGGAGAAAGTACAAAATAACGGTCGTCTTTTCCTTGAGTGTTTAAAATAGACCTCTTCAATAAACTCAGGCAAAGACAATTTCAAGGGCTCCTGTTTGGTGTTGGCAATAATGCCAAACTTCTGGGGATTCATACCTAATTCTCTGGCCATCTGGATATGAACATGAGAAAGATGGTATTCCTTCCGGACATCAATCCATCTTTGATATTTCTCCGGTATCTTTTTCTTTTTTGCCATGAGTTAGTGTCCTCAGAAACGACGCTTCCGGCGAAACTCACCGAATGTTGCGCGTATTTGCGAAGTTGCTAGGCCAGAGCGGAGCCATAAATGCATAATTAAACGAAGTACCGCCGAATTGTTTTGATAAATACTCCCTATAGTTTTTCATTTGAAAAACGAATTCCATCTTTCGCCGATTGATTGTTCTGATCGATTTCTAGGACCTTTTCGAATTCAGGTATTGCTTTTTGATATTGGTCTAATTCGTTTGTAATATTACCGATTTTGAAATATGCCCAGGCCTTCGACAAATGTCCCCATATGTAGTTTGCATCATATTCGAATCCCATGTCGAAGTAATCGATAGCCTTTTGACGGTATTCAACGGGCGAGTTAGTTCGCTCTGCTATATCGAAGTACAACATACCGATTCCAAATATAGACCAATGAAAATTGGGATCGATTGAAAGAATTCGATTAAAATATTTAACACCAGTATGAAAATTTTCAATTGCCACTTTTTTAGATTCGCTGAGATTCATTAAGTAAAAATAGCCATAACCGAGTTCATTGAGCACTATCTTATCCTGGGGATCTAATTCAAGAGCATTCTTCCACTCGCTTACGGCACTCATCCAAAAAGCTTCTTGCTCGTTTGCATTTTGTTTTTTCAGGGCCTCTTCTTTATAGAATGAGGCAGCATCTTTATAGGAATCGATTTGTTTTAATTGCTTTGTATTTTCTATTTTTTCGGATATTTCCTTTTGATCGGCATTGTGTTCTATTTTTACGGAATACTGGAAATTTACTGAAGTTTTCGTTGTTAACATGTAGGTTATTCCAAGTGCAGCCGAAGCAAGAATTGCTACAATGATGATGATAACTCGTCGTTTCATATGCAAACCTTCTTTAGTTTAGATCTGTCGGCGCTATTTCGTCTAATGTTACGTGGGTTTGTGAAGTTGCCCTCTCCTGAGCGAAGCGAGGGATGGTACGCATTTTGCGTTTCCCTCACGAAAACCTCTCGCTGTTCATATTACCCCTATAAAATACGGGACAAGGGCAATTTGGGTGAGGCGAGCCCCGCAGGGGCGAGCGAAACAGCGAATACGTAGTTGGGCGAAGGACTGAGCGGGCTTTTTTAATCGGAATTCTGATCGTCTGAAGAAGATGTATCATCCGCGGAATTTTGATGTTGTATAATCTCACCTTCATCAGAAATCTCGATTTGTGAATAATCTATTTCAACTTCAGAATTTCCAGTAAGACTTCTCTTCAGTGTTTTTCCAGTAAATGATTCATCTAACCTTTTCTTTTTTTCAGCCATTTAAATATACCTCCCCTTGAATTATTTTTCCTTTTTTTGCTGATTAAGACATCCTTGTATGCACGAACTAAATTTACCTCATCAAGTCGAAAGACAATTGAATCAACATAATCAAGAGGTACCTTTTGGGTTTTACCATTAACCTCTTTTAAAAGACATGGATTAGTAATAACAATATAGTTATCCTGTTTGTTATCTGGAGCGCTAAATAGAATACCTAAATATCTCTCCTTGTTTGTCCTAATTTCAATGAGTTTATCTAAATTCTTTTTGTAGAATCTAAAAGCTACTGAAGGATACCAATCTCTGCCGGTAATCCATTTAAGTATTGCGTCTATATATTTAGACTTACGGGCTCATCCTAGAATATTGGAAACTATAAATGTCCAAAAACATACGGTAAAGAAATATTTAATTGTCTGAACAAAAATGAAACCAGGAAGGAAAAAAAGTATGTAAATTCCCAACTTTAAGGGGTCTAACACGGCTTTATACCTTTCTAAAGTTATTATGAAACGAGTTTTCTGTCAATCTACAGAAATGTTTTCATTGTTTTGTGCAAGTAGTTCTATTCTATGAAAACCGCTCAGTCTTTCGCCTAACGGAACGCGCATTTGCGAAGATATTATGCCCCATCGACAGTATTTCGGCAAACATACTGCATTAGGTAGCACAATGGGTGCGGGTTAACGGAAATATGGAAGGATTGTGGATCGGAAGGTGTCTTGATGAGCGATTCGGATAGGGCTGCCCGGTTGAGGACGCTCGGCGACATCCTTGTCGCCGGCTTTACAATAAGCAAAAAAGCATGACAGGACGTCATGCTTTTTTGCGCCAGGGGGAGGGTGGGGAAATCAAGAGAAGATAATCGTTACGGAAGAAATACAATATCGGGCCGTTTTTCTTGAAGCTTCCCGTATCCACAATCCCTCCGTTCCGTGTCGGGGTCTTCTCTTTCCTTCTTCACCCCCCCCTCTTCCACCGGTCAACCGCCTCACCGGCTGCCGCCTCGCATTTCGGTTACACTAGAAAATTCCTCACAGCTTCCATCTTTCGCTATTCGGCCAGGGGGGCAGGGGAATCAAGAGAAGATAACCATAGAAAGAATGGCGTTTCTGGCCAAAGTCGTATAATGTTTCGTTAGCCGATATGCGATTTCGCCGAAGTGCACATTTTCGACCCTTAAAAAATTCGCCATTGTGCACTTTCGCCGGTTGGAAAAATCGCCCATAGTGCGCCTTATGATGATTTTAACATATCGATCCGCCGACCACAATTTTATAGAAAATAAATTGGAATGTCTCCGCTACCTATGCTAAAATAATAAATCTGGTGGGCGGTTTAAAGACCTGAGCCCAAGTATCGGGACTGGTCTAATTATAGCCCCGGGGCGTTAGGGCTTGTTCGATTTAGAACATTAATCCTGATTATCAGGAGCGCCAACCACTAGTGTCAAACCGCTCACCTTTTTAAGGTTTTCCTATAGTTTTTCCGCATCCTCAACCCCTCCGTTCCGTGTCGCCGTCTTCTCTTTCCCTCTTCATCCCCCCCCTCTTTCTTCCGTCAACCGCCTGTCCATCCGGCTGCCGCCTCGTATTTCGGATAGACTAGAAAACTCTCACCGCCGCAAGCTTACGTTCTCCCCCTGGGGGAGCAGAGCAAAATTCCGATCCGCTTCAACAAATGAGTTGGAGTGAATGTAAACTGGGATCCGAATAAGTGAAGGATCATCGGTGATGAGACCGGAATAATGTCACCTTTTTCTGCTACAGTAAAAACTCTTTTTGTGGCCTTCCTCGGGCTACGTCCTGTAGCCCTCGGATATGCCAATTGCTACAATAAGCCCCAGAGACCTGGCAGGGAGGCCAGGTCTTTGGTGCGCTCCGGGGGGGGTGGGAGAAGATTGGCATACAGTCTATTTTATGCGCAAAAAGCCTTGTCGCAAGACAGTACATCTAACAGGGCTTTATTCTGAAAGCTCATCGCTTCACTGGAAACCTTAAAATCGATCTCTCCGCTTCGGTAGTTTTTCCCATAGGTTTTGCGGATCATCTCGGCAAAGGAGTGCAGAGCCAGGGCACCGAAGATGTTATCTTTTAGATGCACTGAAAAGGTAGCCTTCAAGAATTCATTTGTGTAGTAGGCTATGTATTCTCCCTTCCTGTGCTCAACAGGCCGGATGATTATCTGAATGTTTCTGTTTTCTTTCATGGTTTTAAACCTCCTTAAAACTCTTCATCACAGGGCCCGCCATCTGAGATTGTATGGGGGACAACCCAAAAGCCTTGCGCCCCATACAGGCAGGAGCCTATTACCCGGTAGTGATCTGATCCCTTTAGGCAAGAGGAGCAGATTACAAACACCGGTTTCAGTTGATCCAGGGCTGCCCGAAAGACCAGTCGGGAGCCTCTGCCCCACTGACCCGTGTATGGGTCTTCAGGAAATAGAATGACCATGCAGCTTCTTTTTACCAGGTACAGGGTTCTTCTGCGAAGCGCTGCTTTGGGGGATAAACCCTCCGGCACTACTACTGATGCTGAAAGCCCATAGTTTGACAGAGCCTTAACCCTGCCTCTGAAAGCGCAGCCTACAAAGACCCGATCCGTATAGGCAGACTCAGAGAGTGATTTCCGAAACGAGCGATCCACTCCATTTGCACAGCCAACCCAGAAGGAAAATCCATCACCTGCAAGACCCTGGATTAAAGCCTTACACATAGATTGGGGCACCTCCTGGTGTCGGGATCCTGCAAACAGGACGCCCAGCTGTTGAATGGAAAACCGAAACCTCGAACCCCCGTGCTTGACCGGTACGCTGAAACTTACCATAGCTAACCTCCAATAAATATTTTCAGACGCCCCAAATCGCAATATTTGTTTTGAAAGTCAAGTCATTTTTCTGATTTTTTTTCTTTTTTTGAGGTGATTTTTTTCTACAATTCAAATGTTGAGTTCTATGGAATTACTCTCAAGTATTAATGGATACCATTGATCTTGCATCGTTTTTTAAGATTGAGGGTCGTATCAACTATACGTGCTTAATATTAAAGAATAGGAAAAAATTGGAGACAAACCACAACTGACTAATCATTTGAGTATGCTAAATTTCAAAGTGTTTTATCCATCTGGTATTTCAAGGGATCCGATTGGATGGAATGTTTACAGTATGCCCCAGAATATTCTCTAAGGACATATTTCAGGAATATTTTTTCTGCAGCATATTTATACTTCTCTTCTTATCAGGTCTCATAATATGTAACTACTGAAATGTTTATACTGTTTCAACAGTATATTTTGTTTTCAATATTAGCCATTTATCGCAACGTTCGATTCTTGATTGTAGTTTCGGTGGAACATGTGATATAATAT
The DNA here is from genome assembly GCA_019456255.1 of Planctomycetota bacterium. Classification (GTDB taxonomy): domain Bacteria; phylum Planctomycetota; class Phycisphaerae; order Sedimentisphaerales; family Anaerobacaceae; genus VRUG01. Next base: position 10,707 of record VRUG01000037.1, on the reverse strand, counting down.
GTTAGCTGTAATAGAGGAGCCGAAAATTAAGATGAATAGAATATTGTGTAAAAAGTGCATAGAATATTGTGTAAATTCAGATAGCCGATTAAATCTAATTGAATTCAGTAAAGAAAAATCTATAAAAATTGGTGAAATTCTTTATTCTATTGATAACAGTCATCTACATTTTGCACCAGCAGGAAATTATCCTGAAAATCCAGTTGTTACTATTTGCGGATTAGCAACGAGTGTTCAAGCAAAAGAATATATAGTAAATGAGTTAAAAATAAAAGATGTTGAAACAGATAGAGTTTGTTTGAATGCAGTTTATCAAGGAAAGATGGCAATAAAATTAGCATTGATGCTAAAAGCCTTGAATATAGATAAACTTATAAAACAAATGATATATTTAAAAATAGATAATTCATTAATTCAAATCAGCGATTTAACAATAGATGAACTAAAAAAATCAAAAGGTATGTTTGAACAAATATCGGCTGATTTACATTTAACACAATCTACATGTTGCTGGAGTGAAAATAATAAATCTACTTTTAAAAAACATTGGTGGGAATATAGTAAAGAATGTCGAAATGATGGTTATTTTAGCCAAATAGTCACTAGATTTATACATTCAGATAAAAGTAAAATACTTATTCTATTGGGTAGCAGTAATAATGAAAATGAATCAATTATTAAGAATATTTTTAAAAATGAAATTGAAAAGTTAAAAAATGTAGCAATTTTGTCTCCCCAAACATGGATCAACTATCAGAACTTCAAAATTGATAAATTAATATGTTTTATCCATCATCCTGCAAATACGGGTTATATTTATAATAATTGTAAAACAGAAAAATTAAAATCAGTTTTATATAGTTATTATGAAAATGAAAGTTGGAATTTTAGCACTGATAGGTATGGTAGAGTTAAAAATGAGACTACGAATAACGCAAGAGACTATTATAAATTTATTTCAAATGAGGTTTTAAAAATGATAAACTGAGTATACAGCTAACATGGCTTTTGGAGCAGACTTCGAGCTTGGTACCGGTAGCAGTTTCTCTAAACGGATAAACTGTCACTGCCCTTTAATTCGGTGAAGCTGTTCAAAAGATTGATGGAGCGGGCGCTATCGCGCCGCTCCATCGGGCTGCGGATTACCATCCGCTTTCTGTCCGGCGCTTCGCGCCGTCCATCAAGCGGATGCAGCGGACAGTCGCTCCTGCGAACAAGTTCACATCCGATCCTGCCGCTGATCCGCAGCCCGTTAACTGGCCGTAAGATAGTTGATTATCTTTGCAAGTTAACAATAATTACATAAAAATAGTAGGTGCAATATGCCAGAGAGGAACAAAATGAGAATTGAGGAAGAAATAATTTCTTCAATTAAAACAGAAATTGTTGATTTTAGTTCTGACTACATTGAAACACTTATTGATAGCGGTGTTTCCGATGGCATTGTAAAAGATATTCCAATAATAGGAACAGTACTTTCCATTTATCGGACATCGAAATCTGTAAGAGATTACATATTTGCAAAGAATATTATGCTATTCTTATCAAGTATTGATAATATAAGTGCAGAAAAACGAAAGGCAATGATAAATAAGCTTGAAACTAATGAAAGGCTTGGCATGAAATGTGGTTCCTTTCTAATTTCAGTGTTATCTAAGCTTGATACTTCAGAAAAGGCCAAGCTTTCAGGGTTTATTTTCAAAAAGTATATTAATGGTGAAATTGATGGGTATAATAATTTAAAGCTCATTAGTTTAGTTGAAAAAATGTTTTGGCCAGATATTAAAGAATTTGCTCTTGCTGATGATATAAAACAAGTAAGTAGGTATATTATAGATAATCTGATAAGCTTAGGTTTAATGACTATCCAAGAGGTAGGTACCGTTGTTGGATATAAAGGTGGACCAATAGGTGCCGTATTGAATGATTTTGGAAAAGTAGCAAAGAGTACATTGCGGGAATATTTTAATAATGACCACTGCACTTAACAACCCATTTCTGGGACGCACACTTCGCGACCACCCCCAAATTACCTCGCCTCACCTGGCAACTTCAGGAATTAGCAGAACGTTATATAACATTTCAGAAATTCATATTTAAGGAGATATATATGGCAAACTATTTTAGTTTTATATCAACACATATTGATGAAGAACGTGATGATTTTTACCATAATACTCAATTAAAAGAAAAAAGGCTTTCAATTGGTTGGGGAGAAATAAACCCTTTAAACAAATCAGAACCAGAAATAAAAAGAATTATTGAAGAGTTCTATCCAGAATATAAAGGAACAAATAACCCAGATAATGCCTCAAAATCACTTTCTATGTTTTCTAATTTATATCCAGGAGATATTGTTTTTGTACGAGGAAGGGCGAAAATATTAGACGTTGTAGTGATTAATGGAATACCAGTTTTTGACCGAACTGGTCATTATGATGGTGATTATTATCTAAAAGTAAGTTTTGTCCCGCTTTTTGAATCAAAGCTAACAATTTTGGAAACTAGGCTTATTACTGAAGATATTTATAATGATGTATTGTTTGCTGAAGGCAGGACAATAGTAATTCGAAAACTAAACGAAACTGTTGCAATAAAACTGTTCAAAACAATTTTTGACCATACATAGAATGTACAGTAATAGTATTCACCTGACACCTGTCCCTTATAAAATATTATTGTGAAAATAATAAAATTAGTATTTCAATAATGAGCCATTTAACATCCGGATGGAGCAGACCTCTGTTGTTGTCACGGTTTTTGCTGGTAGTAAATGTATGGGGTAAAAGCAGAACAAAAACACGTGCCAAACCGGCCTACGGCCGGACGCATCGGCAGCTCATCCGGGTTGGGTAATCATCGTGAATAATCGAGGTTTCAATCTGTTGGAGGATTGGATGAAAATAAAGAAACTTGGAATAGCTACAGTACTAATGATTATCCCCAATGCCTTCTGGCTGATCTGCGGTATAGGATGGATCATTTTACCGGAAATCTTTCTTAGTGTTTCATACAATTCGTTTGTAGGTAGCAGTTGGGAATCATTTAAGACAACAAATGAGACAATCTCGTTGCTATTTGAATACCATGGAAGACTACTAGGTATTCAATTCTTTATTCTTAGTATGGGATTAATTGTAATTACTGTAACAGCTTATAAGAGAGGTGAAAAGTGGTCTTGGGTTTTACTAGCGGTCAGTAGTACACTCCTGTGGATAACCGCAGCATTATTCGATGCAATAATTGGGGTATTTCAAGTAATCATATCAGAAATAGTGCCCTTGTTTATTGCATATTGTAGTCTATTGATATCAAGACCCCTTGTCTTTCCAAATGCGAATACTAAAAAGCATGAAACATGGGAAACCGGTAGATCTCAATAAGATGTGGCAGTTTATGATCAAATCCCGGAAGCTCTAACATCCCGCTGGAGTTGCCCGCGGGTTTTCTCGCCGGGACTGGTCGCATCACTACATCGAAGTAGTAGTCTTGATCTGGTGCGGCGCGGCAACTCAGCTCAGCGTTATAGCTCCTTGAAGGGTAACGAGCGGCCACTGATTTTTGGATTGTGCGGCATAACTCTCTATAGAGTTCGAGCGAATTACAGAATCCCGGAGTAGTGTATGAACTGCATCTATTGTAATAGCCAGATCGCCGAGACGACTGATGAGCACGTAGTTCAGTCAGGACTTGGCGCTCGTTTGTCGTCAAAGAATCTGATATGCAAGGATTGTAATAACTTCTTCTCAAGAAGCGATTCAGGCGATATTGATAAGGCACTAGTCAATCAGTTCAAAGTTATCCGAAATCATCTTGAAATCTGGAGCGGCCGAGGACAAGCCCCGCCAATACTTAGAAATGTGACTACTGAAGATGGATTTACTTATGATCTCTTGCCAGGAGGAATTCCAGTTCTTGCTAAGACGGTACGATCTAGGCCAATTGTCGAGGGAAGTGAAATAAGATTAGATATTGCTTCTCCTGATCTGGACAAAGCGCGGGTTCAATATGAACACTTATTGCGTCAGTTTGGTAAGAACCACAAGATCACTTCCGAAGTTCGTCAGCGGTTAACTTACCTAAAGAATCCAGTACATTTCGGTCTCACATTTGGCGGTGAGCAAGCCCTAAAGGGCGTATTAAAATCAATCACAAACTTCCTTTTCTACGCCGTCCGAGATCGCAACGTTTCTATTGGCGTGACACGGGACGATTTGCTTGAGGTGATCAACTACCTTCGCTATTCGGGACCCAAAGACTCCATTGCGGCTGCTTTTGACCTAAAGAATGAAATTCTCCTTGGCATCCCCCCCGAAAGCTTTCCAATCATCGTTACAGTTGGAGCTATTCCGCGACATGAATTAATAGTAGGAACCCTCACCGTTCTCGGTCATATCACTTTTAGCGCCATACTCAGCAACGGCTATAGCGGCGCAGAATTCGGGCTTGGTCTGGCTCAGTTCCCGAATTCTTCGCAATTAGCTTTCCGTCAGGATGTTGACTTCTCGAACTTTAATCCTGATTATCCTGCCAACTATGCTAGCCACGCCGTGGAGTTTTTCGCCACGCCTCAACAAAGAATAGAGGCTATCCTAAGAGTATCTTATAAAAGGATGACGAGAAAGGCTTTAGAAGAAACAATCGATAAAGCCTTCAAGGATTGCTTCCCTCCTATAGGAGGAATTATAACAGCCGAACATATACATCGCCTGGCAGACCACCTAGCCCATAACTTCGTTCATCTACATTATCGGATCCCACAAGATCTGCCATTTGACCCGAAAGCGCTTTATTTTGATGAATGATGAACTCCCCTACCTCGCGGCTTCTTGATATAATATTCAGGGTTCTATTCTGCTCTAGCCAGCTAAATAATGGAGCTATAACCTCAAGGATTGAGTCGACCTTTACGGTCGATTCAATCCTATGTTCAAGAAGCCCTGATCTGAAACGTTTGTTCTCTTATGGGAAATGCTCCCGGAATTTATCCTGGGAAAAGAAAAATAAACAGTATCGCCGGAAAATCAGGAATGAATTCATACCATTATTTCTGGTAATCTGCTGTTGGTATCTAAAATGACACTATCAAACATATTCACTCTTTTCAATACCGGTAATTACCTCCAAAAAAGTTGTGTGGAAAAACTATGCCAAATGAATTAAGATTTTTCTAATAGGAATACTGGCCGCGAAGCGGCTTACTTGAACATCGGGATGGAGCTGACGCCTAAAGGGACACGTTTAAGTGTTATTCTTGTTGTTGCAAAGTAATGGGACTAAGCTAGAGCGGCGGCGCAGCTCATCCCGGGCGATGGAGCGGACGCTATCGCGCCGCTCCATCGGTTATCAAAAGGTAGATTGCCGAAGGGGTGAATGTCATGATTGTTGAATCCGAACGAGGTTCTCTATGGAGGCGTTGGGATCTGCATGTCCATACACCTGACACGATCCTCAACAATCAGTTCACGAGTTGGGACGAATATCTCGATGCGATCGAGGCGCATGGGGAATCAGTATCCGTTATAGGCGTTACCGACTACCTGTCTATCAATGGTTATCAGAAGCTCTGCGGGTATCGCGACGCTGGGAGAACACCTGGTATCAGCCTAATCATACCTAATATTGAGTTCCGGATATCACCTCATACTCGGCACGCCAAGGGCATCAACCTTCATCTGCTCGTTTCCCCTCACCCTCCGAATCACTGCGAACGTATTGACGAAGCCCTCTCACGCCTCACTATCGAAATAAAAGGAGAACGAATCCCATGTAATAGAAGCGGATTCGTCAGACTTGGATACCTCAATAAACCCGAATGCGGGAGTGAGGAAAATGCGATCCAAGAGGGTATCAACCAGTATAAGGTCGATTTTGGCGTGTTTCGGGATTGGTATCGGCGTGAGAGTTGGATCAAAGCTCACTCGCTGATCGCAGTTGCTTCAGCGTCCACTGATGGTACTTCCGGTTTGCAGCAGGACTCTGGTTACACTGCAGTTCGCCGCGAGATCGAGGCCTTTGCTGACATTATCTTCTCCGGTAATCCGAAAGATCGGGACTTTTGGCTGGGCATAGGACCGCTCGCGCCACAATCCGTAAAAGATACTTACCGTGGCCTCAAGCCTTGTGTTCATGGTTCAGATGCCCACAGCATCAAGAAGATGTTCCTACCTGATGCTGATCGCTTCTGCTGGATCAAGGTAGATCCAACATTCGAAGGATTACGTCAGATTGTATACGAACCAGAGGAACGAGTGCACATCGGCAGCTACGCCCCGACCCGCTACAACAAAGATGCGGTAGTTGACAGAATAGTCATCCGTGGAGCAGATTCCTGGCTCAAAACATCACAGATTCTATTCAATCCTGGGTTGGTGGCAATTATCGGAGCCAAAGGTAGTGGGAAGACCGCTCTAGCTGACTTGGTCGCAACTGCTGCTGGAGCCAGTGTCGACCCTGAGGGATCATTTATCACCAGAGCAGGTGAATACCTTCGCGGGATCGGGATCGAACTTCACTGGGCCAACGGACGTAAATCGAACGAACAACTCCCTTGTACCGACAACATCGGTGAGAATGGCGCCAAGTATTTGTCTCAGAAGTTTGTTGATCGACTCTGCGGTAGTGAGGACCTTGGCCAGGCTCTCCTGGAGGAGATAGAGACAGTCATTTTTGATCATTTGGATGAGGAGAAGACTATGTCTGCCTCCTCATTCAGAGAACTGCGAGAATTGAAGACTGCGGCGCTTCGAGAACGTCGTTCGGATATCCGCGGCGAAATTTCATCTCTGAATACCGAAATAAGCCAAATAGACAAGGAAGAGTCACTTGTCCCAGAAAAACGCCGAAAAGGAGCAAAACTGGAAAAACAGCTTGATGCCCTTAGGAAGCAATACCCAGAGATTAAGGATAAAGAGACTAAGCAGGTAGTGTCAGACTTAGAAAATGCGCAAACTCGACAGAAGCAGATCACTGAAAAAGTAAGTGATCTACGTATCAGTAGACAGCGCCTGTACGATATGCGGTCTAAAATTGAACAATTCGAGCGGCGACAAAAATTTTTCTGGGAAGAAGTTAGGTCGGAACTTGCTAGTCTTGGAATGGAAAAGGAGCAAACCGATTCTTTGAAACCCGTCATGCCAGCAGACGTTTATATGTTCATTGACAACTTCGACAAAAAGCTTGATAAAGAGGTCAATGCTCTTCTTGGATTGAGCAAATCGGATAAAGATGATGATACAACACTTGCCTACTGGAAACGCCAGATGAAGAATTTAGAGGAGGTACTAAAGCTTGACGAGTCGAAGCGGAAACAACTGTGTAGCCTCCGGCTACAATATCAAAGAATCGATAGGTCGAAAACCAAACTCGAAAACGAAATAGCAAAGTACGAGAGCGAATCCGTAGCTCGTAGAAAACGAGCTGTCGCACAGCGATTTACTGTCTATCTGGAGTACTTTGATATATTAGACAGAGAGGTGACGTTGCTTAAAGAACTTTATCAGCCTCTTGCGCAGAATTTGAAGGATGCGGCTGAACACGAAAGACGTCTGGAGTTTTCGATTAGGACGAAAATAGATCTAACATCTTGGGCAAATCGTGGAGAAGAACTAATTGATCAACGGAAAGTTGGACCATTTCGAACGAGAAATAGTATTGCGAATGAAGCGTCTGGACTCCTATCTTCGGCATGGATAGCTCATGATCTGTCCGCCATAAAAAAAGGCATCACGCATATGATCAAGAAATTCGGCAGCGCCAAACAAGTGCAGGCTCAACTTCGCTCTGAATATGATCTCGTGGACGTTGCCGATTGGCTGTTCTCAGTGGATCATATTGGCCTGGAGTACAACCTCAAGTACGATGGAGCAGAACTAACCAAGCTTTCACCCGGTATGAAAGGAATCGTTCTACTTATTCTCTACTTGGCAATTGATTCAAACGATCAAAGACCATTGATCGTGGACCAACCTGACGAAAACCTTGACAACGAGTCTATCTATAACATACTACGTCCGTATTTCCGACAAGCAAGAAGTCGGAGGCAAATTATCCTGATAACTCATAATCCAAACTTAGTTGTCAATACCGATGCTGATCAGGTTATTGTGGCTAACGCCTTTCATCGACAAGAAGGATTACCATTTATTCGCTATAGAGCTGGAGGTCTGGAAGCTATTGGTCAGGACAGGGAGACTAAACTAAACATGAAACAAACCGTATGCCAATTGTTAGAGGGGGGAAAAGAGGCTTTCGAAATGCGCGAACGTAAATATACTGAATGGAATGAGCAACTTGGTGGTAAAGACATAAGGCCTACCTAACGTGTCGCTCCAGTTGACCGCGCCGAGGTAGCTGTACGATGGGCGAAAAGGATAGATGAGAGGTGATATTACCACTGGACAGCGCGGCAGCTGAGCTCTTGGTTGAGCCTGCAGAAAAAGTCCAAATTGGGCTGAGAAACGCCAGAATTTTGGTATTTGGGAGGCTGTTTTAGAACTTTTTCTACAGGCTCGTTAGGAATCTCTCTCCCTTGGGTGGTACAGGCTATGCATCTTCTTCAGGTCTCCGATCTCAACTCTCAAATACCGTTGCGTTGTTCTCAATGAGGAATGCCCCAGCAGTTTGGCGATATAAGTGATATCCATATTATTGGCAAGAAGGTGAGTGGCGATCGAGTGGCGCATAGAATAACAGGACAGATACTTTTTATTTTCTAACTTCTTAGCCACACTCCGCATTACAGATTTATTAATAGTGGTGTTGTTGAATGGATTTCCTCTCTGCGAGAGAAACAGATACCCGTGATCATTTCTTTTACCTTTGAGCATATACTTCCTGGCCTTTTCCAGATACAGCTGGATATAGTGGGTAGCATACTGGCCCATCGGCACTATTCTGAACTTGTTTCCTTTACCCTTTACGATTGTCGCTGTCTGTTCTTTTAAATCCACATCCTGGATCTTGAGCTGGCAAATCTCCGTAGTGCGGATACCGCAGCCATAGAAAAGCTCAATTATTGCCCTGTTTCTTATGGACACAGGATCAGTCAGTTTCATATTCTCTAAAAGACCTAACATTTCTTTTTGGGTGAGGATATTCCGGGTAAGTCTCTGCTCTTCCTTTGGAAGAGTAATAGAGGAGGCCGGATTCTTTAGAATAAGATCCTGTTTCACCAGAAAGGAAAAGAACTTCCTGATTATGATTAATCTCAAGATACGGGTCTTACTGGAAAGCGGATCACCCTTCCTGTTTTTGTAACTTCTCAAATACTTCTGATAATCCAGAGCTATGTCTTTGGTCACCTTTTCCAGGGATTTTATCCTTGGATAATACTTTTCCAGAAAGTGAAAGAATCTTTTGGTATTGTAACAGTAGGTTTCGACCGTTCGCTCTGCTAAATTACGCTCTTCCAGATGTTCTTTGAAAGCATTAAAATATTTTTCAAATCTCATGGTTTTTCTCCCTATTATTAAGATGTTTTTCCATCCTTACGCGAGGATGTTTGGTCTTGATTTCCTGCTTAAGCTGCTTAAGATCGACATGCAGATATCCCCGAGTTGTTTTTATACTGGAATGACCTAAGAGCTTGCTGATATATACAATATTCATCCCATTTAAGAGCAGATGTGTAGCCGAGGTAACCCGCAGGCTGTAGGGTTTTATTGGTTTGATTCTGCTTCTCCTTAAGGTTTCCTGGATAGCCCATCGCACTCCCCAGACAGTGAGCCTTTCGCCTGTCTTATGGTTGATGAATACATAACTGTGACTTTTATCTTTAATATACCGGGGCCTTACCTCCTTGAGGTACTTCTCGATCCAGGCCAGAGCATTCCTTCCCACCGGAACGACCCTGTCTTTTTTGTTTTTGGACTGTTCTATGAAAAGAAGACCTTGCTTGAAATCAATATTCGGAATTTTCAGCTCGTAGACCTCCCTGGGTCGAAGGGCTGAAGAATAGGCAAGCTCGATTATGGCTTTTCCCTTGATACACAGAGGATCAAAGGTTTTCGTATCCATAAGTATCTTTTCCATTTCAACCTTACCGATAACCGGATAGTTATTTGTTTGATGCTTGGGTATGGAATAGTCCCTCAAAGGGGAAAGAAAAATGATGCCTTCTTCTTCAAGGTAGTGTAAGTATTTGATGATTCTGGTTACCTGGTTGCAGTATGCTTTGGTAGGATGTGCCTTCCCGTTCAACGCTTTCAGGTAATCCATAACAGTGGCCTTTGAAATATTCATTGCATCCTTTATGCCGTTGTAGGCTAAATATGCTTCGAAGTGCCCTAGATCCTTTCTATAGGCCTGAAGAGTTGAGTAACTGTACTGATTCATTTTCAAGTGGTTGATAAACTCCTCGATGTAAAACATGAGTATTCTCCTTTATTCATAGATTTGTGACTTTTAGATCTAATGGTTTGAAAAACCTTCCTATAACTGAGACGACCATTTATATAGCAGCAGGTGAAATACGCTTGCAAAAGACGAAGATAAGACGATCTGGGATATCTGCTTTCCCGATTATGTAGTAATGAATTCCCTAATACGCTTATATAGGCGTTCAGTATGAAAGCACAATACGGTTGGAAATTTTATAATTCTATACTGTGTGATAAATAAGATCATACATAATGTAAATGTCACAATTTATGAAATCCATAAAGAAATAAAATTCTCATAATTTTTAATAAAATTTGGCCAGATCCG
>VRUG01000218.1:278-2000 GCA_019456255.1 Planctomycetota bacterium | reverse complement strand
AGGCCCTCTTTTATCAGATCAAGATACCTCTTTCTGAAATTCGCATCAGCGCCTTGTCGTTCAAGATTGTGCACACAATTGAACAGCCCACCCAAAGGATTGTTGATTTCATGAGCAACACTTGAGGCCAGAATGCCAAGACCGGCCAGTTTCTGAAAGGGGTGTGTATGCAGTTTAATGTATTCAGATGACTGCCTATATGCCATATCTGTTTATTTTATCCCAGGCTTGGCCCCATCTTTTTGAGCTATAATTCAGTGTTCTTAGGCACAAAACGGCCTCGGCCCCTAATTGTTTCCATTTCATGCCTGAATTGCAAAGGCGCTGCTTTACAATTACCTTGCATGCGGATTCTGTCACTCCAGAGCCAATTGGATATTTTTTGGCTATGTATTCACTGTAATTCATCTTTTGATGATGGTTGGAAAAATACGTTATTGTCGCTTCCAGTTTATCCTGGTTTTGTGCGCTCATTTTTTTCTTTCTGTACACGACGAACTCGTTCAATAATTTTTTGGCGCCCTTCTTTTCGTGTTTAAGCTTGTGGCATGAACTTTTTAACCATTCCGCGCGTTTTTCCTTCTTTCTGAAAACAATATCCGCAACTTTAGTGATATATTCACTGGCATGAAAGAAGTCCAGGATTTGACATTGCGTGTGATTTGCCAGAAACGACCAATTGTCTTTCGCTCCATCCGCGATGCCAACATAACAAGCATCCGGATATAGGCTTTTAATTCGGCTTATTTCATTCTCCAGTCTTCCTGTAAAGGTGGCCTTTCCGTATTCGGGGGCTGCGGCCAAATAAATCGTATCGAGGCGTTCGCCGCATTCGTCAAAAAATGCGATTGTACCCACCATTGCCTGCCGCCAGCCGTCGTCAGTCATAAACATGCATGTACCGTCCAGTCCCAAACCGACAACGCTCACACTTTCAGGAGGTACGGGAGGCAGGTAGTTCCATTTTTCTTCCTTTCCCAGCAACACAAGGGCGACCGCATCGCTAATATCCTTGATGTAGCTGTGAGAAATAAAACGACCATGATTCTCGACAAGGTCTTTTTGCACATTCCGGCTGCCTAGAGACGCATATTTTGATGAAACCATTTTTGCGAGTTTCGGTGTCGACTGGACAATGGTCTTGGCATCCTTCTCCAGGGGGCAGTACGTTTTTCCACCTTTTGAATTTTGATACACATGCCTGGGAAGCGTGATCTCGCCGTAAGGAGTTTGGTAGATTTTTTCAATTTGTCCTTTTGTGGTGAATCTATCCCCTTTGACTTGTATTGGGTCGCCGTTAGTGTCAAAGCGAGACAAAGCAACTTGAGTGGCCAAGCATCCCGCTTCGTTCAATGATTTTTGAATGCTTTCTTCAGTGTTGAGCATGCTGGATGTTAATGGAATGCTGACCTTTACAACTACTTCATTTCGACTTAACGAGACAATATCTGTCTTCATAAATGCTCCGATATTAAATTAAACCCTTATAATACGTGTAATATGAATACAGATATATTTTGTTAAAATCATTCTGTCAAGCAAAAAATGACATCAAACTTCTTACACACCCGTTCAGACATTTTAAACAGTCTCTCAAGTTGTGCTTTGTCCTGCGTATAAAATGCAAGTAAGCTAAAAAGAGCCTGATCAGCTTCCGATTGACTTCCGTAATTTGATTCCCAGTTACCTGAAAAAAGGGAATTGAACTTACCTGAGTTTTTA
>VRUG01000218.1:0-268 GCA_019456255.1 Planctomycetota bacterium | reverse complement strand
TGGTTCAGGACATCGTTTTTAAACCGAACAACATAAAATTTCTAAAGGAAGTATACTATTCCCCTGCGGAGAACAAAACTTACCTGGCCGAGTTGCCAAGCGGTTACGATGGCGAATTCGGTCCCGGTATCAAGACCTTAGTCCTTACTCTTTATTTCGACACGAATATATCGGAACCCAAAGTTCTGGATCTTTTACACAATGCCGGAATTGTCATATCAGCCGGAGAAGTATCTAACCTGCTGATCAAAAAAAATGACGCTTTCCA
>VRUG01000217.1 GCA_019456255.1 Planctomycetota bacterium | reverse complement strand
AACAAATAAATTTGAAAGCGATTATTTGATATGGTTGTATTTATGTACCAGAATATCATGACGTTGGATCAGACAACTGAAGGGCATCCTGGTACGGTTGGGAATAATGCTGTATCGAAGTGTTGTGGATCTACCTCGGCGCGGCTGCTCAGCTTTATGTTCTACATGACCCAAGGATGGTATTGAATGACTGAACCCAAAAAGTTAAGATTCGGATACATGCAATTAAGTTGTTGTTAGAGGTTAGGTATGAAAACACTTCCCAGGATAACATTCAATCCGCAGGTCATGGGGGGAAAGCCTTGTATCCGCGGCATGCGAGTAACTGTCGGCATGATCGTCGGGCTCGTTGCCAGTGGGCACTCCAAGACTGAGATTCTTGAACTGTATCCCTACTTGGAGAAAGAAGACATCGATGAGGCGCTTTCCTACGCCGCCTGGCGGGCCGAGGAAATCGATGTTCCTGTGGCCTACGAATCGAAATGAAGCTCTTGATCGACATGAATCTCTCCCCAAACTGGGTAGCATTTCTAGGACAGGCTGGTTTTGAGTCTTTGCACTGGTCTAAAGTCGGTAGCCATCGCGCCAGCGATACAGAGATCATGGAGTGGGCCAGATCTCATGGATATGTAGTCTTCACGCATGACCTCGATTTTGGGGCTATCCTGGCCACTACCGCTGCGAAATCTCCGAGTGTGATTCAGATACGGACTCAGGATGTAAATCCCCAGCACGTTGGGAATCTTATTGTTTCGGTCCTCAGGCAGTTCCAAGAACAGCTAAGCCGTGGCTCCCTCATCAGCGTCGATCATGAGAGGGCGAGGGCCAAGGTCTTACCCCTGAGTGAATAGGATAAGATGTGTGTTCTCGGGACAGTAGAACAACCGGATGCAGCCGACGGCATTCGCCGGGGCTGTAATTCATGAGTATTGTGAGGGCAAACGCGACAACCTATTCATTGCCAAGATAATAACGAAAAACAACCGAAGGAAGGTACTCAAGTATCAATGGAGAGAACCCCGGACAGATTGATCGTAGTCTCCTCCTCACCATCCGGTACTGCAGTAAAGAAATGAAAGAAGAAGACACAGTGATTACGAGTGGCCCTTTCAAAGGCAAGAAGATCCGATTTGCTCCCAGTAATGGCGTCAACATGTTCGTGGAGATCTACGAGGAGTTCATGAGGAAAATCTTCGATTTTGAACCGGGGGAATACCTTATCACCGATGAATCGAGTCTCTATGATTTCACCGGTCTGGATGAGATGGAACTAACTGACATCCAGAAGAAAATCCAAGATGTGTATGATCTTGATGTTTCCGATATAGCATCCGGGAATCTGTTGGATATCTTCATGAGAATTCATTACAGTAAGTTTGGGGACCCGTCCTAATCTATGGCACCGAACCAGCGGCTGCACCGGAGCGGTGTTCCGCTTGTACTCCACACCGGCAGGTGAGCCACTCGCTCGGTGTTAAAAATTGGAAATGTAATGGCAAAGAAAATTCTTTATAAACTGAAAATATGGACTGATGTGAGAAAGTGTTTTCACATTTCTCATGCCTACATTCAAATGGCACATGAGCTTGGATTGAATCCAAAGAAATTCAAGAAATTTGTAAACCACAAGCAGGAACCCATGGAAATTATCATTATTCATAGAGAAAATTACTTCAAAGATCTCAAGAAGCATAGGCCTGATATTGTTAAATCAGTTGAACCGATTGCGAATGATAGCAACAAAAAATACCAAGAACAACAAACACATAAAATTGAAATGCAAAGGATCGAAAAATCGATTGCGAATTGTGGTGAAATTTCATTTTAGTTCTACCTTGTGGAGATTATTTGAATAATGCCAAGATACAATTTAATTTATGAATCCACAGAGGACATTTATGGTATTGTCCCAAAGGCAAATGATTGGGTCCATTATTCAAGCATCCTGAAAGTAAAGGATGGAGGCAAGAAACCAGTCTCCCTTGAAATGACATTTGTACCGCCTCATCCCTTTCTATTT
>VRUG01000216.1 GCA_019456255.1 Planctomycetota bacterium | reverse complement strand
TTTATTCCTGCAGAAAGCGGCCAGAGGGATACATTCACTGAGGTGTGCACTTAATAGACATTACGTTACTTTCGTTTACAAGAACATCGCGAGTCGCTTATTCTGGGAATGATGTTTTCACCAAAGTACGCAACATTAGGCGACTTAAGACGATATGAGGTCCCTCTTAGACATAAGGATGGCTATGGCAGTATATTCACGCAGAGAAACAAACTTAAAGCTGAAACTTGATTGTTCTGTCCCAATTGGCGATACTACAGGCGGAATCGATATTCAATATGCCTCACGTATCATTCTCGAAATACTTTCCTGATCTTGCCCAAAAAGAGACTCGCTGGATCATCGCAGTTAGGGATCCTGATTTGCCTACTGATAAATATGGATTGATCGAGTTGTATTGTGACGAAGAAAACTGTGATTGCAGACGGGTTTTCTTGAATGTGATATCAGAGAAGACCGGACGAATCTTAGCATTGATTAACCATGGATGGGAAAGTCGAGAATATTACGTGAAATGGATGGGCGACGATGATCCGCTTGTTATAGAGGATCTTAAAGGACCCACGTTAAGCATATCGAGTCCACAATCCGATCTGGCTCCCATTCTTTTGGAGAGAGTCAAACAGTATGTGTTGAAGGATCCGGCGTATATTGAAAGACTTAAAAAGGCATTATGATCTTTTCAAGGAAGTCATCGAGAAACAAGCGCAAGGAAAGAGAAGTTCAAGCGATAGCAACAGATCCGAGGCTAACCGTTCTAAGAAAGTCGGCCGAAATGATCCTTGTCCTTGCGGTTCCGGAAAGAAATACAAGAAGTGCTGTCTTGGAAAAAATCAATCACATAGCACATAAGTCTTACAGGCTACTTTTATGGAAGCGACTTATTTTGAATATAAACCAATCAAAGACTTCAGTTTTACCCTGCCATTCTTTACATTCTATTGCTTCTGGAGTCGTTTCCCCCGTTACCCCTCTTGAATAGTCGTCCCAGCGGTTTCGTTAACCCGCACCCATTGTGGGGAATCGATGCTTCTTCGTGTTGTATTCTGCTGACACGCTTGGAGTTGACTTAGGCGCCGTGGAACGCTAGAATCCTATTCATATAGTTCCATGGCAAGGAAGTCAAAGAACATGAGGAAAATAGCCGCATATATCGAAAAAGACCCAGAAACCGGATTGTACGTCGGTATCGTGCCAGGCATCCCTGGGGCTCATACTCAAGGCGAAACGCTTGATGAGCTACAAAGAAACTTGAAGGAAGTACTGGAACTTTGTCTGGAAGAGATGGATTCTGAGTCAATTAATGAAATACCAGATTTCGTAGGCATACAAGAAATAGAAGTAGGGTCGTGAGCAGACTCAGAATCGTCGACGCGAGAACATTAGAGAAAGTGCTGTTTAGCCTTGGATTTGAAAGAGTGAGGCAGAAAGGAAGCCACATCTTCTACAGACATTCTGATGGCCGGACGACTACAATTCCTCATCATGGAGGAAGGGTGCTGGCACGGCCTTTAACAAGAGAAATATTGCGGGAAATTGATATCAACGTCGATGAATACAACAAGATATTGGATGAGATATAGTTTCGTTACAGAGTGATTACAATGCCTGTAAAGGAAAATGAGATTCAGAATTCGCTCTGGTAGCTCTGAGGCGAACATTGTAGGTACTACTGTTTTCGTCAAGGTGCGGCCCATTCGGCGACATTTGGACGGATTGTGAGGAAAGGGACACTGTTTTGGCAAATGCACCCCAGCCTTATAATACATTGTGCGTCCACCTCTCAGAACGAGGTGAACTTCATCCTGTTCGAAACAGAAGTGCCTTTTCGAAATAGGGCTCTTTTAGAAATGGTCAACCGGCAGCCTTCCTGATTTCTCGGTAAGCTTGTCTCTGCTCAAGTGCAAGCGGAGCTCCGAAGAAATCCCGGCGCCAAGAGCGCAATAACGCCCCCAACATCCCTGTTGGGGGCGCACGGCGAACGCATCTAAATTCTATCCGAAGACGACTTTCTCAAGGTACTCGGTCTTCATGGCAGCTCGTAGACGT
>VRUG01000215.1 GCA_019456255.1 Planctomycetota bacterium | reverse complement strand
CAGGTGTTTTTCTTTGTGGTTTTTTTTTACGTTGTAAAGCACGCTCTATGGTTCGTTTGTGAACGTGCAATCCCAATTCCGTAGCAAGAAGGGTTTTCAGTTTAGCAGAGCTTAGCCCAGGAGTCTTTTCAAGACGCTCTTCAATGAACTTGAGTACCGCTTCAGTAATCTTGGTGGCCTGCTTAGGACCACGTTTTTTCGGCATTAGACCCATCAACCCCTGGGTTTCGATGATATGCAGTATTTTGTAGTACGCGATTCGTGAAAAACCGAAAACAGAGGCGGCTCGTGTGACAGACCAGCCCTTTTTCTTCACCCGACGGAGCATTTCATATTTCACTTGAATGAGATCGCGTGGGTCGAAGAAATCAAGGGATTGGAAGATCTCGTCTGTAACCTTGCCGGCTTTTTTATACAGAACATTATGATCGTGCAGTGATTGTTGTTTGCTATCTGGCGAATGAGATACCTTCATGATTCCCCTCCGAAAAAAATGTTTATCATATTATGCCGCAATAATCTGTATATATCAAGACGTAAAACATTAAAACATATAATATTTGATATAATAATAATTTATATATTTTCTCTATTTCAACATAAATCCTAGACGGCAAATATAAAGTTACACACAGGGCATATTTCTCTTTACACCTCCTTCGGCTCATCACAGTCCCTCCTTTCCCCGGTTCGTTCTTTTAACGACTGAATGAGTTGCTTTAGGCTCATGAGATCTTCGGTATGCACAATTGATCGCCCTGCGGATATTTCCAGAAATATGTCGCCTGGTTTACGGTCAGTCCATGATATTGGTACTGATCGAAGAGATCCTATCTCATCGCGGTAAGCCACACGTTGTTCTCCCCAACAGTATTGAATGGAAACTACCTGAAATTGCTTCTTGAAATGGGGATGGAAGGGATGGGTAATTGTTACTGCATCAAAAGATGAAGTGTTGATACCGGCTGTAGTTGATTGTCTAGGATTGAAAGCAGAGCACGGCAGCGGTTTCAAGAAATACGAAAAATCCTGAAACATCTGGTGAAGATCGGACGCGCTCCTCCAAATTTTAATCATGTTTCTTTGAATTGACATATTTTTTTCCACTTGTAAAATGATTGAGGGTGAGGTAGGTACTTCTGGTAGTTAAATTTGGCGATTTTATAGAAATCTTTCCAGTTTTTGGGGTTGTCTGGTGCGTAACAACTGTTTTGGGGATTTTTTACGAACTTGGTGTTTCCCGTGAGGTTTTTAGAGGGAATTTTAAATGCGTTTTTCCAAATTTTCTCCTGATTTCCCTCATTCTGCGTTGACAGGGATTATAAGTTTTACTATCATTAAATTTTGGATTCACCGGGATAGAATTCTTCTCCCCTGAACTGCTTCCTGGGGGCGAGGTCTGTCGAGGGCTGGAAATTGAATGATGTTAAAAAATGTTGTTTGACTGGCAGGCTGTTGAAGAACTTGATAGAATAGACAGGTCCCATCGGATAATCATTAATAGAAAATAGGTGATTGTCGAGTTGTTTATCAATTTTTCTGGCTCGAAGATATCAGCAAACATTAACACCGCTCGAGTATTAACCGATGAGTTCAAGTGTTTATCATAAGCTTCAAGAACGAATAAAGGAGTTGAATTGCCTGTACGGGCTTTCCGGGCTCGCTTCGCGGCCGGATGTCTCCCTGGAAGAGATCCTGCGCGGCACAGTCGCTTTGATTCCCCCGGCCTGGCAGTACCCCGAGATTACTTGCGGCCGAATCGTGTACGGGGACAGGGTTTTTACAACGGCAAACTTCAAGGTGACCGACTGGAAACTCTCCGCCCCTTTGCGGGTGCATGAACAAGAGGCCGGGTCTGTGGAAGCCTACTACCTGGAAGAAACCCCGGAGTGTGACGAAGGCAGTTTTTTAAAAGAAGAGAGGAGCCTGATCCAGGCCCTGGCCGAGCGGCTCGGTCGAATCATCGAGCGGAAGGTTGCTGAAGAGCAACTGCAGAAGAACAATCAGGCCCTTGGAGAGCGGGTCAAAGAGCTCAACTGCCTCTATCAGTTG
>VRUG01000214.1 GCA_019456255.1 Planctomycetota bacterium | reverse complement strand
CAATGGAAAAAAACATGATCTGAAGGTTTCATTCATTAAGTCTAATGAGTGTCCTTATATGATAATCATGGTTTATTTCGAATATTCTTGTTTGCCGTGGGGTCAGGCTCCATTTTCGATTTGTCTGTAGTATATATAAATCTCAATGCAATCTACTAACTTATAGTTGTAAAATAATGTTGACAAATACCTAACCATAGTTGTATAAATGTAAATGAAGAGTAACAAGGATAATAAATTTGGTTCTATAGAAGCGGCAAGAAAGATAGGAATATCTACAGAGAGACTAAGTTATTGGGAGAGAACAGGAATTGTTCAACCAACATATATTCAGTGCGGTACAAGAAAATTTAGAAGATACTCGCTTCAGGATATAGAACGAGCCGTTATTGTAAGGGCTCTGGTGACCATGAAAAGTACACTCTTGAAGGGGCAATTGGCAAACTGAGACGGGAGATGGGTGGTGCAGATGACCGGCCACTGCAGCCATAGCATAGCTTGTCCTTTCCGCGATTCCGGTTTCAAGAAGACGGCCGCACCGTCAGCAGGAGTCGTACACGGTACTCTGGGTACTCACGTTGATGCTGACCCAGAATAGTCGCGCACGGAGAGCGACCCTAGGTCAGGGTCTCACTGCGAGATAGCCAGTTTCGGCAGCATCTCGTATTTTTATGGTTAGTTTTCCCAGGTTGCGTGAGCTAAACGTATTGTCAAAATGACAGAGTTTGGCTCTCAGCGGAAGGAATATGCTTTGAGGTCAGAATCGAAGAGTCAGATTGTTGAGCCAACATAGAGTACTTACAACGAATTGAACGTGCCCCTGTAGGATCGGACTACGGAGGCAAGTGCAATATACGGCATATTGAAAAATGCCCGTCCAAAGGAGGAGGGGCAGAAATGCGCACAGATCCGGTAGCTGGAACCTCGCATCGCAGAGGAAAGGGTCCGGATCTGCCGGATGTGTGCAGAGAAACGTTGTTTCGTAAAGAAATGTCTTTGAGAGTGTAGGAGAGGTATGAAAAATCTTCTTATTACACCCCATGGTGGTCAGTTGGTGAATCTGCTCGTATCTGCGGAACGCGCAAAGAAATTGAAGGTCGAATCAAAAGACTGGAAATCCTGGGATCTTACGCCTCGGCAGATCTGCGATTTAGAGCTGCTCATGAGTGGAGGATTCTCTCCACTTACAGGATTTATGGGGAAGAAAGACTACGAGTCGGTATGCTCAAGCATGAGACTCCAAGATGGAACACTCTGGCCCATCCCGATCATCCTAGATGTGTCCGAAGGGTTCGCAGAAAAGGTAAAACTAAGGGAGAAGATCGCGCTTCGAAACCCTGAGGGAGTAATGCTCGCTGCTATCGTTGTCGATGATCTTTGGAAACCCGAAAAGGAAGAGGAAGCCAACAGTGTATACGGGACTGTGAACACAGAACATCCCGGAGTGCAACACCTGTTCAGTGACACTCATCCATGGTATTTGAGCGGTCAGGTTGAGGGTATTGAGTTGCCGGAGCACTTTGATTTCCGTACCCTCAGAAAAACTCCAGAGGAGCTGCGTTCCGAGTTCTTACGATCTGGGTGGAAAAAAATAGTCGCCTTTCAAACCCGTAATCCCATGCATCGCGCCCATTTCGAACTGACTATGCGGGCAATCAAGGAGCATGAAGCCTCACTTTTAATTCACCCTGTAGTGGGACTGACCAAGCCGGGTGATGTCGATCACTATACCCGCGTACGCTGTTATCAGGCTTTGCTCGATCATTACCCAGCCAATACAGCACGTCTTGCCCTATTGTCTCTGGCCATGCGCATGGCAGGGCCCCGCGAAGCGGTATTGCACGCCATTATTCGGAAAAATCATGGCTGTACCCACTTTATCGTCGGACGGGATCATGCAGGTCCGGGAAACGATGCAACGGGGACTCCGTTCTACGATCCCTATGAAGCTCAGCAACTGCTAAAGAAACATGAGTCGGAGCTGGGTGTGCAGCTGATACCGTTCAAAACGATGGTGTACCTTGAGAATAAGGATATGTACATTCCGACGGA
>VRUG01000036.1 GCA_019456255.1 Planctomycetota bacterium | reverse complement strand
TTTCACATTTCTGAGGTCCGGTAGAACAATAGAGATTTTTTAGTGTCCTATTAATAGAGCTATCTTCTGATTTATTGCAACTTAGAAACCCACCGGCTTTGCCGGTGGTAATGTCTTGATGGCTGTGCCGTAAGACAAATTATGTTATCATACTTTGATGGCAAAGTGGAAGAAATTAGCCCATGTTGTTTACCAGTGCAGCTATCATATCGTGTGGTGCCCGAAATACAGGTTTCGAATAATGAAGGGTGGGGTAGGAAAATTTATCGAGGAGACGATCAGAAGCATATGCGAATGGAAATCGATAGAAATACTGGAATTGAACGTGAGGGATGATCACGTACACGCGGTGGTAAATATACCTCCGAAGCTATCGATATCTGAAGTCATGGGTATACTGAAAGGCAAAACAGCGATAAAGCTTTTCAAAAGCTATCCAGCGTTGAAGAGCAAGCCGTACTGGGGAAATCACTTCTGGAGCCGCGGGTATTGTGTTAGTACGGTAGGTCTGGATGAGAACAAGATACGACGATACGTAAAATATCAGGAAGAGAATGAGCGGCTCGAAGAAGATCAGCGACAAGAATTTGGCCTCTTTTAGAGGCCGCAAGAAAGCCACCTGCTTTGCAGGTGGTCGTTTACCAAATCGATAATTCGAAAAAACTACGTTTTCAACCTGCGGAAAATGAGATATAATGTCTCAATGGCTCAAAATCGGATTACACAACATCCTCTACCTGGCTTTTCTTTATAAGATTCTATTTCTAAGAGAATCTTGTCAGTTTTTGCGAGATTTCCCCTGTCTTCCTTGATTTTTTGCCTTTGTTGAATTCTAACCTATCAATTATGCCTTTCTGGATAAATTAGTAATAGACTTTTTGAATGTCAGGATAGGATTGCGGCAGCTATAAAATGCCGGACATCCCGGTCGTCTTGTGTCTACTGCCTTAAGGTTTAATCAGCTCTCTAAGCTCATCCAGCAGCTCGAGCATGATCGGATCGTCCCGGAATCTAGCCTTCTCGCCGTTCAGGAACTTTTCTCTTTCTCCCGCCTCGCCCAGGGAGGAAAGGGTATAGATGGTGTCCACCACGTCCTGCATGGCGGTCGAGCGTCCCGCCTGCTCAAAGGCCCGCTCATACTTTTTGATTACTTCTATCCTCATTTTCCTTCTTGACCTAACAATTCTTGTATTGCTTCCAGTATTTCTCGCCTGTCGAATGGCTTGGCTAGGGTGCTCTCAGCACCGATTTTCTTTGCTACCTTGAGGAAATAGAAGAGGCCATTCCTGCCGCCGCCGGAAATGGCAATGATCTTCGCCTCAGGGAAGTCGCGCTTAAGTTCCTTTATAGTCTGTATCCCCTCTTTCTCCGGCATAAATATGTCTGTGATGATGAGGTCGGTCAGTTTCTCCCGGTATAATTTTACCCCTTCCTTTCCGTCAGGGGCCTCCACAACCTCGTGACCGGCACGCTCCAGCATCTGCCGGAGCATCTTCCGAAACTTCTCTTCATCATCGATAATGAGAATTCGGGCCATATCCTCTCCTTGTCAATAGTTAATCTTCAACTCTGGGCAGATAGATGTGAAACCAGCATCCTTTCCCAGGCTCGGTATGCACTGTGATGAAGCCCCCATGGCTTTTGATAATTCCGTGGACCACCGAAAGACCCAGACCTGAGCCATTACCCACATCCTTGGTGGTGAAGAAGGGCTCAAAGATGTGCTCCAGGACTTCCGGCTCTAGGCCGCAACCGGTATCACTTACGGTCAATCTCAAGTAATGCCCCTGTTGGACTTCCTTAAGACCCGCCAATTCAGCATCCACCTCAACCTCCACCAGGCTTATCCCCAGCTCCCCAATCTTTTCTCCAATAGCATCTCCAGCATTCATACCCAGGTTCATTATTACCTGCTGTATACCGGAAGAATGGGCCAGGACAGTGCCCGACTCTGCCGCGATGTTCTGGTGGATATTGATGGTCGTCGGCAAGGAGGCCCGCAGCAGTTTAACTGATTCTTTTATGATTGAAACAAGCTGTACAGGTTTGCGCTCCTCCTCACCGGGACGGCTAAAGTCCATAAGCTGTTTTATCAAATCTTTGGCTCGGTAAACGGCTTCCATTAACTCCTCAGTATTGTCCCGGGTAAGACTGTTTTCAGGTACATCGTCTTTTATCATATCGCCATAACCGAGTATTATCCCCAGGAGCGTGTTGAAATCATGAGCAACACCCCCGGCAAGATGACCAAGAGCTTCCATCTTCTGGGTTTGCCGGAGTTGTTTTTCCAGGTTCTTCAGTTGAGTAATGTCGGCTCCGTAAATATACACTTGCCGACGTTCTGAACTGCTCAGGTAGGTGAACAGAAAGTTTCTTTCTCCGATCCGGCATTCATGCTGTGCGGTATCCTGACAGTGGATTAATCCTTCGAAGGCCTCCCGGTCCAATTCGGGGCAGAGGGTATACCAGGATTTGCCTAACAGTTTTTTGGTCGAACAAAGTCTATGGGCTCCCTGATTTGCCAGCAGTATATTTCCATCATAGTCTGTCCTTAGCACAGGAGCAGGGTTTAGCTCTGGAAACAATGCCATCTCTGCCAGTGCCTCCTCGGACTGCTTGCGCTGAATCAGCGAACCCAGTTGAGCTATAACCGCTAAAACCAGCTCAACCAGTCGTTTGTCCTCTGCACGGGGTTCAGATATCTTGAAAAAAGCAAGTACAGCCAGCACCTGATCGTTATCGATGATGGGAACTCCAAAAGCAGCTTTGAGACCGGATTCTCTGGCGATCCGGGCCCGAATAAAAAATGTATCTGGCTGGATCGAAACATTCTGAATCCATTCCGGTTGCTTCGATGACCAGACTCGCCCGGGAAGTCCAACATTCGGCGGAAATGTAATCTTTTCGCTCAACAGCCTGAATTTCTCCAGGCTCCTGGTGCTGCTATACCAGGGGGGGCCACATTCCAAAAATGTTTCATCCGGACAGGGGATCCATACCTCACCATAATTCCAACCTATAACTTCACATATCTTGCGCAGTGTAATCTTCAACGCTGAGTTAAAATCCCGTGATTCACTGATTACCCGGGTAATTGTTAGCAAAAGACCAACTTCAGTCTCGGCCCGCTTACGCTCGGTGACGTCAGTTATTATTCCCAGGATGGCGCTCTCTCCTTCGTAGTTTATCAATTTTGTCGTATGGATGGCGTCAATTTTTTTACCTTCTCTGGTCAGGAGTTTATATTCGTATGGAGGAATATCTTTACCCTTCATATATCGGCGAAAATTCTTCTCTACAAGGTCGATTGACTCTGGGGGAATCAAAATACGGAAGTCGAAATCAGGTGAATAGAACTCTTTTCTTTTGTATCCCATAATCTCTTCACATATCTTATTGGCATATACAATTCTACCCTTTTTGTTGATAAATATCATGTTTGGTGAATGTTCTGCCAGGTTCCTGAATTTCTCTTCCGACTCCCGCAGCGCCTCTTCAGCCTGAATGCGCTCGGTTTCTGATTTTTTCAATTCAAGAATCTGTTTACGCAACTCTACCAATTCATTAATAAGTTGCTCTTTGGTTTTTTCTTCATCTTTCATCTTGAGAGTTTCCTCATATATAATAATAAGCTATTCTGATTAAAAAGATCAAGAATTTTTAGAAAGTTGTGCCTGGTTACAATAAATGGAAAGGATAGGGTCAACCCCGTAAAGCTTAAAAGCCCAATAGCTGATAAAAGCAGCCACGATCAAGAAGATGATGCCCTGTTTGTTAAGCAGTTGAATAAGCTCCACGATGTTTTCCAGAAGCGCCGGGTTAATACCTCCGATGGAATGGTTTCATCTTCATCAGCATCCCGGCCATTGCTTGACAAACACTACCTCCATCCCCGCCTCTACCAGGGAACCAGGGGCCAGGTGGAAGCCTTGCCAACGTACTCCCCCGTAGTCGGCTGATAGCAGAAGATGTACTTGAAGCCTCGCTCGTAGGTCCGCAAGGCCACACCCGATGGGACGGGATAGACCATTTTGCCTGCTCGGCGATCGCTGTAGTGAGGAAAGTGAGCTTGCTGGAGAAGGTCCCGAAGATCAGGTCAACCTTGTCCACGTTGATGAAGCGCTCAAGTTGAGCGAGGGATGTCTCGGTGTCCGATTGGTTGTCACTGACGATAAGCCCAACCGGTCTGGTTAAAAGCCCCCCTTTCTAGTTGACCAATTTGGCCCAGAGCTCATAGCCATCCTTAACTTTTATTGATAGGAATTTTTATAACTCGTCTTGGCACAAATAGTCAAGAAGCAAAGGTAAAAGAGAAGATTAAGCGGTTAGTTCAAGGATGATTGATCAAGGCCTGGAGGAGGCTTGCACCTGCGGGCCGCCCCTACCCTGCGGGCATCTACGACCTGTGGGTAAAAAACAAGATTTTTAAGTGGTATTGCCCAGCGCTGATTTCATCCGCAACCTAAGTTTTTATAGCCAAAGTCCAATAAAATAGGTTTGGGCGCTGGACTTTATTATATTTTTTATGCGTTCAGCGCAAAATATTCAAAGGAATAGCATATATATTATTATTTTACATTAACTTATAGAGTAGTCAAGAAAAAATGTTCCTTATTTTCAACATGATATAGAAAGAGAACTAAACACATTTCCACCGAGCATAAACCCCAATGCCAGTGCTCACGCACGAGTTGTAAGTGTCCTCCCCAATGCGCCAGTCCTTGACAATGCATATCTTTTAGCTTATAATTCGAACCCTTGAAGATGGCTTACGCTCCGATACAAACGCTTTCGAAACCGTTACCAATAGATGCTTCGTTGATCTCCAAACCAGCCTTCTTCCGGACATCCGGAAGTGGCCGTTACTCTTGAACCTGCAGGAGGGAAGATGACCTCAATCTTCTTCGCCACCGACGTGCACGGCTCTGAAATTTGCTGGAAAAAGTTCATCAATGCCGGCAAGTTTTACCAG
Organism: Planctomycetota bacterium; assembly: GCA_019456255.1. Lineage (GTDB taxonomy): Bacteria > Planctomycetota > Phycisphaerae > Sedimentisphaerales > Anaerobacaceae > VRUG01. The sequence goes on along the minus strand of VRUG01000036.1, from coordinate 13,058 downwards.
GCGGATATCATCATCCTGGGCGGCGATATGACCGGTAAGGCGATTGTGCCCATCATTTACCAGGGGGATGATAAATATAAGGCTGTTTTGCTCGAGCAAGAGTTCATTCTGCAAGGCGAAGACCAGGTCGAAGAAATGGCCAAAAGTATTAAGAGCCGTGGATACTACTCCTATCGCACCACACCGGACGAAATAGAGGAGCTCAATGCCGATCCTGGCCGGGTGGACGACCTGTTTAGCTCCGAAGTGCTCAAGACGGCCGGGCAGTGGTTGGCCTATGCCGACGAGAAGCTGGAAGGCTCCGGCATTCGCTGTTTTGTGGCGCCAGGAAACGACGACATGTTCGAATTGGACGGCCTGATCCGCGGCTCGAAGCACGTTCAACTGGTGGAGGGCCGGGTGATCGAGCTGGATGAGCATCATGAAATGATCAGCTCGGGTTGGAGCAACATCACCCCCTGGCACACCTACCGGGAAGAAGATGAGGAGAAGCTGCGGACTCGCTACGAGGCGATGATTTCCAGGCTTAAAGATGTGAAGAGCAGTGTGTTCAACCTTCACGTTCCGCCATACGGCTCAAATCTCGACAATGTGCCCGAGCTGACCGAGGACTTAAGGCCTAAACATGCGGGACACTCCCTGGTTCCGGCCGGCAGTCACTCGGTGCGGGAAATTATCGAAAAATATCAACCGCTTTTAGGACTTTTCGGGCACATCCACGAAGGAAAAGGGGCGATCAGGCTGGGCCGGATCCTGTGCATCAATCCGGGGAGTATGTACGAGCAGGGCCGGCTGCTGGGCGCCCTTATAAAACTGGCCCCTGACAAGATCGAGAGCTACATGCTGATTACCGGCTGACCGATTCAGCCCGTTGAAAGGAGGTGATAATAAGGTTTGTGAAAGTATTTAGCAGCGGTGATCGCCAACATCAAATTCCGGTGAGTGAAATCTGAAAAGAAAGGAGAAAGTTACAATGAATTCGAATCTGTTTTTACGCAAGGCTACCGGCCTGGTGCGTTCCTGGTCGGGTTTCGATGCCTTCATTTACGCCCTGTTTTCCATCAACCTCATCACCCTGGGCCTCTACATCTTCAGCCAGATGTATTACCTGGAAGGGGGGTTAATTCCCGCCTTGATTGTCAGCGGGGTGTTTATCATTTTTGAGGTGATAATCTATGCCGGCTTGATAGCGGTAATGCCCCGCGCCGGCGGCGATTACGTGTGGCAAAGCCGCATCCTGGGCGGCGGTATAGGGTTTGTGCTGGCCGTCACCGGCTGGTGGTTCATTCTCTGGCTCTGGGTGCCTCTTTACGCCGACATGCTGCGCAACTTGTTCTTTACCCCGCTTTTAGGCATCCTCGGCGCCAAGGAAGCCGCGCTCTGGTTCAGCCAGACACCTATTGGCCTCTTCGTCACTGTCTTGATCATGTGTGGGCTGGTCACGCTTTATATCGCCATCGGGATGAAGTGGTATGCACGGATCCAGAAGTTCTGCTTTTGGGTCGGCATGGTCGCCCTGCTGGTGGTCTTTGCCTTTTTGCTCTTCAACAATCATGAGTCCTTCCTGGCCGGCTTGGAGAAACAGGCCCCGGCCATGTTCGGCGCCGAGGCCGGCGTCTACAAGGCGACCCTCGCCGCCGGTGAGGAGGCTGGCGCGGTCGCGCCGCTTTTTGGCGGGGGGCTGATGGTCATCTTTCTGGCCATACCATATATCGTTTTTTTCAACCTGTGGCCCAACTGGGGGGCGACCCTCTACGGCGAGGTTCGCGGCGCTACCGACTTTAAGCGCAACTTCTGGGGCATGGGCTGGGCCTTGATAATCACTACGATTCTTGGTGTAGTCTTTTTTCTCTTGATCAACAAGACGATAAGCTGGGATTTTTACATGAAGGCCAACGGCGCCTGGTGGAACTATGCCTGGGGCTACACGGACAAGCTGCCCCCGCTGCCGGTCTGGCCCTATCCGGCCTTACTGGCCGCGTTCATGACCTCAAGCCGGGTCCTTCAATTTATCATCATCCTGGCCATGAGTGCCTGGTGGTTCGGCTGGTCCGGCACGGTATTCTTAAGCTCGACCAGGGTCATCTTTGCCGCCGCTTTCGACCGCCTCCTGCCGGAGAAAGTCGCGGCGGTGGAACCCCGCACCCGCACCCCGATCTATGCCTTGCTCTTGATGTTGATTCCCTCTCTCGTCATCTCGGCGCTCTTTGCCTGGAACATCTTTAACTTCCAGTCGCTGATCCTGTGTTCCACCCTGGTTATCGCCGTCACCTACCTGGGCTCCACTATCGCGGCTATCATATTGCCCTTTCAGAAGCGCGATCTCTATAACGCCTCCCCCATCGCCAAGTACAAGATAGCCGGTATTCCGCTTATCTCCATAGCCGGGGTCATCTTCGGGGCCTTCCTGGTCTTTCTGCTCTACGAATGGATTATAGACCCCCAGGGGCTCTACGGAATCGGCATCTCCAACACCAGCTCGGTGATCTATATGGGAGCCATGTACCTGCTGGCCCTGGTCATCTACCTGGGCTTCAAGCTCTATCGCAAGCGCCGGGGAATCGATATAGACAAAATATATAAGGAAATTCCGGTTGAATAAGTGCGCTCATGCTGTCAGAATAAGGATAAATTATGAGTACACTCTCCCACCTGGAAGATGAGATGCACCGCCTGATTTCTGAGGCGCAGAAAGAGAAGATTTTTCTGCGTCTGCTCGGCGGGCTGGCGGTCAAAGTTCATTCCCCACTGGCAGCTCACCGCTCGCTGGAAAGAGAGTACCCGGACATCGACTTTATAACCGACAAAGCGGGCGCTAAAAAACTGGCGGATTTCCTGCCTGCCATGGGGTATGTGCCGAACAAGGTCTTTAATACCTTAAACGGCGCTCGCCGGCGGCTTTACTATGACGAAGCGCGGGACCGGCAGATCGACATATTCATCGGGGACTTTACTATGTGCCACAACCTGCCCCTCACAAACCGGTTTCACGTCGAGCCGCTGACGATTCCTCTGGCCGAGCTATTCCTGACAAAGGCGCAAATTGTGCATCTGAATCGCAAAGATGTGCTCGATCTGCTGGCCCTGGTCCTGGATCATGAAGCCGGTCAGGGGGATGAGGAGACCATCAATGTGAATCTAATCGCCGGTCTCTGCGCCAAAGACTGGGGCCTCTATACCACTGTCTCTATAAACCTCCAAAAGCTCCCGGACTTCCTGGCGGAAGGAAGCGTGGAGCTGGATGAAAACCAGGCCCAAACGATTAAGAAACGACTGGCAGCGATCCGGGAAGCAATGGACTCCATCCCGAAGACCCTGGCCTGGAAGCTGCGGGCCAGGGTCGGCAGGCGCGTGCGCTGGTATGAGGAGGTGGAAGAGGTGCAGCGCACCTGAAAAGCAATCTAAGTCTTGATGCAGTGAAACTTTAGAGGGAGAGTTATCGTTACCTGCTCTCCCTTTTTTAAGATCCCCCTGCCGCCGGGGTTGGAGATATCGATGATAAAAGGAAGCTCCCGGCCGCTGACTTCTACATAATACCTGGCAATATAGCCTATATAGGTAAAGCTCCGGATTCTGCCCTGAAAACTATTTCCCTTTCCCTTTGAAGGCGCTTTTTCCAGTGAAGATGCTTCCGGCCTGATAACGATGGTAGCGGTATCCCCGGCTTTGAATCCCTTCAAGTCCTCATTCATATTGATAAACTCGCCGAGATCTGTGGCTATGGTCAAGGTCTCGTTTTGCCTGGATTTTATTTTTCCCTTTACCAGGTTAATGTGGCCGATAAAGCCGGCCACGAAGAGGCTGGCCGGCTTTTCGTATATTTCAATGGGCGTCCCTATCTGTTCGATTTTTCCCTGGTTCATTACCACGATCCGGTCGGCCATACTCATGGCTTCTTCCTGGTCATGAGTAACGAAAATCGTGGTCAAGTCCAGGGACTGCTGGATCTTCCTGATCTCTTCCCTCATCATGACTCTTAAGTTGGCATCCAGGTTTGAGAGAGGCTCATCCAAAAGGATAATTTGGGGCTCGATGACTATACAGCGGGCCAAAGCCACCCGCTGCTGCTGGCCGCCCGATAGTTGAGTCGGTTTTCTATCCCCAAGGCCTTCAAGCTGGACCACGCTCAATACATTCAGCACCTTTTTTTCGATCTCTTTCCGAGACAGTTTTTTGACTCTCAATCCATAAGCGATATTGTCGAACACGTTCATATGGGGAAAAAGGGCGTAGTTCTGAAAGACCATGCTTGTTTTTCTCTTCTCAGGGGGTATGTCGTTAATTCTCTCCCCGTGCATGATGATATCGCCCGCGCTGGGGTAATAGAATCCCCCGATCATCCTGAGCAGGGTCGTTTTTCCGCACCCGGAGGGGCCTAAAAAGGTCACGAACTCCCCCCTCTTAATGTACGGAATGCTGAGGTTGTTTACCGCGACTACATTACCGAACTTCTTGACCAGGTTTGTAAGCTCCAGGATCGTCTCATTCGCCATCATTAAAAGCCTTTCAGCATTTCTACTTTTGATTTTTTTGAAATAAATTTCAACATCATCAGGCTCACCAGAACGATAATAGTAAGCATCACCGCCATAGCGGAAGCCTTTCCTATATTGCCTGTCTCGGCCAGCCTGAGTATGAGGAGGGAAGCCAGATTAGTCCCGGGCGCTATCAGGAAGATCACTGCGCTGATGGTTATCATACCCACCATGAAGGTGTAGAGAAAACTGGCCGCAAAAGCAGAGCTCATGAGGGGTAGGGTCGCCCTGATAAAGGTCTGAAAGCTGCCGGCGCCCAGGTCTCTCGAGGCTTCCTCAATTGAAATATCGATTTGATGGAGTTTGCTTATACCCGCCTCGAGCCCTACCGGAAACTCCCGGAAGGCTATGTTGATTATGATGATCAGCAGGGTCCCGGTGAGCATCAGAGGATAGCGGTTAAACACGAGGATGTATCCGATGCCCATCACCGTGCCGGGAACGGCAAAGCCCAGCAGGGCAGTAAACTCTAAGAGCTGTCTTCCTTTCGGCTTTTTTCGCACCAGGATGTATGAAAAAATGATTGATGAGGCCGCGGTGATCACCGCGGCGATCGAAGAAACGGTAAAGGAGGTCTTAAGGGCCCTCCACCCCGCGTAGCTGGAGAAATGCTCCAGGGTGAGTTTATTATTTATCATGAAAAGCTTTGTGATCGAGTTGATAAATATTACGGAAAAGCAGGAAATAATTATTAAAACGACCGCGATTGATAGTATGAAAAAAGGATACTGGATAAACCAGGATATCTTTCTCTGTTCCGTAGCCATCATCTGGCCGCTTACGGTGACATAGGAGCCCTCTTTGAGGAGGTAGTTCTGCACCACATAGACAAAGATCGAGGGGATGATGAGTAAAATACAGAATACTGCGGCCATCTCCATGTTCTGCTCCCCGATCCAGAGGTTATAGGCATCGGTTGCCATGATGGGAAGCCCGCCGCCTATCAGCATTGGGTTTCCGAAATCGGCTAAAGAGATGATAAAGACCAGGAGCGCGGCCTTGAAGAGTCCCGGGAGGGAGAGCGGGATTATGACCTGGAAGAGGGTCCTGGCCTGGCTGGCGCCCAGATCGAGAGAGGCATCTTCTAAAGAAGGATTCAAGGACTGGAGCACATTGTTAACCATCAGGAAACCCAAAGGCAAAAACGAGAGCACCTGGGCAGTGATGAGGCCCGGCCATCCGTAGATGTTGGGGCTGATCTTTAAAAATTGATAAATAAGCCCTCTCCTCCCGGCAATGATGATGAGAGCCAGGGAGAAAATAAAAGGCGGTGAAATCAAAGGCAAGAGAGAAGCGGTCTTTAAGAATCCCTTTAAGGGCAGGTTTGTTTTGCTGATCGTGTAGGAAAGAGCAAAAGCAATGACCAGAATTATTACCGTGGTTACAATACCCAGCAATAGACTATTGAGCATGGACCGGTAATAGTAGGAATAACGGAAAAAATCGGCGTAGTTCTCGAGTGACACCTCTTCCTCGACCCGGAAAGAAGTAATGAATACCGAAGCCAGCGGATAGACGACGAACAGGAGGAGCAGGAGAGTCATGACAATGGTCAGCACGATAAATACGGGGTCTCTCCCCATATCAAGTCCAGTGCCCTGGTTTAAGGCAAATCGAAAGGCGGCCTGAAGCCGCCTTTCGCAGGTCGATTACTTTGTAAACTTGGTTTTCCAGTTGCTCATTATCCTTTCCCTGTTTTCTGCCGCCCATTGGGCATCATAATCGATAAGCTTGGGGTCAAACTTCACCAGCGCCTCCACCCCGGGATAGGTAACCTTGGACCTGTATTTGGCGACTTCTTCCTGGAACTCTTTGCTTCCGAGATAGTCTATAAACTTTTTCGCGCCGCCCGGATTTTTTGTGTTCTTATAGATGACTGCGATATCGAGAACATAGCCTGTCCCCTCTTCAGGAATGACCATCTCTACGGGATAGCCTTCATCCTTTCTCTTCTGCACGGCCTGGTCCCAGGTTATCCCGATAATATATTCCCCCTGGGCAACCAGTTGTCCCGGCGCAGAACCGGATTTAGTATATTGGGCAACATTCTGATTTAGCCTGGCCAGATAATCCCAGCCGTCCTCTTCACCATAGAGCTGCATGATGGTAGAGACGGTAAGAAAAGCGGTTCCGGATGTGCCTGGATTGGGCATGACGATTTCTCCCTTCCACTTCGGATCGAGGAGGTCCTGCCAGGATTTCGGCATTTCATAACCTTTTTCCTTCAGAAGCTTGGTATTCACCGCAATACAGGCAAACCAGTATGACCATCCGTACCAGTAGCCGTCGGGATCCTTGTATTCCGCAGGGACATTCTTCCAGGCAGGAGACTTATACTGCATAAGGAGTCCCTTTTCTTTAGCCATAAGGGCGAAGGAAAGCGGCCAGCCGAAGTGCATGTCTGCGCCTATATTGGGAGCCTCCGCCGCCACCCTGGCCCAGGCTTCGCCCGACGACAACCTGAGAGGCTCGAGCTGCAGGCCTGTCCCTTTGACAATTTTATCTGCAAGAGGGTCCAACTCCGATTCATCGTTATCCGAGTAATACTTGATGACCCCGCCCGGAACCTCTTCTTTTTCACCGACGGCAGTTACGAGAACTGCGGGAATGATGAAGAGAACGGTTAATACGAGAAAATAGCACCTCTTTATAAGCGACCTCCATTTGAAATAAGATAATATATAAAGCAAAAAGCTCTACATAACCAAAAATTGTACCATCCCGGCTCTATTTGTCAAGGAAACTTTTTATCGGCGACTAAATATTTCCAGCCGGTATTACCCGCAACCAGGCCCTCAAAGCGGGCCCGAATTCTCCTGTCCAGGTCTTCCGAAAATACCGCCGGGTTATCGGCGGCCAGGATCTTCCCTGCTTCATTCATGGCCCGGGCCCGAGCATCGGGCCTCCCCCTCTCTTCCCAGATCTCCCGCATCTCCCGGGCCGCCACGTTCGGGAAAACGGCCGTGCTGCGCATGTGCTCTATGGTGTGCATCTTTTCCATGTACGAGCCGCCCGGCCCGACCTCTGCGATCAAGCCCAGGGCAAGGTCTTCATCACTGAACTTAAGACCCCGCCTGATGCGTTTAAGCATCAGGGCAATCTCATTGTCAATTACACATTTGGCGAAATCAAAGGCCATCAGGCTGCTTAAAAGCCCTCCCATATTAAACATGTCCGTTCCCCCCAGGAGTGCCCCGGTCACGCTCATGCCCGTTTCGTAACCCGATTGGGCATCGTTTACATGGGCATTGGTCAGGCCTATGTATCCGCCTGAGGGAACCTTGTAAAAACGTGCCATCTGGCTGTGCGCCATCTGCAGGATCCCGGTCTCGATCGCCCCCGGCGTGTAGCTGCCCGTGCGCATATCGGCCACAGTCGATAAAACGGAATAGATCAGCGGTGTTCCGGGACGGACCATCTGCATGAGCACACCCAGGGCCAAAAACTCGGCGTTGCCGAGCGCCAGCGTGCCGGTTAGGGTCATGGGCGCCGTAATGCCGGCATTGGGGACGATGGTTCCGAAGACAGGCAGCTCCTTTTCGGTAAGATAGATCAACATTTCCGTCGATTCCACATCCATGGTCAGAGGCGAGATAACGGGACAGTAGTGGTGGGTGATGAGGGGCCGCATTTTATAAGCTTCTTCACCACCTCCAATAATCGCGCCCAGCTCCAGTACATCGAGCAGGTCTTTCATGCCCGGTGTGTTGCTGCGGACCGGCTTCAGGCAATTTTTCAAGGCCGGATAGAAGCGCGAAAGACTGAACCGGCCCTCCGGAGCATCTCCGGCGAGTGTTGAAATCGAAAAAACATCGTAACCCGGCAGCTCATTAATGAGAAAGGCGATGTCTGCAATATCGGAAGAGTCGGCCCGCCGCTCTTTTCCGGTCCGTGGCTCAATTATGTTGGGCGCAGAGCTTCCCGTTACCACCACGGGTCTGTCTTCGGGAATGGTCCGGTCATATTTAGGGTCGCGTCCACGGAATGTAAAGGTCGGGACGAAAGCCTTTCGATACTCTTCGACCACCCTGCGGGGAATATTCACGATCGAGGTTTCGGAATCAACATTACAGCCGTGCCCGGCGTAAATGTCTCGCGCTCTCTTATTACGTACCAGCACGCCTGTATTTCCCAGGATTTCAAGAGAAGCCTCATGCAGCCGTTCGACTTCCTGCGGTGCCAGGTATTCTGCGAATTGCATAATCCCTCCTTGCCTGAACCTTCCTTTCTAAGATTCGGTTTGCTTAAATCCGGTGGTTCCGGGGCCGCCTCCGCTCTTATAATTTTTCAAGAAGACCTGGTTTATTTTTTCCTGCAATTTTTCCGCATCAATGTGTTTGGAAAGATAACCGTCACATCCCGCCTTTATGAATTTCTCAGCATCCCCCTTAATGGCGCTGGCCGTTAAAGCGATCACGTGAAGTTCCTTCAACTCCTTATCCGACCGGATGCGTTTGGCCGTCTCCAATCCATCCATGACCGGCATTTGTATATCTAAAAGCAATAAATCGTATTTTTCCTTCTTTAGCTTTTCCAGGGCAATCTTGCCGTTATCCGCCAGGTCGCAATCCAGGTTCATTTTATTTATCAATCTCTTTACCAGCTTCTGATTTATTTTATTGTCCTCAGCTAAAAGGATCTTAAAGTCCGTCTTCCTCTTCTGTCCGGCCGGCGTTTCAATCTTTGAGCCGTCAAGATATTGAGCGGGAATGCTTTTCACTATTCCTCTCAAATCATAAAATAGATTTCTAAGTTTATCCAGATCATAATCCTGCCTGTCCGTTTTCTCATCTATCAGGGCAGCCAGTTCATGAATCTCCGTCATCCCGAGATTGCCGGTGACTCCTTTCAGATCGCGGGAGATATATTTTATATCCTTTTGAATATTGCTTAAAATTGCATCCTCCAGAGACAGGATTTTGCCGGGTAGATTTTTTATACATTCTAAAACCATCTTCTCCAAGTCAGGGTCATTATTCATGGCTCTCAGCCAGTTCTCCACCATCTTTTCATCGGCAAATCCGTCCGGTTTTTCGCCTACTTCCTTATGCAGGTTTGTCATTCCCACGGACTCCGCTTCAGGGAGGGGCAGGGAAAGAGTAAAGGTTGTGCCTGCCCCGGGTTCACTCTCCACGGCTACGCTCCCGGACATCAGCTCGGCAAGTCTACTGCTAATGGCCAGTCCCAGACCCGTTCCCCCGTATCGGCGGGTGATCGAGCTATCGACTTGTTCAAAGGGAGAAAATATTGCCTCCCGCTTCTCTTTCGTAATTCCCGGGCCGCTGTCGGAAACCTTTATAAAGGCAGTACCCTGGCGATAACTGCAATCTACGATAACACTTCCCTGCTCGGTAAACTTAAAGGCATTGCTTAACAGGTTTAATATAATCTGATTTATCCTCTGCTCATCACCATAAACAAGGAGGGGAAGGGCTTCATCAATTTCTACTTGAAAAGAAAGATTCTTTTCTTCCGCTCTCACCTTAAACATATTGTGGATGTGTTTGAGCATTCTCTCAAGCGAAAAGGCAGTTTTATCGATGATCAGCTTATTTGCCTCAATCCTGGAAAAATCCAGGATATCAATGATGAGATTCAGTAGGGTATTTCCCGATTGTTTTACTATCTCCAGATTTTCTTTTTTCTCAGGATCGCTTTCATCCTCCAACAACAGCTCGGTAAAACCAAGGATTGAATTCAGCGGGGTGCGGATATCATGAGACATGTTTGCTAAAAAAGTTGATTTTAAACGGTTGGCCGTTTCAGCCTTCTCTTTAGCCTGGTATAATTCTTTTTCGGCCTGCTTTCGCCTGGAAATGTCTCTTATCGTTCCCGCCGCCTGCCACTGCCCCTTAATGTGCATGGCTGAAAAAGAGGCCTCTACCGGAAATCGAGTTCCATCCTTTTTAAGACCGGATAATTCTATGGTTTTTTCCGGAACAGGACTCGTCCCCGACTTTTTAAAGGCTTCATGGGACTCTCCGGAAATTATCAGCCTGTCCAGCTCCCGCCCGAGCGCCTCCTTGCTCGTATATCCGAATATTTTCTCGGCGGCGGGATTCCAGTAGGAAATACGACCTTCGTTATCCATAACAATAATGGCATCGTTCGCCGCCTGGCTGATAGATCTGAATCTCTCCTCGCTCTCTCTCAGTGCCTCCTCTGTCTGTTGGTGCTGCGAGATCTCCTGCTTCAATCGTCCGTTCGCTTTCTGAAAGTTATTATAGCTATTCCGAACCCGGTTCACCATGGGCTTGAAAATGAGAAGCGCCTCAAATACTAAAAGAAGTAGAAGAAAGACTAAATTAGCTGTCTGCAGAAGTTTCAGAATATGAACCCTGCTATAAGCTTCCTTTTCATATTGAAAAACTATTCTATCCATCAGGCGCAAATACAGGGAGGAAGCCTGTAAAATATCATGAACCTGGGGAGAATCCATAGAGAATTGCACGGAAGCGGGGGATTCTAATAATAAAATATTTTCTACCGCATTTTTGATTGTTTGGTAATACGGTTCGATTTCAGAAAACATTTTGCGGACTTCCTTGCTGTTGCTGCCGGGAAGACGAAGCTCATTATTTCCATGCTGCAAACCGGAATGTACCTGCGACCAGTCTTTTACGGTCGCCCTTAGCAGCATCCGATATTGTTCCCTGGCCTCAACTCTCTCGCTCTGCGCTAACAGGAGAACTTCTTTAGTTAGTTTCTGGGAGAGCATCCTCTGGCGTCCGGAGAGATTGATGACCGGAGCATCCGGAACCTGTCTGCCGATGTTCAACTGTACCAGGACATAGCCTTAGATAATAAGTAAAGCCAGCAAGGATAAACCCGCCAGATAAAGTATGGTTAAGTTCTTAGTTTGGTAAACGGCTTTCGTCCTGTCTTTTTCAGGCTGTTTAATCGCTTTCATATCCGTTAACTATCAAACAACTTTTAATCTTTAAACTCTTAATTAGAAATTATAATTAAATTACTCAAGATAGCAAGCTTTTATTAAATCTTCTTAATCACCTACACAGGTCACGCAATTCCGGCCCTGCTTCTTGCTGAGATATAAGAGCTTATCGACCAGAGTTAAAAGATTTTCAATTTCTTCTCCGGGTACCGCCAGGATAGCACCTATAGATATTGTGACTGCCACGGTAGCGCCGGCATGAGAAATAAATGATTTCGCTACCAAAGCCCGGTAGCGCTCTGCAATTCTGGTCAGAAGTTTCTCGTCGACATTCGGCACCAAAATGATAAATTCCTCGCCTTCCCAGCGGCCGATGGTATCGAAAGACCGGGAGGTTTTGATGAGGGTATGGGCGACCATTCTTAATACTTTATCGCCGCATTCATGCCCGTAGCTATCGTTCATGAGAATGCCAAAAGGCCACCCATACCTCTCCAACTCCTGGAAGCGCTGGCCCAGGACCTTTTCTACATAACGGCGATTATACAGCTCTAGAGAAGCCTGTTAAAACTTCCGTCCCGTTATTCCAAAAGGTTATTTTTCGCTCGGTATCGAGAGTGTAGACTCCATCGTAGAGGGATTCCAGGACGGTTTCATAAAAACTTTTTATTAAGCGAGCCTACGGCCCGCAAAGTTGCTATAATTTTATGGCATATCTTTCGGATATTATCTTCATCTTCAATCAAAACGGTCAATTCGTACATTTATAGCCAGAATATTAGACTGGAAATAGATTTTTGTCAATACTTTATTTTCGATTCTATCATTTTTAATCATTTTTCTTTCGTATTGATTATTTCTGCTGCTTTTGGGGTTGCTATTAACATAAGAATTGTTTATAATATTTAGGATTTCTTCATGAAATAATTATTAGGACAATTCAGGAAAAGAAAGAATTCATTTCAGGAAATAGGTAATAGCAGGAGAATAACAGGGAATTGTAAATGTTTACTAATCGTAAAGATGAAATCGTTGATTTAGTAAGAAAAAGTGGATTTATTTCCGTAAAAGATTTAAGCAGAATATTCAAGGTCTCAGAGGTAACGATTAGAAGAGATTTACGGGAGCTTCATTTTGAGAAGCGGCTCAAACGCAAGTTTGGAGGTGCGGTATCTTTTGAATATCTTCCCCTCACAAATAATGAATTGGCCCAACCAACACCGGTTGGCTCTGTTTATGAAGAACCTTTACCCGATAGCGTGGATATCCTTATCGATATAAACGGAATTATTTCTGCCGGAAGAGTTTATAGAGACGAGAAAGAGGAACCGTATGCTACTGCCGTTGCCCAAGTAAACCAGACCGGCAAAAAAGTAATTATCAGCACAGATGATTACCAGGGAGCCAGGGATTTAGGCCTTTGGGCCGCCCGCTATGCGCAAAAACACTTTGCAGGAAGGGCAGAGATCCTGGATCTTACGGCAGATTCTGCAACGGCACAAGAGCGCAGCCGGGGATTTCTCGATGGGTTCCGGCAGATTTTACCCGGCTGCCAGGTTGCATTTTCCCTGAGATCCGACGGCTCTGCTTTCCAATTAACCAGCGATGCTCTTAAAGTTCATCATCAG
>VRUG01000213.1 GCA_019456255.1 Planctomycetota bacterium | reverse complement strand
TCTACTATTTCCTTCCAGTCCGGCTCCGGAAGGGATAGTTTCGGTTTAAGGAAGTCGATCAAGCCGTATTGCAGGCTATCCAATGCTCGGCTATCATTTTGTTATTCGGTTTGCTCATTGTTGTTACCTTAAAATGGATTATAGGCTAATTACCTGTTTATACCAACCAGAAACTCAAGCTCATCATTTATTCTGTTCCTGAAAAGAAAACAATTTTCGCTCGAATGATCTATCTTATTCTCTTCGTTATGAGTTGATTAAAGAAAGGTGTTTGAAAGAGCAATAAGGTCCGGCAGCAACAAAGCAGATGTCCGGGGCTGCCGATCCTAACTGGTTCAGAGAGAATTATCAGCACCTGTCCGGTAACTATCTTGCCGATAGCAATGCCTCTTGCGCTTTATGAGGTAGCTGGACAAGGATGAAATAGGACTCGGGATAAAGATAATCCTGGCCTGATTCGTCAACGACTCTAAGATATCCTTCTTTTGCTGCCGTATCATCCGACAGGATTTGATAGATCTTCCGCTTTTCCAAATCCTCACAATCTTTATTCTCAATGCAAAGCGCAAAAGTGTGTTCAGTTCGTTCTTGTAACATAGTTCTTTCTTAATCCAGTAAACGTTTGATTTTCATTTTCTTTCTTCCTATTCCGTGGGCTTCATACCAGTGTACTTCAGCACCATATATTTTTCCGCTCTGAAGGCGCACTTTAGCAATTCCTTTGAGCTTACGCCACCTCCCGAGACCATACTGTTTACGAAGCCGCATGATGTCATTTATTCTTCCCCCAACTGCGATATTTTCAATATTTTCAATATTCCCTATTATCTCAAAATACACATAGAATTGTATTGATTATAATAAGTTACATCAAGGGCGCGAGCGGTTAGAAGCCCCAGTCAGACTCATCCGCTTCAACCCGAAATATAACAGGCCGGGTTTCAAGAGTTTCCTCATCGTCGTCATCCAGAAGGCGGATCTCAAGCTTTTCTCCAAACTCCGCTTTGTTCTTGAAAACCAACGGGACAGCCTGCCTATCTCCACTAATCTACTGACTATGTATGAGATCGTTTGATTCAAGCTCAAAGCCCCTGTAAACGGCTGCTTCTATAATATGCCGAAGAAAGGTATTCCTGTACATTCGTGCTGAACTCGAGCAATCCTGCAACAGCCGGTCGATCTATGCTGTTTCATCGCGGATTGTGATACGAGTATTCAAAAGCAAATTGTCAAATGGTATGGCAACTGTCTCGCCAAAAAATTGCTTTACCCTTACAATTATTCAACATAGTCAACTACGTTCTTCAGTTTAATTACCACGTCAACTTATCAACCAATGTAGGTCCCGCAAGTCCGCACATATTTATCTCACTTTTTTATGATAACTTCCCAATGCCCGCCTTTGGCACCGCCAACTCGTTTAATAATCTCTTTTTCTTTTAAATATTTAATATTCCTTTCTATTGCCGTAGTACTGATACCTATTAGCCTACTTAATTCAGCAATAGAAATCTGCTGATTAGCCTGCATTAGTTTAATAATTCCAAGTCTATTTTCACCCAACTTTTCACCCAACTTTTCACCCAACTTTTCACCCGGCGTTTTTATTTTTTGTGCAAAGAGTTCTACAAAAAAACCAGAAAAATCACACTTGAATACAGGTTCCGGCGAATTGGAAACACGACACGCATGGATAATTTCAAAAATTCCTCTACCCCAGGCCTCAATTAGACCTGCACGAAAAAACACATTAGCAATAACTGGATTAAAAGGTTTTGAAGGATGTTTCTCCTTCAATTGTGATATTGTCCAATTTTCCGGCAATTGACCTTCGTTCCAGAAAATAATTTTATCGTTGTACACGCTTATCTGTATTGGATTAGCACTGCTGTAATCCTTATGAGTAATGGAATTTAAAAGAGCTTCCCGTAAGGCTGCTTCGGGGAAAGGATATTCTTCTATTCGGCTCAGACCATTGTATTCAATAGTGGCTTTCTGGTACTTGGTCAGCAATAGATCCATTGTTTTTTCGACCTGAGAAAAAAGATTTCCGTG
>VRUG01000212.1 GCA_019456255.1 Planctomycetota bacterium | reverse complement strand
GAAGCTCTTGCCGTGAAATTTATATCTGGATAGCGCATAAGAGGCAGGCAACCCAACGGTAAAACTAAAAAGTATAGTTAATCCAACGACTTTGAGACTATTCAGCATCGCCTGCCAGCCTTCAAGCTCAAAAAAAAGAGCATGAAAGTGTTCGACGGTGAAATGGGTGGGTATCACTTTTTCAATCTGGTAGTAATCCTTGGGGGAGGCGAAGGCCGAAATTGTGATAAGTACTAATGGAGTCAGAAACCATACTCCAATAGATATGGCCACGAGAATCATAAACACCTGTCTGATTTTTAAAGCCCAGGGAATTCTATTTGTCTTCAGGGCTATTAAGCTCTCCATTTATGTTCACTCCTCAAGATATCTTGATTTAAAGATAGTGATATAAGCCCAACTAATCAGTGTACAGATTATAACGATGACGAATCCATAGGTTGCCGCAATTGGGGGGTTAAAAAGTTCCGCCTGGTTGTAATATGCCTCACCGGCCAGCACCGGCAAGTCTCTACCGGCAAGCAGCCAAACGACTCCGAATATCTTAAAGGCGAAGAGCGTCCGGATAAGCAGGGCGGATTGCAGGCTCGGCATAACCAGCGGCAGGGTTATATGAAAGAATTTCTGCCAGCCGCTGAACCCGAACACATCACCTGCCTCAAGGTAATCCTTACTTATTACCTTTAGGCCGGCCAGTAGTATGACAAATACTAAAGGAGTTGCTCTCCAAATCTCGGTAAGCACTATCACCCAGAAGGCGCGCGAACTCAACCCGAGGCCAAAAAATAAAATGGGAGTTTCAACGATCCCGAGTTTCAGTAAAAATTTATTGAGGAAGCCATGCGAAGTAAAAATATTGTAGCTTAACAGCGCAGCCGATACATCGCTCAGCGCCAAAGGCAGTGCGATGATATAGAGGATCATCATATAACCTTTAAACCTCCTGTTTACAAAAAGTGCAAACAGGAAGGCAAGCAAAACCTGAAGGGGTACAATGGTGAACAAGAAAAGTAGAGTATATTTCAAAGCCTTCCAGAAAGTTGAGTCTTGGACCAGTGTAATAAAATTTTCGAAGCTGGGCTTACCTGATTCCGAGATGAAAATAAGCCCAAAAGTCTTTAATAACGGGTAACCGACAAAAACGGCCAAAAATATCAAGGTGGGAAGAAAAAGCAGATATGGCGCCCATATTCTTTCTTTCCTGCCGGAAAGCAAAGCATCCTCCACTTCAAACCTTTTTTAAAAGGAGTGCGCCTCAAGAGGCAAGCTCAAGATCTTGCCTGGATGAGGCGCACGGGAATCGCCCGATTATTGCATAGGCACCCCGATTTCCTTAAATATAGATTTCATTGTTGCATCTGCTTTTTTTATAGCAGACTCAATGTCCGCCCCATCAATTACTACCTTGGTGAAAACTTCGCGATAGAGGCCTGTAAATTCACCACTCTTAGGACCAAGGCTGGGTATCAAAACCATAATCGAGTCCGGAGTAGCTGATTGTGTGAGAACCCCTTTGGCCAGGATCTTCAACGGCCCTTCAGGTATAGCGCCTTCCGCCTCCGCTACCACAGGGAAGAAACCAACATTCTTATATACCAAAACCTGTGCCTCCGGCTTTGTAAGGTAATCAATCAGTTTGATAGTGTTATCTTCCTGCGGCGCATCAACGGGAATTGCCATACCCACAGCCACCGTAATATAACCTCTGCCTTTGGGACCTCTTGGCACGGGAATAATAACAAATTGGTCCGGTTTCTCTACTATAGCGGCCTTTAACCTGGCAGTGTGGTCCCAGGCGATAAGTACTTCTTGTTTAAGTAAGGGTTCATCCATAGCCATCCATGTAGTACTCGCCGTGTGCACGTAGGGCATCAGCTCCCTTAGATACTCCCATAGGGCTATACTGCTTCTGCGCTGTTGAATTCTTTAGCCTGATAGCCCGTAAACGACGGATGAATGTAGCCGTGTAAGAACCTATGCCATAGACCTTTAGGACCTATTGGAAAGCCAAGCTTCGTATGAAAGCACAATACGGTTGGAAATTTTATAATTCTATACTGTGTAATAAATAAGATCATACACAATGTAAATGT
>VRUG01000211.1 GCA_019456255.1 Planctomycetota bacterium | reverse complement strand
TTTTTCATATAAGCGATAATCTCAAATTGCTGATTTCTATCCGGGTGTTGTGTTTCGGCTATAGTCTTTCGATTTGACCGCATAGAATACTTCATGTCTTTTAGCAATTTGCCTGTTGTTTTCGGGCTTATACAAATGTTTATGGAGCTAAGTTCTTCACTCACTGTATAGGTGCTTTTCCTTGACCATTTAAGTCCACCCATAGGAGAACCAGCCGTATCATCCTCCATTAGCTTTTCGATCGCTTTTAGCACTTCGGTTTTTTTTATGGCTGGACGCCCGGCACCTTCTCTACGAATCCTGTCCGGGCTAATATCATGCGACAGAAGCTCCTTCCGCCCTCTGGCAATTGTCTTCACATTCATATCCGTAATTCTTGACAAGATCAGATCACCGCTGCGCCCCAATTTCATCGATTCAAAACCTACATAGAGACGGCGTTGCTTTTCATTAAGCATCGACAAAAAAAGCTGTAAACAACCCCGTACTTCTGGTGAGTCAAAGCCGGACTGAAAGTATAGCCCCTTCTCTTTTTCCTTCGCTTCGATTAACTGTTTGCGTCTCTCAAGTTGATCTTGCCATTTATCAGCAGACAAGTACAAATACTCTCCACCAATTTGCTGACGATTCACCTTTTGTGAGCAATGCAGCTTAAAAAGTGCATCCTGGACGCGTACTTTCAGAGTTCTTTTAAGTTCTGAAGCGAAATATCCACTCTCAGCGGAATCAATCAAACCTTGGATTGTCTTTATTAGAGAACCGTTCCTCGAGAAATGTATTCGGTTGAAACTCCATAGCCGATATTCATCGTATCTCGCTATCTCATCAAGGGTATAATATTTTCCGCAATGAGAGTAACTTGTACGATAGGACAACGTCTTCAGCTTACGAAAAGCTGTCATTTTAACTGTTGTTCCTAACACCTGCTTTATCATAGCAAGGGTCAAGACTCTCTTTTTCTGAAATAGGTTTACTAATCCTTCTGTGGTGTACTGAACTGTGCGCATAATGTTACCTCTATGTATCTCAAACCTTGAATACTTTATAGTAACATTATAAAACAACAATCACAATACTCATCTTCGACAGTCGTATGCCGAATCAACAGCTTTTTCTTCCCATTTTTGCCATGTTAACGGCATATTTTCGGCTAAATTCATGCATTTTGGGGATAAATGTGTTATTTTTACTCTCAAATGCTATTCGACAGGAACCGGCATATATGGGACGGAAAGACGCTATATTGTTATCTTCCAGTATACATTAGGATAAATTATTTATGCTCAATCCCTAAGAATAAAGCCAACCATTGAAACAACGAGGTTTTTGAACAGAGAATTGGTTAACCTTATAGTTGCATAAAATCTAAGCTTTTAAGAAGGGGTAGGTAAATAAATTGCCTACTGATGAAGTTATACCGGAGTGCAGTGACATTATTATTTTATATTTCTTAATGTATCAAGGGTTTTCCTTAATAACGTCGATTTATCTTTTTTTGCAAATTCTTTGAAATATGCCCATCTTTTTTTATAAAGACTAATTATTTTTTTTCTTGATTTCTTTGCTAAAATACGCAATGCTTTTTGCCTTGCTTCTTTAAGATATTTACAATCTACATCATTTACCTCAGCCATAGGCTCTGCTCTCAAATAGGCGCCCCAATTCATTCGCTTGCCTTCAATCCAGCGTAATCCACCTTCCCCTCTGTCTGCCATATCAAACACTGCTGTTCCAGGATATATATCAAGAATATTTATTCCCGCATTATCACATGGAAGCAATTTAATCAAATTTAATGTTTCAGCAATTGTATCTTTTGTTTCATAAGGAAGACCAATGATTATGCTAATGTTGACCTGTGCTATTCCTGCTTCTTTTGCTACTGTTACTTTATCGATTACTTCATCTCTTGAATATCCCTTATTAGCCTTTTTAAGTATAATTTCACTACCTGACTCAACTCCCAAAAAAATATAAATGCAGTTCGCCTGATTTGCTTGTTTGAACATATTAATACTTGCAGTATCAATCAGCAATTCTCGGTGAATCGCAGCAATAAGGGCATAATGTAGAGAAAAGTTATCAAAAGGAGAAGAAATCAAATCC
>VRUG01000003.1:198758-208321 GCA_019456255.1 Planctomycetota bacterium | reverse complement strand
TTTTGAGAACCATTATAACTCAATACTGTTACCCATGTGCTTAGCATGATCTGTAACCTATGTTACCGGTTTGTACCAATAAGAACCCCCAAGGTAAACTTGGGGGCTAACCAAAACGATAAACACCCTGCGCTATCGCTTGGGCTCTGATGGGAGGGGTGACAAAGGCGAGATTGCCGCGCTTCGCTCGCAATGACGGCGTTATAATAAGTCAATAATCAATCAAACGCGCAATCGCTTTTAATAAAATCCAAAAAAACTAAAAATTTTTTCCGAGACGGCGTCGGGCAATTAAAAACGAATTGTAATTCCTGCTTTTAAAACATCTTATACCAATCTAAAGATTCCCCTTAATTCGAATTTTCCGAGACGACATCGGGCATTTAGAGACGAAATGTCGTAACAAACGCGCAAGTCCGGGCAATAGTAGAGGCGAGAATTAGTCGCTGGTCACTTGTGATTAGTCGCTCGCTGATTGAACCTTGCTACGCAAGGAGCGAATAACTCCTCGTTGGATTGGACATGTCATAGAAGTAACGCTTGAGATTCCGGATTTTTTAGTTAGGCGCCTGGTGGTGGTTTTGGTTTTCTATCGTCGAGTTCGTTATGGATATGGGTTCCGTAAGATTCGTCTTAGCAAGGGTAAGATAGCGGTAGTTGACCCTGAGGATTACGATGAGCTTAGCAGATACAAATGGTACGCGTCTAAGCAGGGCAGAAGTTATTACGCGAAGCGCGGCGTTCGTGGAATTCGTGGTGTTCGCAGCAATATATCGATGCATCGCGTTATAATGAGTACAGGCGTAGGTAAGGTTACTGACCATATCAACCATGACAGTCTTGATAACCGTAAGGCGAATCTTCGCGTAGTTAGTGTTCAGGAGAATGGTTGGAACCAACGTAAGCAGATTGGCAGACATAGTTCGCGATATAAGGGTGTTTGCTTGTGTCGTGATAAAGGTAAGTGGCACAGCCGTATAATGGTTAGCGGGAAGCAGATATTTCTTGGTAGTTTTGATGATGAGGTTGCAGCGGCGCGAGCGTATGATGCAGCAGCGCGGAAGTATTTTGGTGAATACGCGGCGTTAAACCTGTCTTAGAGGCGAGCATTTCCGGCATATGATTGGTTTCACACCTAATTTGTGCCTAAAAAACCCTGTTGACGGGCTGGCTTTGGCGTTTTATTGCCAAAAATAAGTGATTTACCCAGCTGGATTTACCGATTTTATTGTATTATATATATAGGGCTATAGGGATTTTTATTTGACAGTGACGTCCCGTAAAAGCATAATGAGGGATTGAAAAAAAACGGATTTTTGAAATTAAACGTAAGGCTATATGGGACAACAGGAAACTAACTACGACACGATTTTTGGTAAAATGGCACTCAACATGGGGCTGTGCACCGATAAGGAACTAAAAAAATCCGTCGAAGAATTAAAAAAACGCCAGCCAAGCACACCTATGATTCTAAGGGACCTCATGCTCAAGCTGGGTTTCATCACTAAAACACAGGCAGAAAGATTAAAAACCACTATCAAAGAATCAAAAGTTGCCGTTAAGCAAATCCCAGGTTACAAAATACTCGGCAAACTCGGCGCCGGTGCCATGGCTGTCGTTTATAAGGGCCAGCAGCTAAGTCTCGACAGAGCCGTCGCAATAAAGGTCCTGCCAAAACGTTTTACCGAAAACCCTGAATACGTCGCACGCTTTTACAAAGAGGGCCAAGCCGCTGCAAAGTTAAATCATAACAACATTGTGCAGGCTTTTGATGTTGGAGAAGCCGGCGGATACCACTATTTTGTCATGGAATACGTCGAGGGAAAAACTGTTTACGAGGAAATTTCCAGCGGAAAAGTCTACACCGAAGCTCAGGCTCTCGACGTTATCATTCAGGTCGCTCATGCATTGAACCATGCACACGAAAAAAACTTAATACATCGTGACGTCAAACCAAAGAATATCATGATCACGCCTGACAATATTGCAAAGCTCGCCGATATGGGGCTCGCCCGCGAAACCACCGACATCGAAGCTGCTAAAACCGAAGAGGGAAAAGCCTACGGAACGCCATACTACATCGCACCCGAACAAATCCGCGGCGAAATCGACATCGATGGCCGTGCCGACATTTATGGCCTCGGGGCCACATTCTACAATATGGTCACGGGCCGTGTGCCGTTTATGGCAGATGATCCGTCGGATGTGATGCGTAAGCATTTGAAAGAACAGCTTGTGCCGCCGGACCATATTAATACGTCACTGTCAGCTGGTGTTTCGGAAGTTATCGAGACGATGATGGCGAAGAAAAAAGAAGATCGCTATGATAATGTTGAGGAACTACTTTTGGATTTAGAGGCGATCCGGCAAGGTCAGCCTCCAATTCAGGCGCGTCAGCGATTCGATGTTTCTATGCTTGAAGAATTAGAAGAAGGTGAAGACATCGAACCGGAAGATGAATATTATGAGGATGAGGCAGTTGGTAAGTATCGTGCTGCAGTGATAGTACTTGGGGTTGTTGTTGTCATACTGATATTAGCTTTAGTAGTGCTTTTAGTGGTTTAAAGCTGGTAATGGGGGCGAGGGGGATTGTCATTGTCTTCATATCATTCGATATTTTAGTTGACTAATCAGCTTTAAATTATGATTATTGCTGGCCTGTGAATAATTTCAGGTTTGATACGGAGTATTAATTGATGGTTCGCGGCGGAGCACATTTTACTGAAGTGGAACTCGATGAGGTATTAGGTCACTATAATATCGGAGAGATAGTTCATGTAAATTCTCTGTCGGCGGGTAATAAGTGTGCTCCTAAGATGGTTATAATATCGAAGCATGGTAAATATCTTTTGAAGCGTCGGCCTAAAGGTAAAGATGACCTGTATCATGTCGCGTTTGCACATTCGGTACAGGAGAAGCTGGACAAAAAAGGATTTCCAGTTACAAGGCTGGTGGAGACGCTTGATGAAGATAATACGATATTGCAATTGGAGAATCATATTTATGAGCTGTTCGAGTTTGCGGCAGGGGTTCGTTACGACGGCAGCAGCGAGGCGACGAGGGATGCGGGTAAGCAGCTTGCCCGTTTTCACAGGAGTTTGTCGGATTTTGATTCTCAGTTGAAGCCTTTACGGGGGAGCTTTCATGATTCGACGAGTGTTCGTCATCAGTTGAAACTTGTGAGTAATAGTTCGGCGGGGAACGATAAGGTAAAATTGTTCGATATAGCGGATGTGCTGGCGAGTTTGTATAACAATTCGAGTGTTCGTGTAAATCAGTTGGGATTTGATTCGTGGGAAGAGCAGGTGGTGCATGGAGATTGGCATCCGGGGAACATGCTTTTTTGTGATGGTAAGATAAACGCGGTTCTTGATTTTGATTCTATAAAGCTGGCGGCGACGGTGACGGATTTGGCGAATGGCATGCTTCAGTTTTCGATAATAGGTGACCGTCCTACCCCTGCGGAGTGGCCCGACCATCTTGATGAGGAGAAGCTGATAGATTTTCTGGGTGGTTACAGGGAGGTGATAGGGCTTGGTGATGATAAGGTTAGTTCGCTATTGGATTTGATGATTGAGACGATGATTGCCGAGGCGGTGCTGCCTATAGCTGCTACTGGATTTTTTGGAAATTTGAGCGGGGCGGAGTTTTTGGCGATGATTCGACGCAAGGCGAAATATATTGATAAGAACAGGGACAGGCTCAGCGAAGCGATTCAGAGTGATTAGTTGCCGAGACGACGTCCCTTCGACTGCGCTCAGGACAGGCGTGACGCGAATTAAGAATTAGGAAGTCCGAATGAGGAATCAATGATGAAGCCCGAAATGACAAACCCCGCACTACATGGAGTGCAGGGCAGGCAGCAACCCCCTGCCGCGAGCGGCAGGGCTAACCCTAACGACAAAGACAAAAACGTAACGGGGATGTGGGTGGGTAGAATTATATGCTTTTGGATTGATTTCGTTGTTAATTGCTGATATGGTATTAATGTAGATTTCAGCAGTTTTTTAAGGGGATACGGGAGTGGAAAAAACAGCAAAATTGAGCGTCGGTAATAAGATAGCTTTGGGGGCACTGATCGTAGCATTTATAGCCGGTATTATTGTGCCCGTTGTTTTACATCTCTTCACCAAAAAATCGGTATTTCCCGATATAATTCTTATTGCAAAAAAGGTTGCTAATAAAAAAGAATTAGAAAAAGTCGTAGAAAAAAGACAATATTTAGAGGAACAGTTAAAACTCCTCAGTAGGGAAAAAGAAGAAGCCTACAATAAGCTAACAGAGGTAACTCTCCAGAATGCAACAGAAACAGCTTTCGAGGTTACAGAAGAAGGGGTCATCGGGAAGGTAAAAGAAAAAATCCGCAAGAAGAAAAAAGAAGCAGCTCTCAATAAGGCGAGAAAAGAAGTCCGCAAGAAAGAAAAAGAAGAAGAAACTTTAAAGAAAAAGGTAGTAGGGCTAACTGAGCGAATAGAGGAATTGGAGGCAGAGGCTAAAGCTTCAAAAGAAGCGGGCAAGGAGGTACCGAAATTAGATACAAGTCAGTTGATAGCTTTTGGGAGTTTAATTGTAGGAGTTATTTCAGCTATTGGCGGTATTGTTGTGCCTATTGTTTTGTCTAAGAAAAAAGAGGCTACGCAGGTGGTAGAGGTTGAAGTTAAGGGGGATGAAATAAGCGGGGATGGAAATATCATAGGGGACAGCAATGTAGTCAGTAAATCTGATGGTGACGGCAATGTGGTTGGTGATAACGTTGTTGTGACGGTTGATAAGAGGAGCGGGATATCTGAGGAGGCTGCGCTCGATAAAATAGTGGAACAAGCCGCTGCGAGGGGGCAACTTGAGGTGGAGATAGATAATTCTAAAGATGAATTAGCAAAGGCGGTTGCGCGGATAAAGGAGTTGGAGGCTGGAGGTAACCGGCCTGACGCGGAAAAGGCGCTTGATGAATTACGCAAAAGCAACGACATGAGCATGCTTCAAGCTCTACTAATAAAGGACAGAGACGAACATAGGAACCAGGTAATTCAACGTAATCGAGA
Organism: Planctomycetota bacterium; assembly: GCA_019456255.1. Classification (GTDB taxonomy): domain Bacteria; phylum Planctomycetota; class Phycisphaerae; order Sedimentisphaerales; family Anaerobacaceae; genus VRUG01. Next base: position 203,279 of record VRUG01000003.1, on the reverse strand, counting down.
GATAGCAGCGGTGGCGTATCTGCGAGGTGATATAGATATCGCAAAAGAAGCAGTTGGAGAGATACTGAGATTAGAGCCTAATGATATAGATGCTATCAATAGAAAAGGGAATATACATCTTTTGCAAGGAGAATTAGACAAGGCATCGGGCTGTTACAATAAGATTTTAGAACTTGGAGAGAAAGAAAAAAATGATTTATGGCGGGCGACAGCATTAGGCAACCTTGGGCTGATTTATAAAATGAAAGGTAACTTGGAGAAGGCGGAAGAGATGCATTTAAAGTCACTGGAGATTGAAAAGAAGCTTGGGTGGCAGAAGGAAATGGCAGCTACTTACGGCAACCTTGGACTTGTTTACGAAACAAGGGGAGAACTGGAGAAGGCAGAAGAGATGCATCTAAAATCGCTGGAGATAACAGAAAAAATGGATGATAAGGCGAAGATAGCAGCTACTTACGGCAATCTCGGATTGGTTTATTATGCAAGAGGTGAACTGGAGAAGGCAGAAGAGAAGTTTTATGCTGGTTTGAAGATTGATGAAAAGCTTGGCAGGTTAGATGGCATAGCTTCTAACTACGGCAATCTCGGGATAATTTATGGAAAAAGGGGTGACTTGGATAAGGCGGAAGATATGTATTTAAAATCCCTGAAGATTGCAGAGAAGCTTGGCAGATTAGAGGGAATGGCCAATCAGTATGCCAATCTTGGGGCGGTTTATGAAGAGCGGGGAGATAAGGACACAGCGCGGGAGTATCGGGAGAAGGCATTGGAATTGTATAAGAGAATCGGTATGCCTCATATGGTGAAAAAGGTGCAGGGGTGGATTGATGGGTTGGGGGAATAGGCCGGGGGAATAACAAGATTAAGGGTTCAGGCATAGTTTAAGGCAGAGATTCTTCGTTGCACTCAGAATGACAAACCCTGCACTGCGTTGAGTGCAGGGCAGGCAGCAACCTCGTCATCCCTTCGATAAACTCAGGGCAGGCAGGTGATAAACAAAGGCCCTCGTTTTTAAGCGAAGGCCTTTTGGGTTTTTGTGCATCAGTAATCCTCCTTCGCGTAAAGCTACGGAGGACAGGTCGCTCGCAATGCCCCTGCGCTGTCGCTTGGGCTCTGATGACCCCGGCCAGACCAATATTGAAACCCGAAACAACGTCGGGTACCAAAAGTTTTAAGAATCGGGAGCTTCTTTTGCTTTTTTGTATGCTTCGACGATTTGGGCCTGTACGTTTGGCGGTACGAGTTCGTAATGCGACAAAGTCATAGAGTAGCTACCCTGTCCACCGGTGACGGATTTTAGCTGGCTGTTATACTGTGTAACTTCTGCGAGGGGGACCCTCGCTTTTATGACCATCATATTTCCAGCGAGCATGTCCTGTCCCTGAACGCGACCGCGTTTTGAGGCGAGGTCGCCTGTGATGTCGCCCATGTTATCTGTGGGTATTGTGACTTCGATATTTACGATAGGTTCAAGCAGTACCGGTTTTGCTTTTTTCAGAGCATCTATAAAAGCACCTTTTCCGGCAGAGCGGAAGGCGACTTCCTTTGAATCGACGGGATGGTGCTTTCCGTCATAGACCGAGACCTTTACATCCTGCATGCTGAAGCCAGCGACGACCCCTGAAGCCATGACATCGCTAATTCCTTTTGCGATAGGCGCTTCGAATTGTCCCGGTATTGAGCCGCCGAAAATATCCCAGCTAAATTGCAGCGGCGGATCAGAGTTTCTTCCTGCTGGTTCTACGCGAAGGTATACTTCCCCGAATTGTCCGGAGCCTCCTGATTGCTTTTTGTGTCTGTAGTGTCCTTCGGCTTTTCCGGCGATAGTTTCGCGGTAAGGGATTTTTGGTTGTTTTGTATTTACTACGAGATTGAAGTGCTTTTCCATTTTTTCGAGAGTGACTCTGAGATGTAATTCGCCCATACCGCTAATGACGAGTTCCTTAGTTTGCGCATTATGCGTAGCTTTGAAACACGGGTCCTCTTCGGTGAGTTTATCGAGAGCGGTACCGATTTTCTGTTCGTCGCCACGAGTAGCTGGTTCAATTGCGAGAGAGAACATAGGTTCCGGAGTTTTGGGCACCTGGAAAACACCTTTTAATTTTCCATCGTGTATAAGGTCGCCCATTTTGAGTTCTTCAACTTTTGCGAGTGTGATGATGTCACCTGCGATACCTGCATCGACTTCTTTAGTTTCATTGCCCTGGGATTTTAGGATATGTCCCGGTCTTAGTCCTTTTCGTTCGTCGTTTCTTATCAGGTTAGTGTCAGATTTCAAAGTTCCGCTGAAAATTCTGATAGCTGACTGTTTCATATGCGATTTCGGGTCGAATCCAACTCTGAAAACGAGTCCAGCGAGTGGTGCATCCGGGTCAGCTTTTAATTCGATAAGGTTTTCCCCGTCGAGTAGTTTCGCAGTGTTAGCTTGCGCTGGTGACGGGGTGTATTTTGCGATAATGTCGAGAAGTTCGGTGGTGCCTATTTCTTTTCTTGCGTTAGTGAAAACGATAGGTGTAATGGTTCCGGCTTTTAGAGCTTCGACGAAAACGTCGGCGATTTTGTCGGCGGTAATTTCTTCACCTCCGAGATATGCTTCCATTAGGTTGTCGTCAGCTTCTATGACGGATTCGACGAGGTCGGTATGCGCAGTAGCGACGTCGCCGACGGGTGAGTCACCAGAGCTGTTTTCGACGCAATCTATGACGGCTGACTTGTCGGCGTTTGGCAGGTTAGCAAATTTGCATTGCTGTCCAAAGGTTTCGCGTATGTTGTTGATGAGTTCTTCGTAGTCGACATTGTCAGCGTCCATTTTGTTAATGACGATAATTCTGGGCATGTTTAGTTCTGTGGCAAGGGCGAAGAGTTTTCTTGTGTTTGTTTCGATGCCGGCAGAAGCGCTGATAACGATGACGGCGGTTTCAGCTACCGGGATTGCTTTTATTGCGGGTCCAGAGAAGTCCGGGTATCCTGGGGTGTCTATAATGTTTATGACCTTGCCAGCGTGGTCGGTATGTGCGATAGCTGACTGTATTGAGTGCTGATGGTCCTTTTCCTCGTCGTAGTAGTCGCAGACGGTTGATTTTTCTTCAACGGTGCCTAATCTGTTTATAGCACCAGTTTGGTGGAGCATAGATTCGGCGAGTGAAGTTTTCCCGCAGCTTCCGTGCCCGAGTAGTATAATATTGCGAATATCGTTTGTATTTCCCACTTTCGAGCCTCCAAAATAGTATTCGTATTGTTGCCTAAACGGGACATGATACATGACTGTTTGTGGCAGGGCAAGGGAAAATTATGGCGAGATTTCACGGATTTTTTGGGCCTTGCTGTCACTTGTGCCTGGAATGAGGCTGTTCCTGGTGTTGGTTCAGGACGGCAGGGTCCATATACCTAAGGCACAGGTGGGACGGGTACCTAAGGCACAAGTAAACGATATGGATTCGGTGTCAAGCACGGAATGACAAAAAGGGCCAACCCTAATAAATGCGGTAACCCCCAAGGTAAACGATATGGAACCCTGCTCAAGTCCGGGATGACCAAATGGTAAGATATTTTACCTAAGATTACTTTCACGATACGTAAAAAGTGGTAAAAAAATAGGCTTGACTTGCTGGGTGGAATGGGTAAACTGTCGGGTTCCAGCTTGTTTTATTCGATTAAAATCGCAATTTTGAAGAAGGAGAACATAAGTGGCGTACAATTGTGTAGTTTTGGTTAAGCAAGTGCCTGATACTAAACGAATTACAGTACAGGCGATGAATGATGACGGTACGGTGAACCGTTCGGCATTGCCGGCGATATTTAATCCTGAGGACCTTAACGCGTTGGAAACAGCGTTGCAGATCAAGGATAAGTATGGGGGTAAGGTAACTGTGATAACGATGGGATTGCCGTCAGCGGCGGTTACTCTTCGGGAATCACTTTATCGTGGAGCCGATGAGGTGATATTGGTGACTGACCGGCGTTGTGCGGCGAGCGATACTCTTGCGACGAGTTACATCTTAAGTTGCGCGGTTAAGCGTGTTGATTATGACGTTGTATTGTGCGGGCGGCAGGCGATAGACGGTGACACGGCGCAGGTTGGTCCTCAGTTGGCTGAAAAGCTTGGTATAACTCAGGTGACTTATGTTGAGGAATTGCCGGAGCTTGATGGTCGAACGATAACTGCGAAGCGTAATGTTGGTAATGGTTGGCAGCAGGTGAAGGCTGAGTTGCCGGTACTTATTACGATTACCGGTGATGCGAATGAGCCTCGGGTTGGCGGCGGCAGGTGTATGATGAAACATAAAAATGCACGGACGGCTTTGGAAGTTGGGAAAGAGATGAAGGAGCATAATCCGGAAGCGGATGAAGATACGCTGAAGGAATTGTCGGCTCATAAGTGTGAGCAGCTTGAGGCGAAGGGTTTATTGATAAAGCACTGGGACCTGGATTTTCTTGAGGCGGATTTACAATGGTGCGGTAGAAGCGGGTCGCCGACGAAAGTGCATCGTATTCAGAGCGTTGTGCTGACAGCGAAGGAGA
>VRUG01000003.1:0-198658 GCA_019456255.1 Planctomycetota bacterium | reverse complement strand
GCAAAGAAGTCGAGGCAAGCGAGGCAGGCATTGAGGCGATGATCCATGAACTGATAGAAGAAAAGACAATTGCATAATCGAATGCGATTAGTTTTTTGATATATATTACCTCAAACTGCCCGATTTTGACAAATCGGTCAACTTGAGGAATTCAGAATGCAAAAGTTAGAATTAAGAATAGTTGGAAACCGATTTCGTCGGAGATTGTTTTATGCTGGATTCGGCGCTTTCGCGGGAATGACAAGATGTTAGAGGCTATTTTATATTGTATTCAGAGCGTTGTGCTGACAGCGAAGGAGAGCAAAGAAGTCGAGGCAAGCGAGGCAGGCATTGAGGCGATGATCCATGAACTGATAGAAGAAAAGACAATTGCATAAACGAATGCGATTAGTTTTTTGATATATATATTAAATTGTTATTTTAGAGGTTTTAAGATTTATGATTAGTGTAAACAGGGAAGGCGAAGTTTGGGTATTTGCAGAGCAGCACGGCGGCGTGATAGAAGAGACCCCGCTTGAATTGATGGGTAAGGCACGTGGTCTTGCGGATGAGTTGGGCGTTAAGCTTGGTGTGATGCTTCTTGGCGATGGTGTTAAGGGTCTTTCAACGAAGCTGATCCAGTTCGGTGCTGACAAGGTTTATGTTGCTGAGCATCCTCTGCTTGAGCATTACCAGACGAATAGTTATTCGAAGGTGATTTACGATTTGATTCACAAGCATGAGCCTCAGATTGTTCTTTATGGTGCGACAGCGACTGGTCGTGACCTTGGTCCTCGTGTTGCGAGTGCGATCAAGGCTGGTTTGACGGCGGACTGTACAGATTTGCAGATTGGCGACCATAAGATAGCGAATAGCGAAGATGTTCATAAGAATCTTTTGTTACAGATACGCCCTGCTTTTGGTGGTAACATTATCGCGACGATAATTAATTATGACCGCTGGCCTCAGATGGCTACGATTCGCGAGGGTGTGATGCCGATGGTTGAGCCGGATGTGAAGCGTAAGGGTGAGGTTATTGAAGAGAGCGTTGAGCTTTCTCAGGAAGAGCTTGTGCTTGAGATCCTTGATGAGCATAAGAGGCAGAAGAAGGTTAATCTTAAAGCAGCGAGAGTAATTGTAGCCGGCGGCGCTGGTGTTGGGAGTAAAGAGAATTTCAAGTTGATATGGGATTTGGCGAACTGTCTTGGTGCGTCGCCTGGCGCGACACGTGCTGCGGTTGACCTTGGCTTTATCGACCACGACCATCAGGTTGGTCAGACAGGTACGACGGTTCGTCCGAGTTTGTATATAGCGGTTGGCATTAGTGGTGCGATTCAGCATCAGGCAGGTATGAGCGGTAGTCAGAAAATCGTTGCGATCAATAATGACCCGGATGCACCGATTTTTCAGCTTGCACATTATAAGATAGTTGGTGACCTTAATGAGGTTTTGCCGAAGATGATAAAAGCCATCAAGGAAAAGGTATAATTAAATATTCATAGAAACTATTACAGGAAGTATTTATGGGAAATTTTTATAGTGACAACGAGGATATACGATTTTTGTTTAAGCATATAGAGCTTGGCAAACTTGCAAGCGTTATTGAAAAGGATTACAAGTTCGCTAAGGAATTTGACCATGCTCCGGCAAGTGATGAAGAGGCTATAGAGAATTATGGTATGGTTCTGGATTCATTAGGTGAAATGAGTGCTAATTTTATATCCCCTCGCGCAGAAAGTGTTGACCGTCAGGGTAATACACTTAACGAGGACGGTTCGGTGACATATTCGGATGGTATAGCAGGCGCGTTGGACCAGCTTGCTAAAGCGGAGGTTTGCGGATGTATTCTTCCTCATCGTTTTGGCGGTTTGAACTTTCCGAATCTTGTTTACATAATGGCGACGGAAATAGTATCCCGCGCGGACGCATCGTTGATGAACATTTTCGGCTTGCAGGGTATTGGCCAGACCATCAATTCGTTCGCAAATGAAGAAATCAAGCAGCAGTATCTGCACGATTTTTCTTCCGGTGTGGTTACCGGAGCGATGGTATTGACCGAGCCTGATGCGGGTTCTGATTTGCAGGCGATAAAATTGCGGGCGTTTCAGGATGACAGCGGTAATTGGTTACTGCATGGCGTGAAGCGATTTATTACAAACGGATGCGGTGAGGTATTGCTGGTATTAGCGAGGAGTGAGCCAGACCGAAGCGGCGGACTGGGTTTGAGTTTGTTTGTTTGCGACCGGGGTCCTACGGTTCATATTCGCCGTCTTGAAGATAAGCTTGGTATTCACGGTTCTCCGACATGCGAGATATTTTTCGACAACACGCCTTGCCAGTTGATAGGTGAAAGGCAGCGCGGGTTGGTGACATATGTAATGGCGTTGATGAACGGCGCTCGTATTGGTATTGCGGCTCAGTCACTTGGTATTGCAGAAGCGACGTATCGTATAGCTCGTGATTATGCTGCGAGCAGGAAGCAATACGGCGTAGTGATAGAGAGTTTTCCTGCTGTTCGTGAGATGGTAATTGATATGAAGATCGCTATTGAGGCGAGTCGGGCGCTGCTTTATGAGACATCTCGCATGGTTGATGTTGAGGTTGGTCTGGCTAAGCGTTTTAACGAGGACGCACCGGCAGATAAGGACGAGAAGAAGGCGTTGAAAAACGAGTCTCGTAAGTATAAGAGGTTGGCTGGTATGCTGACCCCGATGAGTAAATATTATTGTTCGGAGATGTGCAACACGGTATCTTACGATTCGATACAGGTTTTGGGCGGTAGCGGATTTATGCGTGATTACGCGTGTGAACGCCATGCTCGTGATGCGAGGATAACAACGATTTATGAGGGTACGAGTCAGCTTCAGGTTGTTGCGGCGGTTCGTGGTGTTTGCAGCGGGACGGCGGAGCGATATATTGACCTGCTTCTCAGCGAGAAACTTGATGGTGGATTGAGTGACCTTGTTGCGTTAATCAATGAGGGCAAGGAGTTGATGAAAAAGTCGATTGTCTATGTTAAGGAAAACGGCAACAATTATATGGACCTTTACGGGAGAGCGTTGGTTGATATCGCGATAGATTTGATAATTGGTTGTTTGTTCTGCAGTCAGGCGAGCTCGAGCGTTGAGATGGAAGTTGCGATTGATTCAGTCGGCGGAGACAATGGTAATGAAATGGTGAGTATGCCGGAGCGTAAGGCTACAATCGCTCGACGGTTCATAACCAAAAACGCAATTAAGATCAAGTCATTGTCTGAATTGATTTGCAGCGGGGACAAATCTACGTTTAGCGAATATGGCGCGATAGTTGGTCCTGTCCCGACAGAATAAGGCAAATTCATGTTAAAAGCAGTGGTATTCGATTTTGACGGGGTCATCACGGACTCTGAGATTCTGCACTTTCGCACATTCAATGAAGTTCTTTCGCCTTATGGATTTGAAATAAGCCTGCAGGATTACTACAAAGATTATCTCGGTTTGAGTGATTTCGATCTGTTCAAGCATTTAATTGGTACGGGGGTATTAAAGATTGCCGAATCAGAAGTTGAGGGTCTCATTGTGCGTAAGAATGAGATTTTTGAGAAGCTGGCAAAAACTGAGGGTAAGATCATCGAAGGAGTTCGTGACTTTCTCGTGATGCTTAGGGAAAACAATATTAGAATAGCGATATGTTCAGGTGCGTTGCTTTCAGAGATTGAGCTTATACTTGGTGACTCGAAGCTGCGAGATTTTTTTGAGGTTATCGTATCGGCTGAGCACGTTAGTCGCGGCAAGCCTGCCCCGGAGGGTTTTCTGTTGGCTTTGGAGAAGCTAAATAAAACAGGCTCACCTAATATTGCAGGTGGTGATTGTGTTGTTATTGAAGATAGTCACTGGGGTATAGAGGCTGGCCAAAAAGCCGGTATGCATGTAATTGCTATCACTAATTCTTATGAGGCTAACCAACTCTCTACTGCCGAGAAGGTCGTAAGTGGTCTCGGTGAAATATCGCTTGGTGATTTGGAGCATCTTTGTGCGTAAATTAGGGTTGGAACGACCTATAATAAACTCTTATGAGAGCGAAACGTAGGCTAAGTAAGTTTTTTTGTGCAAGGCAACATTTAAACCTTGCGTTTATGAGTTTGGAAATGGTAAGATGACGCAATGTCTGGGAAAAAGATATACAAAAAATATGTTGCTGTGCTTATCTGTCTTCTAATGTTTGGCAGTTTAGTACGTGGGGCCGTGCTATGTTTTGGCACGGACGGACATGTTTCAATCGAGTTTAAACCCACAGACCATTGTGATGAATATCTGGGTATTTCGGTTCAAGCCTCCTCAAATTCATGCACCAATAATAACTACTCTGAAAGTATGAATTCATACAGCAATTGTATAGATATTCCACTTTCAAGCAACTGCGCAATCAAACGGATTACGTCTTTTGTGACGAAAAAGTTCTCACCCCTCAAAATTTTGCCAGAAACAATTATCTCTGTAGCGACTAATAACGGTGTAAGTACAAACAAAGAGGGTATCGCAAAACTCGTGAACCCCGTCAGCGATACACTCGCCTCTATTGGCACTACGGTTCTCATAATTTGATACCTTCCTAGTTACTTCTTGTCCAATTTGAATGTGTTTATGGTTAGCGTGCATGCACTCTGTCATAACCTGCAAATCCAATATTAAATAGATATAATTAAAAATAGGAGATAGTAATATGATGCGATATGTGTTTTTACCTTTGATTCTTTTTGTCTTGTTATTTTTTGGGATTGGTTGCGATACGCCAGATAAAGACCTGGCTGTAGAACCTATAGTAGAATCTATGGTCGAATCTGAAGTTCGAGTGTATGAGGTGTTCGGTATGGACTGTCCCGGTTGTCACGGTGGTCTGGAAAAACTCGTTAAGAAAATACCAGATGTGCAACAGGCAGAGGCCAATTGGGTGAAAAAGCAACTGGTAGTTGTAGTTCAACCAGGAGCTGAATTGAACGATGAAGATATCCATGACGCAATCCAGCGGGCAAATTTAACCCCAGGTAAGAGAATTAAATAGTCTATTAGGAAGAACTCTAAAAATGAAAAGATTGTTACTGCTGATTTTGGTCTGTGCAACAATAAATGCACTGACTACGGAAAATGTAAACGCGGCTGGTATCAGTGTTGATGCGGGGCTTACTCCGCCCGAAGACCGCTGGATTATCCGAACTCAATTTCGCTATATGGAGCGTAAAGATGACCCGACGCCAATGAATCAAAAGATGGAGACATATACGTTTCCGATTATTGTGGCGTATGGACTTAGGCCTGATTTGACATTAATGGTCAGGCAAAAAGTGAAGTACAGAAAAATGTCTATGAGTGGGTCCGTTAGCAGGGATACCGGAGTAGGCGATTTGTTTGTTCTTGGCAAGTATAGGCTGTATCGACGTAACACACATGACTATACTTTCGGTATCGCTCCGACTCTTGGGCTGGAGTTTCCAACAGGGGATGATGATTTCGGTTCAGAGACATGGGATTTGCAACCAGGGCTATTTACATCATGGCGAAGCGGCCCCTGGGCATCAGATTTTAGTATCGCATATAAATGGAATGGTTTTGCAGATAAAGGTAGGCACGGCCTAAAGCCCGGCAATGAGTTGTCTGTAGATTTGGCGTTAGCTCATCAGTTTAGCATTGGCGGAAGGGCAGACACCTCGTTGACGCCTGTATTGGAATTTAACTATAAGAATAACTTGTCCGATAGATTGAGCGGGCAAAATGTTTCCAATACTGGAGAATCTCTTTTCTTTGTTTCACCTGGACTTAAGTTCACAAAGTCGTCATTTATTTTGGAAGTTCTACTCCAGTTTCCTGTATGGCAGGACAGGGAGGGCACTCAACCAAAACAGGGAAAAAGATTAATTGTTGGAACAAGATTTATGTTCTAAAAACGTAAAAATTCAGCGACTAAGATATAACTCGATTTTATCAGTGATTCCATCTTTAATCTGTTTATTCTGAAAGCAAAACAAATTTAAGTTTTTGCGGTGAACAAAAAACTTTTATAATAATTCCAGTAAGAAAGAGCTTAGGTTGCCTCGTCGCTTCGTTTCTGGCAATGACATTAATTTGGTTTGTGCGTTCTAATTAACTGCGATTGATATTATGTCATTTTTTTACTGTAAGATACCCGGTCCGACCATTGTAGTTCTTATACTTTGGTTTTCGACATTATATTCGATACCGTCAACGAGCGTTCCGTTTAAGAGGCATGGGTTGTCCTGGTTGCCCCATGCCTGAATTTGTCCTTTTTTGACATTATAGATAAAGTCACTTCCAACAAACTGTACTTCTTTTCCTTTTCCCCAGATATTTTTTCTGGCTTCTTCTTCATATGTCACGCCACCTTTTGCATGGAAGGTAGAGATTTCATTTTTTCCGTCCGGTGTTTCGACAATTTTTGCAGTCATCTGGTTAGCAGTGGATGTAACCTGCGGCCCATATTCGCCGTTTTCGATAGGGAAGTAATCGATTCGGAGTGTCTCGTAAGGTTTTGCATTAGCGATAATTTCATTAGTTTCGAAGAAGTAGCTCAATGTTTGAAAGTCCCTGACAAAAGCCCAGCATGGTTTTTGCAAACTAAACTGTCCGACTTTTTGTCCCGGCTTTGGCTTAGGCATTTTTGAATTATCGACGGTAATAATTCCAGGTCCGGTAGCTGTAAAGAGTTTGTTTATGGGGTCGTAATCGAACTGATTACATTTTAATTCGACACCAGCGAGGAGTTGGTCGGCAGTGGTCTTTACGCTTGAAAGTCTGACGACGCCGCCACTGGCAGTAAATCTTTTAAGCCCCGGCAAGGCACTATCTGGGTCTCGCTGTTCATCTAAAACTACGGTAAATTTTGGTGCTGATATAATTTGTTTTTGTTCAACGTTTCCCTCTTTGTTAACCATTTTTGCGACACAGCCTCCGATGAAGACAGCTGTATTTTGCCCTGGCAGGAACATTGTTTTTTTCTTTGCCGTAACTACGACAGGCACCCTGGATACATTTGGGTCGTTTTCGGTTTGTTGTTCGACATAAAAGATGAGTTCTGAGTTTCCGTTTGCAATAATATCGCCAATATCTCCTGATGCGTCATAGAAGTAATCGATTTTATCAGCAACAAAGGTAGTTCTTTGTGACTTTTGTTTCAAGCTCAGCAAGTATTCTAAAGAAGTTTGTTGTTTTTCTATGACATGCATAGAGGAAGTATATTTGGCAGTACTGTCCATAGGTGTAACCGTAATGCCGTCATCGCAAGTAATAATAATGTCGACAAATTTTATTTCTGGTTCGGTTTTTGTTGTTTGTGCATATTGTTTTTCAGTTTCTATATCTACCACAGGTACATCTTGTATAATTTTTTTCTCGGCATCGGCCTTTTTCACTTCTGGTTTTTTTACCGTAGTCTTTTTTACGTCTGGTTTTTTCGCTACGGTCTTTTCATTTTCCGTAGTTTCAGCATTTTGCTTCTGCGGCTGGCCGCTGAGAGCATTACCAATAATATCATTAATCACAAACTCATCAAAGGCTATTACGAGTTGCTCAGGAGCATCGATTACGACATTTTTGCTTAAGAGGCATCTATATCGCTGTTCGTTTTTTTCTTTTGGTTTTAGGTTTGTTTTTTTGTCAGGGGTACTTATCTGAGGTTCGGTTTCCACTTCTGGCTTTGGGTCCGTTTTTATCTCAGCTGGTTTTGTTTTAAGTTCCTCTTTAGTTATTCGTCTTGTTTTCGGTTGACTAACGGCATCATCGTTTGCTTTTGCTATATTTGTATTATCTGTAGTCTTAGTATTTGAGAAGAGTTCGACATTTTGCTCGGTTTTTAGTTTTAGGGATTCGAGCTGAAATATTCTAACGAGTACGATTCGATTTTCTTCCTGGTCATAAATAAATTCCAGGCCTCGCCCGGTTAATAAAGCCCGCTCGGAGACAAACTTTATAGGTCCCGGTGTCGAGAACATAGAGCGGTCGCTATCAAACGTGAGGTCGTCAAAATAGATATCGCTTTTCTGCATGGGTTTTTGACCTTTAGGCTCGATATGAATAACTACATTTCCGGAGAATGCAGCCCTTTTGGTCATTGGTCTTGTAACGCCTGATTCAAAGGTAATAATTCCGGTATCAGCAGTGATATAACATTCAAAATCATTTCGATAGATGTTCATATATGGCTCATCAATTTCCCACTCCTGGTCCTTTTGGTGCAAAAGTTTTTCAAAGCCCCACTCCCTTGCGACTTCTTTAGTTATTGGGTCAAGGTCTATAAATCGTGCCTTGTCCCATGTACCGACCCCAATTCCCTGTGAGATTTTTCCAATATCTTCTTTGGAATCGGTGTCAGTGGCTTTCTGTGTTCCTGCGCGTTTAGTGACCTGTATATTAGGGGTATCACTAAAATGAGAGTATATGAGAAATATCCCGAGAACAATCAGGAAAGTGATTGCTCCGGTAGTAAGTTTTCTTGATTTTGAAATCATAGAGAAGATGTTCCTCTGTCAGGCCAAGTATCTTTTGATAACGTTTTCCCATTTTCCATTATTTTTGAGGATGTATTCTATGACCTGTCTGACGGCTCCATGTCCTGCGTTTTTTGTAGTTACGTAATCGGCATATTCTTTAATTTCATCGACAGCATTTTTCACAGCAACCCCAAACCCTACGTATCTAATAACAGGCAAGTCAGTTACATCGTCGCCGATGTAAGCGACATTTTCGGGTTTAATATTCATTTGTTCGATAAGTTTTTTTATTTCGGGGAGTTTGTCGTGACATTCCTGCAGGCAGTACTCGATATCGAGTTGTTTCGCTCTGATTTCGGTAGGTATTGAGGTTCTTCCGCTTAGAAAAGCGACCTTTAGTCCAAGTCTTTGCCACATTCTGATACCGTGTCCGTCGAGTGTATTGAAAGTTTTAGATTCTGTACCATCTTGATTTATGATGAGTGAGCCATCGGTCAAAACGCCGTCAACGTCGAGGACGAGTAGTTTAATATCAGGTAAATTTATTTTAGGATTGTCGGTCATCTGTGTACTCCATTAGCGTTTTTTGTTATCATCCCACGACTTTAATAGTGACTATATCCTGCACGTCGATCAGGCCGACAGGTTTATCATCGGCGTCAACGACGGGCAATTCATCGATGCGGAACTTGTGGAAGATAGCAGTAGCTTGAGCAGCGAGTGCATCGTTTCTGATTCTCTTGCAATCTTTTGTCATTATATCTTTAACGTTTAATTCAAATCCCTTGGTTCCGTGTTTTGTGAGGAGTCGTCTAAGGTCAGCATCAGTAATTATGCCGGACAATTTTCCATTTTTTTCCGTGACCATTACGGCCCCATGTCTTTTTATATCGTCGGTATTTTGAAGCAATTGCTTTATGGTATCATCGATGTTTACGATTGGTAGTTTTTCACCTGGTCTGAACATCATTGACTGTTCGACGGTCATTAATTTTGCACCGAGTGAGCCTCCGGGATGGAATCTTACATAATCTTCGACGCTGAAATTTCGTGCTTTCATAACAGTAAGTGCGATCGCGTCTCCGATGGCGAGCATGCATGTAGTTGAGACGCTTGGTGCGACACCGAGGGGGCACGCTTCATCAAGCTTTCCCATGGAGATAGTGACATCGCTGTGTTTGCTAAGTGAGGAGTCTCCGTTTCCAGTGATAGCGATGAGTTTGATATCAAGCTGTTTAACGATATTGATGAGTCTAATGACCTCTTGTGTCTCGCCTCCATAGCTTAGGACCATAACAATGTCGTGCTTTCTGAGTCTACCAAGGTCGCCGTGTACGGCTTCTGCTGGATGTAGGAAATGGCTTGGGGTTCCGGTCGAGGCAAGTGTAGCGCTGATTTTTTGTCCTATGATGCCTGCTTTTCCGATTCCGCTAACGATAACAGAGCCTTTGCAATTGTAAATCATCTCTACGGCCTCGCCGAATGTATTATCTACAACATCGACGATGGCTTTTAGGGCATCTGCTTCGGCCTGTATTACCTGCTTCGCGTAGTCAAGATCGAAATTCACTTTTAAACTCCTAAAATCCCAAGGTTCGGTTTTTAAGGCCACCAGTATTATCTAAAGGAGGTCATTCGTCAAGGGTAAAGGTTCTGTGTGGATTTTCCAAAATCAGCCTATGGATTGTGATTGTTTTATAGTTTAACAATGGTTCCACGGTCGCCATAGCATATAAGCTTATGTTTTTCCGGAGGATAATCGACGGATGCATGTATAACCACTTTTTTATCGTTTGTCTGCTCGATTTGTGCGATAACGGCTCTTTTCTGATTCTGCAGATAGTCGGCGACTTCGGGTGAGACAAATAATTCTATCCTTTTGATTTGTTTTTTCGATGAGGAGAGATTTAAGAGTCTGATGATTTCGATAGCTAAAGATTCATGGCTTTTGATGTATCCTGAGCCTGCACAATTTGGGCAAGCGAAATAAGTGCTTGATTGGAGCGAAGGCCTCATTCTTTGCCTAGTCATTTCGACAACTCCGAATCTGCTTATGCGTAGTATTTTTGAGCGTGCTCTGTCTGTTTTAACAGCATTTCGGAAAACTTTTTCAACTTCTCTTCTATGTTTTTCACTTCTCATGTCAATAAAATCACAGACAATCAATCCACCGAGGTCACGCAGTCTTAGCTGTCTGGCGATTTCGCCAGCGGCTTCGGTGTTAATTTTATAAGCAGTTTGTTCTGCGCTTTTTTGTTTTCTATATTTCCCGCTGTTAACGTCGATAGCCACGAGCGCTTCTGTTTGTTCGAGGACGATTGAGCCGCCTCCTTTTAGCTCGACTACTCGTGATTGTATTTTAGTAATTTCATCTTCGATCTTATATTTATGGAAGAGTGGTACTTTTCCATCATAGTATACGGCTCGTTGTTTGAATCTCGGCATAGCGATGGCGAGGAATTCTCTAATTTTATGATGGACCCTTTCTGAGTCGCACATTATGGTTCCAATCTTGCTGGTAAAGACGTCCCTGAGTGTTCTTATGACAAGGTCGGATTCCTGATAGAGTTCTGCAGGCGCCCCATCTTTTCTAATTCTCTTTTCGAGGACTCTCCACAGTCTTTTAAGATATTGAAAATCGTTCTGTATATCTTTTTTTGAGCAATTCTGTCCCGCGGTTCTGATGATAAACCCTATTCCTTTTGGCGGATTGATCTCGTCAAGGATTTTTCTTAGTCTGATGCGTTCATCTTCATCTTCTATTTTGTGTGAGACGCCGTGCTTATGCATCCATGGCATCATGACGAGATATTTTCCAGGCAATGAGAGGTATGTGCTAAGAGTTGGTCCCTTAGTGTTAATACCTTCTTTAGTGACCTGCACGACGAGTTCCTGTCCTTTTTTCAGGCATTTTTGTATAGGCTGGCGGTTTTTCAGAGCCTGTCTTCTACCAATTTTTTCCCTTGCATCCTGTCCGACGAAATATTTTGGGTGCAGGTCGCTAATATGCAGGAATCCGTTTTTTCCGGTACCAAAATCGACGAAAGCCGCTTGTATCCCGGATTCTATGTTTACGACTTTTCCTTTATAAATATTTCCGACATGGCTGCTTATGCTCGCTCTTTCGACGTAAAGTTCTTCGAGTACTCCGTTTTCGACGACGGCAACTCGACACTCTTCGCTTTCGGCAACATTAATCAGCATTTCTCTTGGCATTAAGACCTCCCTTTATTTTTTTACCACTGGACACTTTGACGTGCGATAGGTGCATTTAGTTTTTCATGGTCAAGTTCCAACAGGTTGAGGATTTCATCGACCCTTATAGCACCGGTGGTTTTAATATTGCAATTAACAATAACATTTTGGTTTTTAAAATCTATTGATTCTAAATATTTTCTAACCTCTACATTTCGAGGTTTTAGTTTTGCGGTTCTTTGCAGTACGATGGTGTCTTTTTTCATTATCTCCTTCGCCCTGTTTTTTAACTGGTCGTCGAGATATTTCGTTTTGACAGGCAAGAGATAAGTGACTGCTTTTGGCACGAAAGAAGTTTTTTCAGTGGTGAGTTTAATTTCAAGTATTTCACATTCTTCGGGCAGTTGTTTTGTGATATCTTTTTTTAATTTTTCGATATCTATATTTTCGTTTGACGGGTCGAGATAGATGCATAAGATGTCGTCGTATGATTCGACTGCAACGGTTCTTGGTAGCGGCAGGGAGAGTTTCGGTCTTGGATTAAAGCCCTGGCTATAACGCAGAGGTATATCGGCACGGACGCATGCCCGTTGAAACAATCTCATTGTTTCAATGTGTGACAAGAAAGCGAGCGTCCCTGTTATTTTGAATTTAATAATAACTAAAACAGGCTTATTACAAGTTACTATGGTAATTACTCCTTAAAAAGCTTCCGGCAGGATTTTTCTTGTGACGTCTCTGAGGTAGCTTGAGATTTGCCTTTCAGAATTCATGCCAAGTGTTTTTCTTGCTACATTATTACAGTCTGCGATCGTGACTGAGCGAATAATTTGTTTTATCTCCGGAATCATCGGCGGTGCGAGTGATATAGTTCTGACGCCCATACCAAGCAGGAGCATAATGTATTCTGGTTCCGAGGCCATTTCGCCGCAGACGCTAAGGGCGATTTGGGTTTTATGCGCATCCTGTATGACGGTTCTTATTAGTCTAAGTACGGCAGGGTCGACGGAGGAATACAAAGTGGAGACGAGTTCGTTACCTCTATCGACGGCCAGGGTATATTGTGTAAGGTCGTTTGTTCCGATGCTAAAGAAATCGACATCTCTTGCCAACGTCGAGGCAGTCAAAGCGGCAGATGGTGTTTCAATCATAATGCCGATCTCGATGTTTCTGTTGTATGGGATAGAATCTTCATCGAGGTCCTCCATGACGTCTCTTAAAATCATTTTTGTCTGCATGAGTTCCTGTATATTAGTAATGAGGGGGAACATAATTTTGACTTGTCCGAGTACGGAAGCTCTAAGTACAGCGTGGAGTTGTGTTTTGAACATATCAAGATTTTGGAGGCAGAAACGAATTGAGCGTAGGCCTAAGAATGGATTTGGCTCCGGTGCGAAACGTTTTTTCTGCGTATATTTGTCAGCACCAAGGTCAAACGTTCTAATGATGACGGGTCGATGTTCGAATGCAGCAACGGTTTCTGCATAGGCTTCATAGTGGTCCTCTTCGGTTGGTTCGTCTTCGGAGTTTAGATATAAGAACTCAGTTCGGTAGAGTCCTATACCGTCTCCTCCCCTTTCGAGTACAAATTCTGCTTCGTCAGGAAACTCGATGTTTCCGAGCAGCGTAATCTTAACATCATCCCTTGTGACGGCGGGTTTTTCTCTGATGGTATCAAGTTTATGCCCAAACTCCTGGAATTCGCGAAGATACTCATTATACTGGTCAATTGTCACTTCGTCAGGATTTACGATAACAATGCCTCTGTTACCATCGACGATAATCATGTCTGTTCCGCTGACAACTTCAGTTAAATCCTCAAGTGCAACGACCGCAGGTATTCCTAAAGACCTTGCGACAATGGCGGTGTGGCTAGTTCTTCCTCCTGCGTCGGTAGCCATTGCTTTTACAAATTCTTTATTAAATCCCGCGGTTTGTGTCGGGCTAAGTTCTCTGGCAACGACTGCGACTTTTTCGGTGAGATGGTCGAGATCCTCTCGTTTGCTTCCGAGGAGTTGTCTAAGTAGTCTTCTTTCGATGTCGTAGATATCGGCGGCTCTTTCACTGATATAGGCATCTTTTGCTTTTACGAAAAGAGAAGCCACCTCTCTAAGTACATTAGAGACGGCATATTCGGCGGTAACCGAATCTTCATTAATCATATCGGTGACTTTTTTTCGTAGGCTTCTATCCTTTAGGAATCGCAGGTGTACGGCAAAGATATCTTTTATTTTTTGCTGAGTGATATCATTTTGTTTTGCCTCAAGATGAGTTAAGTCATCAGCGGCATCTTTAAATGCATTCCTGGCGCGTTGGACCTCAACCATTCTTTGTGATGGTTTAATAGTTCTTTTTGGTATCCGGTAATCTTCTGAATCAATAATCAGAAGTTTTCCGATAAAGATACCCGGCGAGACAGCAATTCCTTTTTTAATTTCCATATTAAGGTTTTACCCAACCAATCAGGCTTTTCATTCTCCTGTTTTTCTGTACTTGCTTAATTTTTTCTTAGGTGGCGACTCATCGAACATTTTTTCTTCGACAAGTTCCTTTATCGCGACAATTGCCTGTTGCGCATCCTCACCGGTTGCTTTTATTTTCAATCTTGTTCCATATGTAGCAGCAAGTATACTCATCTGCATAATACTTTTTCCATCGACCTGGGTTTTATCGTTACTGACTTGTATGTCGGCATCGAACTGGTTTGCGACATCGACAAATTGCATAGCTGGTCTCATGTGGAGACCTTCTGCATTTTTAATTTCGACCTCAATGTTGCACACGAGTTCATCCACAATTGTATCTCCTGCCTGCATAATCAGGCTCCGTACATTTTGAGCAACAAGCTGTTACTCAAGTTAGCAATAGACTCCCTCGTCAGCTTCTTTAAGGAGGTCATCAATTTGTTCGCGTGTTTCCGACCGCCTGAGGAATTTTCTAAACTTTTCATTTTGCAGATTTTTGAAAACATATTCCATAACCTGCAGGTGTTCATCTGGTTCGGCGTCGGGGCTAACAATAAGTATTACCGAGTAGACAGGCAGTTTATCCAGCGCCTGAAAATCTATACCAACATCGCTAATGCCAATTGCAGCTACGATATTTTTTTGGGCTTTTATTTTGACGTGCGGGAGAGCTACACCTTTTCCAATTCCGGTGCTCGCCTCATTTTCTCTTTTGGTAACCGCTTTTACGATTTTGGGGGCATCGTCGGCATCTAACTTTCCTGCATTAACCAGCGATTGCACGAGTTCGTTAATAACGGCGTTGCGTTCCGTTGCCTGCAACTTATTAACCACCGCATTTAAACAGACAAAGTCAGAAAATTTCATTTTACCCCTTCCCAAAGTAATATCATTATCGGCTTTGAAACAATCTAGGCATCGACTGTTTCACCAAACACCAAACTGAGGTTGCTTTTTTCAGTTTATTGTTTGCCGCCCTCTCCCATGTGTTTATTATCTCTTTCTTTTGTTTTTTTTCTTCTAAGCTGTCTTTCGAGTTTATGTACAGCTATATCGATACATTTGTATGCATCGTCTCCTGTTTCGGTGACGACGAAGACATTGCTGTGTTCTCCTCTTGCGATAATTTCGACGCTGATACCTGCACCGCTATTTCCGTCGAGGATGACCTCAATCTGATTAACGCTGCTGTAATAGCGTGGCAGCTTAGCGGTTTTTTCCTCAGCGTGTGTCCTAATTGCTTCAGTAATATCGATATGTTTTCCGGTAATAGTAAAAAGCAATGTAGTCCTCCTTAACTATAAATTATCCGTGGCCATTTATTGTTTATAAGTCCTTATTTTACAGGAGCTTAACGTTTTCAGTTTATATTTTAATGTTCATCCATCAGGGCGAAGCTGTTATACTCACCGCTTTTCTGCCTTACTTTATACCAGAAAATACGCCTAAATAGCAAGAATTGTTTTAATAAATCGTTCAAGTTTTGGTTAAAAATCGAATAATTCGGTTAGTTTTCGGGAAATCGGCTATTTCGCGTAAAATCGGCAATTTTGCCCATTTTAGGGGAATACGGGGTCAGGCGGAATGCGTAACTATAGACTTTTGGGGGGAGTGTATATTGTGGGTGGGTATGTGCTCCCCAGCTGTCATCTCCGCCCACTCCCATTTGTCGGTAATCGAGATTAAGTGTGATATTTTGGGCTTGGAGCAACTCGAATGGGTGTTTTGCGTTTTCGAGGGTTTTCATAGTGTATGGCCAAGCAGAGATGTTTAGCAAGGGTAAGCCTGTTACTAATATGCCTGAGCCGTTTTTGTTTGTGAAAGCTGCCCATCGCACATCTGTTCTGTTAGCGTTTTCCTGTGGTCTGACATATTGGTGGATGAGTTGGTTTACTTTGCCGGCATATATTCCTATAGCGGCTCCTGTTTTTCTGTCAGCGTAAGTTTCATGGGGGCCCCTGCCATACCATTGCATGTTGTCGAATTCGGAAGGGATTTGCATCTGCATTCCAAGCCTGGGGAGCTGGGGGAGTTTTCCGTTTGGAGTAAATTTAGTTTCGACAATTACATCGCCGGTGGGATAAATTTTATAGACGTTAAGTAATTTTGCATTTTCGGCAGTGGGTAATTTATTTTCAACCATTATTCGTACAAACCTATCATTAAAATTTTCAACATCTATGCTCTGGATTTGTTTATCTCTTGCAGCATGTTTCCAAATAGCAAGTCTTTTCGGCATGCCGTTTCCTCTGTCATTGTCAGTTGGTACTCGCCAGAAATTCGGAACAAGCGGAGCGGCGATAAGGTTTTTGTTTTTATATTGAAACGATTCGATTGCTCCGGAAATTTGGCTGACAACAATTTTAAAATCTTTGCCTGTAACTATAATTTCCTTGTCAGTTTCCTCAACCTTTAATGGCGGCGATGTTGAGATATCATTTTCTGTTTCTTCCGGCAGATCGAATGGAATTTCAAACTGGTCCCAGGCGAGGATGTGGTTTTTTTTCGCCCAAAGCGAATCTTTTTTCAAGGCAAATGTCACTTTAAGGTGGTATTGTGCCAAAGATTTTAGTTTTGGTTTTTCAAACGGTATTGTTATTTGCTGTTGTTGCTGCGGTGGTAGTGACATTTCATCTAAATTGCCCTCTTGTATTACATATCCATCTTCGGTGAGCTGCCATGCAGCGTTTACGAAATCAAGGTTGGCGAAATAATATTTATTATGGATAGTCACCTTGCCGGTTTTTAAATCGAGGGGATAAACTTTTATGTTTTGGTAGACTTTTTTGACTTCGTGGAGGTGTGGGTTTGGTTTTCTGTCCGGCTGAACGAGGCCATTAGAGCAGAAATTTCCATCGTTCGGTTTGTCACCGAAATCACCGCCATACGCCCAAAATTCTTTTCCATCTGGTGTTTTTTTGCGTAGTCCCTGGTCGACCCAGTCCCAGATGCAACCGCCCTGTAGATATTTATATTTTTCTATGACGTCCCAGTAGTCCTGCAAATTTCCGACGCTATTACCCATTGCGTGTGCATATTCGCAGAGAATCAGGGGTCTGGTCTGCTCTTTTTGTGCGTATTTTTCGAGGTGTTCAATCTTTGCATACATTGGGCAGACGATATCGGTGAGGGATCTTTCTCTTGCGGCTTCGTATTGGACGGGTCTGGTGGTGTCGCGCTGGTGAATCCATTTGCTTGTAGCTTCGAAGTTTACTCCGTCCCCTGCTTCGTTTCCGAGTGACCAGATGATTATGCATGGATGGTTTTTGTCACGCTCGACCATTCGCATTGTTCTGTCTAAGTGCGCTTTAGTCCATTTTGGGTCGTTTCCGAGTGAATCGAAGATGTCGGCGTAGTTCATTAGTTCGTGTGATTCGATATTGGCTTCGTCGATGATGTATAGGCCGAACCTGTCGCAGAGGTCGTACCATATTGGGTTGTCTGGGTAGTGTGAAGTTCTGACGGTATTGATGTTGTTTTGCTTTAGTAGCTTGATATCCTGAATCATTCTGCTAACTGGTATCGCCCTGCCGTGGTCAGGGTCGTGTTCGTGTCGATTAACGCCTTTGATAAGTATCGGTTTTCCGTTGACGAGCAGTTGCCCGCCTTTGATTTGGACTTTTCTAAAACCGAACTTGCATGTTTGCACTTCAATAACCTCGTTATTGTCATCCCGCAAGATTAGAAGGATGTCATAAAGGTTGGGTGTTTCGGCGGTCCATTTTTTTGGGTTCTTGATATTGACCTGTAATTTTACAAGTCCATCTTTTTGGGCATCGATACCATCGTCAAGTTTTACCTTCAAGTTATCGAAGCCAAAAGGTTTTTGGTTTTCGTCCAGGAGTTTTAGTTCGATGGATGGTGCGTTATATTTTTGGTTCGAGTAATTTTTTATATTGGCGGAGACTTTTAAAGTTGCGTCACGGTATTGGTCGTCCAGGTCGCAAGTGACGAAGAAGTCTCGGATGTGGAGTTTTGGTACGGCGTAAATAAAGACGTCACGGTATATCCCGCTAAGTCTCCACATATCCTGGTCCTCCATGTAGCTGCCATCACTCCATCTATAAACTTCAGCAGCGAGGACATTTTTTCCATCCTGAAGTAATTCGGTGATATTAAATTCTGCGGGTGTCATACTGCCTTGACTGTAACCGACTTTTTTCCCGTTTATCCAGAGATAGAAGGCACTTTTGACTCCGGCGAAATGGATGAAGATTTGCCTGTCCTGCCAATCTTGTGGAACGGTGAAGTCTGTACGGTATGAGCCGACGGGGTTTCGGTCATTGAAGGCGGTAAAATCCTCTGGTGGTTGTTTCATTACGAATGGGCGGTCATTTTTGAATGGATATTTGATATTTGTATAAATCGGTGTGCCGTACCCCTGGAGCTGCCAGTTAGCTGGGACGTTTATATTGTCCCATTTGGTGACATCATAATCGGTTTTGTAAAAGTTGGCGGGTCTTTTGTCCGGGTGGTTAACCCAGTTGAATTTCCATGAGCCGTTTAGTGATTTATAAAAAGGTGAATCCTGAATTTTGCTATCGAGGGCTTTTTTTTCATTTTGAAATGGGATAGCGGTGCAATGCGGAGCTTCTTTGTTTATGGCGATAACATTCTGGTCCTGCCATTGCTCGTTCATAACGCCTCTGCAGCCCGCTAAGAAGATTATCAGGAGCAGGCAAATTTTAAGTGATATAGAATTTAAAATGCGCAAGATGTCACCGCACTTAGTTTTTCGATTCATTTTCAATCAAGGTATCTGTTTGCATATCTCCCGGATTAATAACACCGCCGCTAACAATAAATCTCAGCGCCTGCTCTATAGAGATATCAAGCTCGATAGTTTTTTCTTTTGGTACTATGACGACATATCCTGTAAATGGAGTTGGTGAAGTAGGTATTAAAACAGTGAGCATATCTTTTTTGACGTTATCGGCTATTTTTTTAATTCCCTCTCCAGTGACCATTCCGATGACCCAGACACCTGGGTGTGGATATTCGACGGCAACAACCCGTGAGAACATTTTCTTTTGTTTTTCGTCTTTAAAGAGGAAGTCGGTAATTTGTTTAATATATGGATAGACCTTTCCGAGGAACGGTGCTCTTGTAATAAAATTTTCAATCATTCTCCATAGCGTTTTCCCGATGACGCTTGCGAATAGTGCTCCAACGATGCAGACCGCGACTAAAGCAATTACAAACCCTGCAATTGAGCCTGCTCCGTTTATCCAGAATTGGTTCCATTCATCCATGTAGGCCTGTCCAGTTTCATTTCTCAGGAGCATTGTAAGCCAGACGAGTCCTCTATTAATGTGTATGCTGATATATTTTTGTATAAAAGTGTATCCCCAGACGAAGATTCCTATAGTTAGAATAGTAGGCAGTAAGACGGCAAGTCCTCTGAAGAAATAGCTTTTGAATTTTTTCGTAATCCACATGATACGAAGACCCTTTATTCACTTATGGAGGTTGATTTTTTGTTATTTTCGGCCTTTACGGCGGGTATAGGCTAATTGATGTTATTTCGATAGTCAACAGAAATATCTTTCGGCAGATGTGCACCGGCGAGGTGTATAGCGGCGCCTGGCAGTGAGGTTAACATCCATACGATTCTCTGGCAGAGTGCCAATGCGAGAGCAGCTTCGGGTTCGACTCCGGCAAAATTGATGAACATATAAGCGAGTATACCTTCGACGATGACGGCACCGCCTATACTGATAGGGACAGCTCCGAGCACCCATGTTAATGTGAAGAAGACATAGTAATATTTTGCGCTGGCGAGTATGCCGATGTCTTTTCCGAGAATCCAGAAAGCAGTAATTACCATAAGCTGTAAGAAAACGGTAAGGGCAAAGACGGCAAGTATCGATAGTGGTTTGCTGCAGTAGAGGACAGCAGAGTTTTTTATTTTTTTTGAGATTTTAGCGGTTAGTGTCCAAGTTTTAGTGGCGCTTTTTTTCAATATTTTTTTGGTTGCAGGAATAACGCTTAGAGCAACGATTATTATTACGAAGGCGGCGAGGAGGGTTAAAAGTGCTGACTTGTATTCGGTTATTTTTTTAAGCATTTCCCCTTTACCAGTGAAGTTAATTTTTTTTCCTTCTGGTATAAGGAATACGGTGTAGAAGAAAACAGCGATTGCGAGTGTGCTAAAGAGTCCTACAATTCTGTCGACAAAGACGCTTAGTGCAGCTTCGAATTTTTTTTCGGTGTGGTGAGTGACATACCACGCTCTGATGACATCGCCACCGAGCGAGCTTGGCATGACGTTATTGTAGAAGAGTCCGAGGAAGTGGAGTCTTATAGCAGCGGTCAGGTGTATGAAGATTGATTGCGACCTTAGGAGGAGCCACCATCTCAGAGCGACGATGAATTGTGCGATTGTGAAGATGATAACTACCGCGACGAAGATGAGCGGGTTTAGCTGGGAGAAAATAGCTTTTAGATTTTGCCATCGGTCATTTTGTCTTAGCCAGAGGATTACGAAGACGATACCAGCGGCAACGACTGCGAGCCGCAGGAACAGAAACAGGGTTTTAGTTTTTTTATTCTGCATTTAATGCCCTTAAAAGCCTCAGGGACTGAATGATAACGTTTAAATCAGTTTTTGACAATCGAATAATACAATAGCGATTTACCTTTATATCGTAAATAAAGGGGGCTTTGGAATAGTAAATTTTAGATATTGAGGTGAGTTAAATACGTCTCTTTTAAGCTGGATTTGATGAAAGCACGCAATCGCCAGATGAAGTTTTATACACCACTGTCAACTATAGCATTAATAACATATCCATCCTGGATCTGTTATACGGTACTTAGTTTTTTCCTTATTTGCCTCATTTCTCGCTTCTTTCACTATCTCATTGGTAACATATTGAGATTTCATATTTACTAAACTCTTGGCCGCATATTTTTTGACAGTAGTCTTCTCATACCATGTACAATGACCACTTCTATAAAGGCGCTTTGACCAACTCTCTATACCGTGTCTCATTATCTTTATTATTTCTTCAATTACAGCTTGGGTTAATTCTTCACCTAATTTAGATAGTAAATCAACTGCCTCATTGCGTTTTTCCTCGCTTGGGCTACTTAACTGCACAATCAAACGTATCTCTTCTGGAGCACACTTTCCTTCAGGATAAAGTTTTAAATATGAAAAGTAATCTTCAAGAGTATTTTTTTGTTTTACATATTCGCACACCAACAGCTCTTTTCTTTGTTTGGCTTCTAATGCGAATTTTCCTGTCCTATATTCTTCAAGATAATTATCAAAGCTTGCAATTGTATTTTCCTTTTTAGCTTCTTCCCACAACAAAGGTTCTCTCAATTTTCGAGCTTCGCGTAACAAAGCGTGATAACGATAATGTGGATATTTTTCCATGAAATTATTATAAGCAGTGACTGTATTCAGCCTTTTTGCGTTATTAAGGTCGTGCTCAGCACATCCAGACAAACCTGCACAAAATACAAAAATCATAATAACTTCCAGAAGGTCCCATTTTCTCATAAATGTGTATTTTGTCGAAAATTTCGCCATAGCACAATTCCTCTCATACTTGGGGTCTAACGCTGAATCGGACAGCCTAACAGGTTTTTTTTGTTTTTGTTTAGAGTTTTATCTATATTTTGGTTTAATTGCAGGACAAGTTTTACAACATTAGTCACGGTTTTTTTACGGCGTGTTCCAGTTTCCATCACAGCATATAACAATTGCGGT
Source organism: Planctomycetota bacterium (assembly GCA_019456255.1). Lineage (GTDB taxonomy): Bacteria > Planctomycetota > Phycisphaerae > Sedimentisphaerales > Anaerobacaceae > VRUG01. The sequence continues at coordinate 176,820 of VRUG01000003.1, read as the reverse complement.
CTAATGATAAGTTAGATAGCCTAATGCAAGTTTATTTTTCTAATACCCCGAGCCCCCCAATATCGTCAAAGCTTCTTTGCTTTGCGCCTCTGGTTTATCACTATTGCGTATGCTACAGCACAATTATGCAAGGCAACTGGTTGCCTGCCTTCGCCGTTTATTTAGTTTATGAGACGGGTTGAAACCTACATGGCCCGCTTTTATCATTTGGATAGTTGATTTACAAAGGCAGGGAGTAAATACGCATGGAGCACAATTCTCTGACTTGTAATGTGGGCAACTCGTATTCATTTCTTTAGGATTCAATTCAGGGCTCTTAAGCTTTCTATAGGATTGAAACAATTCGGATTGCCAAATATCGTCTATTCCATATTCTAATAAACTCAACGCACTTCCATTAAAATCCAATGATGAAGAATATGATTGTGGCATAAAACACCCGAATGGACACGGGCTGCATTTCCCCTCTGAATCTACGTACAACATAGTAGTTGCCGCCTTGCAAGGGATGTAAAAGTAAGGTAAACCTGTGAGTTTGTATAAATATTCACCTAAAAAAGGTCGAGCATGTAATTGCACGGTTGGCGTTTTATGTTTGTCTACGAAACTTTTCAATAATAAAAGTTTTTCAATAGCTTGAGTCCATAAATTGGTATTTTTCACAGAATCACCACCGCATTTTTTTTCTCCTCTGCCCAGATTAAGTTTTAAAGAAATTCTAAGCGTGGGTAGTTCCCATTTTTTGGTAAGTTGATATGCCGCTTCCAGTTGGTTTATATTTTCAACAGTGAGTACCCAAAATATATAAGGATTTAAATCATATTTCTTCAAACATTTTATTCCTCGTTCAACTAACTCGAAGCCCCTAGGATTATTTGTAAAATCCTGATAAAAATGTTGGTTAGTTCCATAGAGGCTAATTTGGAAATAACTGATATTATCTTGAATTTCTTTCAGTGTTTTAGCTGTTTCCTCTGTAACCAGAGAGCCATTTGTACTAAAGGTCATCAACAATCCTTTGTTGACGGCATATCGCATTATTTTTAGCATATCTTTACGGTAAAAAGGTTCTCCACCCAAAATTCGAAGAAATAGTACTCCACCTGCGTGCAACTTATCAACAACAATACGTGCTTGTTTAAAGTCCAATTCATCTTTGGCTTCTTTCCCGCTATTTGACAGACAAAATGGACAGGTAAAGTTACACCCTTTTGTAATGTCCCATTGTGCAAGTATTGGGGTAATGATATTTGTCATTTTTTTATTCCTTTGTTTCCAAAATAGACCGGTACTTATCCACAAGAACAGCACCAAGCATTGCCTGTCCGCTTGCTGTTAAACTACGCATAACTTTAAATATACGACTGCTTTGCAGCGTATATATTGCGATATAAATAGGATTATTTTACTCTGCTTAGCTGCAGCCTTGGCAGCCCTGGCATCCCTGACATCCCTGACATCCCATAGTACTATCTTTAACAAAACCGGACTCGATGAATACAGCCTTGGCACGTTCAATTATATTGTCACGCACCTTGTTAAGGTTATTGATCATCTTTTGGTCACACAGAATATCGCGGTTTCTCAAAGTCTTTATCGGGCTCTCCAATAACTCTAAGAGCAAAATATTGTCCTTTTTTATCATACTTTTGAAATTAAAAGCAGATCGCATTTTACCTCTTGTTTTTTTTGTAGTTTTTCTTTTAGCCATAATAAAGCTCCTTTCATAAATGGCGTCCGATTACAAATCAGACCACCTAACCTTGTTTAGGACAACAGAGTCCCCAAATCCCATGTTTTTATAAAATCTCCCGCTAATCTTGATGAACCCTGATTGTGAAGTCGCGGCTTTGGAACGTCAAGCATGAACGAGCACCTGTGACAACGGTATGGCACTGGGGTCGAAGATTTTTCGGGAAACCGCGATTTTGAGGTCTCAGGGATGTTATGAATTATCGGCTTAAAAAGGCTTGTGTTGAGTGGTAATAATGGTTAAAAGGGGTATTGGCAAGATGTTTTAGTATAAAGAAATAGGAGATAATTTAGATGTCAGCTAATAAAGAAATCGAGCAGGGTTTGGAATTTAAACCTAAATTCGGTAGTGACGGGTTAATTACCGCTGTCGCTCAGGACGCTAAGACCGGTGCGGTTTTGATGGTAGCTTATATGAATAAAGAGGCGTTGGCCTTGACGATATCGAGCGGTAAGGCGACATATTACAGCAGAAGCCGGAAGAAACTGTGGAAAAAGGGTGAGGAAAGCGGTCATGTGCAGAAGGTTGAGCAGCTATTAATCGATTGCGACCAGGATTGTATCGTTTTGAAAGTGGCGGTAGATTCGGGTCAATGTCACGTCGGCTATCAATCGTGTTTTTATCGCGGATTGAAGGCTGGCAGCGCGAGTGATTTGGAATTTATCGCAGAAAAGGTCTATGACCCGGACGAAGTGTATAAAAAACAGGGCTGATTCGGTTGGTGTTTTTGGTGTATGTTGTTGCTGTTACATCGGTTTTGGGGATTTGGGGGAATGTTAAAAATTTTTATCGTCCCATAATTTCCTTGACAAATCGCGTAAATCCCTTAAAATGTTATGATGTAGTTGGGATTTCGAGAGGAATGGCAATATTACGATAGCCTCAGTTGATTATGAAGCCACAACCCTTGAGGATAGGTTTTTCTTTATCATTGCGTGACAGTCTCGCAGTATCGGAATTTGGTAATTTCACATCTTTGTATTTTATTGGCTTATCCTGGTTGGGGTCCGTTGTGTTTGTTGGTTTTGTTTGCTTAACTGCTGTTGCCTATATGGGACGGTAGATACTCTATATTGGGCTGGTAGTGACATATAACTTCCAGCCTTTTTTTATGCGCATTTCGTGTCGCAAACGGGAGTTGAATATTTGTGGATTCCTGCACAAGTTAGGAATGACAGCCCCCCTGCCGCAAGCGGCAGGGCTAGCCGGGATGGATTCCGTGTCAAGCACGGAATGACAAAGGGCGTAAAAGCAACCCCGTCATAAAATGACAGGGCTAAACCTAAAGGCGAAAATAAAACGGCATTAAAAAGAACAGCACCGTCAGGTGTCCCGTGGAGGGTCGAGGCTCCCCATAGATTTATGGAATAAATCTTAACATCCCCATAGATTTATGGAATAAATCTTAACATGGGGACAAGTGGGGACAAGTAACCGGGATGGATTCGGAGCCTTTTTCATGCTTTTTGGGGTGGAATGTGCTAAAATCCAACAAATTGCAACATATTTGAACTAATCCGGTCAAATTGCGTCTTTACCTAATGATACGGGAAAGATTTCAAAGGGACGCCAGCGTCAAAAGTTAGTCGCTCCCTTAATATTTGAGCGTCAGGGCTTTTTTTGAAGCTAGTTTTTGATTTTTGGCGGTTCCGTCAAAGGATGTATATGGATTTTGAGAAACAGCTGGAAAAGATAGTGCATCGCTGTATGGACGGTGAGAGAGCAGCTTTTGAAGAACTGTTCGAGATATATCATCCTCGGCTGAAATATTATGTCCGTCGTCTGGATGGTGACGGCAGCAAGGCTGATGATATCAGCCAGGAGATTTGGCTTACCGTCTTTAAGAAAATAGATAAGTTGAAAGATGCTCGGTCCTTTGCAGTCTGGTTGTACCGTATCGCAAGGAATAAGGTTTATGATGGTTTCAGGCGCAAAGACAGGTTTGTCAGACTGCCGGAAGAAGATGAACTTCCCGTATCAGGCAATGATGAGCCGACCTTCGATGCAAATGACGCTAAGAAGTTACACCGTGCGCTGAATAAACTGAAAGACCATCATAGAGAAGTGTTAACACTATGCTTCATTGAGCAGATGTCTTATCAATCGATAGCAGATGTTGTTGATTGCAGTATTGGAACTGTCCGGTCACGGATATTTTACGCAAAGCAATCTCTTCGTAAAGAAATGGAGAGTCAAAATGGATAATAACAGGAAACTATTTGAAGGACTGTTGAAGGCGGATGGCATCGCCCCTGAAGGTGTTAGTGAATCTGAACGCATTGCTTTTAGCAAGATGCTTGACGGACAGTTAAAACCTAAAAAATCAAAGCCAGTTCACCGGCCTGATATATGGAGAAAAATTATGCGAAGCAGAATAACAAGATTTTCAACAGCTGCGATGGTGATACTCGCAGTGATGTTATCAATAATGTTTTTAGACAGGTCCGTATCTACGGCATTTGGAATTGAGCGTGTAATTGCCGCTTATAACAAAGTTCGATTTTTACAAGTAAGGCAGTTCAAGGCGACGCAAGAAGAACCTCTGGAATTTTGGATTAAATCGGACGAACAGGGTAATATCACAAATGCAAGATACTATCTGCCTGAACATTTTCAACCTGAAGATGGTGCAAAACTTGCTACGTGGACGCCTGAAAAGGCAGAGCTGTGGTTTAAGAGGAAACATAGCTACCTTATTTTTCAAAGTAAGAGAATTGAAGGGTGGATGCTAAGTCTTTTGGAGCAGTCCCAGCCTAAATTAGTTATGAAAAAACTTCTCGAAAACCAAAAGGCAGGTACGGTTGAGATAGATATACAAGAACCACAGGAAAAGCAAAAACTCGCTACTATAACGGTGACTTATAAAAGCAAACCCAAAAAGGAAATTTACTACATAAATCAAGCAACAGATCTAATTACTCATATCGAATATTACCGCATTGAAAAGAATCAGGATGTGTTGGATTTGACAACCGAATTTTATGACTACAATGTTTCGATAGATGAAAAGATGTTTTCTCTTAAAGATGAAATACCCGAAGATGTAACAGTGCTCGACCAACTCAATCAACTTATCGGTATTGCCCAAGGCGAGATGAGTTACGAGGAAGCTGCGGTAGAGACGGTTCGTCAGTTTTTTCAGGCTTTGATTGACAAGGACTACCCAAAAGCTGGCTTGATATTCTCCGGTATATCCGGAGAAAAAACAAAAGAATATTTTGGTTGGCTTAATGTTGCCGCAATCATTTCGGTTGGGCCTGCAAAGCCATATCCTATATGCGGTCCGCATAGCTTTAGTGTTGCCTGCGAAGTAGAATCGATTAGTGGAGATGGGGAAAAAACCATACGGAAATTCGGTTCTGTAAAAGCAAGATGTGGAGAAGATGAAATGCATCCGGACCGCTGGATCATCCACGGTGGAATCTAAGAGGAATTGTATAAAGTGGTTTTAAATAGGCTGGGATTAGCAATCCCGGCCTTTTTTATGCGTTTGGTGGCAAAATCGGCTCTGACGCTCTTAAAAAGGGGTTGCAATAATTTTATTAATCTATATAATACTGGGTCTTTGCGAATCGGGCGTGGGTCGATTCGCACAAACAATAAGCAAAATAAAATGGAGTGTTTCCTATGGAATCTATTACAGAATGTGAGATAAACCTGTTTTCCGAGGCTCTGCCCTCAATGGACGAGCTAAGCCAGCTAGCATTATCAGTGAATTCGAGCGAAAGCGGTCGTTTAAGTTTTTCCGAGCAGGTTGATAGTAATTTGTCGAAGACTGGTTCGTCGGCTTGTTTGGCGAGCGGCATAGGTCTTTATATTCTGGGTAGACATGAGGAAGCAGCTAAGAAACTTGAAAAAGCAGATGACTGCAAGGAGAAGTATTTTTATCTGGGCCTTTCTCAGCGCAAGCTCGGTAGATACGATGATGCGATAGGGAGTTTTGACAAGGCAGGTAAGAGCGGCGGTGACACATTGGCTGTTGCGGCAGAGAAGGCGTGTACTTACCGTAAGGCATCTGATTTTGAGGCTGCGGAGAAGGTACTTAAATCGTGCGCTAATTTTGAAAATGTGAGCGCAGAATATCACTATCAAATAGGCAGGATTCAGGAAGCGACTGGTCTCTATGAGGAAGCGATGGACAATTACAAAACAGCGATAGAGCTTTCACCTGAGCATCAGGCAGCATTGTTCCATCTTGCATATCGTTGTGACATGTCCGGTGACGAGGAGGCGGCGATGGATTATTACCGTCAAATCACATCGAATGCTCCGGTTTATGTCAGTGCGTTGCTTAATCTTGCGATACTTTACGAAGACGCTGGTAAGTTTGAGAAGGCGGCACAGTATATTGACAAGGTTTTGGAGTTCCATCCGAATCATCCTAGGGCGACGCTGTTTAGAAAGGACATTGAAAGTTCTAAGACGATGTTCTATGACGAAGAAAAGGAAATGAAGATAAGTCAGAAGGTTCAGATTCTTGAGACCCCGATATCTGATTTTGAGTTGTCGGTTCGTAGTAGAAACTGTCTCCAGAAAATGAACATAAGTACCATCGGTGACTTGTTAAACATCACGGAGACGGAACTTTTATCTTATAAGAACTTTGGCGAGACGTCCTTGAAAGAGATCAAGGCAATTCTTGACCCGAAGGGAATGCATCTGGGTATGGCGGTTGAGGAGAAGCAGATGTCGTTTTCGGGTTCAGAGCTATTGGAGCCTGGCGCAGAAGGAGAGCAAGGTGGAGACGAGGGTATATTGAGCCGTCCGGTAGATGACCTTAAGTTGTCAGTTCGAGCGCGGAAGTGTCTTCAGCGTCTTAACATTCGTTCGTTTGGCGACTTGACCCGGAGGACGGAAGCTGAACTTCTTGGTTGTAAGAATTTCGGTGTTACGAGTTTGAATGAGATAAAGAAGGCCATCACCAGTTTCGGGCTATCCTTTAGAAGTCTGGACTGAGATCAATTTTCGTTGAGCGAGGGTCGGAGCATTCATGCGTCTGGCCCTGATTTTGACAGGTGGAGTATCGGATAGAACATGAAAGATAAAGGCACGGAAATTGTATCATTCGATTACAAGTTTCTTTAAAGACCGAAGCAGGTTTTTTTATAGATTGATTTTGTTTTCACTTCTGTCGGTTTGCTTATTTACGTTAAGCAGTTGTATCGAACGACGGTTCATCGAAGCTACGACTCAAATGGATGTACGTGATGAATTTTGGGTTCGTGTATTGCTTTTTGAGGGGATAAAGAAATGCACGGTAAAGTCTCGTTCGGAGCTTTATATAATTGACGCGAAGGCGAGGAATCCTGTAGCGAGTTTCAGCAAGGCTGGTCCTGATGTTGAGATCAGTTCATCTAAGTATGGATTTTTTGTTAACAACAGGAAGGTTTCTGGTAGTCAGCTATTAGTTAAGACGAATTCACCTTATGTTTTCGGTATTAACGGCGTGGAATATCGGGGGAAGTTAAAGCTGATACATAATGCGGATGGTAGTTTTGACGCTATAAATCTGGTCCCACTTGAGCCTTACCTTAGCGGTGTTGTTGGTGCTGAGATGCCTGATTACTGGGAGGCCAGTGCGCTTGAGACCCAGGCGATAGCGGCAAGGACGTATTGTCTTTATATTAAGAAGCGGTTTGGTGTGAATCGCCGGTGGGACGTTAAGAAGACCCAGGCCAGTCAGGCTTATCACGGCATTGCGGCGGAATCGGCTCGCATTCAGAAAGCTGTCGATAAAACTTACGGGTTGGTTCTTGTGTGCCGTTATGGCGATGGGAGCGAAGATGTATTTCCTGCTTATTACAGTTCGGTCTGCGGTGGACACACGGAGAATCATCAGAATGTATTTGGCGGTGAGAGTTTGGAGCCTCTTGTCGGCGTTAAATGTCGTTACTGTAAATATACGGCTCGGACTCCCTTTTACTACTGGCCTATGGTTCAGTTCGACAAGAAGATGGTGTCGGAGAAGATTTTGAAAAAATATCCGAAGTTGAAAAATCTGGGGAAGGTTGTTAAGCTGGCCGCGTCGAAAAAAAGTGTGCATGAAGATGAATACATTACACGCATGACGATGGTTAAGGTTTCTGGTTCCACGGGCAAAGAGGGTTTTCTGCGCGGCGAAGATTTGCGTCTTACTGTCGACCCGAGCGGGTACAAGATAAAAAGTACAATCTGTGAGATTGTGGATATGGGTGAGAAGTGGGCATTTATTTCTGGTAGAGGTTTTGGTCATGGCGTTGGTATGTGTCAGCATGGCGCGCAGGGTATGGCGAGGAGAGGTAAGCGTACGAGCGAGATACTGATGCATTATTATCCGGGCTCGACGATAAAGAGTATTTACTGACTCAAACTGACTGATGGCCAGTTTGAAAAAGCTGGAATCAAAATTAAGGAATCCTGAACGACACAGGAAACTGATAAAAATAGATTCCCGCCCCTGCTTCCGCAGGGGTGACAATCTTTCGCGGGAATGACAGGACGGCGGATGTTATTTCAAGCTATATCCCTGCTTTCCGTTCCGGGCTCTTCGTGTCGCGGGAATGACAACTTAACGTATATCTTTATGGCAACAATGGTTACGGACGTTTCAACAAAAAGCGGTCGTTTTTAGGTCACTAAATATGAGCGAATTGAATTTTTCACTTAAGCAAACGGATTCCGGGAGCAGCGCTCGGCGCGGCGTATTGCGAACTGCTCACGGAGATGTTCAGACGCCGGTATTTATGCCGGTTGGTACAGCGGCGGCGATTAAGGGGACAACCGCAGCGCAGGTAGAGGAGACTGGTGCGGAGATAGTTCTTAGTAACACCTATCATCTTATGTTAAGGCCCGGGGTGGAGACGATAGAGAAACTCGGGGGGATACATAATGTGATGGCGTGGGAGAAACCGATTCTTACTGACAGCGGCGGGTATCAGATTTTTTCGCTTGAAGCTTTGACAAAAATCAATGATAATGGTGTTGAATTTTCCAGTCACGTTGATGGTAAGAATTTTTTTATAGACGCGAAAATCGCAACGGATCTGCAAAATCGAATTGGTGCTGACATAATAATGTGTTTCGACCAGTGCGCCCCCTACCCAGCGGATGAGAAGGTTTTGCTTGAAGCAGTTGAGAGAAGTATTCGGTGGGCAGGTGAATGTAAGGAGGCTCACGCAAATCCAAAGCAAATGTTATTTGGTATTGTTCAGGGGGGGATTGATTTGGAGCTTCGCAGCCGCTGCGCTAAGGAGCTTGTTGATATTGGTTTTGATGGTTATGCGATCGGCGGTCTTAGCGTTGGCGAGGGTCACGAGAAAATGATTCGGACGGTCGAGCACACGGCGGCGATTTTGCCTGAAGATAAGGCGAGGTATCTGATGGGTGTTGGTACGCCGGCAGACATTATCGCGGCGGTTCGCAACGGAGTTGATATGTTCGACTGTGTTCTTCCGACGCGTAATGGCCGCAACGCTTTTGCGTTTACGGAAGAGGGGCCAATGAGGCTTAGGAACAGTGTTCATATTAATGATACGGGTCCGATTGAGGAAGGTTGTGATTGTTACTGCTGTCAAAACTATTGCCGTGGCGCGTTGCGTCACTACTTCAACGTTAAGGAAATGCTTGGCCCGATATTGGTGTCGCTGCATAACTTACGGTTTTATCAGCGTTTAATGAGTGCTATTCGGCAGAAGATTGAGGCCGATGAGTTCGCTGGTTGGTCTGAGGAAAAGCTTAAAAAATACAAAAATTTGTACCATTAGGGCCTATTGGGTTTTTTTTAGGGCTTGTGGGGGCATAAAACGTTAGTTTTTGAGATTTTACTGTAATTTTGAGCTGTTTTCGGGTATAAAGATTCGTTTTAGTCGAACGTATCGTGAAAGAGAATATGAACCATGAAAGGGATGAATATGAACAACATTTCGATATTAGCACAAGCGGATGCTATCACTTCTGAACCAGTTGGAGAAGAGGGTCAAATTTCGACTTTTGTAGTAGCTGACCCTAATGGCGGAGCGGCAGCGGCGAGGCGAGAATCTCCTCTGGGCGGTTACGGGCAATTCGTATTTATAGGTTTGATGATAGTTGTCTTCTACTTTTTGATGTTTAGAGGGCCGAAGAAAAAACAGCAACAACATCAGAAAATGGTTAAAGGCCTGAAGAAAAATGACCGCGTGCGAACTATCGGCGGAATTATCGCGACGGTGGTTGATGTTAAAGATGATGAAATTACGCTTAAAATTGACGAGTCTAATAATACGAAGATAAAGGTAACGCCTTCTGCGATTGGCAGTAACGTCTCGCAGGAAAAATAGGACTCGAAGTATTAGGGAAAAGCAATTTGAATAATGTCAGAAGTTATTAGGAGCACTTATGGGTAAGAACCTTGTTTTTAAGAATGTTATGATTTTGGGTTTAGTAATTGTAGCAGCGTGGACGTTGTATCCTGCCAGCAAGACGTTGAAGCCTGGGCTTGACCTTGCAGGTGGAACTTCTCTGGTTTACGAGATAGACACTTACGGCATGAGCAACGAAGACAAGAAAGACCTTTCCCAAAACATGATAACGGTTCTTCGCCGACGTATTGACCCAACTAACATCCAAAATCTCATATGGCGTCCTCAAGGCAATACTCGTTTTGAGATACAAATGCCTCTTGCAAGTAAAGATGCGCGAACGAAACGACAAAAGTACGAAACCATTAAACAAGAGCTTTTATCATTAAATGTAAATCCTGCTAAGATACTTCGTTCAGCGGCAAAAACAGGCGAGCAGCGTAATGCGGATTTTGCGACATTCTCTGGTGGTTCAGAAGATAAGCTTATGCTTCTTAATAATCTTGCAAGCAACTATGATGAATACACGAGCCTTCGTAAAGTGACGGACAATCTTTCTGCGGAACTGAAGCGAATGGAATCAGCGCTTGAAGCTGCGGGTTTTGACCTTGGCGAGGTGAAGCTGAATGTTGTTGACTGGTCTCGGCTCGAATCAGCTAAGCTTGGCGCGGCTCTTAATGCGTTTCCCGGTGTGAACTTACTTAATATCGCGACCTTGAAAGAGTATGTAAACGTTTACGGCAAATGGTCGAAGCTAATTGAGCAGCTACTTGAGCCTGAGACGGGTAAGAAAGATATGTATCTTCAGTCGAAGCTTGAACTGGATAAACTGAGTCTGACTGAAGAGCAGCTAAATCTTGTTTCGGATATGGAGATAGGGACAATCAAGCGGGGTCAGGCGATTGAAGAGCTTAAGCTTGAGTTTCCAGACCGCTCGGAGTTAATTGATAAAACGATTGCAGCGTTTGATGACTATTATCCATTTAGAGGTGGTCTTGACGACCCAAAGGACCTTCAACGGATGTTGAAAGGTGCTGGTATTCTTGAGTTTAGAATTATTCCTACCACAGACCGCACGGAGCTTTCGATCGATGAGATTGAAACTTATGTGAACAATCTTCAAAACAAAGGTCCTAAATTTGCTTCCTCTTCTGATTATATATGGAGTCAAATAGAAAAGAAGGAAGAATGGCAAAGTCCTTATTCTATAGTGGCGTCATTCGGTGACAAATATTATGTTCTTGCGAGCAACAAGAGTGAAGAAGTGATGCTTCATGGCGGTGATGCTAAGTCGTGGAAGTTGAAAAAGGCCGAGCCTGGCACTGAGTATAGCACCGGTAAGCGTGCGATTAATTTTGTGCTTGATGAACGCGGCGGGAAGATTTTTTCTGACATTACGGGCAACAATATAGGTCGCCCTCTTTGTATTTCGCTTGACGGTCTTGCTATATCGGCTCCGAATATAAATTCCAAGATATATACTCGCGGTCAAATTACTGGTAACTATACGGAAGTTGAGCTTCGTGACCTGATAAATAAATTACGGGCAGGTTCCTTGCCGGCGCGACTAATTGAACAGCCTATATCTGTTAAGACGATAGGCCCATCGATTGGTGCCGAAAACAGGGACAAGGGAGTCTATGCAGGGTTGATCGGATTTGCGGTAGTAATTGGGTGTATCCTTGTTTATTATCTATTGTCTGGTGTCATCGCCGGCATTGCATTGCTTATCAATCTTCTTTTCATCCTTGCGGTAATGGCGGTTGTGAATGCGACGTTTACGCTGCCTGGTATCGCTGGTATTATTCTTACTATCGGCATGAGTGTTGACGCGAATGTGCTGATTTTCGAGCGAATCAGAGAGGAGATACAAAAGGGCGCATCTATCGCGATAGCGATTAAGAACGGTTATCAGAAGGCATTTCGGACGATTTTGGATGCGAACATAACGACTTTTATCACGGCGGCAATTCTATTTTGGGTTGCGTCAGAAGAGATTAAAGGATTTGCGATAGTTCTTATGCTGGGTATCATGTCGAGTATGTTCACAGCGTTATTTGTTACACGAGCGAATTTCGATCTTCTTTTGTCTCGGGGCATAATCAAGAAGCGTTTATATATGATGCGGCTGATAAAGAAGCCGAATATAAACTGGATGGCTCTTAGTCCGGTATTTTTTGTCATCTCTACGATTCTAGTCGTAGGAGGTTTGTTCATATTCTTGACAAGAGATGATGCAAAGAACAATAAATATGACATTGAATTTACAGGCGGGACATCGGTTCAGATCAATCTGAAAGAAGGTATCACTTTGACGCGTAGCGAGGTCGTGGAGAAAATTCATCAAGAGGGGATGAGATTGAATAACTCTGCACTAATGGCGGCAAATGTTTACAGTATTGGCAAGGCGAACAATCAGTACGAGATTACAACTACCGAGACGAACAAGACGACGGCTACGATTACTTTTACAGGCAATACTGTTCAAACGGTCGATGGTGTCAGGGCTGCTATCGGAGAGATGTTGACGAATTTGATAGTTACGCAAAGCAGTGACAATTCGTCGGTATTTACGATTGGTACAAGTCAAACCAACAAGTCCAAGGTCAAAGACGTATTGGCTAACACTTTTGCAGACGTGGCGATTTCGGAGCCTGAGGTGGAAGAAGTGGTTAACAATGCGATATTAAATGCTTTTGGTGATATTCTTGAGATTCGTCTTAATCTTAAACCTACGATAGTTTCAACTAAGGTGATAACGGAAGATGTTGTGGAGGCGTATCCTGAGTTAAGTAATTATGTTGGCGGAGTGAGTATCGTTGTGAATCTTGAGAAGGCAGTAACAGCGGAGCAAATCGGTCTTAGATTCAAGGACCTACGTTTCAAGCCTGACATGCATGATTTGAACTGGTATTCTTATGAGATTCTTAATCCTGATTTAAATCCTATATCGACGGCGGGTAAGATTGATTCTTTCGCTTATGTTTCGGTGGAGCCGGAAGCAGGTTTTCGTAAATTTTCTGACGATGAATGGTCAAGATTTATACAAAATGAAAAGAGAAAAATCTTAGGCGCGACAAGGCTTGAGACATCGCTTCCGCGAGTGACACAGATAAATCCATCGGTTGGTGCCGAAGCTAAGACGCGAGCATTGATAGCGATAATCCTGTCATTGTTTGCTATTGTGACTTACATTTGGGTACGTTTCGGGAGCATGCGTTACGGTATCGCAGCAATTGTAGCATTGGTTCATGACGTTACGATAACGCTTGGAGCGGTGACAGCTTGTACTTATATTGCACCGACGGCATTTGGTCGGGCTCTTCTTATAGGCGACTTTAAGATAAACCTTGCGATAGTGGCAGCATTTTTGACGTTGATAGGTTATTCACTTAACGATACGATTGTGGTTTTTGACCGTATCCGCGAAAATCGTCATAAGGCCAGGCTTACGCCGCAAACGATATCTAATAGTATTAACCAGACGCTATCGCGAACATTGTTGACGTCGTTTACAACATTTATAGTTGTCTTGATAATGTATATTTTCGGCGGTCCGGCTTTGCGTGGCTTTACGTTTGCTATCGGTTTTGGAATTATCATTGGTACGTATTCGTCCATTGCAATTGCTGCTCCGATATTATCCTTCGGTACAAAAAATAAAAAAACCAAAACAAGTAAATGACACGAGACCTGAAAATAGGTATGTCAATAGGCTTGGTGCTGACCGGTGTCATCGGTGTTTGGCTTGTTACAAGACCGAGTCTAAGTACCGAGGCCAGGTTACAGCAAAATCTGCTCAGGCAATTGCAAGTTCCCGAAGAGCCTACTGAGGTTGAGGATTTAGCGGCACCGGTGGCTGAGATAGCCGAAGAGGTTGTCGAAGAACAACAATACCATGTTGTTGGCAGAGGGGAAACGTTGTCTGCGATTTCCTATAAACATTACGGTACCGTGAATAATTGGAAGATGATTCTGAATGCTAACCGCGAGATAATTCACAATCCCAAAAACCTTAAGCCCGGTATCAAGTTAGTACTTCCCCCGAGTCGCTAACATGATGGCGGTTTTATAGTTTTCCGGCTGCCTGTTTGTCAACAAGCCATGTGACCTTATGAAGTACAGGCCAAAGTACATGAATTGGGTATTGTATCTCATCGGGTTCAGAGGAGAGTACCTCTTTTAGTATGTCAGCTTTTTCTTCTCCCGAAACTAATACGATCAGATGGGTCGCAGCTGACAAAACGGGATGAGTAAGTGTTATTCTGTTTAGCTTTTCATCCATGACATAAACAACGCACGCTAAATCTTCTGTATCAAATGTGGCATAGCTATTTGGCAGCAGCGAGCCGGTATGTCCCTCCCTTGCCATTCCGAGCACGACAAGGTCGAATTGTGGGAGTTGCCCGGGTTTTAAGTTGAAGACCTGCTTAATGGTTTCTTCATAACATTTTGCAGCGACTTTAAAGTCACTGTATTCGGTTGGTATTCGGTGTATATTTTGGTTAGGTATGTCGACTTTTTCCAAAAAGCCGTCTAATGCAAGTTTATAATTGCTCCATTTAGAGTCAGGCTCGACTATTCTTTCATCGACCCAGAAGAGATGAATTTTTTCCCATGGTAAGGCTTTAGCATTGGGTTCTTCGCTGAGTAATTCAAAAAATCGCTTAGGGGTTTGCCCGCCTGAAACAGCTACGTAGAAAACGTCTTTTTCTGACAATGCGGTTTTTGCATCTGCAATAAAATATTCAACACATTTAGCTGCCAAGGCCTCTATGTCCAAGGCAACCTCTACCTTAGGTTTGTTCCTCATAAAAATCGCCATATATCCGCCCCTTTCTATTCCACTTTACCTGTCCCGCTATAATGGTCTACTTTAATTTATCGGCCAGAGTTTGACCAGAAAATTCCAATAATTCCTCAAAACTATGGCGAGTTTTGCTAAGTCGTTACTGCAAAAGGGTTTACCTGCTGCAAAAATTTAATTATTGTTTTACTTTCGCTTCGATAAGCGATTTTTCATGTCCTCTAAAATCATATAGAGAGATGGGACGAGAAAGAGCGTTATTACTGTCGCAAACACAACTCCAAAAGCGAGACTTATTGCCATCGGGATCAGGAACCTTGCCTGCAGGCTTCTTTCCAAAAGCATTGGTGCTAAGCCGAAGAATGTTGTCAGGGTTGTCAGCATGATAGGTCGAAATCTTCTGGTGACGCTGTCGCGTATTACCTGTTCGAGTTTTATTCCGGCTTTGCGTTCACGGTTTATGAGGTCTATCATAATAAGTGAATCATTTACGACAACGCCTGACAAAGCGACGATGCCAAATAAGGAGAGGATGCTGAGATTGATTTTGGTCATAAAGACCAGGCCCATGATAACATGCCCCCATACAGCCCCTACGATACCGAATGGAATAGCGGACATGACAATTAAAGGCTGGGTGTAACTTTTGAACTGAACGGCCAACAATCCGTATATTGCCATCATTGCTATGAGGAAATTTCCACGCAGGCTTCCGAGTGACTCTGCGCGTTCTCTTGCCTGGCCCGCAAATCTGTATTGCAGTCCCTGATAATCCTGCATCAGTTGCGGAATTACTTTGGTTTGCAGATCCTTGTTAATTTCACCTGAATTTGCAATATTCTCATCGACATCAGCAGAGACATTTACGACCCTTCGTCTATCGACTCTTTGAATGGCAGCATACCCCCTGCCATGCTGCACCTCGGCAATGGTTTTGAAAGGGATT
Organism: Planctomycetota bacterium; assembly: GCA_019456255.1. GTDB lineage: Bacteria > Planctomycetota > Phycisphaerae > Sedimentisphaerales > Anaerobacaceae > VRUG01. Next base: position 160,999 of record VRUG01000003.1, on the reverse strand, counting down.
TCGGTGCCATCTGGGAGTCGAATCCTCATGTTCTCAATGTCGGCCAATTTTTCTCTTTCATTTTCAGGGTATCTGACCATGACACGAATGTCGTCCCTGCCTCGCTGAATCCTCTGCACTTCCTGCCCGTAAAACCCCTGCCTGACCTGTCTGGCCAAATCAGCAAGTGTTAAACCAAGTATTCTCCCGCTGTCTTTGAGCGCGAGTTTTAGCTCAGCTTTTCCCGCTTCGAAGTTGTCTTCAATGTCACTAACACCTTGATACTGTTTTAGAATCTGCTTTAAGCTTTCTACAGCTTCGAGCAATGTGTCGAAATTTTCATGTGAGAGTTCAATGCTTATTGCTTCGCCTGCACTGAATATTTGCGAGAAATATAAAAGTGACGACACGCCTTCTATTTCCCCGACGATTTCTCTCCATCTGTTTTTTATTTTCATGCTTGAAATGTCACGTTCTTCACCGGCGAGCAGTTCAACGTTAACTTCGGCGAGATGTGACGCTGAGCCCCCACCCATGTTTGCAGTACCCGGTCCTCCTCTTGCAGCTCCAGGATGTGCACCAACGGTTGTGGCGATATGTTTGACAATGGAAGGTTTATCTTTTCGTATCAAGTCAAACTCATCTCTAACGTCAAATGCGGCTTGCTCAATTTTATCTGCGATTTCTCTGGTTTGTTCCACGGGTGTACCCTGCGGCATTGTAAGGACCGCAATCATATTGTCGGCTTCTACGGCATCAAAAAAAGTAAACTTCAGGTATCCCCCTGCCACGAATCCGATAGTAAATAAGAATACTGCGATGCCGAGTGATATTGTGACATAACGCCATTTAACGGACAATTCGACAAAATTAGCGAACTTTCCATTAACAAAATTCTTAAGTCTGGCTTCTGTCCAATGATTAATTTTCTCGGTAAACTTAACAAAGCGATTTTTTTTACTGGCTGGTTTTAGTGACAAATGCGCGGGCAATATCAAAAGAGCCTCTAATAATGAGACGGCGAGTACGCTTATCACGACGACAGGCATGACTCTTAATATTTTCCCCATAACACCTGTGGTGTATGCAAGCGGCATAAATGCGAACATTGTAGTTAAGACGGCTAATATAACGGGCATGACCATTTCTTTTACGCCCTTAATAGCTGCAGCGGTGCCGTCCATTCCTCTTTGGCGATATTCAAAAATATTCTCTCCGACAACGATGGCATCATCAACGACAATACCCAGTGCCATGATGAATGCGAAAAGTGAAATCATATTTACAGAGACATCAAAAAATGGTATTAACCAAAAGGCGCCCAGGAATGAGATTGGAATTCCGAGCGTTGTCCAAAAAGCAAGTCGTATATCAAGGAAGAGCATGAGGCAGAGGAAGACCAATGTCAGTCCGATATAGGCATTTTTTTTCAGTAGATTCATGCGTGACCTGAGTACCGCAGAATCATCTTCCCATGACGCAAGTTGAACTCCCTGGGGTAAGGATTTTGATTTTTGTTCTACATATTTTTTTACAGTATCGGCGACATCGAGGGCACTTTGTTCGCCAGTTCTTGAGACTTGAATAAATGCTGCTCTTTTGCCGTCAAATTTCGAGTAAAGGTCGGAATCCTCAAAGTCATCTTTTACGATTGCGATGTCACTTAGTTTAACCTGTGTTCCGTTTGGGTTTGTTAGAATTGTGATATTTTCAAATTCCTCCCCGACGTATTTTTGGCCTTTGGTTCTGACTAAAATTTCACCACCGATAGTTTTTATGGAACCAGCAGGTATATCGAGTGATGAATCCCGAATTGCATTTGCTACCTCATCAAAACTGAGGCTGTATCTGCGTAATGTTTTTTCTGAGATCTCGATGGAGATTTCATATCGCCTTATGCCAGCGATACTTACCTGGCTTATGTTGTCCTTTGCGGTGAGGTCGTCTCGAATCTGGTCGGCGAGTTTTTTTAATGCTTTTTCAGAGACGTCGCCATATACGACAAGGCTTATTACCTTGTGGCGGGTTCTAATTTCGGTTATTACGGGCTTTTCGGTTTCTTTTGGGAAAGTAATAATCCTGTCGACTTCTGCTTTGATGTCATCAAGTGCCTGTGTGGTGTCGGCGTATTCTTCTATTTCAACAATAGTTAGACTTACCCCTTCGCTTGCAATTGAGCTTAATCTTTTGATACCATCCACGCTGGCTATCGCTTCTTCGATGCGCAGAGAGACACCCTTTTCAACATCTTCCGGCGAGGCTCCGAGATATGGGACAGTGATAGTAATAATATCGACACTAAATTCGGGAAAGACTTCTTTTTTAATAGTAAAAATAGAAAGTAGTCCCGCGGCACAAATAAGCACCATCAAGATATTGGCTGCTACATGATTTGAAGCGAACCAGCTAAGAACATCTTTTTTTTCATTCAGGTCTGTCACTTTTACTCCCCGGCAGTATCTGAGTCTTTGGGTTCAATTTTTGTTCGAATCTTCATGCCATCGGCAGCTATGTCAAGTGAACTGACAACTATTGTCACATTACCGTTAAGGCTTGAGGTCGTATAGGCATAGTCATCATCGAATCGCACGATATCGAGCTTAATAATTCGCAGTTTTTCGTTTTCAATAATCCATAGTTTGTCTCGCTCGTGCAAGGCGTTACGAGGTACAGCAAAAACATTTTTCAGTACTTTTCCTTCGATGAAGATTTCTACAAACATGCCCGGCAAGAGGTCCGGTTTATTGTCTATGTTGTCGAAGGGCTTTGTCACTTCTATAATTACAGATACAAGTCTGGACTTTTTGTCAATTTCGGCGGCGGTTCTGGTGACATATCCTTTCCATGTGTGCTGTGCACCGGCAAAGTCAGCTTTCACATATGCGACAGTCGTTTTTGCAGTTGGGTCATTAGCGTCAAAGCCGTTTGAATTTTCCGGAACATCGAACCATTTTAGTTCGTGATCCTCGAGTGGAAGCTCAATCTCGACGGCTTCTAGTCCGTAAGCATTTCCAATTGATTGGCCTATGGAAACATACTGTCCCAAATCAACTGTTTCACTTATTATTCTCGCCTCAATTGGCAATGTAATCTTTGTCCTTTCAAGACTTAATTTTGCGGTTTCCAATTGGGCATCGGCAGAAGCAAGTTGCGCCTGTGCCCTTTTAATTTGCGGTTCTCGCAGTACCAGTGTCGAGGTTGGTTCTTTTCCTGGATTAATCTGGTCCCACTCTTTTCTTGCGACGAGTGCTTCGGCTTTTTCGAGGTCGAGTCTGACTTTCGCTTCAGCGACGACGGCCTGTGCCTGCTGGACGGCCAACTGGTAATCTCGCGGGTCTATTTCAATGATCGGCTTATCTTTTTTAATAAAGCCGCCTGCTTTAAACTCGGGATTTACCCAAACCACCTTACCAGAGACCTGCGGAACAATCTCGACCTGTACTTTTGGGCTTACGGTTCCGAAACCGCTAATCACCATAGTTACGTCGCGCGGCTTTAGTATTTGAGTTTTTACCAGCGGCGCGAATTTTTTAGACTCAGTCATTTGGGGCGGTTTTTTAAACTTGACCAGCATAACGGTAAGCACAACGCCCACCAATAAAATTACAAGTGAAACCAGTAACTGTTTTCTACCGGTGCCAGATGCGTGAGCTTCTGAGGCATATTGGCCTGCCAAAGGTTTTTGGTTATCTACAATTTTTTCGTTTTCATTTTTCATTTCATCATCACTAATCATTTTAAATATCCTGTTTTTCACTATTTTCTTCTGGTCCTATCCAATCCCCTCCCAAAGCTAAAAACAAATTAACTCTATTGGTCCATATGCGGCCTTTCAGGATAGCCAGGTCATTTTCAGCAATTCTTCTTCTCCGTTCGCTCTCAAGTACGGTCAGTATTCCCTCAACGCCTCTTTGGTATCGTTGTATTGAAAGATTTTCTGCGGCGCGGGCCTGTTCAAAGCGAACTTTTACATATTTGAGTCTCTCCTGGAGCAACTGTTCAGAGATGAGTGCATCTTCTACTTCCTGCATAGCGGTTAGGATGGTTTTTGCATAATTGGCAGCTAATTCGGAATATCTCGCTTTAGCGGCATCGACCTGCGCCTTTAATTGTCCGCCTTTGAAAATAGGCTGAGCCAAACGAAAGATAGCGGAATATATTTCAGTTTCCCCTTTCCAGATGTCACGCCATCTGTCAGCGCTTCTTCCAACACCTGCCGAGAGTATCAAATCGGGATACATCTGTGCGATACTGACACCAATTTTTTCGCTGCTACTTTCAAGTGCTAACTCAGCGGACCTGACATCGGGTCTTCGGTCAAGCAGTGACGCTGGGAGTCCTATTGTCACCGGGTCAAGGTTTGGCAGTTGTGCCAAAGTCGCGGGCAATATCGGGCTTGAACCGGGCGGTTTAGCAAGCAGGACGTCCAGTGCATTTCGTGCCTTTATAAGTGTAAGCTGGATAGTAATTTCGGCAGCTTTGGCGGCGGCAAGGTTTTCTCTTGCGAGTCTGACATCAACGGGTCCTACAAGTCCGGTACTGTATCGGCGTTCGACAATTTGCTGGGTTTTGTTTCTGCTCTCGGTGTCAGCATGTGCGATGTCGAGCTGATTTTGCAGGGTCGCGATTTGTACTCTCGCGTTAATGACGCTTGCGATGAGTGAATTAATGAGAGCCCATTCATTTGTTTGGGCGGCTAACATATCTGCCCAGCTGGCTTTTTCCGCGCGTTTCAGTTTTCCAAACAAATCGAATATATATGAAACAGTGACATCCTGAGCCCAGGTTGTACTGATATTGTTGAAGCGTCCGGCACCACCAAAGTTGAAAGAGGTTTTGCTTCTTGAGCGGTTAAGATTGTAGTTGATTTCCGGCAGTTGTCTTCCTCGGATTTCTGCAAGTACAGCCTGTGCTTGCAGGACTTTTGCGGCGGCTGCCTTTAGATCATAATTATTTTCTAATGCCTGCTTGACGAGGTCGGCGGTAACGGGGTCACCGAATCTCATCCACCATCGATGTATATCGGGAAAGTCGTTTACATCCTGATTGTGGCTTGCTGGTCTGACGTAAGTATCCGCTGTAGATGCGGGGGTCTGTGGTCTTGAATAATCGGGGCCCAGCATACATCCGGTCATTGTCACGGAAATGATGACGCATAAAATCAGAACTAATTTTTTTGTTAATACATTCATTTTATTTTGTCAGGCCATGCAAAAGCAATTGTGTTACCGCATCGGTTCTATCAGTTAATGATTCTGTTTTTTCATTCTGGTCGCTATCGTCTTCGATTTTACGCACATAAAAACTTTGCAGAACGCCTTGTAAGGTCGCGCTGATAGTGTCAGCAGTTTTTTCTACATCCATGTCGCGGAAGACTCCGGATTTGACACCATTGCGAAGATTGTCCTGGATGCGCACGATATAGTCGCTATAGGATTGCATAAAGATGCGTCGATGCTCTTCTTTGAATTCTGAGCGTACCTGCATCATGATCTCGATGAAATCGCGATTGTTGTCGAAATACTGGAAATAAGTTTTCACAGCAGCGGCTACTTTTACAGGGGGATCCGTGATCGGGTGGACATTTTTTGCAAAAGTTTGGTGCATTTCCATGCATCCTTGTTCAAAAACAGCTATGAAGAGTGACTTTTTGTCCTTGAAGTAGCGATAAATCGTTCCTTTGCCGACATTGAGGTCATTGGCAATCTGGTCGATTTTTGTGCGTGCGAAGCCATATTTAGCGAAAATCGGCATAGCGGCAGCGAGAATCTGCTCTTTTCTTCGCAGAACAAGGTCGTTTTTTCTGTTTTCTTTTACAGCATCCATGATTTTGTATCCTATTTAATATCAAGCACTTATGAGCATTATTCCCCCAAACTTACCCATTTCCCCAAAACTGACTGACCCGTCAGTCCACTATAAGTATACGTATTTTTCGGTCTAAAGGCAACGTAAAATAACCTAAAAAACTAAAAATATAGACGAAATTTGTGAGGTGAGGGATAGAGGAATTTATGCTTTTCACCGCAGATGAAAGGTTAAAATCCAGGTTAATTTCGGCTAAATGTGCGGTTAAAGGTTAATATACTTGACTGGTGGCGTATTTTGTGTAAATTGTTGGATTCAATGCGGTTAGATAGCTAAAAGCCTATGTCGAAAACAAAAAAGGGATTATTTGAGGGGGTTGTCAGCTTTAATAAGCAAATCGGTGAGCGTTTTTATCGTCTTGGTTTGAGATTTAAAGGTGAGGCGGGTAAGGCATTTGCCGGTTTGGTACCGGGTCAATTCGCCGAGTTTGACATATCAACAGCTGGGCTGCCTGCTTGCGGTGAGATCCCTGATGATTTGCGGGACAGCGCGAGAAGGGAACTGTTATTGCGTCGGCCTTTTAGTTTTTGCAATGTCGAGATTGACGGCGATGAGGTGGAGGTGGAGATTTTGTATTGCGTGGTCGGAGCGGGAACAATTCGGATGACTACATTGGCAGCGGGTGACATTATAAGTGTGGTCGGGCCTTTGGGTAATGGTTTTAGTGTGCCCGAATCAAAGAGTACCGCCCTGCTTGTAGTTGGGGGCATGGGTGCGCCGCCTATACTGCATTTGGCAAAGGTGTTAAAAGAAAAACATCCGGAAATTGAGACTGTCGGATTTGTTGGCGCGAAATCTGCGGTAGATTTTCCTTTGGAAGAGATTCAGGGTCAAAGCAAAGACGCGTTAAAATCGATGAGTGATTTTGAATTGAACGGCGTGACATGGCAGGTAGCAAGCGACGAGGGTGACATCGGACACAAGGGGTTTGTCACTGAGAAGCTTGAAGAGTGGTTAGGCAGTTGCGATGCCCAGAAGGATACGATAATTATTTACAGTTGCGGGCCTGCGGGTATGCTTCGTAATACGGCGGCGATTGCCGAGCGCCACGGGGTGGATTGTCAGGTTAGTATGGAACAGATGATGGCGTGCGGAATTGGGCTTTGTCAAAGCTGTGCTATTGAATGTAAGGGAGATGGGGGGACGGAGTATAAGTTGTGCTGTAAGGACGGGCCGGTATTTGATAGCAGGGATGTTGTGTTTAAGGTATAGTATTATATTATGAGTGACGCGGTTGATATTTCGGTTGAGTTTGCGGGGCTGAAGTTAGCTAATCCTGTATTTACGGTATCGGGGACATGCGGGTACGGCGATGAGCTTAGTGACTTTATGGATGTTGGGAGTCTTGGGGGGTTTGTGACCAAAAGCATAACGGCAGAGCCTCGAAAAGGTAACGCAACACCGAGAATCGTAGAAACCGATGCCGGCATGTTAAACGCGATAGGTCTTGCTAATATCGGGTTGGAAAAATTTATTGAGGAAAAGATTGGTGTCCTTGAAAAGTTAAAGACCAGCGTTTTTGTTAATGTCGCGGGACAGGCGATAGAGGAATATGTGCAGGTAACAGAAAAGCTCGCAAGTGAAAAAGCGATTTCAGGGATTGAACTTAATATCAGTTGTCCGAATGTCAAAAAAGGCGGAATAAGTTTTGGGACGGACCCTGCATTGATATTGGAAATCACATCGGCGGTCAAAAAGGCTTGCGGTAATAAGGTTTTGATGGTGAAGTTGACGCCGACTGTCACGGATATCAGTGTGACGGCGAGGGCGGCGGTTGAGGGGGGAGCAGATGCTCTTAGTCTGGTAAATACTTTTACAGCGATGTCGATCGATATTGAAACTGGCAAGGCGGTATTGGCTAATAAGACCGGCGGGCTTTCGGGGCCTGCGATAAAACCGATAGCGGTTTATCTGGTTAATAAAGTTTACAATGAGGTTGCAAAAGACGCGGGGATACCGATCTTGGGTATGGGCGGGATACGGACGGCATCTGATGCGATAGAGTTCATGATAGCTGGCGCTTCGGCGGTCGGGGTTGGGACCGCTAATTTTATTGAGCCCGGCTGTGCGGTCAAGATTATTGAGGGCATTAAGGGATATTGCAGGCGTAAGGGAACAGGTAAGGTAAGTGATTTAGTCGGGACGCTTGGCTAATTTTTAAGAACGAATCATATCAGCAATTTTCATAAGTCTGCTAATATTGTCACGCTCAACTTCCGCGAGTTTGCCGAAGATGTATTTAATCGTTTCCTGGATGTCTGGGATAACGATATGTTCGAGGACGTTTACTCTTCGACGAGTCATTTGGAGTTCGACGGCGAGCAGTCGTGCCTGTTTTTCTTTTTCCGCAAGTTCGATAAGGTCATCGAACGCTTTTTCGAGTGACAGTAATGCGACATCCATTTCGCCGGAGGTTGTTGCGAAGCCGTAACAGATAATGTCACCTTCTATTTCCTTTGTCATTTTCGGAACTTTGACGTTCATGATATTGGCAAGTTCGATAGCAAGGGTGAATTTTTTGGTTGGAACCTGCAAGGCGGCTTTTACGTTTTCCGGTTCCATAGAGGCGCGTGCGAGCATGAAACGGCGGAAGGTGTCGAGTAGTTTTTCTTCGACTCGCTGTCTGAGCGGTTGGATAAGTCTTGCTATCCGAATAAGCTGACGAGAGATTTCGTCGCGTTTTTCGCTAAGCAGACGGTGCCCTCGTGTGGCAAGTGCCACACGTCTTCGCAGCTGAAGAAGCTGCATCCTTGTTGCGTTAATATTTTCGAGCATTGTTTAGCTATTCCTCTTTTGCGGCTTCTTCGTTTTTCTGTTCTTTTCTAAATCTCGGCATATATTTGTCGATGAGTTCTATGTCGATACGTTTTAGTTCAACATTATCGAACATGCTGAGCAGTTCCCAGCCTAAATCAAGTGTGGTTTCGATGCTACGATTTTCGTAATAGTCCTGGGTGACATATCTTGCTTCAAATTCGTTCGCGAATGTCATGTACTTTTTGTCTTCGTTTGAAAGAGCGGCTTCGCCCATAATGGTAGCTAATTCCTGAGCTTCTTTTCCTCTCGCGTATGCGGCGTAAAGCTGATTGTAAAGATCTGCGTGGTCCTCACGTGTTTTTCCTGCGCCGATACCTTTATCTTTTAGTCGCGACAGTGACGGCAGAGCATCTACCGGTGGTGCGACGGACTGGCGGTGGAGAGAGCGTGACAAAATAATCTGTCCCTCGGTGATGTAACCTGTAAGGTCTGGCACCGGATGGGTTTTGTCATCTTCTGGCATTGTCAGTACGGGTATCATTGTGATGGAACCCTTTTTGCCTTTTATACGCCCCGCTCTTTCATAGATCATAGCAAGGTCGGTGTAGAGGTATCCGGGGTATCCTCTTCGGCCCGGAACTTCTTTTCTCGCGGCGGAGATTTCTCTCAGTGCTTCGCAATAGTTTGTCATGTCGTTCAGGATAACCAGTACGTGCTTATCGAGTTCGAACGCGAGATATTCAGCTGCGGTCAGAGCGAAACGCGGAGTAGCGATTCGTTCGATTGCAGGGTCATTCGCGAGGTTCATGAACATGACAGCTCGTTCGATGGCGCCTGTTTCGGTGAGGTCGTCGATGAAGAACTGCGCGGCTTCAAAGGTGATACCCATAGCGGCAAATACGACGGCGAATTCTTCACCTTTTCCTAAGACGGTCGCTTGTCTTGCAATTTGTGCGGTGATTTCATCGTGAGGCAGTCCAGCACCGGAGAAGATAGGAAGCTTTTGGCCTCTAACGATTGGGTTTAAGCCATCAATCGTTGAAATGCCGGTCTGGATGAACTCGTTTGGATAGTCTCGTGCAAACGGATTGATGGGGTTTCCGTTAATATCGAGTCTTTTGTCAGGGATGATGTCCGGGCCGCCGTCTTTAGGTACGCCGAGACCGGTGAAAACTCTACCGAGAATGTCAGGCGAGACTGCCAACTCCAGCGGTTTTGCCAGAAAACGGACGGTACTTGTATCGACATCGATACCATTTGTTCCTTCGAAGACCTGGAGGAGTACCTTATCATTTTCGACCTGTAAGATTTGGCCGTGACGTTTCGAGCCATCGCCAAGTTCGATGTCAACGATGTGTCCATATTTAGCACCATCGATTTTTTCGACGAGCATTAGCGGGCCATAAATTTCTGTTACTGTCTGGTATTCTTTTAACATCTCAAACTCCTGTTTTAAACAAGCCTTTTAGACTCCGGCTGCCTGTAATTCTTTTATCTGCTTTTCTATTGTTTCTCTAATTTGCGGAATTTTCTCCATTTCATCCTGCGGAATATATTTTGCTCTTGCGATATCCTCTCTCACTTTAAGTTTCGATATATCATTGATGTCGACGCCTGCCTCGATAGCTTTAAGTGCCTGTTTGTGGAAGAACAATATTGTCTTGAGCATTTCGTATTGTTTCAGCATTGAAGTATATGTGTCAACTTTGTGGAAGGCGTTCTGGTGTAGGTAGTCTTCTCTAATAGTTCGTGACGTTTCGAGTGCGAATCTGTCCTGCGGCGAGAGTGCTTCTGCACCGACGAGCCTAACGATTTCGAGCAGGTTCGATTCTTTCTCGAGCAGTGCCATAGCTTCAGCGACTAAATTATCCATTTCCAGTCCCTGGTCAGCGTCATCGAAGCAGTTTTTAAGGTATTGTTTGTAGAACGAGTAGCTTGTGAGCCAGTCGATAGCAGGGAAATGTCTTTGGTATGCGAGACGTCCCTGTAGTGACCAGAAAACTTTTGTTACATGCAGGGTTGCCTGTACGACTGAGTCAGAAAGGTCACCACCTGGCGGGCTTACAGCACCGATGATTGAAAGAGCACCTTCTCTTTCTGGTCCGCCTTGGCATTGTACCCGGCCTGCTCTTTCGTAGAATGATGCGATACGTGCGCCGAGATAGGCGGGGTATCCTTCTTCTGCGGGCATTTCTTCGAGGCGTGTAGAAATTTCTCTCATGGCTTCTGCCCATCGGCTAGTACTGTCGGCCATCAACGCTACCGACATACCCATGTCACGGAAGTATTCGGCGATTGTGATACCGGTATACACCGAGGCTTCTCTTGCGGCAACAGGCATGTTCGAGGTGTTAGCGATAAGTACCGAACGTTTCATTAAAGGTTCTCCAGTACGCGGGTCCTTTAGTTCAGGGAACTCTGTTAGCACGTCAGTCATTTCGTTGCCTCGTTCGCCGCAGCCTACGTAAATCACGACCTCGGCATCAACCCACTTTGCCAGTTGATGCTGAACAACCGTTTTTCCAGTTCCGAAAGGTCCTGGGACACAAGCTGTACCACCTTTCGAGATTGGGAAGAAGGTATCGATGACACGCTGGCCTGTTCTTAGAATCTCATTCGGAGCAAGTCTTCTTTGTACGTTTCTTGCGTTACGTACAGGCCATTTCTGCATCATCTGCAATTGTGTTTCGGTTCCGTCTTCGGCGACTACTGTAGCGATATCTTGCACGACGGTATAATCGCCTTCGGTTATTTTTTGTAATGTTCCGCTGACACCGGCAGGTATCATAATCTTATGCATTACGAGCGATGACTCATCAACTTCACCGATGATGTCACCGGGATTAACTTTTATTCCTGCTTCGACGGTTGGCTTAAAGTGCCACTTCTTTTCGCGATTGAGGCCTGGCAGGTCGGTACCTCTCTTCATGAAGGCCCCTTCAACTGCATATAGGGATTCAAGGGGCCTTTGGATGCCGTCGTAAATACTTTCAATCAGTCCCGGGCCAAGTTCAACGCTTAGAGGTACCCCTGTGTTGACGACCGGTTCGCCTGGTCCTATGCCGACAGTTTCCTCGTAAACCTGAATAGAAGCCAAATCGCCATGCAATTCGACGATTTCGCCGATAAGGTTCAATTTACTAACTCGAACCACATCATACATTCTGGCCCCGGTCATACCTTCTGCGACGACAACGGGCCCTGCAACTTTTACAACTTTACCTTGAATTGTTTCACTCATCAGAAAACCTCATATCGAAAATTAATCACTTTGTAAAATATCAATACCAGTAGCCAACTTAAGTGCTTGTCCCAGCGCCTGCGTCGCGAAACCTTCCGGTTCGGTCGTGAACGGCACGATGACGACACATGGGGTCGGGCTATTTTGTTTAACAGAGAAAACCTCCTCTGCGATTTTTGCAATGTTTTCAGGAATAATCACGAGCGCGTATTCCTCGTCGAGTATTTTTTTGGCGCCCTGGGTAATTTCGTCTTCTTTTAAGCCAACGGGGAACGTATCGGCTCCGAGTGCCGAGAACGGCATGACAAAATCAGTATCACCTAAAATTGCGATTTTTCCTTCCAAAGTTAATCTCCAAGACGGTCCAGAATCAGTCTCGCATCGAGGTTATTTTTCTTAGCGGTCAGAATCAGACGTATTTTGCGAATTTCATTTTCTTTTCTTAATAGATAAGCGACGACAGGCTGATGGCCCGCGGTAATTTGCGAAGTTGTTTTCAGGAACTCCATCAGATGGTCCTCGCAATGCTGTTCGAGTTTTAAGAATGACTTGTTTGAGGTGAGGTAGGTAACGCCTATCTCCATAATCTCATAATAAGGTGTCGAGAAGAACAGCGGAACGATGGCTTCGTATCCGATATCAAGTCCGTGGCGTAATGTCACGGTGCTGATGTAGCCGCCCTCGATGAAGAGGTCTCGCTGGTCGGATTCACGGAATTTTAGTCGAAGCATCGTTCGGATATTGTTCAAATCAATCTGCATTCTGCAAAGTTCAAGCAGGAAAGTGCTGTTTAACTGAATTGCGAGGTCAAGGTTGTGCTGGGCCTGCAGCTTGTCGATGGCATAATCTATCTGGCGGACGTCCTTGTTTTGATAATAGGCAAGGACGGCATTTTCAATTGCCTGCCTTAGATAGAGCGGAAGCGTGGAGTAATCTTCTTCCTCGAATGTTTGCTCGAATCGTTCGGCGGGTATGGAGCCGTCATTGTTGTAATCGGTTCCGATTGGTTTGTCGGTGAGCTTTCTCCGAAGTGCCAAACGCAAATTAGCAAAATCCTCTCTTGCGCTTATGAGTTCGACGATGGGCTGCTCGACAATTAACTCTTTAAAGAGTTTTCTTATTTCGGTTCTTTTTGTCTGCAGGATAGGTTCGAGTTCGTCGAATTCTTTTGCGGGCCCGAAGGCATATTCGGTAGAGCTTAGGATATCGACAGCGGTCTGAAAATTTTCAGCATTTATCATATCAAGGAGCATTGGGCGAGTGAGCATCCCGATTTCAAGAGCTCTAACCTGGGCGCAAGCAAAGGCGTACTCCCAATTTTCGGCTCCAATCGACGGGAACTTATTAAAATTCAAAACAATTTGTTCGGTTAATTCAGTCATTTAGTTTGCAAAGAGTTCATTTGCTAATTCGATTTCCAGTTGCTTTCGCAGCTGTTCCAATAATACATTCATAGAAACATTATTTTTAATTCTGCCTCGTTTAAGGATGAACCCTGCGCCGATATCCTCTTTTTGGTCGTAAAGTCTAAGGTTACCCTTAAATCCAGGTCCGAGTTCACGATTTATCAGCTTGATGAATTCATGGTCGATACATTTCTCGTTTACATCGACGACAACTTCCTCGTCACCGCTTTCGACGGCCTGTACCATGAGCTTGGTGCAAATCTTTTTATATTCATCCTCAGGGAGATTTTGCAATTTCTTTTGTGCCTGTTCAAAAATATCGTCAAGGATTTTTCTTTTTTCCGCCAGGTATTCTTTTGCAATTTCCATTCTCGCCGCTGCGAGGATATGGGATTTTTTCTCTTCTGCTGCTTTTTCAACAAGAACGGTCGTTTGCTTTTCGTGTTTGTTAATCTGGGCGTCGAGTTTTTGTTTTTCAGCGTCGGTTTTCACCTTCGCCTGTTTTTTAATATCCTCGGCCTGCGCGTTAGCATCAGAGAGTATCTTATCTATTACACCTTTGGCATCCATATTCAATCCACCATAACGAGTTTAAATGTTAATCAGTAATTTTTAGCCAGCGACAGCAACTCTAACGGAATCCCAGTCGATACTTCCAATCATGAAGATTGTAATGAGCAGGCCAAGAACGGCATAGACTTCGACCATAACTGCGTAAACGACACCAGCTTTGAAAGCCATCTCAGGTCTCTTGGCAGCCATCATGATACCACTGGCACAAACTTTGCCCTGATGTATTGCACTGATGAGTCCGGTCATAGCGATAGGCAGGCATGCTGCTAAAGCCATAAGTCCTTGCTGCCATGACAACTCGACCGCCCCTGCTTCACCAATGATACCCATGTTCTGGAGAATCATAAATCCGCCAAGAAAGCCGTAAAAGCCCTGTGTTCCGGGCAGTACGACCATGATGAAGTTAAGGCCATAACGTTCCGGTAATTCTGTTAGTACCCCTGCGGCACTTCTGCCTGCAATGCCGATACCAATCGCTGAACCACCGCCTGCCAAAAACACTGCCATTGCTGCGCCAATTAACGCAATTGCATTTCCTAAACCTAGCGTTTCCATAATTATAAACCCTTTCTTTTTTCCTGCTTCCGTTTAGCTTCTATTTTATTTTTCATTTTCACTAATGTACACGTGTTTATATTGTTTTGTTAAAGGCATAAATTGCGTTCCTCCGCCTTCCATAAATTTCGGGAAGAACTCAACGAACTGCAATCGAATCGTATGGACGAATGCGCTTAGTCCGGAGATAAACGTGTTGAATATGTGGCCCACTATGAGTATTACTACCATAAGGACATATCCTGTAATAGTCCCTCCTTCGCTTGCGGTTTTTGCCATGACATTGAATGCCATAGCCAATCCTCCTGTGACCATTCCCAGCGCCATAAGTCTCAGATAGCTAAGTACGTCGCCCATGTAGAAGATGGTGCTAAAGAGGTTGTAACATCCCATAGCGATTCTTCCTGCCCATGGTCCTTCTCTTTGGCTAAAGATAACAATCATTGCCGCAGGTACCATCGCAACTTTGCCGAAGATAGCGGAAGCTTGCGGTGAGAGTCCCAAGCTGGTACCGAAAAGTTTAAGGACGATGGCATTTAGCATTACAAGCCAGACCAATTGGTCGAATACCGCGGCAACGAATTCTTTTCTTTGGAGGTTGCATACGAATGCAGTGAGGAGCCCGACCATGATATGCAAATATCCGAGTGCTAACGAAAGGTTAAAGAAAATCATCGGCTCAACCATCGGGTCGAACCACATGACCGATTTTCTTGCATCTGCAAGCCATGTCCATCCGAAAGCAGCGGAGAGTTGCTGTACGGAATCTCCGAACCATCCCCCTGTCATCACACCTGTTCCTATAGTTACTACCGAACATCCGAGGAGCATCCACAACAGTTTTTTATCGCCCTGCATTTTTTTAATCAGGAACACGCATAACCCTATGATAATCAGTCCATATCCTACATCGGTGAGACAAAGTGCGAAGAATAGGGCGAAAAACGGCGCCAATAGTGCGGTTGGGTCAATCTCGATGTGCTGGGGCATGCCGTAAAGTCTTGTCACGACCTCGAATGGTTTGATAAAACGATTATTTTCTATTTCGACTGGTATCTGTTCATCTTCGGCGAGGTCAATTTCGCTTAGACTGGCAGCATCGAATTTTGCGACGACCTTTTCAAGTTTTTTATAATCCTTTTTTCGTACCCAGCCTTCAAACAGCACTGTGTGTTTTGTGGCAGGTGCGGTTATTCTCGCTTTTTCTCGTGAGGCGAGGTTTTGATTGTGGTCAAAGAGAATACCAAGTTTTACAGTTTCTTTAGAAAGTTCTGTCGCGGTATTTTTTTGTTCAGTAATTTGTTCATCTATGGTTATGAGTTCTTGTTTGTGTTCTTCGATAAGTTCAGCGGCTGTTCCGGTTAGCCCCTCGAAAGCTACGGCGTCGAAATCGCATGCCCGAAGTGCCTTTTGAACTTCGATGGCATTTTCCTTTAAGCTAATAACGATGCATGCATAAAGATGGTTAGTCTCTCCAACGGTTTCCATTACGGCACCAAGCTCGGCAACTTTATCTTTTGCCTCGCTTAAGTTCTGGTCGGTAATCAGGCCTACCAGCGAAACGGTAGTTTTAAGGTCAGCTAATTGTTCGAGAGGCGTTTGCAGATTTTTCCATGGGTTTAGCATTTCGATTTGGCCGGCACAGTTTTCTCTTTTAGCCTGTAGGTCAGTCAGCTCAGATTGACATTTGCGGGCCTGCTCAAGTATCTGCATGGCTTGCTGGCTTGAAACAACCTCGGTATATTTTTTGTCTTCGATAACTGCTCGCGGAGCCAGGGCACTTAGTATCCCGCCTTTTTCCTGTCGGTATTGCGAAAGGAATGTAATACTTTTGGCGAGATTGTCGACGAGTTCTTCTATATCTCTTGGTCTTTGCGCTTCGACGCTAAGTTCAGGCCATTCTTTGCTGACCATTGCGCGTTCAGCGTCGAGTATTTCCATGACAGAGGCGTGCTGAACGGCATCGAGCAGTTCTTTTGCCTGACTCTGGTGGGAGACAATCATAACTTTTAACATTTTAGCAATAGCCATTGTTTATCCTTTTAGGTTTTGTACCACCTTAGCTACTGCTGAGTTAGTTTTGTCTGAGACGCTGTCCCTTAGCTGCTGGCGGGCTTGCGCAGCCTGTGCCTTTATGCCCTCAATTTCGGCAAGTCCTTGTGCATTTGCAGCAGTGACGGCTTCTGCGATTGCTCTTTTTCTGCTCAGTTCGGCATCTTCGAGAGCCTGTGAACGGCTTTGCGCATCCTGTTGAGCCTGTTTGATTGTGTCTGCTTTGGCTTGTTCTATGATTTGCTCAGCTTTAGCCTCGGCCTCTTTGATCTTCTTTATCAATTCCATTCGAGTCCCTATTATATAAACCTATTAAGCTATAAAGTGAGCAATCTACACTATTTAGTTCAAAAAGGCAATAGATAGTTGTCAGAAAAAAAAATGCGTGTATCTACTTAGATTATATGGAGTTACAACATTTCTCCAACTTTTTTGACAAGTTCTTTGACATGTGCGAGAGATTTTTCGAATAAAATCCGCTCATCGGCGTCTAAATCCAGTTCTATGACCTTTTCAACGCCGGCAGCTCCCAATTGGGCTGGGACTCCAACAAAATAACCTCCTGCGCCATATTCTTTGTCGCAATAGACACAGCATGGTATGGTGGTTTTGTTGTCAGTCAAGATAGCTTCTGCCATTTTAACGGCTCCTGCTGCTGGTGCGTAATATGCGCTGTAGCCAAGCAGATTCACAATTTCGATGCCGCCTTTTCGGGTACGCTCGACGATTTCTTCAATTTTGTCCTTTGATAGGAGTTCTGTTAGAGGCTTGTCATTTACGGTGGTGAATCTCGGCAGCGGTACCATATCGTCACCGTGGCCCCCCATCAGGGTACTTTGCACATCGTTGACGCTGACATCAAGTTCGGTAGCAATAAAGTAATTGTATCTGGCGCAATCCAACGCCCCTGCCATTCCCATAATTTTTTTCTTCTCAAAACCGCTGACCTTAGAGGCGGTATAAACCATTGCATCGAGCGGATTGCAGACAACAATTATAAATGCATCGGGTGAATATTTCGCAATCTGCTGTGTAACACTTTTGACGATTTCGGTGTTCTTTGCGATCAGGTCATCCCTGCTCATGCCGGGTTTTCTCGGCAGACCGCTGGTGACAATAACAATGTCGCTATCCTTTGTCACTTGCCAGTCACAGGTACCGGTAACTTTGCAATCGAATTTTTGTATTGAGCCTGCCTGGGCAATATCCAGCGCCTTGCCTTGGGCCAAGCCATCAACGATGTCTATAAGGACGATGTCCGCGAAATTTTTTGTCGCTGCGATATGTGCTGTTGTCGCTCCGACATTGCCCGCACCGACTACAGTTATCTTTTTTTGTGCCACGATCAAATCCTCACATTATTTTCCTGCGTGTTAATTCAGGAATTATATGCAAAATCAGTAAAGTAGCGAGTGAAAAATTTTCATAGATGGTATTTTAGTCAAATTGAGGCCGTTATCAACCGATATAATGTCATGTAAGCGAGATAATTGTTGACTTGACAAAGCAATCGAAAAAGCCGATAATAAAGAGAGAATGAATGTTCCAAATGTGGAGCGAACAATATGCGTTTGGTAGTAGAACAAGATGGTAATGTGATACACGAGTTTCAGTTTGCCAATGGTCCGGTGAATATCGGCAGGCACGCTGACAGTCAGGTGTTTTTGTCTGACCGGACGGTCTCGCGACATCACGCGGTAATTTACAGCACCGCGGCAGGTAAGTGGATGGTGGAAGACCTTGATTCAGCGAATAAGACATTTCTAAACGACAAGGAAATTCACAAATCTGAAATAAAAAGCGGGGACGAGATTCGTATAACCAATTTCAATATCAAGATCAATCTCGAAGACGACACGATAGTAGATAAGCCTATAAACCTTGAGGACACTCTGACGACAGCAGTGCGGTCACCGGACGAAACGTCGAGTCCTCTTGAGGCCCGGATGATAATACGAAGAATAGAGCCTGGTCACAGCCCTGATATAAATATGCCTATCAAGCGCGCTCGTGATTTTTCCGCAGCTACCGAGGCGATTTGCAAGACGAATAGTCTTGACGAAATGCTCAAGGTTTTACTCAATATCATACAGCGACAATTCAGCGCTTATCATATCTGGTGCGCGTTGCGTAATCAACCTTCCGGCGATATGTCATGCCACGCTGGTAAGAAACGCGGGGGCGGAAAAGTGGTATTTGACAAAATCAAACTCAAGGACAAGATAACTCAGGCAGTCGACAAGAAACAGCTTTTACTTTTTCCGCGCATTCCTCCTGGCAGGGAAAAGGAGCCGATACGCTCGGCAATGATAGCTCCGATAATTGGTTCTGGCGGCTGCTTCGGGGTGGTGTACCTTGACAATGATATGTCACACGAACATTACACATTGAATGATTTGGATTACCTGATAATGCTTGTCATTCACACCTCGGTAATTCTGGAAAACTTTTAAGTTCCGGTCCGCACTTACTGTCTTTTGTATTTTCCCATCAACTGTCCCTGGGCGATGATGTGTCCCTGCATTTGTTTTAGCAGTTCATCTTTGTCGAGGACAATAACGACGTCTATTTTTTTGTCGAGTGCGTAAATTTTGAAGTAGTATCTGTGTGTTCCGCTTGGCGGACACGGCCCCCCATAACCGGTTTTTCCAAAGTCTGTAACCCCCTGCCTGGTGCCGTCTGGCAGTGTTTCATCGTCCAGCATGTTTTCGGGCAGTTCGGTTGTGTGCGCCGAAAGGTTGTACAGGACCCAGTGTACCCATGTGCCCATAGGCGCATCGGGGTCATCCGCTATTAGAGCTATCGCTCGGGTGCCGTCTGGGATGCCATCGAACTGCAAAGGCGGTGACACATCGTCTCCGTCGCAGGTATATTTTGATGGAATCATACCACCTTCTTCAAAAGCGGCACTTGTGATTTTGATTTGCATTTTTTTATCTCCCACATTTTTTTCTTTTGTTTGCCTGGTCTTATCACAGGCACCGACGAATAATGTCAATGCAGCAATTAGAATAAATATTTTTTTGCTCATAATATACGCCCTCGGCAAATTTGAGTTAAAAAATACTTTTTGCTATTTCTGCAATTTTATCCATAGTTAAAAACATTACTGATAGTACTGCGATTACCCACATAGCAGGTTTTATGTCTTTGGTTTTTCCGGTAACAAGCTTAATAACGGCAAAAGAGATGAATCCGAACGCCAGTCCGGTACTGATGCTGGTCTGACACTGTTCAAGCTGAAAATATTTCTTAAGCATCTCAATCCCCTTTTGTATTTATGTTATTATACTCATAAATTGCTGCTGTGAACACCGGCTCAAAGCTTTTAATTTTCAGTAAGTTTCATGGTACCGAATGACATCGGGTTTGAATGCGAGCTGTCGGATTTCGCTTTCCATGCGATTTTCGCTTCTCTTGCTTTTTTGTTGTCATTGTCATTTACATGTACATCTATTCCAATATATTTTCCCGCAGGTGCTTCGCCACCAAGTTCCTCCCACGGAACAGCAAGTTCCATGACATAGCCTTTATCGTGGTCGGTTTGTGCAGCAATAATGTCTTCTAATTTTTTCCCTCGCCTTGTAGATATTTTTTTCCAGTTCCACTCGTATCTAAACTGATAATCATCGTCATCGTAGTAACCAGATTTACTGTTATCATAATCGACATAGAATTCCACGCTGTCATTTTGAAATGTTGGTTCGCCTCTATGGAACTTTATATCGTCTGTCACTTCGACTAACAGGTAGAGGAACTTTTCATCCCAAAGTATTTTGAAATTGGCAGAGAGATCCTGTTTTGAATTTTTTCCGCCCAAAATCCTATTATCGAGTGTCAACGCATTAGTCTGGTTCCATACATCATCAGCGACACCGTCAATCTTCGGGGCATGGGCCGTCTTTTTGATTACAGGCCCGGAATACTTTTTGACTGTGAGTGTCACGTCCTTACTTGTCACGGAGCCTTTTTCATTAAATACGATCACGCTGTATTTTGAGCCGTTGTCTTTTAAGGAAGGCTTTTCGATTCTAAGGCGTGCATTATTTTGGTTCGGTATTTCTTTTCCATTCTTTTTCCATATAAAATTAAGCGGATGTCCGCTGACCCGCACGATCAGACTTGCCGAATCGCAGACCTGTAATTGCACATCTTGCGGTTGTTCCAAGATTCGCGGTCTAAGAGGTTTGCGCACAGCGAGGTATTTTTCCGCTTTTAGTGGTACCAAAGAGTCCACCATCTCCGGCACAAATTCACAATAATCGGAATGTAGCCTGCTTGCCTGATCGAAGAACCATTCCTTTGCCTGTATTTTGGTAGGCTTTGGCGCCTTGCCCTTCCAGTAATCGAGTATTTTTTGGAAGCCTTCTGTTCTGGGGCAGTTCCAAGGCTGGGTACTTCGGTTGAATTTTTTATGCGTCCACCAGTTCCATCCGACATTTACCGAGTTTAGAAATTCGGTTGACATTTTATTTATTCTGTAAGGTGCTCGCTGCTCGCCCGTCTCGCCGTGCCAAAGCGGAACATTATATTTGATACGCAAATCATCCCACCGCTGCATGCCTTGCTGGTTTGATGTCGGCGGATACGAATGAAACGCGACAACCAAATGCTCGTCCCAGTCGAGAGGTTCGAGTATCGTAAAATCCTGTGCCCAGTCATCACCTTCGATAAAGATAATTCCATCGGTGTCAACGGTTCTTATTTTTTTGGTGAGTTCGACATAGAATTCTCTCAAAAGCGCGACGTCTACGCCCTCGTATCTTTTGAGCAGGGGTTCGTTAAGCAGGTCGTATCCGACGATGCAATCCTTATCTTTGTAACGCTCGGCGATTTTGTACCAAAGCTCGATACATCTTGGCCAATACTTTTCCTTTTCTGTCCAAAGCCTTGCGACTCCGTCACTATCGGAAATATTTGCAGCGTTTTGCCCTCCCGGCGCACCGTGCATATCCCATATAAGTCCGACTTTATATTTTGTGCACCAATCGACCACTCTGTCGAGATATTTAAAACCCTCTTCGGAATATTTGTAAGGCGGTTTGTCGGGCTGACCTTGCCTTGGCTGTAACATTGATGCCAGCAGCGCAATGCGAATTGAATTTACTCCCATAAGTTTCATGGCCTTGACATCATCTTCGATGAGGAAATTGTCATGGTAAAGCTGCCAGAAGTTTTTTGCGTCTTCTGCGCCAATCAAATCCTCAATGGCTTTTTCGAATTGTCTTGGTCTGTCAATTTTGCGTATGCCCCACATATAGCCCTCGGGCAGTAGCCAGCAGCCTATGCCGAAGCCCTGCAGTATCACTGTTTCACCAGTGACCTTGTCGATGACGTCCTGGCCTTTTGTTGTGTAGTAGCCGAAAACATTTGAAATTATGAGCAACGATATTAGAAGTGCTGATGTCCGGTTTTTCATGATTCACCTTTCTTTAAAACTCGCGATTAGGAATATCGGGTCATTATAACCACGAAACTGTTTCTTAGCAAAACTTATGTTTTTTACATATATGAATTACAGGTAATTCAGTTTTCGTTTTACAGGCGTGGTTTATAACGGCGTGTACATAGTTTGGGAATAGGCTGTGCAACTGTGGCGATTTGGTTTTTCAACTAAATCTCTTGCGATTATTCTGCAGGTATATGCGAATTTATCACTTCAAATAACTCAACTGGGTCAAACGGCTTGCTCACGTAATCATCCATACCAGTCTCGATGCATCGTTCCCTGTCCCCTTTTATAGCATTTGCAGTCACAGCTATTATCGCAAGCTTATCTCCAGACCGAGCGAGTTTTTCGCCTTTTTGTTCGTGGTCCCTAATTATTTTCGTTGCTTCGTACCCGTCCATTCCTGGCATCTCGCAATCCATAAGTACCAAGTCGTATTTTTCTTTTAGTACGGCATCAATAGCCTGTTCTCCGTTTTCTACTACTTTCAAGTCACATTCGTTTTCGCCTAATATCTCGCAAACGACTATCTTATTAATTTCGTTATCTTCTACTATCAGTATTTTGGCTCCCTTTTTGTTAATAGACAATTGTGTTTTAGGCATAATCTTACCCCTTCCATAATTTATTTAAAGTCTTTGAAATTATTTCTACAATAGCGTTATAAAGTTCTGACTGTTTGACTGGTTTGGTCAAACACTTCGCGAATAAAGTACTATCAACACCCTTTGGCAAAGCTTGCATATCGATGGTTCCCATTAAAATCAGACTTATATCCTCGAATTCTGTTTTGGCTTTAATAGATTTGCACAACTCCACTACATCAGCCGATGAATTCGTATCCAATAAAATGATATTTATTTCTTTACCTTCCAAGTGATATTGTTCAAGCAAGTCCAGGATGTTTTGTCCCTTGGTCGCTGTCTCGACCCCTGTTCCCCATCTTTGCATTTCCTGCTTGAGCAGATTTCTATTACTTAAATTATCTTCTACAATAAGTATGTTTGTTTTCGCCAGTTCGTCAGCCATGGCTGATTTTGCTATTTTCGGCTTTCCTTTTGTTTGTTTGCCAAGTTTAACTGTAAACCAGAACGTCGAGCCCTGCTCTTCCTGGCTTTCTACGCCTATTTCTCCTCCCATCATTCCGACGAGGTGTTTTGAAATAGCCAGGCCCAGTCCAGTACCTCCAAATTTGCGTGTAGTTGAAGAATCAACCTGTGAAAACCGCTCGAAAATTTTGTTTAGTTTGTCTTGCGGAATTCCAATACCCGTATCGGTTATATCAAAACGAACCGTGACATGAGTAGGCGTTGCTCCCTGCTGGGTAACCTTGACCATTACTTCGCCATTTTCGGTAAATTTAAGAGCGTTGCCTACCAGATTTATAAGTACCTGTCGAAGTTTTGTCTGATCTCCTGAAACATTCAATGCATCGGCTTCGAGGTCGATATCGCACATCAATTCGTTGCTCTTCTCTAACGCACTATGTGTAAATATTTCGATTGTGTCTTCGATTGTCACCATAAGGTCAAAGTCCTCGATATCTATTTCAACTTTTCCGGCTTCTACTTTCGAGAGGTCCAGTATATCATTGATAATTTTGAGTAGATTATTAGCTGAGGTTGAGGCAATATCGGCATACCTAATCTGTCTATCGTCCAGTTCCGTCCCCCTGAGTAAACCAAGCATTCCTATAACGCCATTCATTGGCGTTCTAATTTCATGGCTCATTTTCGCGAGGAATTCACTTTTAGCCATATTAGCCTGTTCTGCCTGCTCTTTTGCCAGGTGCAGTTGCTCATCTCGTTGCTGAAGCTGGCTCAACATTTCGTTAAATGAATCTATTAAAATACCAATCTCATCATTACTTGTTTTTGATGCTCGGTAGATGTATTTCTTTTCTTCGGAGATTTTTTTTGCAGTTTCCGTTAAACTTAGTATCGGGTTAGTTATGACACCCTGAAGATAAGACAATAGAAGATATGAGACTAAAATTGCTACCATCAGAATACCGCCGACAATCGTCATATTATGCCTGAACAATTTGCTTAATATACGCAAATCTGATTTAACAGCTAAGCTTCCAATCATTTCCCCCTCAAGGTCGATTTTTTTAATTGCAATGAGATAGTTGTCCCCGAAATAATAGTCACGCTTCCATGAGATTTCCGAGAGGTTTATATCATCAACTATTATATTGCTTGGATAACTGGCAAAGGCTTTTCCCTTTTTAGTATAAATGACGGCATATATTATTGCTGGTTGGGTACGAAAAGCTCTTAGTGTTTCTTCTGCATCTTCTGCATCGTCGAAAGCGATTGCGGCTTTGCAGTTATCAGCCATTATCTCTGCCTGTGTTGTCAAATTATGAATGAGTGACTGACGAGAAGCGTTTTGCGTCCACAAGATAACAGTGACAGCTATTAAAAGAATCGCAACAACACATGTAAGCATAGTGATAGCTGTAAGTTTATGCTTTATTTTCATATCACGCAAAACTAACATAGCCGAGCCTTTCAACTTTCCGTTTTTATTTAATAACTCTTATCGCCAACTTTAAGAATCTGGACTTTATTTTCAGTTCGTTCTGTTTAGAGGTTTTTAGATTAATCTCGAATCTCACTTTCTGTCTTTCTTTTATAAAATTGATATTTCCCCCGCTCTCAAGAAAGCCGTCTGCCTGCCCTACTGTAAGTACAGAAAAACCGCTTAAGTCTTTAATAATCTGGTTTTGAGTTTTTTTGTTTGCAAAATGGCAGAAGAACAAGATGTGACATTCCTTAAGTGCGGCAATTTTATGCCTCCATTGCGACTGGTCCTTATTTTCATCCATCTCGCCCAACTTATCGAACTTTCTTAAAATAACTTTCTTCCCCTTGACTTTCTTATTTTTAATCGGGTCAAATGCCTTGATAAAGTCCTCTGACTCGACAATACCAATAATTATGGGTTCATCATTGTCGGGCATTTTTTCCTGTGGCCAATCGATAAATTTTATAAAGTTATACAGGAAAGCAGCTTTAATTCGATACTCTCTGCTTGCGGCGGCCCCGGTTTTGGTGTCAGCTATGACTGAAGAGACCGCTGCCAAAATCAAAATCAATAACAAGATGTAAACTTTATTTTTCACAATTAAATTTTTCAACTTCATTATTTAAGTTATTAAATTTCATATAAATCCATTCAAACAGGCTCATATTTCTTAAGTTAGAATCTCCATGTTAACTTAGCATATATTACTCGTTGTGATTCGGTAGTATTCGAACTTGTACCCATAAATTCCCTATGTTCTCTATCAAGGAGATTTTGCACTGCAACCGAGACCTCCAAATTGTCCCCCACTTTCCACCCCAGCCTTACATCCATACGAATGTATTGCGGCACCTGGTTATTCGGCAAATTATCCACATAATAAAATGAAGTGTCAAACTCAAGGCCGCAAGGCAAATCGAGTAGTGACCGCAGTTGAAACATATTATGCGGAGAATTACCTTCGTATTCCACTTCTTTGGCCATACTGGTGGATGAACTCTTTCTGTGTGCCTGTATCTGCAAAAAACTGTATCCTGCTATAAGTTTCCAGTTTCTGGTTGCCTGCAAGTGAGCCGCAAACTCGGTGCCATATGTTTCAGCATAAATTTTGTTGTCAAATGTCGTTGCGCCACTACCCTCAATACTGAATAGATGGTCGTATTCATTGTAGAAAGCTGTTATATCAAATAACATACGGTCACCGACTTTTGTACGGTACCCGATTTCATATGCTTTTAGCTCCTGTGATTGGAGGTCGTCACTACCCGAGATAGACAACTGAACAAATGGCGGTATATTACTAAAGATGTTGACCATGTCACTCTGGCTTCTGGCAGGTATCTGGACGGCTCTTGTAAATGCGGCCCAAATGGTGTTGTTCTTGTTCGGGGTCCACAACAATCGCATTGAAGGCTGGTATTCGTAACCTGTATAATTATTTCTTTCAAACTTTGAGCCTATGATAAATTTCAGCAGGTTTTCAGTGATAGTAATTTCATCCTGAACAAACGCACTGAATATCTTGTCTAACCTGTCCTGCGGGAAGAAATTAATAGCAAAAGTACCGCTTGTATTGTCCCTGATGTCACGGTATCCGAGCCCCCAAACAAAATTATGCTGCTGGTTAAGCTTAAAGCGATGCTGAAAATCCAGGTCAAAGATATCTATTGTGTGTTCCAGTACAAAACTATAGCGTGCCGAGCGGTCATAATAAAATTGCAGTGACATATCTGAGGTTTCCGAGAGTTTCCTGTTCCACCTGCTAAGAACATTGGGGCCTCTGATATTCTCGCTATCATCTTTATTTGTTATATTTCCAGCCGCTGTAGCTTCGGTTGAATTTCGTCCGCTTCGCCCGTGATAAGCATCGCCCTGCAATGTTATATGGTCAATATCCGACTCTTCCCAGTCGAATCTAAAACCCGACTGTAGTTTCTCAGAGTCATCTGCCCCGACACCACCATTAGCGGTATAAATTCCTCCATCGCGATTGTAATACTTTGAATATATCCTGCCGTAACTTTTATCGTTAAGCTTTAGGCCATGTCTAAAGGAGGTAAATGCTCTTTCTTCAATTCCACCTCCTCCGGTGATAATCGTTCCCTGAGTTTTTTTTGCATCCATTGTCACAATATTGATGATACCGTTTACAGCATTTGACCCCCAGAGCGTTCCTCCCGGCCCTTTTACAACTTCAATGCGTTCGATATCTTCAAGTATCACATCCTGCTCATCCCAATAGACTCCGGCAAAGAGCGGAGTATAGACGCTTCGTCCATCAATGAGGACAAGTAATTTATCTCCGAACTCGCTATTGAATCCTCTGGCACTGACCGCCCATTTGTTAGCATTGAAATTACCCACCTGTATACCAGGCACCATTCTCAGCGCATCGGGTATATTTGTGACACCGGAACGCCGAATATCTTCCCTGGTAAGTACGTAGACAGCCGATGGAGTTTCAAACATCTTTCCATCTTTTTTTGAAGTAATAGTTACTTCCACCTTCATCAATTCCTCAATAGAGAGTTCAAAGAAATCTTCTGTTTCATTAGGTTCTGGGTCATAAGCGGCAACTGCTGGTGGCCCAGAACCCAAAAGTAACAATAACACCGCCAATACCAACTCCCATTTTAACGAATATATTCTTCCAAACATATTCTTTGTCCCCAAGCAGGTGTTTTTAATTATTTAAACTTATGTATCAGCGTAAATATAAACGACGGGGCGGTACTGCGATAACTGTTAAAGTTTGTCCCTCCTGTTATTATCTTGCTGTTATACTCATGATCCAGGAAACCAAGTAAATTCGTACCGTCTAAACGAAGCGTCGTGTTATCAGAATACTTGTATTCCGTACCTATGTTCAGGAAAACGCTCATGTCGTAGGCTTCAGCAAAGCTTGAGTCATCTATGGTCCCGGAGGTATAGGCATAGTCCCTTGCACCGGTCCATCCCCAGTACATACGGACTGAGCTGTTCACTTTCCATTTGGGGCTGATTTCATAGGCTGCCTGTACCTTTGTTATATGGTTGCTCCAGGCCGCCAAATCTTTACCTCTACCAGAAGGATGAGAAGTCATTGAAGTTGAGGCCCCAGGCTGTAATTCAAAGTCTTCTAATGTGGAGAAGCCATGCGACGCATTGAGATGCCACTTTTCCCTTTTGTAATTAACCTCACCTTCAAAGCCATAAATCGTCGCCATGCCTACATTTCTGGTTGCAACAGCAGTGCTATCCCATGCTATGAGATCTAATTCGCTAACGAAACCGGTTGCAGCAAACCAGAGATTTTCAGTTGCCTGACGTTCCCATCTAAGCTCATAGTTTTCCAACGTTTCCTGCGGGGCTTTCTCACCGGTATCTAGTCTAGTCTGGCGCGATTCCTCAGCATTTTGCATACGCACAGACTTGGTAAAATTAAATTTTATAGCGTCCTTTTCATTTGGTGTCCAAACAAAAGCTGCACGAGGTGACCACAACTCACTCGTATAAGTATTCTTGTCGACACGCCCACCAAGAAACATGGTTAGGTCACTGCAAACATTATATTGCCACTCGCCCATTGCTGATAATGTGGTTGTGTCCCATCTTTCCTTATCCCATCGGTAGCCGCCAATGTGCCATGTGTTGTAGTTTCCGCCTCCCATACTATTAAACCACTCGTACGAAACCTCACTACCAAAGGCGAAAGAATGCTTCTCATTTGGTGTCCAGGTAGCCAGAACTCTGGCATACAATTCATCTTCATCGTTACGGTTGAAATTGTACGAGAAGTCACGTCTTATATATCGGAAGGTGTCATAACTTACGACATAATCAACTTTAAAGGTGTCACTGCATTCCTGCTTGTATTTTGCATATGCAGTAAACTGCTGATATCCTGTCCCTGAAGGCGACTGGTTCTCGGCTGCGTTTTCCCATTCCGGACCCCATCTCCAGCCAGCTGCATTTGGATCGTCATAAGCCTGCATCGGGTTGACCTGATCAACCCCGCCTCGACTGTATCGTGCCCAGATATCAAGATCTCCAAGTGTGAGTTGTCCATGGAACTTTATTCGCGGGACATCATTGTATGATTGGCCATCATTGTTGACCGAGAAAGGTACCGGCTGGCCCTTTATCACATTGTAATTATCGCCTTGTGTCGTGAATGATCTTCCGAGTACGAACGGCGAATCTTCCTGGTTAGAGCCGTAATACTTGTCAATACCAAAATAAAGGTATGCACCGCTGTCCTTGCTGAACCTTCTGCCGAACTTGTACTCGAAAGAACCGAATTCCTCTATTGCACCAACCTTTGCAATAATTTCCATCCCTTGAAAGGTCAGCGCATTTTCGGTTACTATGTTGACTACCCCTGCTATTGCCCCAGGGCCGTAAATTGCCGAGCCCGGACCACGTACAACATCGATATGATGAATGTCGGCAAGTAAGGGAAGGTCACGCTCACTCAGGGCACCATAGTGACTTCGCTCATTCATAACCTTGCCATTGACAAGCATAAGCCATTTGTCATCGCGGTCATTAATGATGCCTCGCATACCAAGAGCCATAGGTTCCCAGTCCTGCCTTGAGGTTTGAAGATTTGGGACATAAATCTCAAGCAGTTCATTAAGGCTGTGAGCACCTGCTGACCATATCTGCTCTCTTGTAATTGTTGTTACTGCAGAAGGAATGTAACGAGGACCTGCAGTTTTAGTGAGCGTGCCGACAGGCCCGACCTCGACTTCCATCAGCTCAATGATTGACATGTCGAAGAATTCATCCTCATCAACTTCTTCGGGCATTTCGCCCCACAAAAGCATCTGAAGATTCTCTTTCTCTTCAAGCAGCTTTGCGCGTTCATCATCCAGTGCATCCAGTTTCGATGATACATCATCAAGCCTTTGTTCGTTGCTGACTCGACCTACATCTTTATCTTCACCCCCGGCCCCAAGCCCTTTTGTCCCAAAGGTCAGTAATATCAAAATGACGAGCAATAAAACTGTTCCTTTCCGGTTTGCTGTATTTGTTTTTGATAAACTTTCCTTTGTATCCATTCTCTTTGCCCCCCGATTCGGCACCCCCGATATAGTTGTTTCATTTTTGACAGCGATTATCTACTTATCTTTCGCATACAATCCCGTTTTATTTACCATTCAGGCCGCATTGTTCGTATCTGGCTGATAATGCAACCCCCCGGTTGAAAGTCAGCTACCCCCATTTCTACATGCAATACATCGACAAAATATTAATGTTGATTAACTTCAAAACTATCGGCTGACAATCTTTCTATGGGCGTACATTGGCTAAATAATGCTAATTTTAAGTAAAAAAATGAGGGATTTTATATGGTGATATAAAAATTGGGTATTGCAAATCAAACAGGGCTTAAAATTCCTGCTACTCGTCCTATCGCCCCAGTCAAACCCTCATCAGCAGGTTTAATAACATGGGCGTTGCAGCCAAGTTCATAACAACGTCTTGTATTGTCAGGGTCCTCGTCGACGGTCAACATTATAACTGAAACATTATGTCTGAATCTGTCATCCCGTCTGATTTTTTTGAGAACCTGCATACCATCAACTTTGGGCATGTGGATATCCAGCAGGAGGATATATTTTTTGTTTTCATCAAAAATACCGTTATTTTCGTAGAAAAAAGCCAGAGTCTCGTGTCCGTCTTTCAGCCAGATTATTTCATTTTCAATATCAGCTCTACGAAGCGTATGTTCGGTCAGAATGTAACTGCTATTGTCGTCCTCTGCCGCGATTATCACGATACTCTTATCTATGGATATTTTTTCGTCCATCATTGTACATCCCTCTGGGAACTTCATTATCGACCAAAAGATACTATATTCATATCGGCTCATTGCAGGCGTTGATAAAATGTTTATGCTGCAATTTGGCTTTTTTACCAGATTTAATTTGTTGATATGCGCTTACTACCTGATTGACGTCAGGTAAATACCCAGGTTGTGGTATTTTTTTTAGGTATTTATACTAAAGGCAATTATGCGGTAATAGCTATCTGTAATGTAGCTGTAAAAAAAGTACTGCGAGCGAGCCGAGTCGAACCTCCACGTCTCAAGGGACACAGAGGCCTAAACCTTACACATACCCTTAGTACCAGCTTTTTAATAGCACCAGCTGGGATGACTATACCACACCCCCCCCATAGAATGCCATAGCTCGGAGTTGATTTTCACAGTGAAAGAAGTCTCACTTTAACTGGTACAGTTTGAGAATTCTAATCCAAAATTAAAGATGCTATTAAGATAAAAGTTATTTGCGGACTATTGAGAAAAGAGATAGAATTGCTTTTGGATTGGGGCAAATCCAGATTATTCTTTAGTGGCAAATAATTATTTGCCAAAATAATACAAGGTGACCTGCTCGGCAAAAACAGGAACAGGACAGGAGAAAAAAAGATG
Organism: Planctomycetota bacterium; assembly: GCA_019456255.1. Lineage (GTDB taxonomy): Bacteria > Planctomycetota > Phycisphaerae > Sedimentisphaerales > Anaerobacaceae > VRUG01. Next base: position 130,169 of record VRUG01000003.1, on the reverse strand, counting down.
AGTGCGAAAACCAATGCCGTTGTTGCCCAAAGCGGTGGGCCTACCGCAGCTATTAACTCAACTGTATGCGGTGTGATACAGCAGGCGATCAAGTCCGGCAAAATCAATAGTGTTTTTGGCGCAACCAACGGGATACTCGGTGTTTTGAAAGAGGAATTGTTTGATATAAGCGCAGAAAAACCTGAAACTATCGATGCGCTGAAAAGGACACCGGCGGCGGCGATTGGCTCGTGCAGATACAAGCTAAAATCGCTGGACGAATCCAGGGCTGACTACGAAAGAATAATTGATGTTTTCAAGGCGCACGATATTCATTATTTCTTCTACTCCGGCGGCAACGATTCGATGGATACCTGCGACAAGGTAAATAAACTCGCCGCTGAAATCGGATATGAACTTATCTGTATGGGGATACCAAAAACGATTGATAACGATTTGGCGCACACCGACCACTGCCCAGGCTACGGAAGTGTCGCAAAGTATGTCGCGACCAGTGCAATGAATGCCGGAATGGATACCGAGGCACTCTATACAACCGATACCTGTACTATCCTTGAGGTTATGGGCAGAAATGCAGGCTGGATCGCGGCGGCGACGGGGCTTGCAGTAAGAGAACCACAGGATGCGCCGCATCTTATCTATATGCCTGAAGCTGCGTTTAGCCTTGAAAAACTTGTCGCTGACGTTAAAGAAGTTTATAAGGAATTCGGCAGAGTCTTCATCGTTACCGGAGAAGGATTGAAAGACAGCAACGGTAATTATGTTAGTGCTGAGACAAGCGGCGTTGGTCTTGATAGTTTTGGCCATGCACAGCTTGGTGGAGTTGCGGAAATGCTCAAAGCTGTTATTGAAAAGGAAGTTGGGATAAAGGCCCGTTTTAATAAGCTCGGCACTAATCAGCGAAGTGCGATGCATTTTGCCTCACTAACCGATATCAATGAGGCGTATATGTGCGGGCAGATGGCTGTAAAGCATGCTTTGGACGGCATTAACGGCAAAATGGTAACTTTGACCAGAGAATCGGATTCACCTTATAAATGTACGACCGGGCTGGCGGAATTAAGCGATGTTGCCAATGATGAAAAGAAGGTGCCCGCAGAATTTATTAACGAAAGAGGCAACGGCGTAACAGAGGCTATGCTTGATTATGTAAGGCCGCTGATTCAGGGCCAGGTCAATATTACGATTGGCAAAGATGGTTTGCCGGTCTATATGAGATTTGAAAGAAAACATATCGAAAAGATTTTACCGAATTACTTATAATAAGTCAGGAGTAAAAATGTTTGACGTTAAAGACAAAACCATCGTTATAACAGGAGCAGGCGGAGTTTTGTGTGGGACAATGGCAAAACATCTTGCAAAGGCCGGAGCGAAAATCGCCGTGCTGGATTTGAATGAAGAGGCTGCAAAAAAAGTGGTAGACGAAATCAAGGCCGATGGTGGAACCTCATTGGCGGTAAAGTGTAATGTGCTTGAAAAGGAAACGCTTGAGGCGGCGAAAGAAAAAATAAATTCCGAGTTTGGCAGAATCGATATTCTTATCAACGGTGCTGGCGGCAATAATAAAAGAGCTACGACTTCGGATGAGCTTGAATTTTTTGATATGCCTGCTGATGCCATCAGGTCAGTTTTTGATTTGAATTTTCTGGGCACACTTCTGCCGACACAGGTTTTCGCAAAAGATATGACTCAAAGCGGCGAAGGGGTTATATTGAATGTTTCAAGTATGAATGCATTTAGGCCTCTAACGAAGATTCCAGCGTATTCAGCGGCAAAGGCGGCCATAAGCAACTTCACACAATGGCTGGCTGTGCATATGTGCCGGAACTATTCAAAGAATATCAGGGTAAACGCAATTGCTCCGGGCTTTTTTATCACGGATCAGAACCGGTTTCTGTTGACCGATGAGAAAACCGGTGAGCCGACCGACAGAGGTAAAACAATTATCAATCATATCCCGATGGATAGATATGGTGAAGCTGATGAATTGTGTGGAACGGTTCTATGGCTGTTAAGTGACGCAGCCAAATACGTAACAGGAGTTGTCGTACCAATTGACGGCGGGTTCAGCGCTTTCAGCGGGGTGTAAATTTTCAGTTTATTAACTATTGGAGTAAGAAAGAACAATGATAGATTTTGCCCCGTCACAAGCTTTAAAAGATTTGAAGCCGACAAAAGATTTTTTCGTAGGCATCGATTCGGATGGATGTGTGTTCGATTCAATGGGAATCAAACAGCGTGAATGTTTTTGCCCGTGGATGATAGCTTATTTTGGTTTGCAGCCTGTAGCACAGGCAGCCCGTGAATGTAAAGAGTTTGCGGATTTGTTTTCAAAGACACGCGGCGCCAACCGCCATAAAACGGTTGTTCGAATTCTTACAGAACTTCTGCCGTCACATCCAATGGTAAAGTCTCACGGCTTTAAGGTCCCTCAGTTTAAGCATTATTGTGATTGGGTTAACGATCCCAATAGCCTCCTTAGTAATGAAGGGTTGAAAATGGCTATCGATTCGGCAACAGATACAGAATCCAAGAAGGAACTTGAACATATTCTTGAGTGGAGTGAAAAAGTTAACGAGGTGATATCACAAATAGTTAAAGATATTCCGCCTTTTCCGAATGTTCGCGAGAGTTTGATGAAAATAGAGAAGGATGCGGATGTAATAGTCTGCTCTTCGACTCCGACCGAAGCGCTGGTGCGAGAGTGGGCCGAACACGATGTCGATAAACATGTTTCGATAATCGCCGGTCAGGAAATGGGCGAAAAGGCAGAACATCTTGCAAGCGCCACCGATGGCAAATATGATAAGGATAAGGTGCTGATGATAGGCGATGCTCCCGGGGATATGAAGGCGGCAAAAGCAAACGGGATTTTGTTTTATCCCATTAATCCAGGCTGCGAAATCGAATCATGGAAGCGGTTCCATGATGAATCTTTCGATAAATTTATAGGTGGTAAATATGCCGGTGACTACGAGAAAAAAGTAATCGCTGAGTTCGATGCTTATCTGCCTGAACACCCGCAATGGTAACAAAAGATGCTTTATTATAAACGAGGAAATGAAAACGAGGAACTATCAGCCCATGACCTTCAACAAGGTCTACATGAAGCTTTAGATAAGCTCGGCAAAAAAAATAAAGTCCTGACAATCCCACCGGATATAACGCGATTTTATTCTCGCGCTGGCGAACTGACCGAGATGGCGTGGGAGTATTATAAAGATACAATGACAGACATCCTGCCAGCCCTTGGGACACATACTCCGATGACCGAAGCGGAAATTAAGAGGATGTTTGGCAAGACTCCCGTCGGGCTTTTTCGTGAACATGATTGGCGAGAAGGAATTGTAACACTGGGCGAGGTGCCGAGCGAGTTTGTAAAAGAGGTGAGCGGCGGCAAAGTCGATTACCCATGGCCGGTGCAAGTTGATAAACTTCTTGTCAAAGGTGATTTTGATTTGATATTGTCAATAGGCCAGGTCGTTCCGCATGAGGTTGTAGGCATGGCTAATTATAATAAAAATATCTTTGTCGGCACAGGCGGGCCCGAAGGAATAAATAAGAGTCATTTTCTCGGAGCGGTCTTCGGGATGGAAAAGATTATGGGCCGGGCCGATACGCCCGTTAGAAAAGTTCTAAATTATGCATCCGAACAGTTTACTTCTGATTTACCAATCGTTTATGTTCATACCGTTGTTGAGGCGGCAAACGGCAAACAAATAACCCGTGGGTTGTTTATAGGGGATGACATTGAATGTTTTAATCTTGCCGCTGAGCTTTCGCTAAAAGTTAATTTCCAGATGCTTGATGAACCGCTAAAGAAAGTTGTAGTTTATCTTGAGCCCGAAGAATTCAAAAGCACATGGCTCGGCAACAAAAGTATTTACCGGACAAGAATGGCGATGGCCGATGGAGGAGAACTTATAGTCCTTGCACCGGGCCTGGCCGAGTTTGGCGAAGATAAAGAGATCGACCGGCTCATAAGAAAGTACGGCTATGTCGGCACAGATAAGGTTTTGCAGCTTGTCAAAAAAAACGATGATTTGAAAAACAATTTAAGCGCCGCTGCACATTTAATCCACGGTTCAAGCGAAGGTAGGTTTAAAATTACATATTGTCCGGGCAAACTTACAAAAGAAGAAATCGAATCGGTAAACTTTGAATATGCCGATTTAAATGATATGATGGCGAAGTATGACCCGGAAAAATTAAAAGATGGATTTAATGCTGTGGATGGTGAAGAAATATATTACATTTCCAATCCCGGTATGGGATTATGGTCATTTAGAGATAGATTTAAGGACGATTAAAAGGAGAATCAAGAAATGTCAAAAGCTGAAAGTACCCCAAGTGCCGACATTGCTGTCGTTGGCCTGGCAGTTATGGGTGAAAATCTTATCCTCAATATGGAAAGCAAGGGCTTTACCGTAGCCTGTTTTAATAGAACAGTCTCGAAGGTTGACAATTTTGTCAACGGAAGAGCCAAAGGCAAAAACATAATCGGCTGTCATAGCGTTGAAGAGCTTTGTGCGAACCTCAAGACGCCGAGAAAAGTTATGGTTATGATAAAAGCCGGCGCCCCTGTCGATGCTTTTATCGAGCAGGTACTGCCTCATCTTGAAGATGGTGACATTATTATCGACGGCGGCAATAGCCACTTCCCCGATACTATTCGAAGATGTAAATATGTAGAAGAAAAAGGCAAACTCTATATCGGAACCGGAGTTTCCGGCGGAGAGGAAGGGGCATTGCTTGGCCCATCAATTATGCCTGGCGGCTCGACGGGTGCATGGGAATCTGTAAAACCAATCTTCCAGAAGATATGTGCCCAGACAGATGATGGCCAGCCTTGTTGCGACTGGGTCGGCGAAAACGGTGCGGGACACTTCGTCAAAATGGTACACAACGGTATCGAATACGGCGATATGCAGATGATTTGCGAAACATACCAGATGATGAAGTTCGGACTCGGTATGACCAACAGCCAGATGCATAAGGTCTTTGCCGAATGGAACGATGCCGAGCTGGATTCGTATCTAATTGAAATCACCCGTGACATACTCGGCTATCATGACCAAGATGGAAACGATACTGTTGATTTGATACTCGATACCGCAGGGCAAAAAGGTACCGGCAAATGGACCGCAATCGCCGCCCTTGACCTCGGCCAGCCTTTAACACTGATAGGAGAGGCCGTTTTTGCACGATGCCTCTCGGCAATTAAAGATGAGCGAGTTGAAGCATCCAAAATTCTTACCGGGCCAAATAAAACTTTTGATGGCGATAAAGAGCAGATGGTTAATGATTTGCGAAAGGCTCTTTATGCAAGTAAAATTATTTCCTATGCGCAGGGCTATCAACTGATGCGCGCCGCTGCCAAAGAGTATAAATGGAATCTCAATAACGGCGGAATCGCACTGATGTGGCGGGGCGGATGTATTATTCGTTCGGTATTCCTCGGCAAAATCAAAGAAGCCTTTGACAATAATGCCGACCTTGTCAACTTGCTTCTTGCCCCATTCTTCGCAGAAGCCGTTGAAAGTGCGCAGGAATCGTGGCGAAGGGTTGTAAAATCCGCAGTTGATATGGGTATCCCAATGCCTGCAACTGGTGCGGCCCTTGCATATTATGACGGATATAGAAGCCAGAGGCTGCCGGCGAATCTACTCCAGGCCCAGCGTGACTATTTCGGCGCTCACACATATGAAAGGGTCGATAAGCCTCGCGGAGAATTCTTCCACACTAACTGGACAGGCAGAGGAGGCTCAACCGCTGCGTCAACATATACCGTTTAATTTATGAACCATTTTTCTACCCAAACAAAACAATGTCTACAAATAATCAAAGGGCTGGGAACTAAAAACCTCCGTCCTTTTTCTTTCCCCCCCTACTAAAAAACTACTCTCGTCTTACTCAAAATTAGTTACAGAATGAAAAGTCAGCTCAAATTTTCACAGTGGACATATTTGTGGATATTAAAAAAGCCCAACAAAAGGCTTAAAAACCTCATTATTGGGCTAAAAACTCAATTGCGAGCGAGAGGAGTCGAACCTCCACGTCCCAAGGGACACAGGGACCTAAACCCTGCGCGTCTGCCAGTTCCGCCACGCTCGCGATATAGCTAAAATAATTCTTCGTCGGTGCCCTGCTCTTTTGTCTCAGAGGCGGAGATTTTTTCGATTCTCTTTTCCGCTTTCGATAAAACCTCCCTGCAGTATTTAATGAGTGCCATACCCTTTTCGTACTGTTCAAGGCTGTCCTGCAAGGCAATCTCGCCGGTCTCAATTTTACTGACAATCTGCGTCAGAGCCTTGATAGCCTGCTCAAAACTGATATTACCTGCACCATCTTTTTTCTGACTCTTTTCCATTATTCACCTTTTTACTTTTTTTTGACCTGACTTTCAATCAAAATTTCTTTCGCCAGCTCAGTTGTTATCACATCGCCAATCTCGATGTCGGCTGCCGTCTTTATGACTTTCCCCGTTTTTTTATCCGTAGTGATGCTATACCCTCGATTTAGCACGGATTTTGGATTCATAGCAGCCAATCGATTTTCCTGTGCAGTCAGCTGCACGCGTGCCTTTTGCGTAATGGCCTTTACTCGAACCGTCAATCGGTTTGTAAGATTGTTCAAATCAACTTTATGCTTTGACAAGAGCCGATGCGGTTCAATCCGTGATATCTGCTCGTAAGCTTTTGCCAACTTTTCTTTAGCACCTGCCAGCAAATTGCTCACCGCAGATGTGAGTCTGCTTTGCATCTCGTCCACCTGCTGCACCTTGGTATGGACCAGCAGTAGCGGCCTTTTGAATACCGAACTTGCCAAAATCCTCGCAAGATTTTCTTTGCATAACTCAATCATCGATTGCAGAGATGAGGTCATTCTTATCTGCAAATGTCCCAGCTGTTCGAGCACTTCGGCCATATCCGGCACCGCTGAAACCCCTGCCTTTGTCGGCGTCGAGGCTCTGCGGTCGGCTACCCAATCCGCGATAGTGGTATCGACCTCATGGCCTACCGCACTAATGATGGGAATTGCCGATTCAAAAATTGCTCTTGCAAGAACTTCTTCGTTAAACGCCCACAAATCCTCTAACGAGCCGCCGCCCCTGCCGACAATTAACAAATCAAGTTTCAATTGCCTGTTCCGGTGATTAATGTCACGCAATGCCAAAGCGATTTTCCCCGCTGCCCCTTTACCTTGTACCGGAACCGGATATAAAAACAATTTCGTGCAAGGCCACCGACTAAAAATACTGTCCTCGATGTCACGCACCGCTGCTCCGGTCTCACTTGTCAAAATTCCGATTCTCATCGGATACGCTGGTATTGGTTTTTTATGTTTATCCTCGAAAAGCCCTTCCTTTTTGAGCTTTTCCTTCATCTGTTCAAATGCAAGCTGCAACGCCCCCACTCCTGCCGGCTCTAACTTATCGACATAAAACTGATACTTACCCTGAGGTTCATAGACATCAATAAAACCTTTCGCAATAACCGCCATACCATCTTCAGGCGTAAACTTTACCTTCTTGAATTTGCCCGCCCACATCACCGCAGGCAGGACCGACCCTTCATCTTTTAGGGAAAAATAGCAATGCCCGCTTGAATGCTTCTTAAAGCTGCTAATCTCACCGCTTACAACAAACTTCGAGGGAAGATTGTTCTCCAGCACCATTTTAACCAGGGAATTTACCTGGGTTACCGAGTAAATTTTTGCCTTACCTTTAGCCATAGACATAATTGTACCCGCAAAGCCTGCAACCATCAATCCGCAATATAAACTATATGTAAAACCGAAATCTGCCTCTCTTAGAAAGGTTTATATGCATAAATACTATTTTTTACAACCATGTGACATACTGTTGTCACACCATATCCCAAAAACAAGTGACATCTTGAAGCAAAAAGAATACTTTCAGTATGGTCGCGGCGGGACAGGTTTGGAGGTCTTGAATACACGATGCCACGGACGGTAACTAAACTGGGCTAACAAGAATGAGGGGGTAGCCCAGCGGATGATAGAGTTAAAGTCACTAATGCTGAAATACAGTACAGAAGGACAAACAACAACCTTCTGTGGTTATGAGCAGACACTTAGAAATATTTGTTGAGATTGTCCTTTATCGGCCTCAAACGTCTCAGCAAATAGAAAAGCTCCCGGGCTTAGGCTCGGGAGCGATTTTATTTCACCAATAATCTCTATGTTGATTAAATGCGTTTTGTGTACAGGCGGGTCTGCAATGCGTTCTGCCACGGGGTCCAGTTTGAATCGCTGACTTCATTATCAATTACCGTTGTCACCTGACATATTTTTGCGTCGAGGTCATCAATATAATTAACCATAAATGCTTCCGGCGTTGCAGGCAGCTTCGGTGAGCCGAATTCATATTGGCCGTGATGTGACAGAATGATGTGGCCCATCGTATCAAGAATATGGCTGTCAATTTCTTTGCCGTTAGCTGCCAAGGCATCAGCTTTTTTGGTCAGCATCACAAGGGTCTTTGCAATATGGCCTATCAACTGACCCGAATCGGTATATGAAAATGCCATGTCATACGAAAGTTCTTCGGTCTTGCCCAGATCATGTAGGAATATGCCGGCTAAAACGACGTCACTTTGAACCTGCGGATATAAAGGCAATATCGAAACCGCTACTTTCAGCATATTGTGTGTATGTTCCAGGAGCCCACCCAAATAGTTATGGTGCATCTTAACCGCCGCTGGTGCCTTGCAGAATTTTGCCATCAAATCAGCATCATCTAAAAATGAATCGACAAGCGCCTTCAAGTGAGCGTTCTTTATTGTTTTCAAGATGTCCTGCACCTCTTTGAACATCTGGTCGGTATCTTTATCAGTGCGGGCAAGAAAATCTTCGACATTGACCTTGTCTGGATCGACAACGCTGATATTGTTAATAATGATTTGCAGATTATTCTGGTAAAGCTCACTTCTGCCCTGTATATGTACAAAGCCCGGTTTCGGCAGTGAGCTGTAAACAGCTTCGGTCGCCTGCCACATCCGCCCGTTAAGCTGCCCGCTGCTGTCGCACAAATACATGGCAATATATAAGTCACCCCGCGTAGTGCTTCTTAGTATCGGATCCTTTGCCATATAAATATCATCGATAGTTCTGCCTGCCTCTATTGTATTAATAAATAAATGTGCCATTCAACTAATGCTCCTTAAAAATGTCAGTACCTTTACCGGAGCATTATATGGCCAATTGCAAGACAAGGCAAGGAATTGAATTTTAATTGGGATTGATATTAATGGCGTTTTCGCAGGTATATTGAGCCCAGAGTCAGTATCAAGATAGTCGCAGGCTCCGGAACCACCGCCAGGTAAAGATCAACGTCATCCATAGCGGCCTCTGCTGATAGCTCGGGGTAACCAGGGCCAAGCAATAATGTCGAATAATAAGTCGCGCCTGCTGTCGAGACCCAGAAAAACATATTATCACCTGTATCAAATGTAAATTCCGGCAGGTAGACATCTAAGTTTCCGCTTGTCAGACCCAATGTCAAAACCGTAGCATCAAACGTTATCGTTGAGCCTGCCGAATTAAAAATGCGAATGCCAAGGTCTCCGGTTTTTTCTCCGTAGTCGCTAATAATTATCGAGCCATTGGAAAATTGTGCCCGCGCAAGATTATAACCGCTGACACTGCCTTCATATAAATCATCTGATGCAAAAGGCCATAAATATGCAGTCGAGGAAATAGACGGCGAAACCCAGGGAGCAGGATTGAAACTAAGAGGTAACGATAAACCTCCGTCGATATCAAACGTGCCGGTCGCTGGCGTATTAACATCTGCTAAAATTTCGTTACAAAACAAAACTGCAAGTAACACTACTGTGAAAATAAATAGACTGTTTTTCATCTCACCACCCTTAATCACATAAAACAACATTAAACCGGTGCACACATCAACTGTGAAAAGCGTGAATAGTCTTCTTCAACCCCTATATCTAAAGTATAACTTTTTTTTGCTGATTTGCAAGCAAAATCTGCCTTTCAGGCCAAATACTGTATTAATTGCTCAAAAATCGCCCCCTTATAACTTGCAAATAGGCGAATTTTGAGCTATAAACCAGTTCTAAATCATTAAATACGATATGTGAATATGGGATACAGATATGAAATACAGTCAATTACTGATACCAACCATTAAGGAAGTTCCTGCTAACGCGGAAATCCCGAGCCATCAATTGATGCTTCGTGCGGGACTTATGCGGAAAGTTGCCAGCGGAACCTATATCTATCTGCCGCTCGGCTTTAGATGTCTGCAAAAAGCAATCAACATCGTTCGCCAAGAGATGAACAAAACCGGCGCCCAGGAAATCCTGATGCCTTCTGTTCAGCCTATCGAACTTTGGCAAAAGAGCGGACGAGATGTCGACTACGGCGAGACGATGGCAAGATTCACCGACCGTCACGGCAGAGAAAATGTCCTCTCCCCTACCGCCGAAGAAGTGGTCACCAGCCTTGCCGCAAACGAACTTAAATCCTACAAGCAGCTGCCATTCAATCTTTATCAGATTAGTTTCAAGTTCCGTGACGAATTTCGCCCGCGTTTCGGCGTTCTTAGAAGCCGTGAATTCATGATGAAAGATGCCTACAGCTTCCACGCTGACGATGAAAGTCTCGATGTCACTTACAAAGCGATGTACGATGCGTATTGCAGAATCTTCAAACGCTGCGGGCTTGAATATGTAATCGTACAGGCTGAATCAGGCGAAATGGGAGGCTCAGGCTCCGACCAGTTTACAATTCCATGTGAAAACGGCGAAGATGTCATCGTCTATATAAAAGATAGTCCGCTGGCATGGAACATCGAAAAGGCCCCTGTCGACGCACTTGAGAAACAAAAAGCAATTAAAAATCCGCCCAAACCCGAAGAAGTGCACACTCCAAAAGTCGGCACCATCGAAGCGGTCTGCGAATTCCTCAAAACAAAACCGAAGGATATGATTAAGACTCTCATCTATTCCTGCGAGGACCAAATAATCATTGCCTTACTTCGCGGTGACCACGACGCAAATCCCGAAAAAATCACCCAGCTGCTCGGAGGCAAAGCAAACGACTTGGCAGACGAAGCAACTATAGCCAAACTCACCGGCGCCGCTGTCGGATTCGCCGGACCCGTCGGACTAATGGAAAAAGCTGACCACGTTTTAATCGACCTCTCGGTTGCTGCCATGGCAATCGGTATCACAGGTGCAAATAAAACCGACTACCATATCAAAAATGTCGTACCTGGACGTGACTTTAAACTTGAAGGTGACAATATCCAGGTTGCTGACATCCGCAACGCGATAGATGGTGACACTTATCAAGGCAAAAAACTGCTCTTCAAAAGAGGTATCGAAGTCGGGCAGGTGTTTAAACTCGGAAGAAAGTACAGCTCAAAAATCGGCGCCAAGTTCCTCGACGAAAACGGAAAAGAACAAATCGCCACAATGGGCTGCTACGGTATCGGCATTAATCGCATTATCGCTTCTGCCATAGAAGCCGGAAACGACAAAGACGGTATCATTTTCCCCATCAGTATCGCACCATTCGAGGTCATTATTACCCAAGCCGGAAAAGATGACGACATCAAGGACGCAGCGAAAAAACTCCACGACGACCTTGAAACTGCCGGCATCGAAGTACTGCTGGACGACCGCAAAGAAAGGCCAGGCGTTAAATTCAAAGATGCTGACCTGATTGGAATCCCGATTAGAGCCACCATCGGCAAAAGGTCACTCGCCGAAGGAAACGTCGAAATAAAACTGAGAGCTGAATCTGACAGCAAAAATGTCTCAATCGAAAAAGCCTCTGAAGAAATTCAGACCATTGTCAACTCATTAAAAGAAAAACTTAATATTTAAAACTGATTTTATGTGGGAACTAAACGACCCCAAACCCGTTAAGCTGATAATCGGCATCTTAGCCGCAGACAAAACCTGCCTGAGTATTGCCATTGATGAGCTTATCGTCACTTTCGGGAAGGCCGATTTCGTCAGTAACGTCCTGCGTTTCGACCAAACAAGCTATTACAACGCACAAATGGGAGAAAAAATACTAAGGCAATTCGTCTGCATCCATCAACTGATAGACCCCGGACAACTGGCAACTATCAAGCTCAAAACGAATCAACTCGAAGAGCATCTTGCCCGCGAGATTGATATCGACCTGCCCCGCCCTATCAACCTTGACCCGGGATTCCTCGAACCGTCAAAACTTGTGCTGGCGTCAACAAAAAACTTCTCTCATCGCATATACATCGGCAAAAAAATGTACGCCGAAGTGACTTTACTTTTTGACAAAGGTAAATGGTCACCGTTACCATACACTTTCCCGGATTACAGACAGCAATGTTATTTTGACTTTTTCGATAAAGTCAGGAACCGTTTAGTGGAGCAGCTAAAATCGAAACTTTAACCATACTAGCCATTGTCCTGTTGGGCAGTTCATTTGCCCTATCGATAATCCTCACAGCAGCGGTGCGCAAACTCTCGATAGCGAGAGGCTTTGTCGCAATCCCAAAGGATGACCGACACCACCAGCACCCCACACCTCTCGGCGGAGGCATCGCAATCACCGCAACTCTTGTGTTTTTTATTTCAGCTTCGATTTTCGCGGTACTCTTTCTTGCTTCACCAGGCCATCTCGATTGGCTCGGCGATTCAGCCACCATTCACATCGAGGGCTTCTTAAGCAAGACCGCCGAACTGCAAATTGTACTTTCATGCGTACTTATTCTGTTTCTCCTTGGCCTCTTCGACGACAAAAAACATCTTAGCCCTGCCCTAAAACTCGCTGTCCAGTTCGCGGTAGCTTTCTTTGCCGCCTCATTTGCTGATATCAGGGTTGAGCTTTTCATTCACAACAAACTAATCACAACAGCAATGTCAGCGGCGTGGATAGTTTTGATTATCAACATTTTCAATTTCCTCGACAACATGGACGGCGCTTCGACCGGAATAGCTATCATCGTCTCGACAATTTTATTTATCGCCGCCGCCCTGAGCGGACAGGTCTTCATCTCAGGCATCGCGATTATCTTCATCGGCACATTATTAGGATTTCTGGTTTTCAATTTTCCGCCCGCAAAAATATTCATGGGCGACTGCGGCTCATTCGTTGTCGGGTTTTTTGTCGCATTACTAACCCTGCGCACAACCTACTATCACCAAACACAAAGCGGCCAATGGTATCCGGTTCTATTACCCCTGATTGTATTGGCGGTGCCGCTTTATGATTTCATAAGTGTCACGATATTGCGTATAAGTCAGGGCAAGAGCCCATTCGTCGGCGACACCCAGCACTTTTCGCACAGACTAAAACGCCGCGGACTAACTGACACCCAAACAGTTCTGACTTTGTATCTGGCCACTATCACCACCGCCCTCGGAGCAATATTTTTATATCAGGTCAACCTTACTGGCGCTATCTTAATTTCTATCCAAACGATCATGGTTCTAATTATAATCGCAATTTTTGAATCGACGGCAAAAAATGACTGAAACCTTAATCAACGACAGCTTTTCAAAAAGCAAAGGCTTGGTTATCCTCGAACATATCATATTCGTCTTGTGCCTTTGTGCTATCGCGATGAGGGCAACTTTCACCGAGGGAATAGACCCCCATGCCGCAGCAAAATTCGGAGGCATAGCCAGTACAATTTACAGCCTTGGGGTTTCGGGAATGCTTATCTTATTGTTTCTTGTGTGGTTCGTGCTCAATTATTCAGCCAAAAAATTCCGCTACCGCTTCACTAATCTCGAAATCGGAATTTGCATCTTTATTATAGGTTCCATCTTTGCCGGCACTGCCGCTGCAAACAAACGACTCGCAATAACCAATATCGTGACATTGATTGCGCCAATCGCGATGGCGATAGTTCTCGTGCAAACGCTCAATTGCCGTTCAAGGATAAAAATGCTGCTCTATGTCATTGCCGCTTTGGGAATTGTCTCGACATATCAGTGCTACGAACAAATCCACTGGAACGACCAGCAGATTAAATTTTACCAGCAGGACCCCGAAGCTGCCCTGTCCATGCAGGGTATTAGGCCGGGCACCCTAAGACAATGGCAGTATGAACACCGCCTTTACTCAAAAGACATCAAGGGCTTTTTCACAACAAGCAACTCAGCAGGTTCGTTTGCGATACTGGCATCCTTCGCTGCTGCTGCACTGGTACTTGAGAAATTCAAAAAGCGTAAATCCAACGCCACCGACACAGGCAAACTTCTCATAAGCGCTGCCGCTGGCGCCGCTGTCATTTTAGGATTGCTGCTGACAAAAAGCAAAGGTGCCATCGCCGCTGCGTCAATTTCGGCAATAATGTTCGTCTCGTATTTGTGTTTTGGAAACTGGCTCAAAAAACACCGCCGAGCCGTAATAACAAGCTGTTTGATGGCGGTTCTTATTGGCGCCGCTGGTGTAATTTACTATGGATTAACTTACGACAAACTTCCCGGAGGCAATTCAATGCTTGTCCGGTGGCAGTACTGGCAGGCTTCGACTGAGATGTACACTGACTTTTTTCCAAATGGTGTTGGGCCGGGAAATTTCGCAGCATTCTACACACACTACAAGCCACCAGCTGCATTAGAAACGGTTTCCGACCCGCACAATTTTCTGCTGTCAATGCTAACGCAATATGGTCTGGTCGGATTCATGGGATTCATTGTTTTATTTTTTATCCCCCTGTCAAAAGTTATTGATACCAGGCTCGTGCCCACTGAAAACAGCACCGGAAATCTCACACTTAAAACAAAAATCATATTATTAACCATTGTATCGTTAGCGATGCTGCTGCTTAGGCCTTTACTTATTAAAATGCCTCACGGAGGATCATCCGAGCAGGTTTTTGCTGCCTCGATTATTTTATACCTGATGCCGGTCATTGTATTCATCGCGGGCTTTGTGCTTTTGACAGCTGGCGAAAACAAATCAGAGAATCGCGACATCACTATCGCTGCAATGTTTTGCGGAATCATCGGCGTACTTATTCACAACCTTATAGACTTTGCTCTTTTTGAACCGGGAGTTTACACCACGCTTTGGGCGGTTATGGCATGTCTAATTGCCGCCAATCATCAGGCAAAAGCAATTCCCTACGTAGTCAAGCAGCCAAAAACCTCTTCAAAATTATTTATTGCTGGCTCTGCTGTAATCCTAACGCTCGCTTATGTCAGCTACGTGTTTGTTCCGGTTGTAAAAGCTGGAACTAAAGTACAAAAGGCGTTGACAAACCCTGAAAACGCGCATCAACTTTTAACCGCTGCCGCAGAAGATGACCCGCTCGACCCGACTGCTCTGAACCTTAACGGCATAATCTATTTACGAAAATATCGGCAAGCACAGAACCCCGACTCCATAATACTCGAAAAAGCGGTTTTGTGTTTTAAAAACGCTATAGAACGGTCACCCGTCAATTTTAAATTCTATGAAAACCTTGCTGACACCTATATCATATACAGCAATGTCGAGCCCAAAGAGGAAGACGAAGAATATTTAACAAAAGCCTTTAAAAATATGCATAGTGCTATCACCTGCTATCCGGGCTCGGCGAGACTTTGGTTTAAAACGGCTCAACTTTCAGAAAAAATGCAGGCCACCGAGGACGCCATCACCCAATATCAAAAAGCAATCGAGATCGAAGATGATTTCAGGACGCAGTTCCAGACGATGTATCCAGACTATAAGATTTTCTCCAGACTCGGGGACCAAAAATATGACTTGGCTAAACAGCGCATAGAAGAACTTTTAAAGAAAGAAAAAGAAGAACCTACTCAAGCTCATTAATAATTTCGTCAGCTATATCAAAATTAGCGTAGACATTTTGAACATCATCGTGGTCCTCGAAAGCTTCCATTAACCTGAGTATTTTCCTCGCGGTATCAGCATCTTCAACAGCGATGGTATTTTGAGGTATCATGGAAATTTCCGCCACTTCCATCGGGATTTCTTTTTCAGTTATTGCCTGCTTCAACTCATCGTATGCTGAAGGCTCACAAGTAATCTCGTAAACCTCTCCCACTTTTTCCATATCATCAGCACCGGCACCGAGAACGATATCCATAAGAGTATCTTCCTCTATCGCCGATGTATTAACAATAATAAGTCCTTTCTTGGTGAACATCCAGTTGACACATCCGCTTGCCCCCAGGGAGCATCCTCTTTTCTCAAAAATTCTCCTAATCTCCGGTGCCGTCCTGTTGCGATTATCGGTTAAGGCCTCAATCATTATCGCCACCCCGCCCGGAGCGTAACCTTCGTAAAGCACGTCTTCAAAATTTGTCGAGCCTAATTCACCGGTGCCTTTTTTGATAGCCTTTGCGATGGTATCTTTTGGCATGTTTGCCTGTTTGGCCTTGTCTACCGCGTAACGCAATGTAAGATTCTGAGCTGGGTCACCACCGCCCTGCTTGGCAGCTACCATTATAACCTTCGCGATTTTGCTCCAGACTTTCCCCCTTTTTGCGTCATTGGCCGCCTTTTTGTGTTTTATTCCTGCCCAATGCGAATGACCTGACATATTAACTCCCAAAAGATAACAATTTTACCAGTACCTTAATCTTATATTATACAATAAGAATGGCTGGAAGTTAAGTATTTTTACAAAAACCTCATAGACCCCAAGCGTACGGCCTGCGGTACAAATAAGGCCCCAACTCTCTGTGCGTATCCGAATTGCAGATGGCGAATCAGTAAGTAGTGTGATAGCCAAACTCCATCATTCGCGGTTTGGCCAGCTTCGTGTAGTCAGCCATACTAATACGTATCGCCGACTCATGCGTGCCGCCCTGGAAAACGATATGGTCGTGCATCTCCAAAGCCTTATCCATTATCGTCGGCAAATTATATAAATTGCCGAATGGAGGCTCAGCGCCAATATCGCATCCGCCGCAAATACCTGCAATCTCTTCTTCCCGGGCGAGCTCGACATTCTCAGCGCCAAGCTGAACCTTCAATGCCCCAAGGTCTATCTTGAAGCACGCCCCTAAAACGCACATCATATAATCGCCGTCAACCTTAACGATTACTGGCTTGGCGACAAACTCGCCGGACTCGTGCTCTTCGGCGGCCATGTGCTGGGCGGTAAAGGTGGGTTTGTGTTCGCTGAGTTCGTACTTGACACCGGACTTGTCTAAATACTCCATGACCTGCATTTTAGGTCCCTCCAAAAAAATACAGTTCTAAAACATGCTTCCCCATTAGAATATAATATATATTTATCACCTCTGTTCAGCAATTCAAGGAAAAAATTCTTTCTTTATAATCCCCCCAAAACCATCGTTTTTTGCTGATTGACAGCCCCAGGCCTTTGCCTTACTATATCAGCAGAATCGAATTGCAGACTTTTTCAAGGAAAACCACCATGCGAAAAATTATCGCCCTATTGGCCGTTATCGTTGCACTACCTCAGGCGTTTGCCGCCGACCAGAATTTAGGCATATTTGAGCAAAGCACCGACATAGGCCAGATAAATCAGCAAAGCAAAGTCTCATACGATGCCGAAAAACAACAATACACCATTACCACCGCTGGCGAAAATGTCTGGAACGATACCGACGCGTTTCACTTTGTATACAAAACGATTTCCGGCGATTTCACATTGACCGCTGACGTTATGCTGATTGGCGATGGTGTCAATCCTCATCGAAAAGCTGGTTTGATGGTACGTCAAAGCCTCGAGCACAACTCAGCTTACGCAGATGCCATCGTTCACGGCGACGGACTGATTTGCCTGCAATACCGCAGTTCCGTTGGACAAATGACCGAAGATGAATGTCAAAACATCCCAAAACCCACCGAACCGGTAAAAATAAAACTCTCAAGACAAGGCAACACCTTCACCTATCACATAATCGAAAAAGACAACACACTAAAACTCATTGCAACCAAGCAGGTCGCCCTTCAAAACCCCGCCCATGTGGGACTCATGGTCTGCTCGCACGAAAAAGATGTTCAGGAAACCGCTGTTTTTTCAAATGTCAAAATTACAAGTCCAAAAAAAGGAGCCGAAAATATGTCAGGACCAATTCTGGAAAGTACTTTGGAAACTATCAACATCGAAACCGGAAAGAGAAAGATCATCTATCAGGCAAAGGAACATTTCGAGGCACCAAACTGGTCACGGGATGGAAAGTCACTGATATTCAACCAAGGCGGCAAAATATATACTATCGACGTCAATGGCGGCAAGCCTCAACTTATCGATACAGGCTTTGCGACACATTGTAATAATGACCACGGACTCTCTCCTGACGGCAAACAATTTGTAGTAAGTCACCATACCGAAAAAGGCTCACAGATTTTTATCCTGCCATCCAAGGGCGGCGAACCGAAACTTGTAACCGAACTCGCACCATCGTACTGGCACGGCTGGTCACCAGATGGTAAAACTCTCGCATATTGCGCCGAACGTAACGGCCAATATGATATCTACACAATACCTGTCGAGGGCGGCAAGGAAACAAGACTCACAGACGCACCCGGACTCGATGACGGACCCGATTATTCGCCCGATGGGAAATATATCTACATAAATTCCGAACGCACAGGCCTGATGAAAATCTGGCGAATTGACGCCGACGGTAAAAACCAAACACAAATCACTACCGACCCAGATTACGCCGACTGGTTCGCGCATCCCTCACCAGATGGCAAATGGATTATCTTTGTTTCGTTTGACAAATCCGTGAAAGGCCATCCAGCAAATAAAGACGTGGCATTAAGGCTCATGCCGGTCGATGGAGGTAAACCAAAAATTATCGCTGAACTTTTCGGCGGACAAGGAACCATCAACGTACCTTCATGGTCGCCAGACAGTAAATACGCCGCCTTCGTCAGCTATCGACTTATCGAACAGTAAAATTTATTGGGTCACGTCGGTAAGTTTGAGAAGCAGTATCTTTTTGTAAAGCTGTGATATGTAATTGCTCACTATACGCCACAAAAACTTAACCAGCTTAATAGGCACCGCAAGAATAAACAAAACAGGAAGAATCAACAACGTCGGAATGAAAAGCAAAACTCCCCGTAACAACTCGCCAAATTTGCGTTTGTCGGCCATAAACCACCCCCAATTTAAGACTCAAAAACCTTTTGTTAAAGTCTAAGGTGTATTACCGTCATCTGCAAAATTTTTATGCCGTTTTAGAGCATTTTAATCTTTTCTGTTCGCATTTAGGCCGTCGTGAGGACGAGGCTGGCAAAGAAGAAAACGCAGCCCTACTTATTGTAGGGCGAGTATTTCTGATGCCGCCACCCGAAGCTGCAACAGGCATAAAGCGAACACGAAAAATTAAACTGTTCTATAGCCGATTATCACGCACTTAATTAGACGTCTCATAAAATCAGTCTTAATCTTTCGCGAACATGATGAAACTTGGATTCATTCTTTATTCAACAAACCATATCGGGCTTGACCACGCAAGTTCATTATCCTCTGCGTGTATCCTGGCATAATACCAAAGCCTTTCATTCGGCGGCGATTCATCTGTCCAAGTGACCTTGAATTCTTTTTTGCCCGGCTCACTGCGAAACACAACCTTGTTATTTCTAAATATCACAACTTCCTTAATTGCACTTTTCGCAAGCCCTTCAACGCCAAACCTTATTGACTTTTGCGGATGTTTTACTTTATCTCCCATCATCGCCTCATCTGCCCAGAACTTCAAAGCCATCTTCGCCCCGCTTGTACCGAATGTATGCCGCTTTTGTATCGCACGGAATATCGATTCCCGCGTAAACTCTTCGGACCACACGCCAGCCTTACCGTCACCGCCGCCACGGTCGGGGCTTGCGATAACGCCTATCACAACTCCCATCTCCCACGCATCCTGCATAAAGTGGCCCTTAAAAGGCGTCGCATCGCGTGCCTGACGAGGAGCACCGAGGTATTCATACGACTGTCGGTTCTGGAAAATTTCCGCTACAGGCTGAAAGTGTTCATCATGCTCTGTCCAGTCGATTGGAGGATTATACTTACCCTTGCCCGCCCAGTCGGCGAGTTGATGAGGGATACAAACAAATTCTGTTCCCTCTAACTGCTGCCAAAGCTGCGTTGGCGAAATATCACCATCCATCGAATCGTAAAACTTGTCCTGATAAGGCTCAAGGTAAATAAGATTATGGTGCCCATAGCGATTCATCTTCACCTTCGCGTCTTTTGCCGCAGGAACAATGTCACCCGACGTCCACTCCTGACCGAGAAATGTCAGCAGCATACCTTCGTCATGATTCGCGCGTGTTTGCTCAGCATTATAGTCCCATTGAGGCTGGTCAAAATTATAACCGTGGTCTGTCAACGCAACAAAATCCAGCAACTCAATATCACGTACGTTAGCAAAAAGGTCGTGACCCGGAACATTATACCTGCGATTGCACACCGAAAGGTCCGTATGGTCGTGAAGAGTACCGAAGAAAAGTTTCATATCATTATCGTCATGCTTCCACGCCTGACGTTCAAGACCGGCATTACAAATCCTTTGTTTTTTGACAAGCGAAAAATTTGTGGCAGGCATCGCCAACTCTTCTAATACCAGCTTGCTGTGCTTTGGCATAGCCAGAGTCTTAACCGCAACATCGCTGTTCCACCCCGCATGCTCACCATAGTCCATGTTCCAATCGGTCGGTATGTCGTCATGCTGAACCGCACCGACAAAGCCATCCTTGCCAAAAGTAAAACTCACCGGGTGCCATCTGCCCTGCACATCTAAAAGCTCTCTCTTCTCGCTCCAGCTCTGTCCCGAATACGTCCACACCACGGGCTGCCAGCCCCCATGAACACCTATACAATCACGAGCTGTCAGATAAAGCGTACCATTACTGTCAAAACCAATACGAGGACGAACAAGATAATCTTTCTTTTTGGATATCTTTTCGAACAAGTCTTTCGGTGCCAAAAGTTTACCACCCTCTATTTTTGCAACTGCAATTTTTTGCTTTGTTGAATTGTTCACACGAAGTTTCGTATAGCTCTGCGCCTGCCACGCCATCCAAAGCTGGTCCTTGTAAGAGGCAAGGTGTGGGTGACGCTCAATACGAGCATCGGATGTGATACGTTTTTCTAATTGCCAACCCTTCTTAAACCACGCACCATATATGTCTGCGCTTTGCCCCCTAACCGAATCCCACGCCGCGAACATACTCCCATCTTCCAACGCAACTATTGACGGATTATAGCTGTTATATTTATCCGACGATATCCTTTTCACATCACCTTGGCTTTTCTCATCGACAACACATGAATAGATTGCTCGCCTGCCGCCGGCGTTCGATTCCCAAACAATATACGCCTTACCGCCAACAACCGCCACCGCCGGCGAAATATTAGATGGACCCTCAAACTCAATTCTCCTGACCGATTGTCTTTTTACATCATCGCCCTTAACAAAAGCATAGCATATCTGCCATTTATCCTTTACTTCAATACCAAAGGCAACGACACAGCCGTCATCTAATGGTGCTATCGCAGGCCGGGTCATGCCCGTCATTTTCTCAGGTTTCAATATGCAATGCAACTCTTGCTTTTCGCCTTCGATTTTATAGATACCTATAAACTTATCTTTCGTCGGCCTTTCAATTGTCGCCATCCATACATTGCCCTGCCCGTCAGTTGTAATCTCTGGAAAATCTATTACATGGCCGGACCACCGAGCCTTAGCCGTGTGAGGGTTCACCTTCCCCTTTCCCGCAAACAAAGGACCGGATACAAAAAGAACTGCCGCCAAAATGATTACGATAGTTTCAAATACCCGAGATTTTGCTCGGCAAATCTTCGATAGCCCTTTTACACAATTACAAAACATGACTTCCTCCAATCAGATTTAATAATTTTACAAAAATCTACGGAAAACAATAGGTTCTATAAACTCTACTCTAACAAGTTTCAGCCTTTTTGCACGTCTTCATCCGTAAAATCCAGGTTGTAGACTCCCCCGGGCATGCCCAGGGCACTTGCCGCAACGGTTCCTTTGGAACCGACCTTACCTCTGCTATTCCCAGAGACAAGGATTTTGCATTCATCCACGGGTAAACCCGTGGTTTCCTGTAAGGAATAAAAAAAGGCTGCGAGCGTTGCACCCACAGCCTTTCAAAAAGCATCAGTATCCTTCGGCCCCGCGTCCACACGATGGCACGAAGCCTCATATCCCTAAAATAACCAGGGGCGAGTTCTCACTCGCCCCCTTAAATGTCTCTTTGCTTTTTGGCTTTATTTTTCTGTTTCGCCTAATTGGAACAGATTTTCATAAAACTCTCATTGGCCTACTCAGCCCAATCTCAAAGAGCCATCCACTGGTTAATACGATGCACAAAATCGGTTGTTCCGCTTTTTCGCTATCTGGTGAAAAATTTATCTGCTCACTGCCAAAGCCAATTATCTATGAAAATCGAAAGGTCACCACCGTTTATTTCATTGTCACGATTCAAATCCTCCGGCAAAAATAATTCCTTTTTAGGCCATAAATTCGCGATACGTGCAAAATCATTCATATTAACAATACCGTCAAAATTCAGGTCAGCAATGTTGCCGCCATTTAGCAGCGAGCTACTGGCATGGGCAGTACCACCATAAGTACCCATATTTACAACATCACCATGAGGATAAAGCTCACTCGCTATCGCCCTATTAGGGTCGCCGGCATCAATGCATTGGCTGGTATCGGAATCCTGAACCCAGCAATTAATGTTTGGGTCCCATCTGCCTGCCTGGGACCGCAAATGATAGTCGCCGCCAGCAGCATCTGCAAAAAACGGATCAACATCTATATTGCCCGCTCCGGCAAAACCGCCCCAGACATTACTGTATGTCACCACCGGCACACTCGAACCTGTAAAACTGCCCCCTGTATTAGACCAGAAAATACAATTGCTCACTATCGGTACACTGCCACCACGATTGGACATCCCGCTTCCGGTATTATTACTAAATGTGCAGTTTATCACTATTGGGTTTGGGTCATTGTTTCGCATCCCGCCGCCGGCATCAGCAACATTATTAACAAAAAGACAATTTATAATTACAGGTTCACCCGTTGGTGTCGCCCTACCTACATGGTTTTCCATTCCACCACCAGAAGGTGCTGTGTTGCCTATGAATCTACAATTAGTGATAACAGCATTGCTGTTCTTACGGTTGTTCAGGCCGCCACCTTCTTCACCTGCACTGTTTTCAATGAAGTCACTGTCAGTTATAGTCGCATGACTGTCCTCGTAGTTTCGCATTCCTCCACCTTTCTACTTCGACCTGTTTCGAATGAATGTACAGTTGGTAATCATCGGGGCCGAAAGCTGATTAAACATACCGCCGCCCATTGCTGACGCGTAGTTTTCGACAAACGTGCAGTTCTTTACTGTAGGGCTGCCGGAAAAGTTGTACATCCCGCCGCCGCGGCCATCATTAACCGCCTCGTCCGCATAGCCTTGCGTAATTGTAAAACCGTCAAGCACCGCATTTGCATCGGTGCCGCTGCCAGTGACAACATGATAACTGTTATCAGAATTCGAATCGGCAATTCCAATGTCACCTGTAAGGATGGTCTCATATAACTTTATGTCACGGCAACTTGGAATCGGCTCACTGAAACCTGCATATCCGCCCTTAACGCTAACACCATTGATAAGTTGGAACGTTGCCATCCTGTCGCCAGTGTGCGTACTTGAATTTACATCGTAATCAGGTTTGTATGTTCCAGCTGCTACTAAAATCTTGTCCCCACTGCCGGCTGCCGCAAAAGCCGACTGCAACTGCGTATAGGCATCTGACCAGCTTGTCCCGTCATTGCCGCCGGTTGCGTCAGCATCGACTTTGATGTCAACACCAAAGCACAAACCGCACAAGCAAACTATCAATACTGCTGCCAAAGGCCTATGCATCCTCCCTGACATAGCCGTGGTCTCCCATGATTTAATTATCCCAATTAAATCTTTTGCAAACCGGTACGTTTAATATTCAATATCCAAACACTACCGGTGCGCCGTTTTCACCACCCCCTATTGATGACTTCTCTCTCAGTGAAAGCTTCCCCAAGGTTGACCTATGGGAATTATAACACACTTGTCAGCTGTCAAAATCTTTTTTTTCTGTTTTTTTAGAAAATTCTCAAAAAACCCCTAAGCTCTGAATTGACAAACAATTACCGAATAAAAAAAGGGCCAAAAGTCATAAACTTTCAGCCCTTTACTAACCATCAGATATTAATTTTTACTTCGTGCCCCCCATCAGCCATCTAATTAAAACCCATTTACAGGTTCAGGCTTGCCGTCATCAGAATCAAGATTTTTGGAATCTTCGTGTTCGGCATTCACCGATATTCTCTCGATGTGTTCCGCTTTTTTGCTGTTACTATCAACCGTAACAATCACGCCGCTTATCTTTACGTCGCTGGTCGCAATCTCAAATGGCACCGGCATCTGCGTGCGAAACGATTTCAGAACCGATTCTTTTTTTCTGCCCAGCACCGAATCATGAGCACCCGTCATACCGATATCAGTAATGTATGCGGTGCCCTTTTGCAGTATCTTCTCATCAGCAGTCGCGACATGTGTGTGCGTGCCGAATACACAACTAACCCGCCCATCGAGATGATAACCCATGGCTATTTTCTCACTCGTCGCTTCAGCGTGAAAATCGACAAAGATAATATCCGCCTGCGAAGCAATCTTAGGCAAAAGTTTGTCGACAGCGCTATAAGGACAGTCCGCCTGCTTCATGAAAATCCTGCCTATAAGCGACACCACTCC
Source organism: Planctomycetota bacterium (assembly GCA_019456255.1). Lineage (GTDB taxonomy): Bacteria > Planctomycetota > Phycisphaerae > Sedimentisphaerales > Anaerobacaceae > VRUG01. The sequence goes on along the minus strand of VRUG01000003.1, from coordinate 105,416 downwards.
CACAACAGGACCTTTGCCGGTTTTATAAAACGCGACCCCTTTTCCTGCTGCCAACTCAGAAATATTTACGGGCCTGACGATACTTTCGGATGTTTCTAATATCGGTACAATGTCTTTTTTACGATATGTGTGGTCACCAAGCGTAATCAGATTAACGCCGTAACGCAAAAGCTTGTCATGAATTTGAGGGGTAATACCTGAACCGCCCGCGGCATTTTCCGCGTTGGCTATCACGCAGTCAATCTCACGTCCCTTAATAAGAGCGAAAAGCTCGTCGGCCAGAACCCTTCTGCCAGGCCGCCCAACTATGTCACCTATGCAAAGAACTTTTAATTTCATTATTTACTTTCAAGTATGAGGCTATCTGGCATATTCAACACAGCGAATCTCCCGCAGCAATGTCACCTGAATCTCACCAGGATACGTCATCTCGTCTTCAACCTTCTTGGCAATGTCACGCGCTATTTTCATCGCTGATTCGTCATCAATTTTATCAGCATTCACTATCACACGAATTTCACGCCCTGCCTGAATTGCGTATGCGTTTTCAACACCAGTAAATCCGGTGGCGATTTCTTCGAGCTTTTCAAGTCTCTTGATATATCTTTCCAGCGTTTCTCTTCTGGCACCCGGCCTTGATGCACTTATCGCATCAGCGGCACTTACCAGAGGCGTATAAGGATTGTCAGCTACTACATCGCCATGGTGACCGGCTACTGCGTTTAAAACGATAGGTGATTCATTAAACCTCCTAAGGAAGTTCATACCAATCTCCGGATGACCGCCCTCGATCTCATGGTCCAATGCCTTACCGATATCGTGCAAAAGTCCTGCCCGTCTCGCGATGCTTCCATCGAGTCCGAGTTCTTCCGCCATTATCTGCGAAAGAAATGCCACTTCAATACTGTGTCGAAGCACGTTCTGGCCATAACTGGTTCTGTAGCTCAGCGAACCTATCAGGCTAAGTATCTTATTGCTCAGGCCTCGAACATTCGTTTCGACAGCTGCGTTTTTGCCGGTCTGCAATACCTTCTGGTTAATGTCTTTGCGGGTCAACTCGACAAGCTCTTCAATTCGCGATGGGTGGATTCTGCCATCCTGTATCAGCCGCTCCATCGAAAGCCTTGCTACTTCACGCCTCACCGGACTAAACCCGCTAACAACGATCATACCGGGCGTATCATCAACTATAACATCAACGCCGGTGGCTTTTTCAAAGGCACGAATGTTTCGACCCTCCCTGCCGATGATTCTGCCCTTCATATCGTCAGTCGGAATCTCAACCGTCGAAACCGTCGCTTCGCATGTCTGCTCGGCGGCATATCTTTGAATCGCAGTACTGATAATTTCCCGGCTCTTTTGGTTAACTGTCTCTTCCGCCTCTTCGAGCTTGCGTTGAATCATAGCAGACATCTCATGCTCACACTCATCTTCAAGCCGCGTCAGCAAAAGCTCCTTGGCTGACTCAATGTCCAATGCGGTGATTTTTAATAGCTGATTCTTCTGCTGGGCGATAACCTGATTAAGCTGTTTGTCCTTAATACTCAGGTTGTGCTGCTTCGTCTCGATACCCTTTTCCTGAGATTTAAGGGTTTTTTCACGGTCCTGCATCAGCTCAACCTGACGTTCGAGAGTGTCTTCGCGCTTGCTAAGCCGCGTCTCGTTTTCACGAAGTTCATCACGGGTTTTTTCTACTTCTTTCGCAAATTCTTCACGCTTTTTGATAGTCTCCGACGCTGCTTCTATCTGAGCTGACTTAATGATATTTTCTGATTCTTTCTTTGCGCCTTCAATTTGTCTGTCAAGGTCATGTTCAAAAGTTTTGGCCTTGGCGCGATTGATCATCTGAAAAACAACTGTGGCTAAACTTACACCTAAAATAAAACAGATAACTGATAAAATCGCTCCCGGCAGGCCTATTTCAATCAATATGGCATCCATTATTTCCACCTTTCAATTGTAAAAACAACATCTATGGAGAAAAATCGCAGGAAATACGGATAGGATAGCTGCAAAGAAGTGAGCGTGAAAAACGAAATCCATTTTCGCCGGATTCTTATATCAAAAATCGCCTAAATCATGTTTTTTGATTTATCTGAGGCGATATTGTAGTCGGCTTTATAGAACAATTTGCCATTAAAATCCATGATAACTGCTGTTTTGCAGGATTTGACAAATTCACTTTTTCAGACAGATTTCGTTTCACTCTGTTTCACTTTTCTTTTTCACTGCAAACGCCTTAATTGGCAGATATTAAAAAGCCCTGTCAGGCGTTATAGCGTCTTTGTAACTAACTACCCATACAGCAAAGCCTTACGTCGCTTTGCCACCCTGTCAGTATCTTTCAAAACTCAACTTTAGATACGTAACAGTCCGCAATCTTGTTCTCATCATTTCCAACCGCTATAGTATCGGCTATTTGATTAACGGTCAAGGGAAAAAAATATCTTTATTAATCGCCTTTATTACCTATAAGCCCACCAATACAAGGGGGTAAGGGCCACCTGCCCGACGAATCCTGCTTGTAAGTGCTTTTAAATACTAACGATATAGAAAAACTTCCCCGCCCCAAAAATTCGCGGAAATATCCCAAAAAAATCCCGCACCCTAAAAAAACGACCCTTCCGTGGTAACTTAGGCAACTTTTGAAATAGTCCATCGGAATTAGCTATGCATTTTCAAGGCTGGCGGGCATAGTTTCGACGAAAGCCTTGATCTCGTCACGAACCCGTCTAAATTCACCAAGAACCTCATCAAGAGTCCCTATCACACCAGCTGGGTCATCAAAGCTTTTATGCACCATCTTCGCATCCCCAGAAAATACCGGACATTGCTCTTTTGCGTTATCACAAACAGTTACCACGTAATCGAAATCAAGACCCGCCAAATCATCGACATACTTTGAAGTGTGCTCGGAAATATCGACCCCCGCTTCTGCCATAACCTGAGTTGCTCTTTTGCTTAGCCCTGCCGGGTTCGTACCCGCCGAAAACGCGACTATCGAATCTGATTTTAAATAGTTCGCCCAACCTTCAGCCATCTGACTTCTGCATGCGTTGCCCGTACAAAGAAAAAGGACTTTTAATTTTTCGCTTTCGGTCATACTCATTTCCCATAGTTTTTAAGTTATGTCAAAAATGGATTATACTTCTTTTCCTGCTCGATGGTAGTTTTGTCGCCATGACCAGAATAGCAAACTGTATTGCCGGGCAGGGTAAAGAGTTTTTCTTTTATGCCTTTTACCAATTGAGTCATGCTGCCATTCGGAAAATCGGTACGTCCAACAGAGCCGGCAAAAAGGGTGTCGCCGACAAAAACAACATTTTCCTGTTTCGCATATAGACAAATACCACCCGGAGTATGGCCAGGCGTATGCAAAACTTCAAGCTTTATCCCCGCAACATCAATGACATCGCCATCCTCGACTATAACATCAGCAGGCTTGGTCCTAAAATTCACGCCGGTCATCTCCGATAAATTTTCGGTCTCGCCAGTGAGCATGCCGGCATCAAGTTTGTGGATATAAACTTTTATATCGGGAAAATTCTGACCAAGCAGCCCAAGCCCAAGGATATGGTCGGCATGGCCGTGAGTCAGAATCACTGCCAGAGGATTCAGCTCACCGCTTTTCAGAAAATCAACGAGAGGCTCAGCCACAAGGCCCGTATCAACAATAACGCAGTCATTGCCATCCTCGGCGCCGAGAACATAACAGTTCGTCTCATACATCCCCAAAACCAGACGCTCTATCTTCATAATTTAACCTCTCTAAAAGCCCATGAAAATAGCAAAAAAACCCTCTGGCGTCAACAAGTCGCTATATTAGCCCTTGACCACGCATTGTTAGCTTGTTATATTCCGATTTTTACATAAAAAACCAGTTTAGTTTACAGATATAGCCCTTTGTTGCCGACTTAAGATAGAAGATAAACGCAATACTGTTAGGAATACAATTATGCCGAATAATTCAGGGAAAAAAGCTCCACAGGAACTTTTCACAAGGCACAAGGGCAATCCAATATTGACCCCGGAGATGTGGCCTTACCCTGTAAATGCTGTATTCAACCCAGGCGCTATCAAATTGAACAATGAAACTCTGCTGTTGGTTCGCATAGAGGATATGCGAGGCTTTTCACATCTGACTGTCGCTCGCAGTTCCGACGGTATTAGCAACTGGCAGATTGATTCCGAGCCAACCCTCGAAGCCGACCACAACAGCCGAGAAGAAAGATGGGGACTCGAGGACCCAAGGATAATCTGGCTTGAGGACCAAAAGCAATTCGCCATTACTTATACATCATTTAGTGAAGGCGGACCGGTCGTATCTCTTGCAATAACTAAAAACTTCAAAACTTTTGCCAGACTTGGAGGCTTGCTCCCTCCGGAAGACAAAGACGCATGTCTGTTCCCACGCAGATTCAGAGGCAGATTCGCATTAATACATCGCCCGATAGTTCGAGGTGAGGCTCATATATGGATTAGCTTTTCCCCGGACCTAAAACACTGGGGCGACCACAGACTCTTGATTCGTTCACGTCACGCCTACTGGGATTGTCACCGTGTAGGTTTGGCATGTCAGCCGGTAGAAACTGAACATGGATGGCTGCTCTTTTATCACGGCGTACGAAATACCACAGGCGGAGCGATATACCGAATGGGTATAGCACTGCTGGACCTCGATGAGCCGTGGCGAGTACTAAGACGAAGCGATGAGTGGGTATTCGGCCCGCGCGAACTTTACGAATTAGTCGGTGACGTCGGAGGAGTTGTATTCCCAACTGGTGTCACCATAACAAAAGAAACCGACCAGCTAAACTTCTACTACGGAGCAGCCGATTGTACTGTTTGCGTAGCAACAGCAAGCCTAAGCGAGATCACCGAATATATATTGGCCTGCCCCAGAACTGAGCAATAGCCCCTCCCGAAGTACTTACCTCTAATCCCAGCAGGAAAAACCGTTGACAACACAAGCCTGAAATGGTTATATTGAAATCCGTTACACTTTTTGCGCCTGTAGCTCAATTGGATAGAGCATCGGTCTACGGAACCGAAGGTTAGGGGTTCGAATCCTCTCAGGCGTAATTATTCTTACAACACCCCCGGCAACAAACCGCACTTGAACATCCACCAATAGCAACATATAATCATGACAATTCAATTTCAAAAAAGAAGAACTCAAAATGGCATTTATCAGAATAAAGGGATTGCCGGGCAGGATTTATGTGCCGGATGATACCGACCCGAAAAAGCATAACTGCAAGGATTGTTTTTTCTGTCAGATGTGCAGCGACAAAAGATGCGAATTATGCCTTGAACAACAGGGCAAAAAACGCCGAAAGAAATGCTGTAAGAAAAAAACAAAGAAAACAAAAAAGAAAGGTTAACCTTTCAGGGGGCAAAAGTGAAAGCATCTCGTAAACTCCTGCTTACTGGGATTCTGTTTTTGTTTCCTGCTCTATTTTTTGGGGGATGCGAGTCAATGGATGATGCTTTTGACCAAAACCGTAAAATCCGAAGAGGAGTCAACATCATCGGATACGACCAGATATGGTCATCATTTGAACAGGCACGTTTCAAGGAGAAACATTTCAAACTTCTAAAACAGGCCCGCTTCGATTCCGTTCGCATCAACCTGCATCCCTTCAAACACATGGACAAAAACAAAAACTTTGCTCTTAGCAGCCACTGGCTTGAGGTTCTGGATTGGGCGATAACTAATGCACTGAAAAATAATTTAGCGGTCATACTTGACCTGCATGAATTCAACGCAATGGGGGACGACCCGAAAGGGACAAAAAAATTGTTCCTTGCCTTTTGGAACCAACTCGCCGAGCTTTATAAAGATGCACCCGCCGAAGTTATATTCGAGATACTCAATGAGCCTTGCCGCGGCATTACGCCAAAACTTTGGAATGATTATATGCGACAGGCACTTGCAATCATCCGCCAAAGTAATCCGAACCGAACGGTTGTTATTGGCCCTGCGCACTGGAACGGCATCGACCATCTCGACGAGCTTAAACTGCCACGCAACGACCGCAATATTATTGCCACGATACATTACTACAAACCAATGAACTTTACACACCAGGGAGCTTCATGGGCGGAACCTTATAAAGACAAAATCGGAATCAAGTGGCTCGGCACTGACAAAGAAAAACAAAACATCCTCAGCGATTTTACTAAAGCGCAGGCCTGGTCGAAAAAACATAAAAGGCCTTTACTATTAGGAGAATTCGGTGTCTTTGATAAAGCACAAATGGACTCACGAACACGCTACCTGAATTTCATAACTCAATCCGCTGAAAGATACGGCTGGAGCTGGGCATACTGGCAGTTCGATAACGATTTCATCTTGTACGATATCGACAACGACAAATGGAATCAGCACATACGAGACGCTTTGATACCCTAACGCCAATTCCCGAAAATCAAAGACAATTGCAGGCACTGCTTTGCCGTTGACTTCCCACTACGTTCAAGGTATAATCTATCTTCTGTTTGTATGTTGCCAACTTAATCGGGAGTAAGATGAAAAGCCCTACAAGCAATCAACTGATTTGGGTAGAAAACACAAAAATTATAGCTGCTTTTGCCGTTGTTATTTTGCATGTCTCAGGAAACCTCTTAGCTAAAGCAAGCCTCGGAAATCTCGAATGGTGGGCAGCTGACATATACAACTCTTTTGTAAGATGGTGCGTGCCTGTATTTATCATGACAAGCGGCTTTCTACTGCTAAAATCAAATAAAACCGAGTCCATATCAAGTTTTTACAGGAGGAAATTTCCAAGGATACTCATACCTTTGATATTTTGGTCATTGTTTTATCGTTCCATCCTCGCTGCCAAAGGCTTATTGAGCGGCGAACCAATCTCTATAATGGATTTCATCCGCCAATTCTCGTCCCCCTACTATCACTTGTGGTATTTATATATGCTTGCTATCGCATACCTTTTTATCCCTTTTGCAAAAAAGCTTATAAGAAACTTGACTACCAACGAAACTCTCACACTCTGCGTATTGATGTTTTGCTTAGCAGCCGTCAACTCTGCACTCAATGCATTCTTGTTCAACAACAATAATGTTCTTACTAATTGGCTTCTATTGTCCCCACCTTATTTACTTGCCGGTCATTTAATAGGAAATGCCAATCACAAAAAATTCACAACCCCTGCTTTGCTTGTATTCATTCTGTCCGGCCTTTTAACCGCCATTGGATGTTATTTCCTAACACGAATAACCAATCTTGACAAAGGTCAATATTTCTATAGCTACACAAGCATTACCGTTATCCCGATGTCAATTGCGATATTTTATTTACTTGGTTCTATAAAAAGTTACGTTCTCAGCAAAGCTATAACACAAAAGACAGCAAAAATAAGCTTTGGTATTTATTTGGCACACCCCTTTTTCATACAAATAATGCTAAATTTAGGATTCGATGCAACGCTTTTCAATCCAATAGTATCCATTCCTCTCATAGTACTGCTGCTTTTCGTCTCGGCTGCTATTTCTTCGACAATAATAGATTGCATACCACATCTGAAAAGGATTATAGGATAAACGTAATTGAAACAAACACGACTTTACACTTGACTTTTCAGAGTTTTTATGCAATAATCATACTGTTGTTTTATCAGCTGTTTCAGGAGGCAGGGACACCTTTCCAGGCTTCTAATCCACAACGGCTGTATCAACAACTTGTATCTCAACGGCGGATTCTCTGTCTTTGTTGATGTCACTCTAAACAGCCAACTGACGAGCGGGCAACAATTCGAAAACACTGATACCGTCAGGTTTATGCATAATGTCAGACCGAGAATAAAACATCATAGGAAAAAATAAACCTCATCATTAACAAAAACTCAAAGGCTGTGAGCGTGAAAACTTACAGCCTTTTTTGCACGAAAAATACGCAATATCTACAAAAATTAAGGGTTTCTGCGTATACAAAACAAGCGCTAAGGACACTGAAATAGTTGGCAGGAAATATCTTTTTTCTTGACTGCTTTTTCCCGATACGGTATAATACCAATATTGAGGAAACCTCAGGAGGAGTTACAATGCTTGAGAGGCCACATAGATTTTTTTCTAAGTATATTAGGCGATGTTGTTCTGCGCTTATAAAAATTGAAGTAACTAAAAGTAATTAATGCCCGTGCTTTCATAATATTTGGAATAAAGCAAGTCATGCTATTGAGAAGGGTGACTAAATAAAACATAAGCCAAATGAAACGCGGGCTTTTTTTTCAGCCGCTTTTTACCCAAAAGCCAATCACGCAAAACTCTCATCGCAACCATATTACACTTGACTTTAATGGGCGATTATGATACAATACTTCCTCGTAGATTTGGGCGGGTTTTATCTACACTTCACAGCTTTATAGGACAAACCAAACGGATTTGGCCAATACAGGTTTTTCAAAAGAGGCGGGAACTATGAAAAACAGGGAAAAATCTCTTAGTTCTATCATTTGGTTTGTTGTCGTATTAGCGGCTTGGGCTCTGCTATGCAATTACGCCAACGCATCAACTATCAGTTGCCCTCCGGATATAACAATAAGCTGCGACTCTCCAACAGGCCCCGGCTACACCGGCCACGCAGCAATAGCCGACCCTTGCGGATATGAACCTGAACCAGCTATCACTTATACCGATTCCTACTCCGACCAATGCCCTGTAGTGATTACAAGAAAATGGCAAACCACCGACGCCTCAGGCGCACCAATATCATGCCAGCAGAAAATAACTCTCAAAGACACCGAGCCCCCAACCTTTCACGCCTTAGTTAAGCCTGATATACTTTGGCCACCAAATAACGAGATGATTCAAATCATGCCCGTATACTCAGCTTTTGATAATTGCGACTTTTACCCGGAAATAAGGATTGCTGACGTCACCATCAATGAGCCAAACTCTATCGCCCCAATCGACAATACCATGGAAGACGTCATGGTAGATATCTACGGAAGCCTCTATCTAAGGGCAAAAAGAAGCGAATCCAAAAACGACAGAACTTATACCATCACATTCGAGGCAAACGATAATTGCGGAAACACCTCCACTCAAACTACAACCGTAATCGTACCAAGCAACCAGCGTATGGGTGTCACAAACAATTAGCCCCGCCGTCAAAAAAACAGGGGCGATAATACTCACTGACCCTTTTTTAGCACGCAATACCAAACCTTATAGGCCTATATCTTACAAATTTGGCAATCACCAAAACATTACGTATAAATTACCCAGAGGGGTGTGATGGAGGCAGGGGAGAACTATGGAGGTGAAAGGATGTATGTAGGCGATGAACGACGTACAGAGAAAAGACTTAACTGTGATTGGGTCATCTGGTTTACAAGGGACCTTAATGGCAACCCTGAGCATGGAGTGGTACACGACCTCTCAAGCAAAGCCGTCGCTTTTTCATGTCACGCCAGCGAAAACTTTCCTATTGAGGACCATGAATTAGTGGTTTACTTCTACGTCCCGAACACAGAACTGCCAGATTCACTGCGAAAAGTTACAAGAGTAGGACGTATAGGCAGAGTCGATTCGCTTGATAAGTTCCTCAGGCGTATTAATCTGGCCTTCTATGAACCACTGCCTTTTAGACCCGGTGAGTTAGAAGCTGTAAATATGGTTCTTGGCAACAACGACGATAAAGATGAAGATGACCATTTTTAAACCGCGAATCCTTAGCAAATAAAAATGGGAGAACCGATTAAGGCTCTCCCTATTTTTTTGATGGCTCTTTCCTTTTTTTATTTTAGCTTTATTCCTGTAGTTTTCGCTTTTTCCCGCTCAGCCTTGAATGTCAATCTTCTGAAAACCACAAGGTAAAACCAATATGGCCTGATTGGTCATTGTTCAGAGCCATGCTCTTTCACTAATACAATTATCGACCACTCAAACTTCAAACCTTGAGTCATTATTTCACACCGCCGCAAACCCACCACCCCTTGTTTAAACCAGGCAAAGTTACGAAAAATCTCAGCTTTTACCCATCTTACTTAACCGCCCCACAATTCTAAATTCTACATTCTAAATTCTAAATTCTTTCCCCGCCCCCTGCCTATAGCCAATAAACCGCCCCGTTTAAACTAAGATAGGTAACTTCCCCCCCCTCTTTCCGATAACTTAATTTCAAAAAAAAATCTTAAAAAATTGAATTTCCTGTTAAATCCCCTTACGCAGTTGATTGAAAAAAGTGCGTAGATTTAATCCGCATCATGGTAATGAAGGCGTTTTTGAAGCAAATCAGCTATTTCATCTCTAATGGGTTCCACGTCATCCCGAATTTGTTTATAAGCACTCATCCGCATTTCCCTACTAGCTGAATCCTTACCACCCTCACCCTCTTTCCTATAAACAATAGCACTCCACATAATATCATCAAGTTTCATAAACTGCTCCTGCAACTTTGAAGTAAGAAATATTTGATTGCGGATTATGTAGTTATGAAAGTCCTGAAAAGCCTGTTGGGCTTCATGTGAGTCATGCCAAAATATTGTCTTCTGGTAATAATCAAGCTTATTAGGTGACTCACGTAATTCTTTTTTTTCATGTTCATATAATTTGGATTTAGCCATAAATTCCTCAAGGGCAGCCTCCCCCATCCTATCCAAATCTGGCCGGAGTGTTATCCTCGATACAAGGCTTGAAATACGTCCAAGAGCATCCTGCATTTTAAACCATGCTTCAGGGAGTACTTCAAACTCCTTCTCATGGATTTTAGTAACCCTGTTGAATAACTTGTTATATTCAGCCTTTTGCTGTTGCAACTTTCTATCAACAACCAACTTCCCTATAATGCCTATAATTGCCGCACCAATACCGCCTGAAACTATAAGCTTGAGTGCTTCTATAATACCGTCATAGTTAGATGTTATTTGTTCTTCTGCCGCCATTATATTTCCCTGCCTTTAAACAAGTTTCCGTTGGTTCTTCAATATTTATCCGTCAGAGTTAACCCCCTTATGGGGTCGGGCAAGTCGGGGTAAAAAAGTATGGATTCGCGGATTCTTTGAACTCAAAATCTATGCTTTTAACCTGAAACAAAAAACAAGTGGTCAATTTAGCCATCTCAATATCGAACAACACAATATTGTATCCATCGCCTAGTGAACTTCGGTAAGCAACTCCATCATAATTGTTTGCCTTGAAGAGTTCCACTATGATCTGTGTGGGTACATAATCAGCGATATCATCACTAGGACTGACTGGCCTTGCAAATGCCTGATCAATATGCACCCAAACAGATTCTTCGCGTTCTTTTGCCGAAGGTTCTTTAGTGTAAAACAGGAAGCCCTTTTTGTCTGTAGTACACTTGACTAAACGCAGTTCTCGCAACGTTTTGAACTGACCGACTGATATGGAGGATCCAATCCAGGGACGAACCTCAGCAAGAGCCGTATCACGATTAGTGGCTAAATAGAGATATGGAATCCCTTTTGGATTAGCTCGACCCTCATTCGCACGCCCGCTTAATGGCTTCATCCTCTTTGGAGAATGGGGAGTAGGCCTATCATCGATATGTTCGCCCTCTTCGTAAATGGGTTCCCACTCACAGCCAAGCTGAGCTCGCCACAGAATTTGCCCTTTTGTTAAAACATCTACACGTTTTTCCGCCGTTTGTAGGATAGTTTCTAGAATCGCTTCAACTTCTGGAGCACGGACGTAACGTGCTTGATTCTTGGTTGCCTGCTCAAATTTCCAGAAATCTCTCCAAGATTTGAACTCTGGCATAAAGTTCTCCCTGTAGTTTTCAATATTTATTCGCCTCGCCTGTTTTATGTATTTCAAAATGTAAATCTTCAGCTATTTTTATTTGCCTATCGAGAAAGTCGTTCATCTTTTTAACTTCAAAAGAAACATCTCGCTTTGGAACACTCTCAGGATCTCCCCCGCCTCGCAACCCCCTGTCAACACCCTGCATTTTATGATAGACAGTATCTATTCCGCCCGAAAGATTTGCTTCTGTAGAACCAAGAACCATAGAAAGAGGAACCTTCTTATCTTTGGCAAGTTCGACAGTTTCCTCTATCTTTCTTTTAATAACATCTTGGATATAAGGCTCAATATAACCAAAAAAAACCGCTTTTGATTGATCGTCATATTTACTGCCAGACATCGAAATATTTTTATCATCAAACTTTTTTAGACGAACTCCTCTAACGTTATAAAAAATCCAAGGATCAAGCTGTTTTCCTATCAATCGATTGAACTCTCCAGAGATGATATCGCACATCCTTGCTCTAATACCTTTAGCTTTTTTTTCTGTTGCTTTAGCCGTTTCATCTTCGGTATTAGCGTTATCTATGACTTTTGCAATAGATTTGGTCTGTCTCCATTTTTCCCAACCTTTAGTGGCGGCATGTCCACCAAACCACATTAGTGCAGCGCCTAGTGCAAGAATAAAGATACCAAACAATAATTGAAACATATGGAAAACTCCTTTTAATTCCATTTATTTTCCTCTATGGCTAAGCAAATGATTCTATCTTCACTACTCTTTTTTACCGTATTAATTAGAGCAGAAATATTTTAAGTTGTCCAGAAAAACACTGGGCACACGTAGAGCCCGGCGCCTTACCGGAATTAACGACGAATTGTCAATCCTTTGCGACTCAGCGCCTTCTTGTACTTCGTAGCTCTTGTCCTCCATAGCCTTGGCGACGGAGGATTAGCGAAGTAGTATTATCTTGATTTTGCCTGAATTTCTGGTATAATACGTAATTATCAATAGTAAATTGTAAATCTCAGAGCGGGGGTATCTTTATGGCAATAAAAATCTGTGTTACTTGTGCCTTAGGTAATCAATATGAATCCATGTCAATCTGCCTGTCACGGCGAAGTCCAAAGGACGAAGATGGATCAATCAAAAAATGTTAAATATGCAAAACAAACCCAATTTACCCGCCCGCTCCGGCAACCTAAACCCTTACCCAATAAGCAATTATAAACAAAAACGCCTTTTCGCCAAAGTGAAAAACAAACCCAAACGAACCCAATTTTATGCAATATTTTTCCGCAATAGGCGATTTGGCAAATGGTTGATTATTAGCTATAGTTTGGGTGTAGAACAGAAGTATTTGTGTAGGAGGAAATGGGGGATAAGAGTTAACCTCGTGAAAAGAGTTACCTCGCATTTGCCCTTTCGAGTTAGCAGCTTTGGAGGATGTATATATGTATAATGGTCCCAACCGCCGTAAAGAACAGAGACTCCGCTGTGATTGGTTAGTTTGGTTTTCTGAGGGTTATCGCAAGCCTCTATTCCACGGCAGGATGCACGACCTGACGAGTACCGCAGTCGCTTTTAATTGCCGAGCCGACAAGGAACTGCCCGCAACTGACAAAGCGATAACGATTTACTTTTACATACCAGCTCTTGGCATGGGAGATTCCCTCGACAGCGTCTGCCTGACACGCATCGGGAAAGTATATCGCAAAACAGATTTAGACAAAAAACTATGCCGCATGGTAATTGAATTTGAGAAGGCGCTTCCGTTTAAGCCTTACAAACTTGACGCTGTTAACGATAGAATAATAGCCGAAGAAATAAGAGAATCTGTAGAAGCCGCCGAAACTGTAGAAGTCGAAGAAGCTCTCGAACCTGCATTGGTATAAGATACTCAAACTGACCGATTTTGACAAACGGGTGAGTTTGAGGAATTCAGAATTAAGAAGCCCGAATGAGAAATGGTTGTTCTGGGGACTCCGCCGTAAGGCGTCCCTTACGGGACTTACGGAGAAACCGACTTCGTCGGAGACTATTTTAAATCTTTGTTGGTCGCTAAGTTATTCGTGCCTGAGCGATTCGATCGGGTCCTCGAAAGCGAACAGCTTCACCGCTACATCTTCATCTACAACGCAAACATTTTGCTACTTGGAAAGGTCAAAGCTTGTAAGGAACCTGCCTCGCACCAGTCTTATCGAAGATACCTCGGTATACCAGGGAACGGTGCCGACAATTTTTTGCTTTTATGTCCCAACGAGTCGTTATCCATTAATCGCTCTAATAATTATTTACTGAATCCACATTCCATCAGGCTTCACCTGCAAAATTCCAATGTCACGGAAAAAGTTCAACTTGGCAATTGTATGGTCAACCAAAGCTGCTGTCACCGCGTTTTGAGATTCCAGAAGAGCGTCCTGAGATTCGAGCAGGTCTCTGGTCTTGGAACGCCCCGCTTCAAGCAGCAGCGTCGTGCTTTCGACTCGGCTTTCGGCAAGTGCCAAGCTGTTCTTTTGAATAACGTATCGTTCCGCCGCCGATATCAACTGACGATAGGCCTGACGAATATCAAGCTTGACTTCGGCACGTTCGTTATCATACTCACGCTTTTGACGAGTCAGCGAAATTACTGCTTTGCGAAAAGTATTACGGTCATCCAATTGGTCAAGAGGCAATTCAACATCAAGACCAAGCTGATAAGTACCATTATGAAACTGTAAATTTGTAAAATCGCTCTTACCGCCCGAACCTACGTTAGCAGAACCAACAATATCAAGCTTAATACCAAGGTTGTCCGCTGCGACATTTATCTTTCTTTGGGCGTCATCGATCCTGTCTTTCGTCGTAGCCAAATCCAATCGCCCAATCAAACCAGCCTCTACCGCTGACGCAAGAACATACTCTGGTGGTACTATTTCCATATTGGCCAATGCACTCAATTCTTTATCATCCAGCCCGACATCAAGGTCCGTCGGCAGTGACAACCTTATCTTGAACTGGTCCAACGCCTGCTCGTAAGCCTGCTGATTTCTAACATAGCTGTCTTTGGCCCTTAGCACGTCAGTAGCCGCCTGGTCAACCTCAAAGCGGTTTCTTCGCCCAGCGTCAGCTTCCATCTCAAGACGCTCTTTCGACTGCAAACGTCTTTTATAATTATTATCAGCATTAGTAACTCTGTCTTTCAGCTGTAATATCCGGTAGTAGTCATCAACTATCGAGACTACAAAGGATTTTCTAAAGCGGCTAAAATTGCGAATCTGATACAACACATTTCTTTCCGCCTGAGTAAGATTTTCCAGAACTATGTCACGGTTAGCGCCCCTCAATAATGGCTGTCTGATTGTGGCAGCTAAAACCGAACCCAAAGACATCGATGGGTCACCGGTTAAAAACCTGATCCAGTCCAACGCGATACTCGCGCTGATTTCGGTTCCCTCTGCCAACAACTGTCTAAAGCCGAATTCAGGCTCATACGTTATCCTCTCATTTGCGGCATCACGATTGTAAGATGAATCGAAGGTTGCAAACCACTGCCGTTCAAAGTCGTGCCTACGCGATGTCAAGTCAAGCGCGACAATATAGAGCTCTTCTTTTTGTGTCTGGTAATCACGATTATTTGCGGTAGCAATTGCAACCGCTTTGACAAGGGTTATGGGTTCGCATGGGTCGATGTCACTCGGTTTGATTTTAATATCATTAGGAGAGGCCGCAACATCGCTAATGCGGTAATTTGCCTGATAGCCAAATCGCGCACGCCACTTCTTTTCAATAATATTGTAAACCTGTTCGTCCGCCTCTTTGGACAATGCCGCAGGGTCACTAATACAGCCACCGGTAATACCGAGAACGATACCGCCGCATAGAAGAGAAAAAACTAAATTTTTTAAACGAAAATATCTAAGCATAAAGATCCCGTCCATCCAATTAGTCGCCACCCATGGACCACTACCATAGCACCTCATACTGGGCAATATTGCCTGTAGAGACTATACCACAAGCACCATAGTTGCCTATGTTGCCACCATGCCATAAAAAAACGCTCCCTATCTTCGCAATTATATACAAATAAAGGGTTTTTGTCAATATTATGGCCTTTTAGATTACCTATATTGCCAGCGTTGAATTGCAGGGCTTTATACTATTAGACGCTCAAAATCGGTTTTTGTTACAAAAAAAACTGTTTTATCGGCAAAAATCCCAAAAAAACTTACCCTTAAGGACCAACCCAACCTCCACAAACCGAACAAAGTAACGAATATTTCTTACCCTTGACAAACCGTTTTTTTGCTCTAAAATCGCTGTTTATGATTCAGACAACTACTCAAAAGAAGAAAAAGAAAAGAAAAAAACGAAATCTGCTTAAAGACTGGATAAGCTATGCCGGCGTCAGGGTTCTCATATTTATTCTCCATCTCTTCAATATCGAAACTAATCTGCGTTTCGCATGCTTTTTGGGCAGATGTCTCTGGAAATATTATCATCGAGGCAGAAAACGAGCTTTGAATAATCTCAGGGAAAGTTTCCCGGAAAAAAACGAGCAGTGGATGTGGGAAACCGGCAAAAGAAGCTTTGAGCAAATCGTAATGTTGACAGTGGACATGCTTTTCACACCGAGACTTGTAAAAAAATCCAACTGGCGTGACTATTGTAATTTCAAGAAAGGCGAATACGCAAAGTGGCTCATGAAAGAGGGCAATGGCTTTTTGATGATAGCCGCACATTATTCAAACTTCGAGATAATGGGATATATGCTCGGACTTTTCGATTTCGATGCCTACAGTATTGCCCGCCCATTAGACAATAAATTTATCAGCGACTATCTGTACGGCGTCCGCAAACGCGCCGGACAAAAAATAATCGACAAGAAAGGCGCTTCGGCTATGATGGAACACATAAGCTCATCCGGAGCGACACTATGCTTTATAGCTGACCAGGACGCTGGCAGAAAAGGATTGTTCGTAGACTTCTTCGGCAGAAAAGCCAGTACCTACAAAAGTATAGGCTTATTAGCGATGACATATAACCTGCCGATAGGTATTGCTTACAGCAGAAGGGTCGGAAATAAATTTTATTTCGAAATAGCGATAGATAGAGTAATATTACCGGAAGAATGGGCCGACAAGGATGACCCGCTCAGATGGATAACGCAGGAATACACCGCGGAAATCGAAAAGTTTGTCCGTGTGGACCCAAGCCAATATTGGTGGCTGCACCGAAGATGGAAACATCGCCCAAAAGAAGAAACAGAAAAAGCTAAAGCCGACAAAGTGAAAAGTTGAAATAATCCTGAAACACTTTTTGAAAGGATTCAATTATGGATTTTGAACATAACCAGGACATACCCCAATCTCCACCGTCAGCAATCAATGAAACGTCAAGCCCGCAAAAAAAACGAAGCGGGTGGAAAGTCTTATGGGGCGTTTTAATAGGGCTGGTCATCGTCGGCAACGCTGCTCTGTTCATGCTTTTGTTAGGGGTGGTAGTTTTCTTTTCCGCCGGCGAGAAAAACCAATACATAGAAGCCGTCATACAATCCGGGCCGCGTTCAAATAAGATCGCCATAATCAATATTCAGGGAATCATCAATAGTGAAACCGCTCAGGACATATTCCAACAATTAAAAGCGGCAAAAAAAGACAAGCGAGTCAAGGGACTGATACTTAAAGTCGCATCGCCCGGCGGAACCATTTCCGCAAGTGACAATATCTACAACGAAATCCGAAAATACCGCAAAGAAACGGACAAACCAATAGTAGCTTTCATGCAGGGCATCGCCGCGTCGGGCGGATATTACACCTCGGCAGCATGTAACAAAATCGTAGCCGAACCTACCACAATTACCGGTTCGATCGGCGTAATAATGGGCTACCTCGTATTGGAGGATTTGCTCGAAGAAAAACTCGGCATCCATCCGGTAGTTGTAAAGTCGGGCCGGAGAAAAGACTGGCCAAGCTCATTTAGCAAACCAACCGAAGAACAGCTGAAATATATCGACGACAAACTTATCCAGCCCGCCTACGAACGCTTCGTTAATATTGTCACTGACAGCCGTGACGAACTTGACATCGACCAGGTCAGGCGATTAGCCGACGGCAGCATCTATGGCGCCGCCGAAGCACTTGAAGAAAAGTTAATAGATAAAATCGGATACCTCGATGAAGCGATAGAAGAAATTAAGTCACTCGCCGGTATAGATGACGCTCTCGTCATTGAATATCAAAAGCCCTTTTCGCTTGCGAACTTTCTAAACGCCAAAACCAATGCCATCCTAAAGATAGACAGAGATACGCTCTACGAATTTAACACTCCTCAGCTTATGTATCTTTGGAGCGCGCCTTAGGTTTACTTACTTGCTGGCGTAAATTCAATGTAGTCGAGATTCAACCCTTCAAAAACGACGAAGAATTTCATGATGTGCTCACCAGCTTCGAGCTCAACGCCCTTTACAACGATATCGGTATAGCTTTCCCATCCGCCCGTCTTGCCGACTTCCAGAGCGTCCGTCTTGGCAACACCATCAAATTCCAGACGAAACTTCCCGGTACCAGGCTCCGAAGCTACCCTGAACTTGACATCATAACTACCGCTCTTGGCAACATTAACAGCGTATTCAAGCCACTCGCCCGACATCATCCACCCAAGAGCATAGCCTGCACCTTTTTCACCGATAACAATATCAACATCCGAGTTCTTGCGGTACTGCCCGCCGTTATTGCCCCTGTCACTGTCATGGTAAGCCTCATCCTGTATGCCCTTATCGAAGTCTTCGGCCTCGATTCTCCCCGGTATGCTCATCGCCTTGCCGTGATACGGAAGTTGCGGACAGCCTACACCTTTTGTCAATGTCACGTGGGCAGCGTTCACAAAATCATCATTATCGTAAGCCTTCACCGTCACCTTGTAGCAACCGTCGCCGGTGTCCCAATTCAAAGTGTAAGGCGGTGAAGTTTTCTTCCCGATCAACTCATCTGACTCATCATAAAACTCAACCCTGTCAATACTGCCGTCCACATCCAATGCCTCGACCTTTATCTCGATAGGCTTACCCGCCGGAACATTGGCATTGTCTTTAGGACTTAAGATTTTCAACATTGGCGGCAGGTTGTCGGACTGATATACCTTTACCCAATCGACATACATCTTCATAGGCCATACAGTTGTCTCATCCGGGTCCCCAGGCCCAGAGCCCCCTACCGCGATGTTAAAGAGCAGATAAAATTCCTTATCGAACGGTGCCGGATAAGGCGCCGCCGTAGTGAACCACTTGTTCTGTGCCGAGTAAAGCCTCCCGTCGAAGTACCATCTCATCTCGTAAGGCTGCCATTCCAGAGTATAGACATGATATTCCTGCGACAGGTCGCCCTTCTTCTCCCACCCCTCTTCGGAAAATCGCGAAATGTGTTCCATTCCAGGCCACGGAGCGCCGTAAAAAATACTGCTCATAACCCTGTCAGGCGACGCGTTCGTAGCTTCAAGAATATCTATCTCACCGCTCAATGGCCATTTGCCGTAAGCAGAGTCCGTCGGCATCATCCAAAACGCACACCATTGACCTTTACCCGATGGCAATTTAATTCTCGCTTCTATCTTGCCGTACTTGAGATCCTTCCTATGATGCGAAACCACTCTCGCCGAAGTGTAGTTCATGCCTTGATAATCTTCTTTCTTAGCTGCGAGGACGAGCTTGCCGTCTTCGATATATGAATTTTCTTTTCTTTCGGTATAGTATTGCAGCTCGTGATTGCCCCAACCGTCAGGAATACCATAAAGCGCACCATCGCCGATCATATGGCCCCAATTCTCATGATTTATCTTGTCACCATCGAATTGGTCCTCCCATACCAGCTTATAGCCGCCCCCTGCGAAACATACCGTTGAAATTAGCATAGTGATTACAATAACTGCTGAAAACTTGAAGTGCTTTGACATAAATTTATCCTCTTAAATCTTTTAAATTTCGTTAATAACCGATGTGTCAGCCTAAAAACATAACCAAAAATCCCAAAAATAGCAAGCGAAAACTGACTGTCCAGGCATATCTCACACACACCCGCAATTTCCCCTATATCCCTTGCTCACACAATAAAATAGTGGTACTCTATTATCAATAATATAAAGAACAATGCAGCAACCCAAAAGGAGAAAAAATGACAAATGAAGAAATTAAAAAAAAGCTAAAAGAAATAAGTGAATTATCTGAAAAAGAGCGGCCTGTACGTTTACAAGAGATTGCTAAAGAATACGGAGTTTACAATTTTTCTGCCGATGGTGCTCGTGACACATATACCCTCTACCACAACATACATACCTATCTACAGTCAGAGATGATGTGCAATGCTTGTATTTCAGCAGAAAATTCTTCAAAATTAGCAAAACAAGCGTGTAGCTCTGCAAAATGGTCTTGTATATGGGCGGCGATAGCTGCAATAGCAGCTTGTATCAGCATTGTTGTAATGTTGTGTTTAAAGTAAAAGGCAAGGTGAAGCTATGAAAATACGAGAACACTCTTCACAGAAAAACAAGAGAGGGCATAAAGCCAAGCAAGACGGGAAAGATGTCAGCGAAATTTCTTTTACAGAACTTTTAAGCAAACTTGAAGAAACCAACTGGGGCAAAGACGTACTTTCAAAGAATATTAAAGCTGCGTTTTTTAATATCGGCGTGAGCTTTTTGGAGTTAAGACCTTATTGTGAATGTTTAATCAAAGCAGCTGAGATATTTGAAGATGCGATTAAATTGTTATCTCATTCGGATTTAAAAGGCCTTATCTCAATTTCATTATTTGCGAGGGCTTACGGTTGTTTTTTTGGTGCTGTAAGGCTTTCTTTCAGCGGACAAATAACTGAAACTTGGGTATTATTAAGAGCTTGCATCGAAAACAGCTTGTACGCCTTTTATATAGCTGAGAATCCCGAATATGCCACAATATGGACAGAAAGGTGTGATAGTGAAGCTCATAAGAAAAAGTGTAGAGAAGTTTTTGCTATTGGAAAAATATGGAAAGCCTTAGAAGCAAAGTCAAAAAGCATAACAAAAGAAGCAAGGAATTGTTATGAAGATACTATCGATTGGGGTGCTCATCCTAATGAGTTGACAGTATTTTCAAATTTAGAGGAGAAACAAGATGGTTCTGGCTACAACATGAATATTTTAAACCCAAACGAGGTTTTAATGCGTCATAGCCTATGTGCAGTTTTATCAACAGTGTCTATTGTATTTAAAATCTTTGCTTTAATATATCCAGATGAGTTCAAACAACCTAATCTAACTGTGAAAATAGACAACCTAAACAAGCAAGCAAAAATGCTTTTCTATGCAACATCAAAACTTGCAAGTAAAGCTACATAACTAAAGGCAAGGTGATACTATGGCTAACAAACTCGTAACAATACGTCATTTTTCTTATGGCCCGGACCCTGCGTCACAAGCCGAACTTGCAAGAATAAAATTAGAGGCAAACGGCATACAATGCTTTCTGGCTGGAAAGAATTTTGCATCAATGCACTGGCTTTTTGCAAGTGCAAACCGAGGCATAAAACTGCAGGTTAGAGAATCTGATGCCGACAAGGCTTTGGAAATACTCGAAACCGATACACACATTGACTTAAATGAAACCGAAGACAAAGATATGAAGCCAGAAGCCATAAATCCGTCCTGCCCAAACTGCGGCAGTAACAATATTGAATATGAAAAGTTTTCCAGGAAATTGTTCTATCTGGGTATACTGGTCCTTAGGTTTCCTCTCCCGTTTCTGAAAAAAAAGTACAAATGCGAAAGCTGCGGCGAAATTTGGAAGTGATTTTCGAGCGGTTGTTTCTATGGTGCTGAGCAGCCATTACACGCCCAAAACCGCAAAAAAGCAATGAGCGATATAGGATTCGAACCTATGACCCGCTGATTAAGAGTCAGCTGCTCTACCAACTGAGCTAATCGCCCGAAAAGTGCATACATTAGCTAACCTTGGCCGATATTGCAAGTAATATCTTGCTCGAAAAACCTTTTCTTTTTTTTCTGCAAAATATTTGAAATCTATCGCAATAATTGGTATCTTGTAAAACCTCGAAAGAGTAATTGGCGGCGTAGCTCAGCTGGTTAGAGCGCGGGATTCATAAGCCTGAGGTCGAAGGTTCAAATCCTTCCGCCGCTATTATCTCACTTTCCCGCACCGATTACAGCGTAACTCTGAACTCATAAAACGTAAAGTCACTCTGCGACATCCCCACTTGGAAGTTCCATATAGAAGGCTTTCCCCGAGCGAAACAACTCCAGATGCCCGCTGATCTCTTCTCCAAGCTGTGCTCTGTTATTCGACCGGGCAATCTTCAAGGCCTTCTCTGCTGTCTCAATCGCCTTGCTGAAATTTCTATTAGATGCGTATGCAACTGACAAAGTATCTAAAAGAGCAGCGTTTTTATTTTCCGTCAACTCGCAGGCCCTTTGGGCATGAGCAACTCCATCCCGCAGCGAATAAAATGATGCGTCCTTATACACAGAAAGGGTCCACGCTAAATTATTATGAACCGCGATAAAGTTATTATTTATTGCTATTGCCTTTTTCCAATACACAATAGCCTGAGCAAATTTCGATTGGTTTTTAAACGCCGTACCATATTTTGCGTAAGCAATAGCCAACATCTTTTCCATCTCAGGTGAATTCTTATCAACATTCAAAATATACTCGAAATATTGGATAGCTAACTCAAATTGGCCAGTCTGAAAAAGCAGGATAGCCAAATTCTTGCGAGTCTTAAAATTGTCAGGTTCGATTTCGAGAGCCTTTTTAAAGTGGTCAATGGCTCGTTTTATTTTGCCTGACTCGAGTAAAGCGACCGCAAAGTCATGATGCAGTTGAGGAGCGTCAGGAACCAATTCTATCGCCTTCTTATAATGCTCAATTGCCAGCTCTAATTCCCCCATCTTCGTAAGCACCACTGCTAAACTATGGTGCAACTGCGAATTACCTGGAACAAGAGCTATTAACTTTTGATAATATATAACTGCTTCTGCGTTTTTATCCTGTCGCTGCAAAAGGTCGGCAATGCTGGCCATCGCGCCAGCGTAATCTGGTTTTAACTCAAGGGCTTTTTGATAGTGAATCAGGGCTTCGTTTAATTTCCCCATTTCCACAAGAGTTGCTCCCAGATTGCTATGCGTCTGATGGCTATCGCTCCTCAATCTCAAAGCTGATTCAAACTCTTCGACTGCTTCGCGCAACTTGCCCTGCCGAGAAAACGCCAATCCCAAATTATTGTGTCCCCCTTCGTCATACGGCCTAAGCTTCAATGCCGTCTGAAAATACCCTGCCGCCTTCTCCAGCTCTCCCATATCCAAAAATGCCAGACCAAGAGCATTATGAGCCCTGTGATAATCGGGCTTTAGCTCAAGAACTTTTGTGAAATATTTTACCGCAAGGTCGTTTTTTTTCTGCTCAAAAGATATCGCCCCTAAACTAACATAGGATGGATAAAAGTCCGGCGCAATTTCCAGACAACGATTATAAAACTCTATAGACTTCTCCGCCGGACCATTTTGCATCGTCTCATTCATTAGCCCAAGGTAAAAATAAAACTCAGCTTCATAATTCGGCTCTTCCTGACAAAAAGGCCCGGGCATTGTCGAGACCAAAACAGATAACAAAATTATCAGCGCAATCGCTGACACCTTTTTCCAATCCTTACCCTTTAGGAATTGACACAAGCTGACAAATCCAGCAGAAGCAAGTGTCACAAAAACAGGAACCATCGGCATTCTATATCTGCCTGAGACAAATACCAAAATGATTGATAAGGGATACAAGATGAGGGACAGCAGAACCGGACCAGGGATAAGGCGGTATCTGTAAATCAAACCTATTATCGCTAACGGCAAGATAATGCCAAACGGAAATCCGAAACCACCGGCTTTCCACAACAGCAATCTCAACAGCGACGACCATTTACCTGCCACATAAACATCAACATTTCTTGGTATCTCTCTGGAACTGAAGAATTCGACTGCCTTGCCGACCATACCGGAAATAAAAGCAAAAGGCTCATCCGCAGCATAGTCAACTACCTGTTGTTTGAAAAACGCGTCATGCTTGTCTTTTGTAAGCCCCTCTCTGGCAGGCATCTCAACAATGTCAATCCACTCATCCCCGGGCCTGGCCGTCACTGTGCGGCAATAATCAGGATTATTACCAATATATAAATTAACTCCGCCCGATGACGGCAAAATTCTAAAATCTCCCATGACATGGTGACATACAACACCTACCGGTACCGTAATAATTAAAATACCGCCCGCTATTGCCGCGATCCGGATAGTAAGAATTGATAAGTTTTTGCGAAACTTCAACGCCAGCCAAACAACTGCGAAAAATAAAAATGGAACAAAGGTAGGACGCGTGATAATCGCAAGGCCAATACATATACCAGTCAAAATGTAATACCAGATACTCGCAGGTTTTGATTCGAGCTTTAAAAACAGCAACAAAACTACGACCATCCAAAAAGCCGCCCACCCAACCGCCAAAAGCTCTGATTCAAAAAACAACGCAGGGCCATAAAACACCATGACAACTCCGCTGATAATCCCTATCCGCCGGTCAAAAATCTTCTCACCAAGCTTATACGTCAGGACTGCGGTAAATGAACCTACGATAACCTGAAGAATTTTGGCTGCTAAGATTGAGCTTCCGGAAAGCATATAAACAATCGACAAAAAGATTTGATAAAAGAAAGGCTGCCAGAAAAAACCGCTGTCCATACCCTCGCCTCCGGCGAATCGCCGGGCAATATCATCATAATTGGCAGCATCTATCAGAGGTATATAAAATGACGGATTCGACGAGCTTTGATAAAGATAAATAAGACGAACTAAAAGAGACAACAGGAAAATCGAAAGGCAAATAAGAAAACCACTTCCAAAATACTTCTTCGCGTTCTTATCTGTTATATTATCGCTCAAAGTGCACCTATGAGTAAAAATTTAATCAAATTCAGATTATAAGATAATCTAAATACCCCACAATGTCAAAGCCGCAATGTAACCGACAATAAAAAGATATATAAAGAATTGCTTGCAAAAGACGTCTGTATCTTATAAATTGCTTGGACTTTTAGACTATGCCCCCATCGTCTAGTGGCCTAGGATACATGGTTCTCATCCATGTGACAGGGGTTCGACTCCCCTTGGGGGTAGTTTTTTTATATTTGCTAATGCCTATTTTCTATTTATTTTTACCTCCTTGACCATGAACGATACGAATCAAGATGAAAAATTCATGCAGGCTGCCATCACACAGGCCTACATTGCCGAAGAAAATGGCGATGTCCCTATCGGTGCTGTAATCGTCAAGGACAATCAAATCATAGGTAAAGGCTATAACCAGCGAGAGCAACTTCAGGACCCCACCGCCCATGCCGAAATCATCGCACTAACCGCTGCATCAGCTGCCGTCCAAAGCTGGAGGCTTCACGACTGCACCATATATGTCACCCTCGAACCATGCACCATGTGCGCAGGCGCATTGGTGTTAGCCAGAATTGATAGATTAGTTTATGGCTGCGATGACAAAAAAACCGGCGCCGTAAAAAGCCTATACAACATCCCCACCGATGAAAGATTGAATCATATCGTCGAAGTGACCCCCGATGTTCTCGCCAACGATTGCAGCAAAATCCTCTCAGACTTCTTTGCTAAAAGAAGAAAAGAAAATAAAAATGATCAATAAAGCTCTGGCTATTGGTTAGGCTGTAAATTGATCTAAAAGTTCTTCAGAAATCTTTTCGCCTCTAATACGACTTGCTTCTTTAATAAGAGACTTCAAGCACTCACCTGCTTTCTGTCGCGTTGCGTCTAGGCGACCAAGTAGTTCGCTGATATCTTCTTTACCTTTTTGTTGCTCAATAGTTAATAGGTAACCCTCGTGAGCGAAAAAATTGCGGTCTTCAACTAACTCTTTAAGTATGGCAACGATATCCTTTTTATCCGTACGTTTGTTAAATTCTCTAATCAATGAGCCAAGAGGTTGTTTCCAAAGTTCTTTCCCAGGAACTTCGTAATGTAATAGCCCTTTCATTTTTACATGAATCGCTAAGTCGGCTGTGTGAATATACATTTTCAATACTTCTTCTATGTATTGAAACCGCATTAAGAGTCTGGGAAGTTTGTCAAAATATTCCGTTGCTGTCATAACTTTCCCTTAACAAAACTTATTCAGTTCTGCTTGTGATTTCAATCAGATGGAAGCCGAACGAGGTTTTCACCGGACCGTAAATCTTTGCAAGCTCCCCTGAAAAAACGACCTCATCAAATTCCTTTACCATCTGGCCTGGACCGAATTGACCAAGGTCCCCGCCCTGCTGAGACGACGGACACTGAGAATGTTCTTTAGCAACTTCTACAAAATCAGCACCACCTTCAATCTGGCTCTTTAGTTCTTCGCATTGCTCCTGTGACTCAACTAAGATGTGACGAGCTGTAGCTACGGTCATAATTATCTCCAAAAGTTAAGTTAATCTAAAATAGTAAGCCTCTCTACACCGCAACCATTATGCCCGCAATCGACACCAAAGGCAAGAGGATTCCGTTAAGTTCTCTTCGCCTGTTTCCAGAAAAATATCGCCCACCTTGCCAAAACGAGAAATTGATGTTATATTCATCTTACCTTTGGAGAGGTGTCCGAGTGGCTTAAGGAGCAGCCTTGGAAAGGCTGTGTACGGCTTGTCTGTACCAAGGGTTCGAATCCCTTCCTCTCCGTTAACTTTATTACATTGAGATGAACCGATGAGAACCCCGCAATACGAAGTATTGCCACAAGGGTTCGATACGGAGCGACAAATCGTCTTTATTTGCCCGGTCGTTTCGGAAGCGACACCGAAGGAGCTGCGAAGCAAATCCCTTCCTCGCCGGTATTTGCGTAATATGTATTATGTATATAAAGGGAGATTAATTTGCCGACAATCTTCACACATGCCTTTATCCCAATAGCATTGGGCAAAACCATAAGCACAGAAAAAAGGCCGCTTCGGTTCTGGCTCGCTGCCGTTCTTTGTTCGGTAGTTGCTGACGCCGATGTCATAACCTTTGCATTCGGTATTGAATACGGTGACTTTCTTGGACATCGCGGTTTTTTCCACTCATTATGTTTTGCTTTCATCCTAAGCATGGTGATGGCCCTTTGGGAATTTCGCAAATTAAAATTATTCTCAAAACCATGGTGGAAAATTTGGTTTTTCTTCTTCGTTGTAACCGCCTCTCATGGCATACTGGACACCTTCACAAACGGAGGCCTGGGCATAGCGTTATTGTCACCTTTCGATACGACCAGATATTTCGCTCCTTGGACACCGGTAATGGTCTCACCCATAGGCGCCAGAAGTTTCTTTACACCATGGGGACTTGCAGCTTTGGCAAGTGAATTTCTCTGGATTTGGATGCCATTAATAATCGCACTCATAATCACGAAAACATATCGTAGAATAAGAAAACAAGTGGCAACTAAATGAAGCGAATCATATCAGTCTCAAGAAGAACGGACGTACCTGCATTTTACGGGCAGTGGTTCCTCAACCGAATTCACGAAGGATTTGCTGGCGTGACAAATCCATTTGGCGGAAAAAAGCATATCATATCGTTAAAGCCAGAAGATGTAAGCTGTTTCGTGTTCTGGTCGAAAAACTTTGCCCCGTTTCTTGACAATCTCAAAATAATCGAAAAGCTGGGATATGATTTTTATTTCAATTACACTATTACCGCCCTGCCGAGCGAATTTGAGACCAATGTCAACAGACCAGAAGCAATAGAAGCATTGAAACACCTAAGCAGACAATATTCGCCAAAACATATCAACTGGCGGTTCGACCCGATTATTATCTCAAGTATTACCGACCGAGACTTCTATATCAATAGCTTCAAAAAGTTAGCTTCGCAGCTTGATGGATTAGTTGAACGCTGCTATATCAGCTTTGTCACCGTATATAATAAGGTGGTCCGCAACTTTGCCGCATTCGAGACGGCAAACCGAATAAAATTCCTTGATTGGCCAATAGAAGCCAAGGTTGACTTAGCAAATGAATTAGCTGACATCGCACAATGCCACGGAATCAAGATGTATTCTTGTTGCGGCGAATATCTGGCCAAAGGCGGCAACAAAATCAAAAAGGCCCACTGCATAGATGGTGACTTAATAGAAAAACTGTTTTACCCTGATGGATTCAAATATAATATGAAACCAACAAGAGATGAATGTGGATGCACACAAAGCAGCGATATCGGCACATACGATACCTGCCCGCACGCATGTATATATTGCTATGCCAACGCGAACAAAGAAACCGCCTTAAAAAGAGCTAAACAACATGATGCCCACTCAGCTTTTTTAGGTTATAATAAGAATGATTCTGATATGTGGATAAAGCAAAAAAGTGAAAAACAACAATTTGAATTTCCTGGATGTATATAACAACTTTCACGAAAAGATACTTCGTTATCTTCACCGCTATATCGCGACTAATTTATAGACAAGCTGTTCGGCTGCGGTTTTAGGTTTGCTCTGGCCGGTCTTAATAGCGTAATCAATTTCGGCTAAATGCTCAATCTGCCTGCCTATTTGTTTTAAGGATACTTTTCTCAACTGATTAAACAGCGCATCTTTATTCCCCCATATCCCAAGTTCAGATGCGACCTGATACGGACTTCGCCCCTTGTCCAGAAGAGCCTTAGCATTGAACATCCTCTTGAAATGATACGCAAAAGCACCGATGAATGTATATTCGGTACTCTTGTCAGCTTCAAACATCCTCCTTAACCTTTCAACTGCCGCGGTGACATTACCCGCCAGAGCCGCGTCAATCACATTAAAGGCGCTGAACAGCCGATTGTGACCTATAAGAGATTCGATGTGCCCCGTCGTTATATCCTTCTCAGAACCAGCAAACAGCGCAAGCTTATCAATCTCAGCGTACAACTGACCAAGATTGTCACCCGTCAACTCGATTAGAAGACCAGCAGCATTATTATTTAATCTTTTATCGTAGGCATCGTGAGCGTATTCAATGATCCGAACCGGGAGTTCCCTGCCCTTAGCCTCGACTATACTAATGAGCTTACCGACCTTTGTAAGTTTCTTGGCAAGCTTCGTATTAGATGGAAAACTGTTCGCTGTCAAAATAAGAACACCCGTAGCGCAAGGATTATCAAAATAATTCTCCAGCATTGTCCGATGCTCAGTAATGAATTTGTCGGCACTTCTTATCAGCACAACCCGCTTGTCGGTAAGGAACGGCAGCGTTCGTAATTCATCAAGAACCTGTGAAATAGAAACCTGTCCGGCATCGGGATTAAACAAACACATCTGTCTTTGCTCAGGGGCAATGATCTGGTCAAGAAGTTTATCGCATTGCGAATTGACGAGGGAATTATCTTTTCCAGCTATCACATAGATTGGATGTTCTTCTATCTTTGCTTTTGCTTTAGTAGCTGCCATTTTTATTCGGGCTCAGATGGTTTTTCTTGCGGCTGCTGCTCGGAAACATCTTCCGCTTTCTCCTGCTCCGGATTGGAAACACCCTCAACAACAATTTTTTCTGCAGCGACAAGTTTGTCACCAGCTTTTATTTTTATCAGACGAACACCCTGGGTATTTCTCCCAATCTCTCGAAGCTGCTCAAGGCCAGTACGAATAATAATCCCCTTTGCCGTAATCATCATCAATTCATCACTGGACTGGACCGCTTTCAAAGCAACTACCTTGCCGTTCCTCTCGGATGTCTTGATATTGATCAGCCCGATACCGCCCCTGCTTTGGGTTCTGTAATCATCAAGAGCCGTCCTCTTACCATAACCCTTTTCGCAAACCGTCAGCAACGCCGCATTCTCCTGTGCAATTACCATATCAACGACCCTGTCACCCTTGCGAAGTTTGATACCTCTAACACCTCTGGCGACCCGGCCCATCGAACGCACCTGCTTTTCGTCAAAACGAATTGCCATCCCGACACTCGTACCAAGAATGATATGGTCGCTGCCTGTAGTCAACGCAACGCCTATCAACGCGTCATCAGAATCAAGCTTGATCGCAATGACACCCGATGCACGAGGATGACCGTAAGCGCTAAGAGCCGTCTTCTTAACAACTCCATTCTTCGTCGCCATAGCCAAATGCATAGGCTCACCTTCTTTGACTTCTTTATCGAAGCCACGAACGTTAATAACCGAAGCAATTTCCTGGTCACCAAGTTTAAGAAGATTTACGATATTGCGTCCCCTGCTCTGACGTGACATACTCGGAACATTATAGACTTTAAGCCAGTAGCATTTGCCTTTATTAGTAAAGATAAGCAGATAGTCGTGCGTCGATGCCGTAAACAAATGCTCGATAAAGTCACCCTCTTTGGTATCCGAGCCGATAACACCCTTGCCGCCCCTGGCCTGCTTGCGGTAAGTATCAATCGACGTCCGCTTGACATAGCCGGCATTACTAACCGTCACTATAACCTCCTCATCAGGTATCAAGTCCTCTATATCAAGCTGGTCAATCGGTTCCGATAGCACCGTACGCCTTTTGTCACCGTACTTTGCTTTTATCTCGTGGATGTCCTCGCGAATAATATCAAGTAAAACCTGTTCCTTGGCAAGAATAGCTTCATAGCCCTCGATTTGCTCGATGAGCCCCGAGTATTCCTTCGCGAGTTTCTCAATCTCCAACCCGGTAAGCCTTTGAAGCTGCATCGTCAAAATAGCGTCCGTCTGAGGACCGGTAAGGTACTGCTCCTCTTTCCCCTTTTCTTTTATGAACACCTCAGGCAAAATCTGCTTCAAAGTAGCGGTCTCAACAAACTTCAGCGCCTTTTTCATCAGGTTAAGTTTCGCTGTCGGTGCGTCAGGTGACTTCTTAATAATGTCAATAAGCTCGTCGATGTCACTTACTGCCAGAATAAGACCTTCGAGAATATGTGCCCGGTTCCTGCATCGCCTCAACAGGAAACGCGAACGCCTGCGAATAACAATTTTTCTATGCTCGATGAAATGTTCAAGCATTTGCTTAATATTCATCGTCTCGGGACGCTTGTTCACCAATGCAATGTTAGAAATAGCAAAAGTGGTTTGCAAAGGTGTGTATCGATAAATTTTATTCAACGCGACCTGCTCGTCGGCGTCTTTTTTCAACTCAATAACAATGCGCATCCCCTTGCGGTCGGATTCGTCTCGAATATCTGACACCTCCGGCAAAGTTCCAGCGTGAACACAGTCAGCTATCTTCGTAACGATATTCGTCTTGACAACCATATAAGGTATCTGCGTTACAATAATTCGCGTCCTGCCCTTTTTCGTAGTCTCGATATCAAGCTTACCACGGACAGTCAGATGCCCCTTACCCATCGTGTAAGCTTCGACGATACCTTTACTGCCGCAAATAATACCACCGCCGGGAAAATCAGGACCAGGCAGAACTTTCATAATATCCTTAAACCCGCAATCAGGGTCATTGACTACAAGCAAAAGCGCATCGCAAACCTCACCAACATTATGAGGCGCAAGATTAGTCGCCATACCAACCGCGATTCCAGTAGAACCATTGACAAGAAGATTCGGAAACTTCGATGGCAAAACCGTAGGCTCAAAGCGAGTCTCATCATAATTAGGGATAAAGTCAACCGTATCGTACTTGAGGTCCTCAAGTATTTCCATCGCCGGTGCTGTCATCCGCGCCTCGGTATATCGCATCGCCGCTGGCGGGTCTGCGTCAACACTGCCGAAATTACCCTGCGGGTCAACCAACGTGTAACGCATATTCCAATGCTGTCCCAACCGAACAAGAGTACCGTAAGTAGCCTGGTCGCCGTGAGGATGGTAATTGCCGCCCGTGTCACCGACTATCTTGGCACACTTTCGATGCTTGGTGCGCGGACCTAAACTCAAATCGTTCATCGCTACAAGAATTCGACGCTGTGAAGGCTTTAGACCATCACGAACGTCAGGCAATGCACGCGAAACGATTACGCTCATTGCATAATTGAGATAGGAATTCTTGAGCTCGTCAAGGATACGCATGTCCTCAAATTGCTCTGTGGGTTTCTCGACTTCTTCCATAAATTATTCCGCTATCCTTAGTAAAAAATACGGCAAATATGATAACCGGTAGAGTACCCCAAAACTGTGGAAATGTCAACAATATCAACGCTAAAATGTTGATTAAAATCAATAAAAATATGACAAATTTTCTAAGGCGAGCCTGCCTGATAAAGCTCCCAAACTTCCTGCCCCGACAACGCCTTGCCAACTATAATCACATCGTCCATATCACCCTCAAAGAAGTTACCTCCTGCATTTGAGTCTGTACCAAGATGAAGGTCTCCCGAATTAACCAGATTTCTCGAACAGGCTGTAATCTCCCCCCGTTTTCAAGAAGTTAAGTAAGCGGGCTGATTTTCGTTTTCCGACGACATGGCGAATAGCGACGTCAACAGATAAACGCCCTCTGTATCGTTGGTGTCCTCTCGGGCAATCTAAACACGTCACCAATCTCCGAACCGTTCGCTCGAAGATATGCTTTATAAAAGTAGCCAGTCCGACATAAGGACTTTTAAGTCATAAAAATCGACATCACCGTCGTCATCAACATCCGCGTTTTCGCAGTCACCCAATGACCCGCAATTTGTCTCCAGCCAGTATTTTGCCAAGATCGAAAAGTCAACCATGTCTGCATTTCCGTCATTGTCAAAATCACCGTCGCTGCCATTCCACAATTCCGTCCAGGCGTTATCGCTGATACGAATCCAGTCGATATACATCTTTTCCGACGAACCGGCCGTTGGCAGAGCTGTTATTAGAGCAGGATTGGTTATCTCTACATAATTCCATCCACCAACAGCCATGTTCAGGATGATGAACATGTGTTCGTGGAACTCTTCAAGGTCGGAACCGGCCCCGCCGCTGATATCGAACCACCAGAATGCACTGCCGTCAAGGTAAGCTGTTATCAGTGTCGGTGTCCAGGTAACCTTAAAAAGATGGTAGTCGTTATAAGCAGCCGTCGCTGTATAGTCGCTTAGGCCGTAACCGGCATAGCCCCCTCCGTTTTCCCAGTGTGCTGTAGCGTCAACTTTACGGTTTACTGTTCCTGCACTAATCGCTCCGGCAGAACCCATTTCCACAATATCAATTTCGCCGCAATCCGGCCACGAGACCTCGTCGATATTAACGCCCAATAACCAAAATGCCGGCCAGAGACCGTTTGCCAAGTCAGCCATCTTTATACGAGCCTCGATCGTTCCGTACTTGAATGTCAGGTTGTTCTTGGAAATTAATCTCGCAGAGGTGAACTGTTTACCACCGTAGCCCTCTCGCCTGGCTTCTATCACAAGCTTGCCGCTTTCGATATAGGCGTTGGCATTGGCAGTACCATCAATGCGGCTTGTGTAATATTGAAGTTCGCCATTGCCCCATCCGTGGCCGCCAACTTCAGTTGTCCATATATTCGTGTCCAGATTAGGACCGTTGAATTCATCTTGCCAGATAACCGCACCAAATACCGGACATGATAACTGGCATAATAAAATAGTTAATGAAATGATTACTAACACCGTTGGTCTCTCCACAGCTGCACCCCTTTCGCTATGTCCTTGGTGATTCAACAACACTTTTTTATTAGCCATCAACATAGACTCCCTTTAGATTAGAGACAAACTGCAAACAGATGGAACCTCAGGCAGCTTTTAAGCCAAAATACCCTCACATCCACAAATCTGATTGTACAGCATTAAAGAGGCAAAATCAAGGATGTTTTATAATACCACGCAGAGCTTACAAAGAAAATATCGTTGATATTTCAAAGAAAACCCCGTAACATCCCCACATCGCACACAAATATTGACTTTATGAAAGACGAAAGGTAAATCAAATGAAAAAAAGCATCGTACTTTTAGTTCTAACTCTATTAGCAATCGAATGTTCCGCGAATAACCTGCAGGCATTTTCAACTAAAGGAAAAAAGGTCACGGTCTATACAACCGCCAGCAATACCGACCTTAGGCTAACTCTCACCGCCACAAAGTCCTTTGCCCCCGCCGACCAGCCCCTTGAATCAGAAGTTTCCGTTTTTGTAAACCCAAATAAAACATTCCAGACTTTTTGGGGAATAGGGGCATCAATTACCGATGCATCCGCAGAAGTCTTTGCCAAATTACCAAAAAGCAAACAGGAAGAATTTTTGAAGGCCCACTTCGATACCGAAGAAGGTATCGGATATACCCTGGCAAGAGTTCCTATCCACAGTTGTGACTTTAGCAGTGCAAGCTTTACATACGTCTCAGATGAAGACAAAGAATTAAAAACCTTCACTATTGACCATGATAGGCAATACAGAATTCCTTTAATCAAAAAATCTATTAAAGCAGCAGGAGGAAAACTGCCGCTATACGCAAGTCCATGGAGCCCGCCGGCATTTATGAAAACCAATAAGAGCATGCTCCAGGGCGGAAAACTCTTACCGGAATATTACCAGGCATGGGCCCTGTATTATACTAAGTTTATAAAGGCTTATGAAAATGAAGGCATACCTATCTGGGGTATTACTATTCAAAACGAACCTATGGCAACCCAAAGATGGGAATCGTGTATTTACACCGCCGTCGAAGAGAGAGACTTTTTAAAAAACCATCTCGGACCAACCATGCAGCGAGAAGGGCTTGGAGATAAAAATATTGTAGTCTGGGACCATAACAGGGATCTGATTACAAACAGAGCAAACACAATTTTCGGTGACCCCGAAGCTTCTAAATATGCATGGGGTATCGGTTTCCACTGGTACGAAGTATGGGCCGGAGGTGAATACATGTATGAAAACCTTGCACGTATTAAAGAATCATACCCTGATAAAAAATTATTATTCACCGAAGGATGTGTTGAAAGTTTTGATGCAAAAAAATATCAGCATTGGCCAAACGCAGAACGATACGGACAATCTATGATAAATGATTTCAACCAGGGAACTGTCGGATGGACCGACTGGAATATCCTCTTGGACCAGAGAGGCGGGCCTAACCATGTTAACAACTTATGCTTTGCTCCCGTTCATGCAGACACCAAAAAAGGCATACTGATTTACACCCCGTCGTATTACTATATTGGCCATTTCTCAAAATTCATTAGGCCTAACGCGAAAAGAGTAAGCACCGTCAGCAGTAGAAGCCATCTATTAACTACGTCCTTCATTAATGAAGATGGAAAAATTGCGACCGTCGTCATGAATCAAAGTGATGATAAAATAACGTACAAAATGTTTATTGGCCAGCAAGCGGTTGAAGAAACTATTTTGCCGCACTCGATTCAAACGCTTATCTATTAGAAAAACGGGTTAATCTTTGGTTTTGTTTGGGTCGGCTATGGCATTGGGGTCATCAGGTTTTTCCTGGTGCTCTTTGACCTCAAAATAATTCAGATTAAATCCGCGTTTTTCTACGACAAAACGCATAATATGTTTGCCGGCTGACAATTCGATATTACTTGCCGTTACTTCTGTCAATGCCCATCTCTCTTTGGGTATGGGAACTAACATGCTGGAAGTTTTGTCGATGCCGTCAAATTCAATGTGGAATTTGCTTTGGTCCCTCGTATTCCTGCGATAAGCGGTCGTGACATAGGCAGTAATATCATATTTGCCTGCCTTGGTAACATCGACTGTGTACTCGAGCCATTCTTTATCCCTTAGGCGGCTAACAAAGTATACACCCCTATACTCGCGGATATTGACATCGGTATTCTTTCGATATCTGCGGTTGCTTTGCCTGGTATTGCTGTTAAAGTAAGCAACGTTCATGCCCCCCTCGTCAAAATCTTCAGCTTCTATTTTCCCAGGTATACTAAAAGGCGTCCCATGGAAAGGAGCCTGCGGACAACCAGACCCTTTAGTCACTTTGACATCAGACGAATGCGAAAAACCTTCCTTATCTATTGCCTTCACTTTTATCTTGTAACAACCGTCCGGAGCAGCAAAGTCAATGCTATATGGTGCATTCGAGTCGGTAGCTATCAATTCATAATCATCGTAAAATTCAACCTTATCGACATTGTCATCGGGGTCATTGACGTCTGCTTCTATTCTTATAGCAGTATCTGCCGGTATGACTGCATTTTGTGCGGGGTTCTTGATCGTTACATGTGGAGTTTTATTTTCGGTCTGATAGACCCTGACCCAGTCGATATAAATAGGCTGCGGAAAAACCGTAGTGTCATCGGGGTTACCCGGCATCCTTCCTCCGACGGCAAGGTTGAGGATAATATAAAAGCGCTTATCGAATGGCGCAGGATAAGGATGTCCCTTGGTATACCATTCAGTTTTCGTTGAGTATAGCTTGC
This sequence comes from Planctomycetota bacterium, assembly GCA_019456255.1. Taxonomy (GTDB): domain Bacteria; phylum Planctomycetota; class Phycisphaerae; order Sedimentisphaerales; family Anaerobacaceae; genus VRUG01. The sequence continues at coordinate 69,340 of VRUG01000003.1, read as the reverse complement.
CGTCTATGAACCATTTCATTTCATAAGGCTGCCACTCAAGAGTGTATACATGATAGTCCTCTGAAAAATTTATCCCCTCCTCCGTATAACGACCCGAACTGGAATAAGTATTATTAGGAGGCGAACCGCCGTAGTGGACCGTCCCGGAGATATGGTCAGCATTATTAACTGATTCGAGGATATCTATCTCACCGCTTGCCGCCCAACGGCCATATTCAGAATCGGTAGGCATCAGCCAGAACGCAGGCCACATACCCTGACCTCTGGGAAGTTTTATCCTCGCTTCTATTTTACCGTAAAGAAAATCTCGTTTACCCTGGGTAATTATCCGGGCCGATGTATATTCTTTTTCATGGTAAGATTCTTTTTGGGCAACGATTACAAGTTTACCGTCTTTGACATATGAATTTTCGCTTCTATTTGTATAGGCCTGAAGTTCTTCATTGTGCCAGTTATCACCGACCTCATGCGTCCAGCTGCTGGCATCAAGTTTCCCGCCGTCAAATTCATCCGACCACACAAGTTTATATTCACCATAACAGGGCAGACCCATACAAATAATCAAAAAAATAACTAAGAGAGACTTCTTCATAGAATCGCATTTCTCATTTTTCATCAATCCATCCTTTCTTAATAAAGACGTAGACAAATAGTAAAGGCGCAGATATATACCTTTTTATTGCAATAAAATTAAATAATTAAAAAAAAATGCTTTACCATAAAATTAAAGGTTACTACTCAACTTCAGCATTATACCGCAGCATGCCTCTCACATCCATTGCTATTGTTCTAATGAATCGAGGTGTACCTTGCTCCATATACGCCCCGGGTCAAGTGCGATAGATTTTCTAAATTCAGCTTTGGCTTTTTCGGTTTCGCCTAAACCTTTATAAGCAAGACCAGCTAAATAATGATTTCCCGCGAGCCTCGAATCCGCCGAACCGCTCCCTTCGAACTGCCTGAAAAATTCGCTGCCGCCTTCTTTTTGTGTTTCCGCTAACAGGTCCTCGAAAATCTTTTTGGCTTCATCTCCCCTGCCGAGTTTCCCCATGGCACGGCCGTGATAATAAACATATTCGTCGTCTTTATCTGTGATGTTTATTTCTAAGGCTTTTTGGAAACTGTCTTTGGCTTTTGCAGTTTCGCCAAGTTTTTCTTGCACCGTCCCCATCAGGTAATGGAACTGTGCCGTACGTGACCTGCCCCAACGGCCCATAGGATAATCCAAAGCAGCCTGGAAATCTGCAAGAGCCTCGCTCAACTGCCCCGCTCCAAAACGCTCCTTGCCCCTCAGGATAAAGGAATTAAGATAAGTATCCCGCTTTTCTCTGCCCCCTTCGAACTGCGGGAAAGAGTTGTTCAATAGAATCTCTATTGCCGCATCGAAATTTTCCGTCTGTACCGCCAGCGTAGCTTCTCTTAAAAGAGTTTCATTACGCAGTTTGGCAGTATCATGATTTTCTTTTAGCAAAGCATATCTTTTTTCCGGCAAAGCCTTGCTCTTTTTATACAACTTATCCATCTCAAAAAGCAGCCTCGGGTCGCCGCTATAGCAAGCGACTGCCTTTTCCAGACTCGCCAAAGCCTTCACCGCGTCATCTTGAACCTCTTCGTATGCCAATGCGAGATTCCGGTGGACAATATAAAATTTATCATCCAAAGCGCGTGACTTTTCCCATTCGATGATAGCGTTTTCAGGCTGATGTTCGTACAGCAGGTTACCAAGATAGTAAGGTGCGCGGCCATCTGCGGGATTGAGTTTTGAAGCATCTCGCAAAACCTCAATCGATTCAGCGCGGAACGGGAAGCAATAAGTATGCGGCATCTTTGAAGCTGCCCGGTAATATTGCTTAGCCTTTTCCCTCTGCCCTATCTGCGATGAAAAGTAGCCAAGGTAATAATGAACCATCGGGAAGCTGCTTTTCGCCTCAACCCTTTTAAGAATGTCAATCGCCTCATCATAAAAACCACAATTACTGTAATCGGTTGCCAGTTCGAGATACGACTGCACCTCGTCACGCATAATTTTATTTAAGTCATTTTTAACTACCCCGGCCTCTTGTCCTAAGCCTTTGGCAGTTTCAAGCAGAAACAATTCATTTCTCGATTGATGGTCGAGTAAATCAAGCTTGCCAACTTGGCCAGCTAAACGCAAAGCCTCCTCAATACGGGACAATTTCCTCAAAGCGACTATCTTCAGGTCCAATGCCTTTAGATTATTAACATTGGTCGTAAGCGAGCGGTCCAGATGGTCAATAGCTTTCAAATAGTCACCGCGCCTGCAATCTATTTCAGCCAACTGGTAATAAGCCGGACTGTGCCACGCCGCCGACCAGCTCGCTCTATAAAAATAATCATAAGCCCGGTCATCTTTCCCCTGTGCCCGCAGCGCCACGCCGAGATAGTACAACGCTTCACCGTCTTTCGGACGCGTGTAGTTAGCGGTAATCCTGTCGACTGCGGTTTGAAGTTTCTCCTGAGCCTCGGCCCACATCTTGCGTTTCAGAAAAAGAATCCCAAGCTGAGTGTTCACTCGATAATCGCCCGGGTCACGCTTCAAAGCTTCCTCATAATAAAGATAAGGGTCGAGCGATGCATTGTAGAATTGATTGAGACGCAGCCCCGTCAGGTAAAGCTCTTCGATAGTGTTAATATCTTCAGGCTCCTTGGGCGGCTTTAAAGCCTCCGGTATTGCCTCGCCCGAAGGTTTATATTCCGCAGGTTTATAAGAAAGCAGAACATTTTTCTTACTATCGAGCAATGAGAGTGACAAATCATCCTCAGAAATACCCTCCGGCAATTTAACATCCACCGCAAACGGTTCAGCTGGACAGATGTCAATGGTTTTTTGCAACAGTATTTTTTTGCCCGCTTTTAATGTTACAACTGCCCGCTTAAAAGGCGTTGTGGTATTAATGCGAATTTCAGCCTTACGGCTCTCGGATATTTCAAGGTTCAACGCACCATTACGATTGGCATACTTTAGCCCGCCCAGTTCTCTTATCGGGAACCAAATCATCTTGACATCTTTTCTTTCGTAAGGCCCGAGCCAACTGTAATCAGGCTGATTGTCGGTGTACGCCCCCGCCATAAGCTCGATATAATGACCATCGTCATCGGTCAATCCCTCGTTCGCCCGGTCACCGCCGGGATTATTCCCCCACGCCCAAAACTTCATGCCCGGACTCGTATGATGATTCCCCACCCAGACAGTCCCTGCCTTTTTACCATGGTCATATCCGCCGAAATAATCCTCCTGCGGATTCCATGAAAAAAACGAAGACGGAACCCCGATATTTTTCCACCAGCTTATATTTACGTCCTTATATTCAAAACGATTGTATCGGCGGTCAGCAATCGGCCAGGCAGTCATCTCACGCTTGGCATGCTGAGTGACATACTGCACCGAAGGCGGAAAAATAACCTGATAGTTCTCATCAACGTGAACCGATGGATTTGTCCAGAACAGAAATGAATTTACAAGCGGCGTCCGGTTCATCGGGCGAATAGTCATTTCCACAAGCGACGAATTCGGAAATATCGTATACCCAATAAGAACTCTCATACGGTGCCGCTGGTCCGTGTTAGCAATCCAGATAGTCTGGCTGCCATCGGAGTTAACTTCAATTCGATAATCCATCGACTTAGCAGTATTGGGCCCGTGATGATGAGGAAAACCCCACGCGTTACTCCCGGAAATCCAGTACCCGATCATACCGATAAGTGAAGGCTTAATGACATGCTGACGATAGAAAAAATCATACTTATTCGTTTTGTCCATCGCAGAAAATATCCTGCCACCAAGAGCAGGCATAATACCCAACTTGAGATATTCATTTTCAAGGTAGATGATCGGGTAGCTTCTATCTTCTTTATTGCGAGTCAACCCATCATTCATTGGATACGGATAAATTCTTCGCTGAACGCCCTGATGTGTTCTTCCTTCATAATACCGCGGCATCGGGTTAGGCGGGTCAACTACGTAAGTAGCAACTACAAGCGAACTCTCCTCAACAGCTACACCCGCAAAAGTTTCGCCGCCTAAACATAACAAAGTCACTAATAGCAAGCCCAGATATATCTTCCACCCACAGTTATTAAATGAGACCAAAGCTAATAATCTTTTCATAAAGCCGCTCCTTTAATTTGCTGATCTAAACTCAAGAAAATCATAGTTCATATTTCCATGCGATACTGTATGGAGCCTAAGCACATAAGTTCCTTCTTCAAGTTCGATTCGGCCCAAATCTTCTATGTAATTCCAATGATGCCACTGACGCCAACCTTCTTTATCCTCATCACGATAAGTTGACGCAACTTTCAAAGGACCCGTAGCATCCTCGCCGTCAACAGAAATAGAAATCTCACCATCGCCGTTAGCGGTGTACATCAAACCAATGGAATATGTACCACCCCGCCTAACAGTCACAGTGTAGTCCATCCATTCACCAGGCTCGGTCCATCCGACATATAATCGTTCCATCCTGGGTTGCACAAAGTTGTATTCACTGTCATCGACACCATCTTTGGTATAAGAAATATCGACCGCTTCATTGATCCTGAATTCATTTAGATACGTACCATCCGCGGGATTTAACTGCCCGCTGCCGGAATTAACATTATCCGAATCATGATACCCAACCCCTTCTCCCCCAACATCGTAATACTCACACTCGATCTTTCCGGGAATTCCTTGCAGACCCTGTGCATAGCGGATGCCAATAGAGGGCTTGTTCACCGCGCACCCAGACACAAAAAACAACGCGCACCCGGACACAAAAAACAAACAGATAACACCCACAATTAAATTTGTTGAATTTTTTACCATATCCATGATCCTCCGATACTATATATCCCGGCCTAACATCCCGGCCTAATTAAAATCTTTCCCGCCACCGTACACAAACCTCATCCTTCCAATATTAGGAATAAGAGCAAAACGTGATCTCATAAAAGGCTTAAATCCGCTTGGCCAATAAACAAACAACGCCTTACCTACAAGATATTCTCGCGGAACAACGCCCTTGCGAAAGAAACTCTCATTGTTCCCTCTGCCCTTATGCGTCCAAAGTCTGCTGTCTGCACTGTTCGGACTGTTGTCACCAAGTACAAAAAAATCATCCGGGCCAAGAGGAAATGGATTACCCTCGGATGCCCGCGTAGGTTTTTGACCCGAAGATCCATTCATAGATGTGTAGTGAGTATCGCGAAACAGTGAAACATGAGAAACACTCATTTTTCCAGAACCGAAAATTCGAGCTACTGGCCCAATGTCAACCGTACGCGACCCGACATCACCGGGATTCTTACCCAAATCATGGATTAGCTTATTATCACCCACTTTAAATATCAACTGGTGGTCAACATTCACAAGCTCAACAAACAAGCTCCGCCCGGCAACAATCTGCCCAACAGATTTGCGAGCTAATTCTATCACAACATTATCGTCAGTGACTTTACTTATAACCATCTCACCTTGAAAATCGACAAACGCATTGTAAGTAGTTTCGTATTTACTCAAAGACACACCGACAAGACCTTCCGGATTTTCAGGACGAGCATAAAATCCAAGCTTCAAATCACTGCTATAAGGCCTATACGTATAACCCGAAACATCGTTATAAGAATACGTCGCACGAAAATCATTACCAACATTAGTATCATAAGCTAAATACTGAACATCTTCCGTCTCACTATCCAGAACAAAAACCGTCGAGTTTTCAGGGTCGATACTCCACTGCGAATTTTCAACATCGAAAGGCTGCTGCCAGATATGACCGTTAAAAGAACCTTCCAATGGCCTTACAGGCTGATAGTCATTGACAAACACAGGCATCCACATCTCTTTTTGAACCTTCGGAGGCTTGCGAGCGATCTGACCATCAATATAAACGTCACCGTCAATTATCTCTATCGTCTCACCGGGCCTGCCAATAAGCCTTTTGATATAATTTATCCTCGGTTCGTTAGGATTCTTGAAAACAATAACATCCCACCGGTTAGGCTCGAAAAATTGATAGATGCATTTCAAAACTAAAATCCGGTCACCATTAGAAACCGACATCGCGCCGCTCGACGACTGGTAATGCCCGCAATTGCTGCAGCGCGAATAAGGAGGCTTGATGTTACCGTCAGGCATCGTGTCATGCTTCATACGGTATCTTATAGGGTCAAATCCGTAATTATATTTGTAACCGCACTGAACACATCGCAACGAAAAATGAGCGCCCATCAATGTGTCTGCCATACTCCCCGTAGGAATACGAAAAGCCTCCATCACAAAAGCACGAAATACGAACGCCAATATAAACGCCGTTATCAACCACTCTAATGTATTCGCAACTTCGGCGACACGGTTCTTGCCAACACCTTTTTTTCTATCTGAGTCGTTACTGTCTGAAAACATAGATGCTTAATTTCCCACTAATCAAAATCGTTACTTGGTTTAGTCACAATAATGCCTGATTCAGCAAAACAATCTTTTGAGACTGGCAATTATGCCGACATATTGCACAAACGTCAACAAACTATTTGTTTCTATAACATTTTTCTAATACTGCTAACACTTAATCCAACGCCGCTTATGAAAAAATAAAACTACATAACAACTATAAAAATTCTCCTCTGATGCAATAGCAATTCCATCTCAGCCCAAAAATACAATCAAAATATTCGATAACTCAAAATGTTCAACAACCTAAATCCTTATGAAATAAGAAGTTAATCACACTTTATACTCAAAACGGCAAAACGATTTAGCATATCAAAAAGCTAAATAAACACCAAAAAACCTCGATTCTGGCCTGATTATCAGCTTAATAATGCTCCTTGAAGATATCTATACCACGACCTTTTTTTTATACTCCAACAGGAATAAAAAAAAATTAATATTGCTTGATGTTTAGAAGTCTTTGCTATATAGTAACTTGCGGTACTAAGAGATTGTTATAGTGGTTATAGTTGGTCGTGTAGGCCATAAAGGAAAGCGAATGTTACTAACTATCTGGAGAGTGGGAAGGTTCCGGTAAGTTCATGACCTGAGGAATTTGTTATGAGCAATTGGCTACTCAAAAAACTCATTTTCCCTGACACCGCAGATTCCTAATGTCAATATATCCGCTTTTACAATATGTCTTTCTTGAAATGAGGTAGCTTATGTCAACAGTTACAAAGAAAGAACTTATCGATCAGATAGCAGAAAAGACACAGGCAAAAAGAGTACTGGTAAAGCGAATCGTTCAATCATTCCTCGATGAAGTCACTTCCGAACTATGCAAAGGAAATAGACTTGAATTTCGCGACTTCGGCGTATTCGAGACAAGAACAAGAGCTGCTCGCGTTGCGCAAAACCCAAAAACTCTCGAACGCGTCGATGTACCTGCTAAAAGAACTGTTAAGTTCAAAATGGGCCGACTAATGAGGCAGCATCTTAGTGCACCTGCTGCTGAATCAGCACAAACGAAATAATTCATAATTATAAAGGATTAAAACAACAAATATGTGACCTGTATCTCAGGCGCATAACTGTTGGATGATGACATATAATTTGCTTTGGCAAAGATGCTTAAAAGGAGTTTTTTATGTCAGAAGGAACGGTTAAGTGGTTCAACCCCAGGAAGGGTTACGGGTTCATCGCCACGGATGACGGCCAGGACATCTTTGTCCACTACGCCAGCATCTCAGGAGATGGATACAAAACACTTTCTGAGGGCGATGTTGTCACTTTTGAAACTGTAGAGGGAGAAAAAGGCCTCAGAGCGGAAAATGTGCTGCCAAAAACTCCCGTAGCAGGTCAAACTGCAACAGCAGAAGAAGTGTAACAACTCGTAAAAATTAAAATTCGTAATGTTGTTTTGGCATATGGCAGTCATAAAATCCGTCGTATTTTGCCCACTCCCTAAATACACCTGCAAAACACGTTTTCAGGCCAAAATCAAGCCATACCAAAAACGTCCGATTTAATTTAACACAGAACTTCTACACTTATTATTATTTTCAAATTCGACAACCCGAACAACCTGACTTACACACCCCAAACACGCTTTACTACACCACTATAAGGATTTTACTTGTAAATTTCGCGTTTTTCTGCTATTAATATAGTTGAATTTTGTCGCGATTTCGCCGATTTATTGATTATGATAGCACCTGAAATACAATCCGGTCTCGATTGTAACGTTCTTGTGCTCAACAAGAACTACATGGCAATCCGTATAGTCCGTGCCCGCCGGGCCTTCTCACTACTATGCAAAGAACTTGCAGAAGTCGTCTCATTCGAAGAAGGACAATACTCCGCATATGACTTTGAAAGCTGGTGCGATGTCAGCCAACTACGACGTGACTTCGAACCAGATGCGCATGACTGGGTCTCAACAGTAAATTTCCATGTCGCTGTCCCGCGAATAGTCCGACTCCTATTCTATGACCGCCTCCCGAGAAACGAAGTCAAATTTAATCGCCGGAACATCTTCGCCCGCGACAAAAATCACTGCCAATACTGCGGGAAAAAATATCCAACATCCGAATTGTCACTCGACCATGTCATCCCTAAAATGCTCGGCGGTGTCGCAAGCTGGAGCAACATCGTCTGTGCATGCACAAAATGCAACGCACGTAAAGGCGGACAAACCCCAAAACAAGCTGCCATGACACTTATAAAAAAACCCGTCAGACCAAAACACAATCCATTCATACACATGCACCTCCGACATCAGCGTTATCAAAGCTGGAAACAGTTCCTAAGCAACGCATACTGGTCAGTAGAACTAAAATAAAACCAACCCAACGCACCCTATAAACAAAAAGACACCGAGAACACAGTCCATAGGGACTCCCCAGGAAAGAGCAAAAAAAAGGCTGGGAGTATTAGTCCGCAGCCCTTTGATTGACAAAAATTAACAACACTATAATTCTTCTTTCATTTCTTCCTTTGGCTGTGTCTCCTTCTGCGAACCACCAGAACCAGACTGACGAGACTGTCGCCGACGCAGGAACAGGGCCCCAAGACCAAGTAAACCTATGACAAATATTGACAGGCCGCAAGGAGGCTCCGGCTCAGATTTCGATTCAGAAACCGCAAAATCCAAGTTGGCAGAGGTAAAATCCCCTTCAAAGAAGAAAAAGGGAATTTCGCCATCAATTACTGGGGACCAGCCGACACCGCCGTCATACCACTTAGTACCACCGTTCTCCGCCGTCGTGCCGTCATCGTTGGTGCCTTGATTAGCATCATGTGTCCAGGAAATCCAGGGGATTCCTAAAGTCTTACCAGCATCAGTGACATTGACCCAGTGGAATACGCCCCCGGAAAGAGCTAGTTCCACATCTTCGCCACTTTTAATCTCCTGTATAATCCAATCCATTAACGAAATGCCATTTGATTCGTCCGCAGAGGTCAGCCCATGGTGCGTGCGGTCGCCGGGAAGAAACTCTCCACCCCAGTGTTTAATATCCAGGTCGTCGCCAATATCATTCTCAGCGATGTACTCAAGCTTACCTTCAATGAATTCCTCATCGCTAACCGTGCCCTGCGGGTCTCTATCCATTTTTTCATCGATATCTCCAACCAATGAATCATTGGGGTCACCATCTATGCCCGGTTTGTGGTCATGGGGAACGTCGATGCCATATTCATCTTCCAGGTACTGGAGGCTATTGGCAAATGATGCAGGCCCACACTGGTTCAGGTCCTGTTCAACTGACTTGCGAAACTGCTGCTGAACCCATTCGGTAATTCCACCAGACTGCCACTTGATTACAGGGGTGATTGGCGAGGGAGGTGGGATACTAATGAGATTACCTCTACCTTGAGCATTGTAGCTGAGGTTACCAACCACAAAACTGGTACTCGGTGTGCCCGAAAAGTTCGTACTCGGTTTGACAGAAAAATCAGCGTAAGCCTTAAGGCTGCGAACATCAACGCCAGCGGGGTTGCCAAGGTTAAATATCGTGCTCGAGCCGGGATAGCCTGAAGCAGAATCAACAAGCATATTCTGGACCACCCACCCTGCCGAAGTGGAGATGTTAAGGTAACCTGTAGAGATTCCCGTCGTACTGGTAAGCATCCGGAAATCCACCGCAGCAAGACCATAAGCCGAATTCTTCTGCTCGGCGCCAGAAAATGTCAAATCGAACTGAGAAAACCTCAGAATTTTTCCACTAACAACTTCTACCGCGCCAACCGATGCGGTCATACAAAAAATCCCCGCCATAACGATAAAAATGAGTGCGCCTTTTTGAACTTCCTTTTTCATAACTATACTCCTTAAAACTAATAAAAATAAACTTGGTCTCACTTTCTTTGTTTAGCTGTTTATTGCCGCGCACACACAGCACGACATAGCTCTTTTAGGGAAATTTGAGCATGGTCATATCATTCTCCTAAAAATATGGCCTCCGCCTGCTAAAGAAATCTTGGTGGGAAAATGCGGTAAGCTTCCCCACCACTTCGCTTCCTCTAAGCCTACACAATAAACCTACAAACTCACGTGAATACTACCCCCCCTGTCTATAATATCAAGAAAAAAAAACGGAAAAATCAGCAAAAACTTCGTGTTTTTCTTCAGACAGATTCTTCAAAATTACAGCTTTAAGCAAAAAAACATTGTAATACGTAATTACACTTACGCCCGTTAAACTAAAGTTAAACCAACCCCACGCTATTTATCAGCTTTTTGACTACATCAAAACCACCGATTAGACAGATTTGACCAAGTAAATAAGTTAAAAACTGCAAATTATGATTTAAGAGTTATTTCTTAACGCTGATTTCGCCGAAATATATATATCAACGGTTGGGCCGCTGCCTTAGACCATGATAAGGGGGTCAGATTAAATATGAAGATTAGCGTTATCGACTGTTATACTTTGGCTTGGAAATCCTTTTCTAAATGGTGGATACCGCTCTGTCTGATATCGGGTATCCTCGTTATCTTTCAGATCCTGCCGCGAATACTCGTACGCCAGGAAGTACGCCAATTGAGAACCTCAGTAAGCAGTTTCATAAAGGCATCTTCGGAAAATGACAAGGACAAGCTAGAAGAAATATCGCAGGAAGCGGCAACACAAACCGCTGCCATGGCACAAAAGCTCACCAGATTAGGCGTATATCTTTTTCCGATTGCTTGCCTCTTTACCGTTATCCTGCTGATGTATGCAAACTGGGCAGTAAAAAACAGCAAGGACACAAAAAGACCTTTCTATAGCCTTATATATATCGCATTGGTGCATGTCATTTTAGCGTTTGGAAAACTCTTCGCATTTTTCTTGTTCTTTTTCCCAGGCGTCTACATCTATATCAAACTACTCTTCGTATCACTGATAATGTTAGAGGGAAAAAAGTCAGCGACCGCTGCCATAAACATCAGCTGGCAGATAACCAGAGGAAATTTCTGGAAACTATTGCTCCTTGTAATTATGAATACGACACTGCAGCTAATAGCTATGCCAACTATTATTGGCGCAATTCCAGTTACCGGTTTTGCAAATACTGCCAGAGCCGCCGCCTTTAGAAGAATCTGGGAAAAAAGCAACTACGCAGAGAACCAAGAGAATTCTTCAGACACGAACAAGGAAAACACCCCATAAACAAAAAGGGTGCCGCAACTTCACGACACCCTTAATATATTTTTGCCCGGACTTGTCCGTCATGGGCGGATTCAACTAATAGTCAATTATCACTAATCAACTTGTCCCCACGTGTCCTCGCTTGTCCCCATCGCCAGATTTAGCTATAAATCTATGGGGATATCTATATTTATTTATCTTGTCCTTGCCAAAGGGAAATCTATGAGGATATCCAGATTCATTTATAAATCTATGGGGGACAAAACGCTTACGCACGTCTCCTTTTCCGAATCAATAAACAACCCAAACCAAGCAGAGCAATCGTCCCCGGCTCTGGAATAACATCGGCAATGATACTGCCGGAAGAGGACACGCCACTGCTTTGACTTCCGACAAGACCAAGAGAATCGGCAGAATTCCAACTGCTAAACACCGAAGCCGCCAGACCAGAGCTGTTAGTATAGTCCTGGATGATAAATTGCCATGTCTCTCCGGGTTCAAAGATAGTATCTACCACCATACTTTCAGAAACCAACGGTTGATTTTGCCCTACATAATCGATATAGAAGGCCTTTTCACTGTTTACAAAGAATTTGTCATCATTGGTAATACCGGTTTCCGGGTCTGCGACATAAGCGACGTTTATCCAGGCTATACTGGACAGGTTGGTCATTGTCACCAGAAAGTTTTGTGCGCTCGTCTCCTGAGCCGGACAGGCAACTAGATTTGTCGTCGTGTCGCTGGAGGTAATCCGTTCATCTATTGGGAAGCCATTACCCAACTCGTGCGTCCAACCCTCTTCATAAAAATCCTGAAGCGATGCAGCGTTAAGCGTAATTGTAATATCAATCTCTACTGCCATCGCCGGTACTGCAACTAACATCACCAGAAGTAAAATTGAAATGTTTTTTTTCATCATCTTTCCTCCTAAAAATAAAATTCCTCCTACTTTCTTTCTTTAACTCTTTATCACCACGTTCACGCGCACACAGCGCAACATGGGTAATTTTCAGGGTAATTTTAGTATGCTCATAACCCACTCCTCCTAAAAATAAACACAGTTTCAATTGATGTGCCTTGAGCGGGAACATACAACCGGAAGTGCAAACTAATCCTTCTCCTCGAAACAAAACCCATTGCGGGTTTCGATATTAACACTAACTCCCTTTATCTATAATGTCAAGAAAAAAAACAACAAAATCAGCAAAAACTTCTCGCTTTTTATTAGGCTAATTCTTCAAAATTGCGGCTTTAAGCAAAAAAAACATTACAATACGTAAATACACTTACCCCCGTTGAACTTATTTAAGTTCAACCCCGCAAACCAAACAGCAACCTCACATAATCTCTCAGCCACTTCCAATGCAATACCACATGCACAATTAACAAACCTACAAACAAAGCTGAAATATAGAAATGAATACTGCCCCACTCGTGACGGCTCATCGACCATAACTCCCTTATATGCCCGCGACCAATGCCTCCGGTAAGTTCTCGCCCCCGCCCACCAGACCCCGGAGGCAATACATATTTGATAATAAAACCCGTACCTATCAATGCCAGCAAATCAACAAAACTCACCAGATCAATAACAAAATTTAACGTACCTCGCCTCATATCTCTCCCGCGATTACCGTTAAAAAATATATTTCATAAGCCCCTTGCAAAGCAAGCCTCAACCAACAAGCGACCAGCCACGAACCGCTTTTGCGGTTAATTTCACCACGTTTGATTAACCGTGTACCGCAAGACAGTAACCGAATCTCCTTTTAGCCTCACCTTAAACCGGGCGGTATTCGCATCGTGCTTTACAAATTTCTGGCTCGCATCCGTAATCACCCAGTTGACCCATGACGGAAATTTCTCATCGACATTAATTACAACCGCTTTTGATTTCCTGTTACGCAATTCTATCTTGTGCGTCTCAGTTCTTCTCCTCTTGCCGACATTACTGTCAACAAGCGTATGCTCAGGAACAATATCAAAGGCGTTACCAATATAAAGTTTCAGCTTCTCCCTGGCAGGCGTATGGTCTATCCGGTCCTCACCAAGAAATTCAAGCCCGCCATCAGCCGGGTCCTTCTTAAACACCCGAACCTTACCCATAGGAAGCGCTATCCCAAGACCAACATCCTTCTTATTATTAAACTCAATCCTCACCTGAACCTTATCCGCCTGCTGACTACGCTCATAGACATACACCTTCCGCGCAGGAACCCCCATCGCAGGAGTAATAAACTCAATCTGCTTAACCTGATTATTATTGATTGTGCTCTTCCTGCCGAGCGTATACATATGATATTCACCGAACGCCTTCTCTTCAAAAGCCTTCGCCGGAGCAGCTGCATAACCAAGCGACTCAAGCCGCCCGCCACGCCTCGCAGGAACCGCCCTGCGAACATCACCTGCGATAAGCTTCACATCCGCGTCGCTATAAGTAGCTCCGCTTTTATTATCAATTGTCACCCAACCCGAAAAGTCAAGCTTGTTCTCATCATCATTCAAAACCGCCGAGTAATCCGCCTTCCAATTAATTCTCCCCGTAGTATATGTCACACGGCAAAGCTGAGAACCTTTTTCTTTCGCATCCGCAAGCCAGATAAGCGTAGGCCTCGTAACAAGGTCGCCCGTCAACTGCGTCAAAGATATCCGCTCAACCATATTCTTACTGACGATCTCAATGCCCCCGCCTTTACTTTTCAATATCAAATCATTACCAACCGACGCCAACAGCTTACCGGTAATCTCACTGCCAGTATCAGCGCCGGAACCCTTCAAAAACACCGTGACATCCTTATCAAGATACCGTTTCAAAAGACTCTGCGAATTAACAAGGTCATACTCGTAATTCTGCTCAAGAATTGTCACCGCACCAGGAGCAGAAATACACTTAAAATTCACACTCGTCGGGTCAATAGCGGATGCGACATCGGTAAACTCTATCCGGTTGACACCCTTCTTAAATTCAATGTTACGCGATTCCTTAACAACCGCGAAATTATCATTGTAAATCGTAAGCCCAGTCCCCTTCTCGGACCCCTTGCCAACCGCCACAGAACAAACCAATAACCACAATATCAGAAAAAACTTTATTCGATGTTTCATTTTAAGTTCCCTTCCATTTTCACTCTAATCACCCCATTTTCTCACAGTCAACCCCTGCGGTAAAGCAAAAGTTCCGAAATTTCCGAGAAAACATCGGACAATTAACGACGAATTATCGCAATTTTTCTCCCAACAGTAAAATACTTGCCTATTGGCCGCTACCAAACTACAATCAACAGCCGCTATGGAAATATTAAAAACAAAATCCGGAGATTCAAAATGACTGACTCAATAACAGCTAAAATCTTATGTACGGGCATCTCGTTTAACGACATCATAAATTTCGAAATCGTAAAAGGCAACACCATCTGGCGATTCGCAGCAGTCCTCATTGTGATAATCGTCGCAATGGCTGCCGGCAAAATCGTACAATTTTTTATCGACGGCTTTGCAAATAAAAAAGAAGAAGCCGCCGGTGCCAATGCCTTCACGATATTTTTGAAATGCCTCACAAAACCGATATCCGTCGCTATCTTCGGAATGGGCCTGATGATGTGCAAAACTTTTCTCGTCTTCGAAAAAGAAGGCGTCGAAGGTATCAGCCCGGCAGTCGAAGGTATCAGCTTGACCATAAAAAATGGCTGGACACAAATCGCAAGCGCCGTCATTGCAATCTCCGTCGCATACGCAATCTATAGACTCGTCGACGTCGTCGAACATTACCTCATACTTTTGACATCGAAAACCGAAACAAAACTCGACGACATGCTCGTACCTGTCGTACGCAAATCACTCCGCGTCACCATCTTCATCTTCTCCGTGATTTATATCATAGACAACATTCTCAACCAGGACGTAAAATCAATCTTACTCGGTGCAGGTGTCGGAGGTATCGCTATCGCACTCGCCGCCAAAGACACCATCGCAAACTTCTTCGGCTCAGTGACCATCTTCACCGACCGACCCTTTCAAATTGACGAACTCGTAAGGATTGAGGGACATTACGGACCAGTCGAAGAAGTTGGGTTCAGAAGCACTAAAGTACGAACCACAAATGGACACCTCGTCACTATTCCAAACAACACCATCGCAAACACCGTCATCGAAAACGTCAGCAGACGTCCATTCATCAGAAGAACCGCAAACCTCACCATCACATACGACGCCGGACACGAAAAAGCAAAAAAAGCTGTCGAAATCATAAAAGAAATTCTCGAAGACATCGAAGAACTAAATGCACTGCCCAATAAACCACCGCGAGTCTTTTTCTCCGACTTCAACGACTGGTCACTAAATATCTACATGAGCTACTGGATGACCCCCCCAGACTACTGGCTGTCCCACAAAATAAACGAACGAGTAAACCTCGAAATGATGAAACGATTCGAAAAAGCGGGTATCGAATTCGCTTTCCCAACGCAAACCCTTTACCTGAAAAAAGATAGCGAGCAAAATCTCACCTAATCGGTCTTGACGAATCCAAAAAATCTGATAAAATCAATCCTCGCCGCGGATGTGGCGGAATTGGCAGACGCGCAGGCTTCAGGTGCCTGTGGGCTTAGGCTCATGGAGGTTCGATTCCTCTCATCCGCAGTTTCAAATCGATATCACTTCTCTGCCCACCATAGCCTCTCGTCCTCCATAGCCTTGCCGAAGGAGGGTCGTCCGCAGTTTCAAATCGATATCACTTCTCTGCCCGCCGAAGATTTATGCGAAGCAGGGGCATCCGCATTCCCCCACCCCCAAACCTAATGAAATCACACCAAAACCGCCGATAAGCTATATAGCCCTATACACTTAACAAACGAAAAATTACAGGAGCACTACAGATGAGCCCGCTAACACTATTGGCACAGTCAGCAACAGCTGCAGGAAACGCAGACGTCATACCAATAGATGTTATCTGGGAACAGATCGTTTCGCTTTCATGGCTCCAGGCCCTAATCGCAGTCTCATTCGGAGCCGTCTACCTCATGTACGGCTGGAGAATCTTCAAAGTACTCGTCGTCATCTCATTCGGACTAATGGGACTCTTCCTCGGTATATATTTCGGCGACTTCTTCGGAAGCAAACTCTGGAGCGGAATCATAGGACTATGCCTACTCGGTGCAGTCTCAATTCCACTAATGAGATGGGCCGTCAGCTTGCTCGGAGCTATCGCAGGAGGAATCATCACAGGAGGAATCTGGTACGCTTTCGAGCTCCCCGAAAAATACATACTCGCAGGAGCAATAATTGGACTCGTCGCAGGCGGCATGATCTCTTTCATCGTATTTCGAGTCGCCATCATGCTATTCACAAGCCTCGCCGGCGGAATACTCATCGTAACTGGAATGCTCTCCCTCCTATATCACTACGAAAACGCGCAGAGCCCACCCACCGCCAACATCCAGGACCTCGTCTTCAACAGCCACTGGTTCCTCCCGGTCATGATGATTTTCGCAACCGCCCTCGGCATTATACTCCAAAACAATTTCGTAAAGAACTCCTCAAGCTACAAAGTCTAACCGCCCCGCCTGTTACTTTCTACGCTGAGGATGTTCAAATTTATAGGAATTATTTTTGATCATCTCAAGGGTCTGCGGTATAGTAGGCCTGTCACCCCAATACGTACCATTATAAGCAAATCGTACGACCCCCTTCTTATCTATTATTATTGTCGCTGGACGGTTGATCCACTCATCATGAACAACAAATTCCATCGGGTCAACACCATAAAATGCGCCAATCGCACCGGCATTATCAACGAGGTGAGGCCACCACAAATCCTCTTGACCAACTATCGCTTGCGATCGATGAAGGTCGTGACATTCTATCGTAAAAACCTGCACATCCGCATCTTTGAACTGCCCCTCCATCTCCGTAAGGTCATGAAACTCATGCTGACAAACCGGGCACCAGTCCGCGAATATCCAGATAAGAACAACTGTCTTTTTCCCTTTCAACTCCGACAACGTCCAAGCCTTACCCTTGGTATCTTTTAATGTAAAATCAGGAGCACCCTTACCAACCTCCATAGTTTCAAAAGTTTTCTCATCAAGCCCCTTCCACGCTTCAAGCAAAACTGTATTTTTACTATCACCCGCTGTTTTTAATCGCAAAGCTGCAAGCTTAGCGCGATGAATAACATTCCGACCAACTTTCACCTCTTCTAATGCTTTAAGAGCTTTTCTATAACCAATCTGACCAAGCGCCTGCGCCGCCTGACCGCGAACAACAGGGTCATTATCTTCAGCAAGTAGTTCCATAAGTTTCGGCCCAGCTTCTTTTAACTGCAATACTCCAATAGCTACCGTCGCCACATGACGAACGTGACGGTTACTATCACCAAGCGCAGCTACCATCTCTCCAGCGTGCGCTTCCCCCGCCCGCACAAGGTCGCGAATTGCAAGAATACGAACTCGCCACGCCTTATCACCAGTATCGGGTACACCATCATAACCACTGTTCTTCTCGAAATCATGATTACTAACCCTGTCAAGAATAAGCTTTATTGTATTTGCTTCAGCTGAGATTCCAACTGTGACAGTTGATGCTAAAACGATTAATAAAACCGGAAAAACACAAATCGGAAAAAAGTTTTTAGTTCTCATCGTCAATCCCCTATCTAACATTTAATTCGTAACACCAATAATCTTACAAAAATCACCCTGAACTATCAAAGTTTTTTTTTCTGACTTGCCCTGGAACAAAAATAATAACGTCTTGCGTATCCCTACCAATCTGCTATGATACCCACAGTCTCTAACAAAACGAGCTTACCATTCTTTATTCTATAGAAAAATCGCGTAGGGAACTTTTATGGCAGATACCATCACAGGAATACTAAAACACATAGGCCGCGGCCACTTCGTCGTCAGGACACCCGACCGCTCATACCGCAAACCACAATCCGAAATTGCCGTACCGCCCCAATTAGCACACCAATACAAACTCTGCGAGGGTGCCGCTGTCACAGGCAAACTCGAACGAAAAAAAGGCCAAACAAAACTAATATCAATAGAAACGCTCGCCGGCATGGATCCAAAAGAATTCGCGAAGAGGCCCCGATATTCCGACCTCGTCGCGATAGACCCCCACCAAAGATTCGACCTCAGCACAGGCGGAAATACCAGCATGAGAATAATCGACCTCATCGCACCAATAGGAAAAGGCTCCAGGCAAATGATTGTCTCGCCCCCAAAAGCAGGAAAGACAGTACTACTCGAACAAATGGCAACCGCAATACACCAATGCTCACCCGACACCCGCGTCATCGTACTGCTCATCGACGAAAGACCAGAAGAAGTCACACAGTTCAAAAGAACAGCAACTAACGCCGAAGTCATAGCAAGTACTTCCGACCAATCCGCTAACGAACATGTCGAACTCGCCCAGCTATTACTATCCCATATCCAAACCGAACTCGAATGCGGCAAAGACGTCGTACTACTAATCGACAGCCTCACAAGAATAGGAAGAGCTTTCAATAACGCAGGACAACCAGGACAAAACAGAAGAAGAGCTACCATGAGCGGCGGACTTTCCGCAGGCGCTATGCAAATTCCAAGAAAACTTTTCGGACTCGCACGCACAATCGAAAACGGAGGCTCAGTCACCATCATCGCTACATGCCTCATCAATACAGGCTCGCGAATGGACCAGCTCATCTTCGAAGAGTTCAAAGGCACAGGCAATAGCGAAATCATACTCGACCGCGCACTCGCGGAGCAACGAATATTCCCAGCTATCGACATTCCTGCCAGCGGTACAAGAAAAGAAAACAAGCTTTACAGCGAACAGCACAATCAAGGCCTTACCACGCTCCGACGCGTCCTATCAAACTACGGAACAAGAAACGCTATGCAAAGCTTATTTAAACTGATGGACAAATACCCAAATAATATGGATTTCCTACAAAGCATGTCCACAGGATAAACAACTTGCCCCCACTTGCCCCCATGCCTGTCGCGTCGTAGTCCAACGGACGAAGACGGGTCCAACGGTAACGCAAAATAGTAAATTTATGCCACCTGTGCCCTAGGTATAGGTATCGTAAATTACAATCCCCCCGCCGTTAGGTTTAAATTGTAAATCTAAAATTGTAACTGATAAAATTAAAAGGCGATGCCGTCTCGCTTTCCATATCCGTTAGCCCCGTCATCCTGCATGACGGGGTTCCTGTTTACGCCGTTAACTTACCCCCGACAGATATTTCTTAATTACTACTGGAATAACGACGGTGGATTTGATTGTACAAGACTACACCATTCCTTTATTTGTTCATAATCCTTTAATGATAATAAATGCGATGCGTAATCGGTTGCATAATTTATGGCAGGTTGGGTGTATCTGGATGTTGTTACAAATAAAAGATGATTAGCATCAAATTGACGATTTGCGCCAACAAATGATCGAACTAGAGAAACACTTACTGGCCTATCCTCCTTATAGCGTTTAACTTCAACTGCTAAGCGGAATGGAATGCCATGCTTCGCCTGCATACATATAAGGTCCACACCTCCATCTCGCGAAATTTTAGTTAACTCAACTTCAAAACCAAGATATGAAAAAATGTATGCCATAAATTCTTCAAACTCACGTGGAGACATATTCAAAAGTGATGCGCGGTCGTCCGCAGCTTTTTCTACAGCCTCATGCATTGTTCGAGCTATAAGAAGCCGTTGTCGTGGAGGAATATATAATCCAGTAGATTTTCTCTGGACATCAAATTTCGAACCAAGTTTGTCCGGGTCTACTAATTTTTCTTGTTTTTCGAGAATACTGCACAAATGCTCTTTATAATTGGATACTTCATCATTTAATTTTTCAGAACTATTTTCTAGTGAATGTGTCGTAATGTATTTAACACCATCCCACGAATCCTCGTCAAATGTCTCCATTGATGCTCCCCGAGGAAGTAACTGGATGTCTTGGGCAAGCTCTTTGGGACTATCTTGGATTCGATTAATATCCTCTTCAGAATGGTTAATACATGTTATTAGTGCCGCAGCCTGTTCAGGATTAAATATAGTTGAATTAAGACTCGCACTTAGAAGTGGTACTAACTCAGAGGTACTATCAAAACCCAAAACAGAGTTAAATAAAACTTGTGCCAATCCACGTGGGTTTTCGCCAGCAAGGATTGACGCTACTTTTGCTAAAGTAGGTTTTGAAACATCTTGTAGCCTGCGTGGTTGATCCTCGGTAATACTGTCTGCTACATATATATCAAGTTTGTCTGTCCTCGTAGAAATGCCTAAAACTAGCTCGTGTGCCTCTTTCAATATTTTCATTCTTTGATTATGATCAAAGAGTTCAAAGAGTCTGGCGAAATGATTCAGTGGTTCTACTACATACTGAAGGTAAGACTTAGCGAAATCAATGTCTAATGATATATCAAAGAGCCTATCAGTCATAGTTTCCCCTTCAATTCCCTAACCGCTAGTCTTTCTTCTGCTCTGCTATCCTAGGCCATAGAAAACTAAGAGCAAAGGCAAGATACATTACACCAAGCACACTAAGCGACATCACTATCACCGAAACCGCCCACTCCGAAGCTTGCTCACGAATTGCTCTAGCCGGGTGTACTTGTCGGCATATCCTCCGCAAACCTCTGAGCTTTTGAACTCCCATTTACCGTCTCGCCACACCATATCTGCGTTGATTGCTCTATCCCTACTGTCTATATATACAACCTCAATTTCACCTAAGGAAGTGTTTTCGTAAATCGTACAAACAACCGCTGATATATTGTTGCCAAAGGTTATCCAATCACCAGGTGCAACAGTTGGTTTTTCGGTCATGCTTTAATCCTCCACTGTAGTTACTATTCTTTTTGCTCGTCTATTGGTTCCCATTCATCGCAGAATTCAATGTTAGCTCTTTTCTCATTGTGCTTGTCGCACATTCCATCTGCTGGCTCAGAATCCATTTCTTCTCCAGTGCTAAGATACAGGGGCACGTTTATTGGTTTCCAATGTTTACAATTCCAGCATTTATTTTCGTCCATGTTTTTTCACCGCACCATCTTAATAACCGGGTTGATACTCAAACTTTAACTACTCAGCAAAAACTTAATAAATTCGATAACCATACCAAAACAATAAAGAGTAAGTGCCCCGAAACAAGTGCAACTTATATTAAAGACTATATTTGAAATAGCCTTATTTTGTTTTTTGCTGATTATCTCAACAACTGGGAATGTTTTATGGATATATACAAATATCCCTCTTGAAATATATACCCATAAATTTGATACCACAATTAATGATATAATAAAAATAATTAGCATATAAGTTGTATCAGTTTTAGATTCAGTGGCAAGAGATGATGCTATTTTCTTACTAATCAGAAACGAGAATACAATCATTATGATAACACCTGAAAGCTGAACTACTATATCAGAAAAACTACTATGCCAAAAGCGGCTTCTTTTTTTGGTCTTACTTATCAAGCCTCTTATCGCTTCAGGGATTACACCCATAGTATCTTTACTAGTACTCTGTATAAGAGCATTACTTTTTAGTGCAACATTATATGCCTCCTGACGAAAAATGTTTATATAGATGTTTTGTATTTCGATATCACTTTGATAAGTAAATTCAAAACCAACAAACCATATTTTGCTTGCAGCATCAAGTTTGTCTAAAAACTCTTCAAGTTCATATGTTCTTGTCTTTTCTTCTTCATCGTATGTAATAGTATAAATGTGTGGCTTACAAGATCGCCCACTTGCTTTTATAGATACCGCAATTCTATCCACAACACTGAAAATTTCTTTAATATCATCTCTTTCAAATGAACGAAAGCTAATAGGTATATTTTTTTCAAGAGTTGTTTGAGGAGATTGAGGAGATTGACGACCTGCTTGTTGAGGTGTGGCACTAGAAGACCTATATAAAACACAATCTCCTTTTGTACCAACATCTGTCTGCCAAGTACCTTCCATTTTTGTTTCATCTTCGGAAAGAGTTAATTCAACATCTCCTTTTGTTGGCACTCCTTCTGCTTTGGGTTCAAAATCTAACAAATTTCCTTTTATTATATTACCATCTTTGTGCCCTTCCACCTTAGCTGTCACATTAATCGTATCTGCATCAATTAAAGTAAACGTCCCAGCAATAGTTGTTTCATTGATGTATTCGAATTGTAAAGTTAACACTCCGTTATTAGTTCCTTTTACTATTCCAGTCCAATTTTCCATTAATTTTCTCCTTCTAATTACTGAGCGATACTTATTATACCAAAAGATTTACTATAAAACTATAGACTAAAATAGAGACCCCTATCAGGCCTGTAGGTACTATAAAAATAAGCGAGAAAATCCAAAACCATGTAAATTTCACATTTCTTGACTGAATGGTTTTATCATGTTCATCCATTACATTTAAAAAATCATCTACACTTTCAACATTAGATAGTTTTTTTAAGGCACAGTTTTTTGATAACATAAAACTGGCATTAACAATCATTTTAACTGTTTCAAAAAGAACAAAACAAATTCCTGAAATCAGCAGGAATAATGCAGACAAAAGAACTTGCTTTGGAGTCAGGTTGTCTTTTGTGATCGTCCATAAACCAAAGAACCCAGCATATCCAGCCATGATCACAAGATTTGTATAAGCATTTGCTTTATCATATATTGCAGAAGCAAGTTTAATTTGGGAAGCATACATTTCATCTATCTTTTTTTGCAGTTCACGTTCAGCACATTCCTGCCTGATTTCTTCTTCCATATTCAATTCCCTTTCAACTGTTAACTTACATAAACCACTAAATACACCACCCTGATGTGAAGCCAGTTGAAATTCCTCCGCACTATAGTCCAATTATTATATACAAAAATCAGAGACTTTCACAACTTTTTTCCCGACTTTTCTCTGTGTTCTCTGTGGCTAAAAAAATCTTTTCCTCAGCGCCTTTGCGGGATTTAATTTTTTCTTTCTTGTGTTAACTTAGGCAACTTTTCTTCGTGTCCTTCGCGCTCTTCGTGGTGATATTTTCTTATGTTAATTTAGGTAACTGATTTATTCTCAATATGAGAATAAATCCCCCAAATCACCAAAAAATCAATCAAACGCGCAAGTCCCACTTTTGGGAATTTGCAAATTGCGCTCATTTTGATGCAAATCGCGCGCAATTTACACCAAAACGCGCGCGTTTTTGCCATTTTTCAACAACTTTTTGACCCTTTTTTCCTCTCAATATGAGAAACTTGCGCGTTTCGTTTATCCCCCCACTCCCAGCCACCCCACTTTTAAAGATATCAAGACTCCTTATCTCTTAATAGCCCCATGCTTAGGTTTATTATATAAACCTATGGGAGACCAGCCCTTAAAGTCATCCCACTTGTCCCCATATCCAGATTTACAGGTAAATCTATGGGGGAAATATCTGCTTTCTGGCCCGACACAAACAAAAGACTTACATCAATTTTAAATTACAACTCCCCCCAAACTTCCCAACTTAAACCCCGTTTTTGCTCGTCCCCATGTTTAGATTTGTTTTGGCAAATCTATGGGGAAAATAACCGTCTTTCCCTCTATGCCCCCCACCTGCCGCTGCGGAGTCCAAAAGACGAAGACCAGCAACTAATTATTTCTTGCAAATACCTCTCTAAATCTATATACTACTGGGCTTTACTGCGAGAATCTTGTACGCGCACAGATTATTAACTTTCATAAGTTAAGGCTGACAAAGTGTTTGAGTCACTAACAGAAAAATTTAATTCGGTTTTCAAATCCCTATCCGGTCGTGGCAGAATAACCGAAGCAAACATTTCCGACGCTATGCGCGGTGTTAGAAAAGCACTTTTAGAAGCCGATGTTAACTATCAAGTCACAAAACAGTTCTGCAAAGATGTCACGCAAGCTGCGATGGGCGCTGAAGTTATAAAAAGTTTACATCCCAGCCAGGTCATGGTAAAGATCGTTAATGACGAATTAACCAAGCTAATGGGCCCTGTCGATACAAGCATTTATTACGTCTCTCCCGGCCCAACTGTCATCATGTTAGCCGGACTTCAAGGTTGCGGTAAAACCACTACAGCAGGGAAGTTAGGAAAATATCTCGTCGCAAAAGGCAAGCGCCCCCTGCTCGTCGCCGACGATTTGCAGCGCCCTGCTGCTATCGAACAATTAAGATTATTAGGCGAACAGCTTGAAATCGAAGTCTACTCTGAGCAATCCAAGGACCCTGTTAGAGTTGCGAAAAATGCCTTAAAATACGCCAAAAAGAACGATTTCGACGTCATGCTGCTTGATACCGCTGGCCGTTTGCACATCGATGAAGAGATGATGAACGAGGTTGCCAACGTCGCAAAAGCTGTTACCCCCCACCAGATCTACCTCGTTTGCGATTCCATGATGGGTCAGGACGCTGTTAATTCCGCTAAGGAATTCAATGAGCGTTTAGAACTCGATGGTGTAATACTGACAAAACTCGACGGTGACGCCCGCGGTGGTGCTGCCCTAAGTATAAAGGCTGTAACGGGTAAGCCGATTAAGTTCATCGGCGTCGGCGAAAAATTAGACAAGCTCGAAGAGTTCCATCCCGACAGAATGGCAAGTCGAATTCTCGGTATGGGCGATGTCGTTACGCTGGTGGAAAGGGCCCAGGAGCAATTCGATGTTGAGGAAGCTGAAAAACTACAGGAGAAAATGGCTAAGGGCAGTTTCGGGTTTGATGATTTCCTGAAACAGATGCAGGCAATGAAAAATATGGGCGGGATGAAAGACGTTTTAAAAATGATGCCCGGCATGTCAAGTCAAATCGATGATATGGACTTAGACGACGGCTCGCTTGTTCGTATTGAGGGTATCGTCCATTCGATGACCACAGCAGAACGTCGCCAGCCTGATGTTATAGATACCTCCCGTCGGCGCAGAATTGCTGGTGGTGCCGGTGTTGAGCCGCATGATGTTTCCGGATTGGTAAAGACATTCAAACGCACTCGCGATATGATGAAATCGCTTAGCGGGGGCAAATTAGGCGGATTAAAAAACCTGTTTTCCGGCGGTATGAACATGGAGGCCATAGGAGCTGCGATGTCTGCGGGCAGGAAAATTAAGCAAAGATCCAAGCGAAAAAGGGTTATAAAGCGAAAAGGGAAGATAAAACGGCGATAAACGCAAAAATAAGTATAGAAGAATATCTTGAAGAATTGGCTCGTTTCGTAGATAATGCCCATGGGCAAGCTATCCGGAGTCATTTTAAGGATAACCGCGGCTCGAGTGAGCTTGCGATGTTGGCTACGCCGAGCAGTGAAGAATTTGAACAGTTGAAAAAAGCTGTAGCTATAATGACCAAGGCTGAGAAGGAAAGTGCAGCCGAGTTAGATGATGAGCAGGTAGAAAAAATCGCTGACGATGCGAAAATTGACAATGCAATATTCGTGATTTTTATGAATGGTTTTACTTTACGATGTAAACGTGTTTCGTGATTTGCAAAGGGCGAATCATGGAAATTTATTAATACTAAAAGTACAAGGAGTAAATTATGGCAGTAAAAATTAGAATGACGAGAATAGGCAGGCGTCACAGGCCCTTCTTTAGAATCAATGCGATTGATTCACGCAAACCCCGCGACGGCAAAATTTTAGAGAAGCTTGGCCATTACGATCCGATAGTTAAGGACCCTGAGAAACAGTTGGTGCTCAATGTCGAGCGAGTTCAATATTGGCTTGATAAGGGCGCGATACCTTCTGATACGGTATCTGACATGCTGGTCAAAAAGGGTATTAAACATAAATACGCAGAAGAGCGCGCAGCAAGACGTGATAGAGCACGCGCGATAGCAAGAGCTAAGGATGTTCCGTTTGACAAGGCTGACAGGGTAGCGATTGAAAAGGCCGCCCAGGCTGCTGAGGAACAAGCAAAAGCTGACGCTGATGCAAAGGTCAAGGCTGAAAAAGAAGAAGCCAAAGCTAAAGAGGAAGCCGCTAAGGCAGCAGAAGCAGCTCCAGCAGTAGAAGAGGCTGCCCAGGCTGCTGAGGAACAAGCAAAAGCTGACGCTGATGCAAAAGCCAACGCTGAAAAAGAAAAGGTCAAGGCTGAAAAGGAAGAAGCCAAAGCTAAAGAGGAAGCCGCTAAGGCAGCAGAAGAAGCACCTGCAGTAGAAAAGGCTAAAGAAGAGGCTCCAGCAGCACCGGCGGCGGAAGAGGCTAAAGAGGAAGCTAAAGTAGAAGAGGACGCTCCGAAAGCAAAGAAACCTAAAGCTAAAAAAGCTGAACCGGAAGCAGAAGCTAAAGAAGAATCAAGCGAAGAAAAAAGTAATGAGAGTTGATGTTCTTACACTTTTTCCTGAGATGTTCGAGTCTCCTCTTGGTCACTCGATATTAAAGCGTGCTCAGCAAAGCGGTATAGTTGAGATAGTATTAAGCAATATACGTGACTTTGTCACTGACAGTTATAAGAAGGTCGATGACAAACCTTATGGCGGCGGTCCGGGAATGGTAATGATGCCTGAACCGGTTTTCGATTGTTTTGAACATGTCGAGAAATTATCGGCTGAAAAGGGTCGCGTTATTTTGCTTACACCTCAAGGTCAGAAATTCGACCACCGAAAAGCAGTTGAGCTTAGTAAGGAAAAGCGTCTGATATTTATATCTGGTCGGTACGAAGGATTTGACGAGCGTATTCGCGAAGGTCTTGGCGCTGAGCAGTTATCGATAGGTGACTATGTATTGAGCGGCGGAGAGTTAGCGGCGATGGTTGTTATCGATTCTGTGGTTCGGTTGCTTGGTGGCGCTTTGGGTGACGAGGACTCATCGAAGGATGATTCTTTTAGCGACGGGCTGTTGGAATATCCTCAATATACTCGTCCGGAAGTTTTTCGCGGGATGAAAGTGCCTGATATTCTTTTGAGCGGCGACCACGGCAAAATCGCTAAGTGGCGTCGTGACAAGGCTTTAGAGCGAACCAAGCTATGGCGTCCGGATTTATTAAAAGGGGACAAGTCTTAAAAAAAGGCTTGTTATTAAGATTTAATCGGGTATAATTTGGGATTCTTTAAAAATAACGAAAAGCACTAAGTAAATAAGTCAGGAGATATTGAAGTGAAAACAGAATTATTAGATGCGGTCGAAAGCGGCAGTTTGAAGAGTAAGGTTCCGCATTTTGAGATAGGTGATACGGTTGACGTAAGCTGTAGAATTAAAGAAGGCGCCAAGATTCGTACTCAGATTTTCAGCGGTACGGTTATTGCTCGTAAGGGCCGCGGTGTTAACGAGACGTTTACAGTTCGAAGAGTAATCGGCAACGAAGGTGTGGAGCGAGTTTTCCCTCTTCATTCTCCGAACGTTCTTGATATTAAGGCGATTCGCAGTGGTAAGACACGAAGAGCGAAGCTTTATTTCTTGCGTCAACGCACGGGCAAGTCAGTGAGACTTGGTCAGCGTCACAGTGCTCACACAGTTTCCAAATAGTACGGGGTTGGAATTTGCTGTTAACAAAAGCTAAGCTTCTTTGGGACAAGGCCAAGCTTGGTCGATGGGGTGAAAAACGCAGCGAGAAGTTTCTCAAGCGGGCAGGTTTTAAAACACTCACACGTAATTTTTCCTGCAAAGCTGGCGAGATCGATCTGGTGATGGTCGATAGTGACGGGAGTATTGTTTTTGTCGAGGTGAAAAGCAGAGCAGATGAAAGTTTTGCTCCAGCAGAGGCGGTTATTACGAGTTCCAAGAAACACAAATTAATTAAGACAGCGAGGTATTTTCTTTCGACTAATAATATAAAGGACCGGCCTTATCGTTTTGATGTTGTAATAATAGTGCTCGATGAGAAAGGGAAAGAGCAGATAAGGCATTACAGGAACGCATTCGTACCTTAATAACCATGAAATTGATCGATACACATTGTCATTTAACTTTTAAGCAGTTGTCGGGCGACATAGCTGGTGTTCTGCAGCGCAGCAGAGCGGCGGGTATTACCGGATGGATAACTGTCGGGACAGACGCAGAACATAACAGAAAGTGCGTCGAACTTGCCGAGAGGTTTGATGATGTTTACGCGACTGTCGGTATTCATCCGCACGATGCAAAGGATGTCACCGATGAAACTTTGGAAGAGTTGAGGGAATTAGCTCAGAGAGAAAAGGTTGTCGCGATAGGTGAAACGGGTTTGGACTTTCATTACAATTTTTCACCGCCTGAAATTCAAAGGGAAGTATTCATTAAGCATTTGGCAATCGCACGCGAATATAATCTGCCAGTAATCGTACACAGCAGAGAGGCGTTCGATGAGACGATAGAGATATTAGATGAGCACGGCAAGGATATTAAGCGGTTGGTCTTTCATTGTTTCGGCGGAAGCGCAGAGCAGGCAAAGATAGTTATCGACAGGGGTTATTATATTTCGTTTACAGGTGTAGTGACATTTAAGAACGCATCGGGCGTGCGAGAGGCAGTTAGCGCGATTCCTCTGGAGCGTTTGATGGTTGAGACAGATTGTCCTTATATGTCGCCGGAACCTATGCGGAAACAGAAAGTCAATGAGCCAGCATTGATGATCCATACAGCCAAGTATTTGGCGAAGTTGAAAGAGATGGATCTTACTGATTTTTGCGAGAAGGTTAGCTCGACGAGCAGAGATTTTTTCGGGATATGAGCGGACCGTTAGTCGGTATTATAATTTTTTAAAAAATTTTTGGTTTGATAAAAAGAATAATAACGGCCTAAATCGTGTGAAAATCTTGAATAGAAAACGTTTTCTGTGGATAATTTGCCGTCAACGTATAGTTTTCCAGAAAATCCCTTACGCCAAGTAAGTTGGGAGTATCGCATTCCAACACATCTACTTCAATATTTTCCAAGGTCAAAACGATATCATTTTTGTCCACGAATATTTCATTCGAGCCCCTTGTTTGCATGGCATAAATATGTATTGTGAATGTATGTTTCCAGCTTGTAACCTGATCGCTTGCCGTCCAAATATGTCCCCAACGACCCTTTTTAATATTGTGACCAAGATGTTTGGCAAATTCCATAGAAACCACACATCCATTTGCACCAGTATCAACTAATGCAAGGTCGGTCGCGCGGTCTCCCGTATCAGGATTGACAAATTGACATGTCAAATAAGGCGCAAAACTATCCTCGGACACAATGCGCCTCATTGGATAATTAACAATGGGCATGTATACAGTGCACCCTGTGGCTCGTGGGAACATACAATACAAATGGGTCGTCAAGGCCTTGTCTAATGGCTTGTTTACGAGCCTCTTTTCTGCTTTTCCCAGATCCCACAACAGTATTGTCGTTACATGAGGCAAAGGCTACATATTTGCCCTGATATTGAGGGTCAGAAATTAGCGTACGGTTATTGTGGCTGGCCATTTTATACACCTCTCTACATTCTCTTTTCTTCTGTATAAATTATCGCATTTAAAAGCCTGATATTCAAGCCAAAATCCTAAAATTGAAAAAAATACACAAGAATGTGTAAAATTGCTTGTTTTTACTTCTTTTTCCACCTTGCCTTAGCCGTTTTTTGACTATTTCGCTTTTTTACACCCCATTTTTCGAATTGACCCACTTTCTTTTTCGCATTATACCATATCACTCCCCTTTTTTCAAGAAAAATGGCTGCGAGCCAGTCTCATTTGACTAAGTGTCCGAAGCGGAGCAGGAGGGGTTTATCAGTATAAAAAGCGGGGTTTTTTAGTTTAATTTGACTTTTGAGCAAAACCCCCTATACTTTAAGTAGACACCCTTACAAATTATCAAAGGTGTAAGAGGTACATAATCAGTTCAAGTTAGAAGCTCGCTTGGGGCGTAAAATTTTACGCCCTTTATGTTATTAATGGAATTGGCAAAATTCAAATGGCAGGGATGTTCGATAACACAGTAGTTTATCAGGTTCAACAAGCAAATGATATCGTCGATGTAGTGAGTGAGCATGTAAGCCTGGTTAAAAAAGGTCGAGAGATGGCGGGGTTATGTCCCTTTCACGAAGACCATCGTCCGAGCATGTACGTTAATGGTGTAAAGCAGATATTCAAATGTTTTGCATGCGGCGCCGGTGGTGACGTATTTAAGTTTGTTCAGATGCGTGAGAATTTAACATTTCCTCAGGCGATAGAGCGATTAGCTGAACGAGCAGGTATAAAGATAAAACCCATGCGGTCAAGCGGCCGAGCAAAAGATAAATCACAAGAGGTTGACCCGAACCGATTAGCTAAAGCGAATTTGTGGGCGTCTGAACATTTTCAAAAAATCTTAGCTGACAAGGAAAAGGGGAAATCGACTCGTGAGTATCTCGCAGAGAGACAGATAAATGATGAGAGTATTAAGAAGTGGCAGATTGGTTTGTCTGGTGCGGGGAACGATTTAGTTCAGGCAGCTCGTGCGAAAAATGCATCTATGGATCTGCTTTTCAAAGCTGGCTTGTCGGCGGGGCAAAATAAGGATAAGTTTGTAAACCGTTTGATGTTCGCGATTACTGATGTAACTGGTCGGGTGATAGGTTTCGGCGGTCGTACGCTTGACGGGTCCGGGGCGAAATATTTAAACTCGCCAACGACGGTTTTGTTTGACAAGAGTAATTGTTTGTATGGCCTTGAGCAGGCGCGTCATGAGATTGTTTCATCGGGCGTTGCAGTTATTGTTGAGGGTTATACCGACTGCATCATGGCCCATCAGATGGGTTGCAAGAATGTGGTAGCGACTTTGGGAACGAGTTTTACGATGGGTCACGCCCGGATACTGAAACGGTACGCTCAGAAAGTGGTCCTGCTCTATGACAGTGACATAGCGGGTATGGAGGCGGCGAACCGGGCATTGGAAGTTTGTTTGTCGCAGCATATAGATATCAAACTTGCGTTTGCGGCTGAAGGGAATGACCCGTGTGATTTTCTTTTGGCATCGGGCAAGGAGGCGTTTGATAAGCTGATAGCAGAGGCGACGGACGTATTTGAATTTAAGTGGCAGCGGCTTAAAGATAAGTTCAGCAATGAAGAAGGTTTTAGCGGTAGAAAGACAGCGATAGAAGAATTTTTGCAGACGATCGCGACGAGTCTTCAATCGGGCAATTTATCTGCGATAGACGGCGGGCTGATAGCTAATCGGCTTTCGTCAATACTCGGGATAGAGACCAAGGAGTTGAATAAGGAATTGAGTAAGAGGATGGCGCGGGCGGCACGGAGTGCGAGCTATAACGTCGAGAACCAGAGTTCTGCAAGGGTGGATCTGGGCGATAGTTTGGCTGCGAAGGCCCAGCGAGAGGTGCTGGAAGTGCTTTTGAACGAACCGGGATTATTTGAAAACGTAGAGAAAGGACTTAGTACGAGCGTTTTTGATGTCCCTATGTTGAAGCAGGTAGCGGTTATATTGTTTGAGGCATTGCAGAGCAAGAAGGAAGTTACGCTGGCAGAGATACTGTCTAAGGCAGAATCGGTAGAGGTTGGCAATTGTATCGTGGAGCTGGCAGAGGTTGGCGAAAAGAAAGGTAATTTCGAATCTCGTTTGAGTGGAGCTTTGGAGGTTATTGAGCGGATTGCCCAGCAGGGAGACGGAGTTAATATCGAGGAGATAAATGACCCTGCTAAGTATTTACGGCAGGTTTCTAAAAAAGCTGGTGAAAGGAATCAGCATAATATTGGAATGGTGTAATTGAAATTTAAGAACAGATAATTGTAAAGGTGCCAATATGGCCAAGAAGAAAATAAAGGCGAAGAAACCCAAGTCATCCGTGAAGAAGGCTGAGAAGAAGGTTGAGGAGAAGGTGACGGAAAAGGTGGAGGAGCCGATAGAGAAGCTGGTAGAGAAGAAAGCAGTAAAGAAGGCGTCGCCCCTAAATAAATTAAATAAATTAGATAAGACAGAGGCGCAGATACATGCTCTGGTTGAAAAGGGGCGTAAGAAGGGTCATCTGACGTATGAGGAGATGAATGATGAGCTTCCTGAGGAGCTTGTAAGTCCTGCTCGTCTTGACAGTCTTCTGGCGACATTGGATGAGCTTGGCGTTACTATAATTGACGAGGCTGACATTGCGAAGTACTCTAAAACGATAGAGGAAGAAGAGTTCGAGGCCTCTGATGAAGATGCAGCCGTTAGTCAGAAAAAGAAGACCAAAAAAGATGACGAGATACTTGAGAAGCGGCTGGTTGGGGCCGAGAGCAGCCGTCGTATTGATGACCCAATCCGAATGTATCTGACGCAGATGGGTGAGATATCTCTGTTGACGCGTAAAGAGGAGATTACTCTGGCGCGTAAGATAGAGTTGTCTCGGATGGCATTTAGGCGAAAGATGCTTGAGAACGAATATTGCATCAATAATTCGGTTGAGATTCTTATGCAGGTTCATGAGGGTACGTTGTCGTTTGACCGCACGATGAAGATCAGTACAGCAGAAAATCTTATTCGGTCTGTTATTAAGAAACGCCTTCTTGAAAATGTTAACACTGTCATTGAGTTACGCAAGCAGA
Source organism: Planctomycetota bacterium (assembly GCA_019456255.1). Lineage (GTDB taxonomy): Bacteria > Planctomycetota > Phycisphaerae > Sedimentisphaerales > Anaerobacaceae > VRUG01. The sequence continues at coordinate 36,328 of VRUG01000003.1, read as the reverse complement.
ATCAGATACTATTTAAGAAGAATCTTGATGGTGAACAAGGCTTGGATGACAAGTCTTTGGCGAAGCAGCTACCTCGTAACAAACGTAAGATTGCGACACTTTTGGAGGAGTTGAGCCTTCGTACGAGCCGTATTCAGCCTGTGAAGAGCAAGCTGCACGGCATTAGCCAGAAGATGCATCAGTTGGAGAAGATTATCGCGGAAGGTGTGAATGATAATTTCACCGACGAAGATATTGACGCGATGAAGCAGGAGTTGTCAGGCCTTCAGGATTTGGTTCTTGAAACACCTGAGCAGTTGGATAAGAGGCTTCGGGTAATTGACCGGATATTTAAGCAATACGAGGATACCAAGCGAACGCTTTCGAGTGCGAATCTGCGGCTTGTGGTTTCGATTGCTAAGAAATATCGCAATCGTGGTCTAAGCTTTCTGGATATTATTCAGGAAGGTAATACCGGATTGATGCGTGCGGTAGACAAGTACGAATACCGTCGGGGTTATAAATTCAGTACATACGCGACGTGGTGGATTCGTCAGGCGATTACGCGGGCGATTGCCGACCATGCTCGAACGATTCGTATACCGGTTCATATGATAGAAACGATGAGCCGTCTTCGTACTGCGAGTAAGACTCTTCTTCAAAAGCTCGGTAGAGAGCCGACCGTTGAAGAGATAGCTGAAGAAGCGGATATGAGCATTGAAGAGACTCGTCGCGTTCTTAAGATATCGAAGCATCCGATAAGTCTTGACCGCCCGATAGGTGAAAGTGAAGACAGCTATTTCGGTGACTTTATCGAGGACAATGGCGTTGATTCGCCGGTGGCATCGGCAACACAGGAGATGCTTAAGGAGCGAATCGATTCTGTTCTTAAGACTCTGTCATATCGTGAGCGTGAGATTATTAAGCTTCGCTACGGGATTGGTGACGGTTATACGTATACGCTTGAAGAGGTTGGCAGGATTTTCAAGGTCACTCGTGAGCGTGTCCGTCAGGTTGAAGCTAAGGCAATTCGTAAGATGCAGCATCCTGTTCGTGCGCGCAAGCTTGAGGGATTTTTGGACCATAAGACGGACCAGGCAATCTTACCTGCTAATCAGTAAGCGGTTTGTAGAATTTTTTTGGTTTTTCGCCTAAAGTGTTCGTTAGCGTGCCGAGTTTTTCGATATCGCATTGGATTTTATCCCCTGCTTTGAGGAAATTTCCCGTTGCCATAGCTACTCCTGCGGGGGTTCCGGTGGCTATGATGTCACCTGGTTCGAGGGTCATGATATTACTCAGGAATGCAATGATGTCAGGTACGGTGTAAATCATCTGTGAGGTATTTGCGTTTTGTCTGATTTGGTCGTTTACTTTCAAAGTCAGTTGAAGGTTTTGCGGGTCATCGATTTCGTCAGCAGTAAGCAGGTATGGTCCCATGGGTAGGAATCCATCTGCCCACTTGCCGTTTAGCCAATCATAAAAATCATCCCATGGCCTTTGTGTCCTGCCCTGCTTAAAAGTAACAGTTCTGGCGGAGACATCGTTTACGATTGTGTATCCTGCGACAGCTTTTAGGGCATCGGCAGGTTCGACGCATTTAATTTTTTTCCTATTACAACGGCCAATTCTATTTCATAATCAATTGTCTCGCTATAAGCAGGCCAGGGAATTATATCATCGGGTCCTATTACAACATTAGGCGGCATGATGAACGGACGTGGTGTGGAATTTTCAGGTACAGATTCGGACATTCCGAGCTTAAACCCTTTTTTCATGCTTGATTCTTTGACGTGTTCGGCGTAGTTGCCGGCAAGAGCGATAAGTTTTGGCGGCCTTGGTATTGGCGCGAGCAGTTTAACCGATTCAAGGGGTAAAAGGTCGTCGGTGATATTGGTGAGTTTTTTAAGCTCTTCGAGGCATGAATTTCCTCTTTCGAGAATTTCTTTTACGCTATGAGGCGGGTTATTGCCTTGGTATTTTGCCCGAATATCAACAATGCCGTTTTTCGTTAAGATACCACAGCAGCGAGAGTTATGGTTAGAATATGTTATTAGTTTCATGTCTATTTGCCTTTGTCGCCATAGAATTTGGGTTCTTTAATAGTAGCAAAAATAATTTGATTTTACACGCGTATTTTCCGATAGTTATAAGTGTTGGGGGTGGTTTTTAGCTGAAGAGAAATTATTTTTTGAGGTTTTAAAATGGACTTAAAAACTCTCATGTCGAAAGCCAACAGTTGGCTTGGCGCCCCCAAGTCATCCAAATCTAAAGCCTATCAGCCTACGTTGGACCATGAAGGTCTTATTGACGCTGAAGATAAGTCGGAAGAAGTTTTTGCAGAGATAAGAGAACCGGGGAGTTTAAGTAATGAGATTGCGATAAAAACGGTGGAGTCTACAAGCAAGACTCAGTCTCTTGAAAGGCTTCAATCTGGTTTCGACGAATTGGTCGGTCAGCTTCAAGGCATTAATAAACATTTGGACCAACAGGTTGTTCAGCACGAGGAGTTGACGTCACGTATGGAGAAGCTTCCTGAACTTCTCGAAAGTTTTCCTGGTGTTGTTGAGAACCAAAAGCAGTTAACCGAGAATCTGTTAGAACAATTAAAAATGAGCACCGCAAAGAATCAGCAATTTCTTGAAGTGATAGGTAAGATTCCCGGCGAGACATCGAAACAGACGAATGCTTTGACAGAGATAAATAATCAGTTGTCGGCATCTGCAAATACAGATGTTCAGATGGTCGACAATTTCAACAAATTCAACGAGACGATAGAGAAGTTAAACTTAAATACCGCCAGTCAGAGAGATAGTATTCTGCAAATGAGCAAGACGTTTTCCGCCAGTGACCGTTACCTTAAATATGTCATTGGCAAACAAAACCGTCGTTTTATGTGGATTTTCATAAGTGCTCTAAGTGTTTGCGGCATCGTGGTTTTGGTACTTGCCGGCATTATTTTTTACTTAAAATAGTAAGATTTCACTTTTTTTTCTTGCCATATGGGGTCAGGTCTGATAAAAGGTTTAAAGTTTGTTCTTTTACAACATAATATCCTAACTGCGGGCCCCAAGACGTCGTATTGTTTTGGGATAGCCAAAGGGAACACGGTGAAAAACCGTGACGGTCGCGCCGCTGTAAGTTTCTGTTCCGATATGTATCGGGAGTCTGAGAGACGTTTTCCACTGTTCGTATATGGTTGTTTTTAGCAACCTTTCGGATGGGAAGGAGTCTTTAAGTAAGAAGCAAGTCAGAAAACCTACCTGTAGTTAGTTAGCATACTTAGTGTTCTCGCGATAAGGAACTCGGTGCCGTTGGCAGATTATTTGTCAGTTGGTTTTATTTTGGTATATCAAGCCGCCGTTTCCATCATGGGAACGGCGGTTTTTTTATTGTCATGGAAAGCCCTCGCGTTAAGGGCTCTGAAAAAAACGAAAGGAGAAAAAGGGACAGGAATTTAGTTAGGAGTAAAAAATAAATATATAATTATAAATTTTTTTGATTGGAGGAGTGAAGAATGGTTTCGAGGAAGATGATGAGTTTAATTTTTTTGTTGTTAATGGCTTCGTCGGGATGGGCGACAACTTATAGCGGCGTTTCAGAGTATACCGCAGGCAGTGGTAGTAATTCGGCGATGATAGCTATTGATTTTGATTTGGATAATTCTTTTTTGTTTACTTACGAGTGGGACGGCGCAGCGACGGGCTGGGACGCCATTACGGCGATCAGTGCAGCAGGTGATTTGGTAGTTGAGACTGCTTATGGCGGTACTTTTATCACTGACCTGCTTTATCCAGGTGGTTTGAAGTATGATTATGGTCTGACCAATTCCGGTTGGGCGTATTATACCAGCGGTGACGGTGACATATGGGACTATAGTATGGTTGGAGTTGCTGGACGAGCATTGAGTGACAATACATGGGACAGTTGGACATGGACGAGTTATTCCGGCGGTGAATTTGGCTGGGATAATGCCGACCGGATGCCCGGCGGGATACCTGTCCCAGAGCCAGCCACTTTGGCGTTGCTTGGACTTGGCGGCTTGTTACTTAGAAAGCGTAAAGCGTAATTTGGTTTAATCGGGCAGGGTTGTGCAAACAGCCTTGCCCATAAAAAAAATGATAATGACCAGAAAAAAAATGACATTAATATTTATTGCAACCTGTTTGCTTTTTATAGTTTCGTTTGCATACGGATATGACGCAAATGATTTTGCGACAGAAGTTGTATCTTACGATGACAGCGGTGCCGGGATTTATAACATTTCAAGCTCAGCTCTTGGCAGGCCCTCGATAGATACGACTTACTATGGTGCAGAGAGGCCTCTTGTTACTGTAATTCAGGCTGACGGAACCGACCAGGTGGTGACTATAGGAGCGACGGGTCATCTGACACTTAAATTTAATCATCGAGTCGCGGATGACAAAAACAACGCCTTTGGAATAGACTTTATAGTTTTCGGCAATGCGTTTGAAATCAGAGGTGACGGCACGGAGTGGGATTATACCGACCCTAATGACTTTATCATACATGGTGACGTGCTTGGCAATTTCATTCTTAACGAAGATGGTATCGTTTCTGTGAGCCAGGATGGCATTACGTGGTACACTTACGATAGCGGCCCATTCGCTGATAGTTTTGCACCAACATTGGGCAGGATTTATGACCCGAGGAATCCTGTAAATGTGTATCCCGGGTGGGACAACCAATGGTGGGGCATGGCGACAGACCCTACGATACCATTGGACCCGAACTTGACGGCAGAAAGTTTCGACGGCAATTCTGTTGCCGAGATGTGTCTTGCTTACGTGAACTCAGCGGGCGGAACGGGTTTCGATCTGAAAAATCTTGCTTTAGAAGACTACTTGGCATTAACTATAGATGCTAACAGTGGTGAGCGATGGATACAGTATATTAAAATTGAATGTGCCGACACCTTTGGAATAGAGAAACCGGAAGTTGACGCAGTCTCAGACGTTGGTGGATGCGGGGATTATAAGCATCCATATCCGCAAGGTGACATTAACGGTGACTGCCGGACCGATATGTTTGACGTTGAGTTAATCGGTAAATATTGGCTGGTAGAAATAAGTGAAGCGAACGAACCGGCAAATAGTTCCGACCTTTATGATGATGATGTTATCGATATTAAAGACTGGGCGATATTATCCGGTGAATGGCCAGATTGCACGTGGGATTGTAATTGATGCGTAAAAAAGCTTTTACATTAATCGAGTTGCTTGTGGTGATAAGCATTATTGCAATGCTAATGGCGATTCTTATGCCGACGCTTGCGAGGGCTCGCCAACAGGGTAAAAACATGATTTGTCTTAGTAATCTGCGTCAAATGGCAATAGCAGCCAACACTTATCTTAATGACAATGACGGGTACTATCCGCTGGCCCAATTGGCAGAGATGGTAGATGGCAAGTATTACGTTCGTGAATGGGATTTTGTCAGAACTTTTGAGAGCGGGATATTTGAAAGTTGTGAGCCTGGTATTCTATGGGGTGGTGACACGATTTTAAAAATTCAGCAGTGCCCTTCTTTCAAAGGAGGGGCAAATTCAGCAGGTGACCCTTACACAGGGTACAATTATAATTCAAGTTATATCGGCGGTATTCTACAGCGAGATAGCAGCGGCAATCTAAGAGGTTCCAATTCAAGCAGAGCGGTTGAAGTCCGTAAGCCTTCGCAGTGTGCGATATTTGGTGACGGGCAATATGGTGACGGAGCGAATAAATTCATGCGTGCTCCCTTTACGGGGAAACTCGACGAGAGCTCAGCATCGCTCAGGGCTTATGGGACACAGGGTTTTCGTCATAACAATAAAACTGATGTGGCATATTGTGACGGCAGCGTTTCAACGGTTAAACATAGATTCACAGAAACATATCCGCCTCTTATGAGATTTGTGGCAGATGGTACGGGATTTCTTTCCGCAGATAACAGTGCATACGATTTGGAGTAGTTTTTGTTATGAGAGAAAAAGTTATAATGTCATGGAGCAGCGGCAAGGACAGCGCGTTAGCTCTTTACGAGATACAAAAGGACGATAGATACGAAGTTGTGTCGCTGCTAACGACGATAACCAAAGATTATGACAGGATAAGTATGCATGGTATCCAGAGGGTTTTGCTTGAGGAGCAGGCGAGGTCACTTGGGATAGAGCTTGAGAAAGTATATATTTCAAAAGATGACGGCAATGAAGATTACGAGTCAAAGATGGAGGAGGTTTTGACTCGGTATAAAGGAGAAGGTGTCGGCGGTGTTGTGTTTGGTGACATATTTTTGGAAGACTTGCGAAAGCACAGGGAAGATAACCTGGCAAGAGTAGGGATGCGGGGAATATTTCCGATATGGGAGGTGGATACAGGGGAACTTTCCGAGCGATTTGTGGATTTGGGTTTTAAAGCTATTATAACGTGCGTCGATTCCGAGGTTATGGATAAGAAGTTTGCCGGCAGGGATTTTGACAGTGAATTATTAGCGGAATTGCCCGAGAACATCGACCCATGCGGTGAAAACGGCGAATTTCACTCATTTGTGCACGATGGTCCAAATTTTAGTAAGCCTATTTCACACACAAAAGGTGAAGTTGTATTGCGGGAAAATCGTTTTTGTTTCTGCGATATATTGCCATCGGCGACATCTGTAATTTAATTTCAATATAATCATTCCTATTTTCAGCTTTAATATTTATAATTGTCGGCGTGGACAAGGAAAAGATAAAAGAAGCTGTGAGATTTTCATTAGAGGGTTTTCATCATCTTCTCTGGCCTGCGATTTGTTCGGATTGCAGAACGAGTATCAGTGAAAATGAAAATGTTCTATGCGGAGATTGCTGGGGTGAGCTATTGCTTTGCAGCGGTGGTAACTATTGCAGGCGATGCGGGAAAGATGCGAGTGAATACGGGATGGTTGAAGGTATTTGTCCGGATTGTCAGGGCAGAGAAATACATTTTGACGGTATAGCTCGCAGCGGAATTTATGGTGACAGTCTTAAGAGGCTGATATTGGCATTTAAGAAGGGCCGCTGTGAGTTAGATGAGATGCTGGGGTCTCTGGGCAATAGTGCGTTGGAAGGCGGGGGTTTTTATGACGAGATAGATTTTTTTGTTCCTGTTCCGCTGCACTGGACAAGGAGGTTTTCTCGCGGCTTTAACCAGTCATTGATTCTTGCCAAAAAGCTAAAGCACCCGACAGCCAAAATCGGCACGGACCTCGTCAGAATCCGGCGAACCATATTTCAAGCTGCAACGTCAACTACGCATCAGCGTATTAAAAATGTAGCAGGCGCGTTTGGCGTTCGGTTAGGCCATCGGTTTGAGGGGAGAAGCATTTGCCTTGTTGACGATATTAAAACAAGCGGTGCGACTTTAAATGAATGCGCAAAGACCTTAAAAGAAGGCGGTGCGGGAAAAGTTTTTGCATTGGTACTGGCGGTTGCGGACCAGCATGCGATTTGAAATCCTTTTTATTTCATAAATCTTTTCGGGTCATTCTCGGGGCTATAATGCATATTTTCTTCTTTTGCCATCATGCCTTTGGTGTAAAAGTATTTCAAAAGATTGCGTCTAAGTCTTGTTATCGGGGTAGTTATGATTCGATGAATTTTTATAAATAATGATTTGCGACGTGAAATGACATATTCGTGAGGTCTTAAGAATTTTGGAGAGAGTTTGCGTTTGTGTTTACAGATGTGGTAGATGTCTGCGGCTTGTCCCATTCGGCGAATGTATTTCAGGATGGGTCTCAATATCCATGGTTTATTGGAGATGTGCAATGATATTTGAAAATCGATAAGGTGTGGATTGCCGTCATCGCCCAAGATAATATTTCCACGTTTGTTCATGTCCAGATAAATTATGTCACGCTGATGCACCTTGCGGACGAGTTCGAGGAGTTTGTCAAAAAAGTCCTGCGGTAAGTCCGGGGTATCATCTAGGGTGACACCCTCAACATATTCGTATATAAAACCATATTTGCCATAACGTACGAGCAGGTTTGGCGTGTTTGGAATCTGGTTCAAATAATCAAGGATAGCAGTTTCGTGACGGCATGTAAGTCTACCGAGCCATGCCATTGGTACGAATAGAAAGCCATGCTGGCGTTGAAGCTTTAGGATGACCCCTGCGTGGTTTTTGTCGGAGGTATCGGTTTGCTTTTGGGCTTTATAAAGCGCGGTTGCGGCGAAAAAATCGTGCTTGAAGATTTTCTCAAGCTGATATTCGACATCGGCAACGGTGACACTTTCGGGTAGAGATTTTTTTCCACAGGCATATAAATTATGTTCAAAGTTTTTTAACATTGTCTATCTTTCAAGTTTTATCGCTTATAGTTTTTCGTATTTTATTACAGCACGATATAAGCCGTCAATTCTTTTTCCATCCACAATTGCCGGGGAATATTTTTCATTTCTTGGCTGCAATCTTACTTTATTATCCGATTCAAAAAAAGCCCTTTTGAAAGTTGTTTCGTGAGGCATTGAGAAACGAACGAAACAGTCATCACCATTATTGACCTGTGCAGCAGGTGAAAATACAACTATATCACCTTCAGAGAATTTTGGTTCCATAGAATCGCCGACAACTCTGACAGCAAAGGCATTTGGGTCATGGAGGTCCGGGCAACGAACATAATCATCTGCAATTCCGACGGGATAGTCCATATCGTCAAAGTCGGTCGGGTAACCTGCAGAGAGTTTGTTAATTACCGGGACCAATCTGCCGGCGGCCAAAGAGATGAAGCCTTGCTTTACGTCCAACTCATTTTCTGCCAGGATATTATCTAGTTTTGCCGCATTTGGTTTTTTATCCATAATATTTTTCATAATATGTCGCCACTTTTGATTTTCAGCTTCTACCGATTCATAATCATGACGTATATCGGAAGGTATTTTTTCCATATGCGCGATATGAACAAGTAGGCCTGCCTCAAACTCGAGAATTTTTTCGAGTTTTTGCAGGAGTTCGTCGCTGGGAGGATTTTTCACTTTTTCCGTTTCAATAGTTGAGAGATACGGCTTGGAGAAGCCAATACGGGTTCCCACCTCATCGAGTGTAAGGCTCAATTGCTCGCGTTTTTTTCTTATTATTTGCCCTAATGACATTATACTTCCAAATTATACTGTTTTTGCCTTCAACTTCAAGTAAAGTTTAGAAAAGTATGTGCTGGAGAAGGATTTTGAGTCCCATAGCGATGAGAATAATACCCCCAAATGCTTCTATTTTAGTTTCGAAAAAATGTTCAAACTTTTTTCCGATAAATACCCCCAGATAAGATAATATAAAGGTTATGATGCCTATGACGATGACAGCTTTCACTATAGCCTGAGTAATGAAAGAAAGTGTTATGCCAATTGCGAGTGCGTCGATGCTTGTAGCGACGGAGAGTACCAATAAAATGATAAGATTCGATGGGTCGAAATTTTGTTTTTCTGATTTTATTTTGAAGGATTCAAAAATCATTTTCCCCCCCACGACTGAAAGGAGTCCGAAAGCAATCCAGTGGTCGTAGTTGGCAATATAATCATTTACGGTCGAAGCGGCCAGATATCCAAGCAGCGGCATGAATGCCTGAAAAGCGCCGAAGAATGCTGCCATTCTAAAAGCATGTGTTATGTTTAATTTTTTATAGACAGCCCCGCTTACAATAGAGACCGCGAAAGCATCCATTGCCAGTCCAACAGCTATGATTATTATTGTAATTAAAGTCATATTTTTTAAGAGTTTAATTATTCAGCTTTGATAATATTTTCGGTAGTTAAATCCTCAACGATTTTTTGTCCCGGATTTACAATCAGGAAATCTTTGTCGTCCCATTGTCCATCAAGTAGTTTTTGTATAAGGGCTGGGTCGCCTTTAATTTCGTCATATTTCCATCCGAGATAGTCCGCACAGGCTTTGGTATATTTTTTGTCATTCTGTGAAGTGGCGAGGTCCCAATCGATATACGCCGCCCAATTATATTCTTTTATCCAGTCCTGCTCGACCTGCATAAGGTATTCTGCATTATCGTCGCCATATTTTTCTTTATATTCGGCCAGATTTTTTTCGTATCGTTCTTTGCTTGGCATTGTACCGGTGCTAATCCACCCTGAGCTGTACCAGTAAACCCCTCTATGAGCCTCGAAATATTCTTTATATTTATCTTTTGAACCAAGCAAAAGTGTAACGCAGTCATGTCCTCTTGGCACAACAATTGGAATTTGAGCAGAAAGTCCGGCAATTCCATTGCTGCAAAGCCCATATCCTAATAAAGAGGCATCGTATTTATTCGAGCATTTGTCATGTGTCCGATTAATCACATCCTGCACCTGTCGCCTGAGGTCATCGGGTTGGTTGTGGAGCCCCTGCTCCATGAAGACAATATCGATATTATTTTTTGAGCGTGCGGCACATAAATATGCCTCTCTTTGTAAAACCTTACAAGCTATAAACTGAAATCTTTTCATTTATTTCATCTTCTCATTTTACATTAGGGTTTGCACGCTTTACATGGTCTTTTACCATCCTGCTTAGCTTGTTCAGAGTCATTATAACCCGTACGATTTTTTGGTGCTATATTTTCGGCCCAACTACAGTTAACTTTGTGAAAAATTTTACTATTTTTTGAAGCTATATATCTATATTCAGTTGTTGTGACGAGATTATTATTCGGGTCTTTAGGAGGTGTGGTATTGAGATTTGCAAGTTTATAAGCCTGCAAGAAGTTTTCTGTTTGTTCGATGACAGCATATGTCACTTTAGGCGGCATGTTATCTATAGGTACAGCTTGGATGGTAGGTATCGCTTTCCATGCCTCGGCTTTAAAAGAGACATTTTGCTCTTTAAGATAGACCTTTGTAGCGAGAGACAACTGCAAACTAAAGACGTAAATTTTAGATTGCGTAAATTTCAGCATTTCCATAGAGACCCTGAGTTCGGGTATGTTCCGGTCCCTTTTTTGATTTTTTTTCTCAGGCTCCGGGACAATTTCGATTCCTGCCGAGACGAGCTTATTTTCTATTTCTTTTCTAAGCTGGCTCCAGACGAGTCCGTCTTCATCTGAATCAGTATCATCCGGTTTGATAACAACATATACTTTCTCTATTCCTATCAGGGCAGGATTAATGTATTTGAGCAATAAAGAGTTTCCCTGGGCAAAGAGATTCGAGCTTATAGCTGCAGCGACAGCTAAAACAAAAAGATATTTTAGCGCTTTCATATTATCCCCTTTTTTAAGATATGTCCGCGAATTTTAAAATTATGCTATAATCGCAAAAGCTTCTGCAACATCCATGCCTTTAGTAATTCCGAGCGATTTTGCCTTATCGTTTATTATTGTAACTTTACGGTCAGGGAACCGCTCAAGTGTACCAATGGGATTATCTGAAGTACTTTCAACAATTGCAGCAGCGACATCATAGCTTTGGCATGCCTCGACATCAATTGCCGGACACGCCAAAAATCCTTTAGTTCCAGTAACAATAAGTATACTGAAACCAGTCCATTTTGTGTGCACCCCTTCTACATGTCCGTTAGGAGTCTGATAAATTTTAGTATTCACTTCCATTGAATAGCCTTTTGCCTTATTCTTGAGTAAGTCGCATAAAGTAATTAGACGGGTTTTCCCAGGTATTTTTCAAGTTCAGTGAGTTTTTCACTTAATATTTTATCGATTTTAGCTTCGACATTAAGCCTTAGGAGTGGTTCTGTATTGCTTGGCCTGCAATTAAACCACCAGTCTTTATATCGAATTGTAATTCCATCGAGCAGGTCAATTTGAGCATCCTTATGAATTTTAGCAAGGTCATCCATCATTGCCTGTTTATCTTCGACCTTAAAATTAATCTCCCCGGTCGTATAATATCTCCTGAGTGGCTTTATAAGCTGGCTGAGCGGCATATTTGCATCGCTTATAATATTTAGTATATGTGTTAATGTAATCATAGCAGAATCGGCATAGAAGTTGTCCCTATAGTAGAAATGGCCAGAAAGTTCGCCTCCGAATATCGCCCGTGCATCGCGAAGTGCTTTTTTCATAAAAGAATGTCCTACCCGTTCCCTTCTTGGCGTGCCTCCATATTTTAGAATCTCTTCAGAAACGACGAGGCTGCTCCTCAAGTCATAAACTACCGTAGAGTTTGGCGTGTCTTGAAAGAAATATGGAACCATCAGGGCAGTAATCAAGTCACATCCGATATTTTGTCCTTTTTCATCGACCATCATTAACCTGTCAGCGTCCCCATCAAAGCAGATACCGAAATCACATTTTTTTTCTTTTATAACTTTCTTCAATTCAGCAAGATTTTTTTCTACAAGTGGATCCGGGTCGTGTTTAAATTTTCCATCATGTTTGAAGTTTATGGGTACTATTTCAATAGGGAGGTCGTTAAATATAAGAGGTATCATTTTTCCTGCCATTCCATTTGAAGCATCAATAGCTATTTTTAATGGTTTTGTGTTTGGCTTAAGGAATTTCAGCACATGGTTTTTATATTCTTTTGTCAGGTCGAATTTTTCCACAGAGCCATTCACATTCCCCTTTGTATGAATTAAAGCCATAGCAATGTGTTCAATATCTTTTAGCCCTGTATCAACACCAACGGGTTTTGCTTCTAATCCTGAGATTTTAAAGCCATTGTATTTTGCAGGATTATGGGAAGCGGTGACCTGTACCCCGCCGCATGTTCCTAAATGGTTTATCGCAAAATACATCTGCGGCGTATCGATCATTCCGATGTCAATGACGTTTGCCCCTGTTGCATTCATACCTTTGATCAGCGCCTTTACCAGTACGGGGCTATGAGTTCTCATATCATGTCCGACGCAGATAGATTGTGAATTTGCCTGTCCTCTGGCGTATCCTGTTAGCAGTGAGCGAAGGAACTGAGCAGCAGCATATCCAATCTTCCATGCCCCCTCTTCGTCGACCTGTTCGAGATAAACGCCCCTGATATCATATGCCTTGAAAATCGCAGGATCCATATTAAACTCCGTTAACTTAAGTAATAACAAGCACTTGCAACCATTTGCCGATTAGGACATCAAAAGGTGTTGCAACCAGAAGAACACTATACACAGGTAAGGTTTATGCTGTCAACTGAGAAAGTTTTTGTTCTATTGATTTATAAGTGGTTTAAATAAAAAAAACAGGCGGATAATTAAAATTATCCGCCTGCATGAAATGTTCATTTTCCCGCTCAAGTTGTTATGTATTAAACTCACTGAAATTATCCTTGTCATCCAGTGGAATAACCTTTTCCGGCGAAGTTCTAGCGGTTACTTTCTGAGTCTGCCTACCACCTTCAGCTATAGTGTGCAAAACATGGTCAGACTTACCCCATGTCTGTCCCTGTGTTGTTACGGGAGCAGCATGATGCACGGTTGTGTGACGAACCGAAGTTTGCGCTGAGGTGTCTTGTGCAGAAGAACCACTTACAAGAGCTATGAGGTCGCCAACAACCTGCGTCATTGATTCTGCTTGAGCACTTAACTCTTCAGAAGCAGAAGCAGATTCCTCGGCATTAGCAGCATTTTGCTGTGTCACCTTATCCATCTGGTTGACGGCAGTATTGACCTGGTCAATACCCTGTGACTGCTCAGCAGAAGCTGCAGCTATCTCACCGACGAGGTCAGTGGTTTTGCCGATGCCTTGAACTATATCTTCAAGAACCTTGCCAACTTCACTAGCGATATCAACGCCGTTCTTGGAGTTCTTGACAGATTCCTCAATCATCGCTGATGTGTTCTTCGCAGCTTCAGCACTTCTCATAGCGAGGTTCCTTACCTCTTCAGCAACAACGGCAAATCCCTTGCCAGCTTCACCCGCACGAGCAGCTTCGACTGCAGCATTCAATGCTAACAGATTCGTCTGGAAAGCTATCTCATCAATAACCTTGATGATTTTAGCGGTTTCGTCAGAAGATTTCTGAATCTCCTGAATAGCAGTGTTCATCTTTGCCATAGCTTCACTGCCGGTATTGGCAGCTTTGCGTGCTTCCGAAGCCAGGGTATTGGCCTGCTGAGCATTATCAGCATTTTGCTTGGTCATAGAAGCCATCTCTTCAAGAGAAGAAGATGTCTCTTCGAGACCTGCTGCCTGCTCAGTTGCACCTTCAGCGAGAGACTGTGATGCTGAAGATACCTGACTAGATGCGCTTGCTACCTGCTCAGAACCTTCGGTCAACCCTTCAATAATGCGGCTGATCGGAACGGTAATTGAGCGGGTTATAAACAAAGCCAAACCTACTATTGCGGCAACTGCGATAATTGAAACAACACTCATCATCCATACGATAGCGTTGCGTGCCTCAAAAGCCTCTGCCTCATCAATCTCTGCCAATAGTGCCCATGTGATTCCACCAACATTGACAGGTGTAAAAGCACTAAGAACAGGATTGCCGTTATAGTCCATAATGATCTTGGCATCGGTCCTGCCGGACAGTGCCTCGGTAGCTGCTTCAGTATCGCATCCATTCCTGTCAACAGTACCGGCAAAGGATGCCTTTACTGAGTGACCTGTTGGGTCAAGGAATGAATCGCTTCGCATAAGCTTGTCCTGGCCTACAAGATATGTCTCGCCAGTTCTGCCCATGCCGTCTCTTTGCTGCATTATTCCGTTAATCGCATCGAGTGAAAGCTGAAGAGCAACAATAAGATCAGTATTACCATTGTGTACTACAGGCTGAGCGATAAATGCGCATGGTTCACCATTACTTGGTGCATAAGGCTCAAAGTCTTCCAGACCGAAATTCTTGGATTGCAGAACTCTTCTTGTTAATTTGCCCAAACCGCTGGTGCTGAATTTACCACTAACAAGATTTGTCTGATAATCGGATTCCTTGGCAACTGTATAGAAGCAGTAGCCGTCTCCATTCATAAGGAACAAATCATAGTAGCCGTACATTTCGACATATTTCGCAAAAAATTCGTTGCCGTTTTCATCAACTGGGCAAAAAGCCTCAGCAACATCAATCTCTGCCAAAATCGCCCAATGCAATCCCTTGATATCCAGTGGAGAATAAGCACTTAGCACTGGGTTACCATTGTAATCGAGAATAACATCAGCGTCACTTCGGCCTGACAGTGCGTTGCGAGAACCTTCTGTATCACAGCCGTTCTGAGCTACGGTACCGGCAAAGGATGCTTTAACCGAATGACCGGTTGGGTCAAGGAAAGAATCACTTCTCATCAGTTTATCAAAACCGACCAGATAGCATTCTCCGGTCTTACCAAGTCCGGCACGCTCCTGCATTATCTTGTTGATAGCGCCAAGCGGAAGCTGTAACGCAACGACACCAATGGTCCTGCCGTCTTTTGTTATAGGAGCTCCTACAAATGCGCATGGTTCACCATTACTTGGTGCATAAGGCTCAAAGTCCTGTATAGCCACACCATTTAATGCATTTCTGAAACATTTACCTAAAGGACTTCTTTTCAGGTTACCGTTAATCAGGTTCGCGCCTAAATCTGATTCCTTGGCAACGGTGTAAAGAACATCACCGTCAGCAGCAATCAAAAACAGGTCGTAGTAACCGTATTCATTATTGTACTGGGTAAGCCATGGGCCATAGATGCTCTCAGCTTCGGTCCAGACTTCACCGCCTGTCCGTTTGCTTTCACCTTTAAAGGCAACATCAAAGGCACGCAAAGCTTCTTTAACTGTCTCGTTAGTGCTGAGAACCGAAATGTCGCCAAGTCGCTCAGAGAAGTAACCTTCGATCTGGTTCTTCTTGATTGTCTGAACAGCTGTAAGCTTGGCAAAGGCCTCTTTTCTGAGCGTGTTTACGGTTTCCATAAGCACACCCATATCGCCCTTACGCTCGGCAAAGAACTGCTCTATCTGAGCTTTCTTTACATCACGCATACCGATAAGCTGATTGTAACTCTGTTTCTCAAGTGCACTACTTGATTTATTCAGAGCTAACAATCCTAATTACACATGCTGGGATTACACCAACTGCTAAAAATGCTGCCAGCAATTTAGTTGATAACTTCATTCTCTTCATTAGTCTTCCCTTTCAACTACATAAGTGGATAGGTTAATAAATTTCTTAACATTAAAAACTATAAGTTGTTGATATACTGAACATCAACTCGTCTTCGGTGTTGACTGTATCTTCCATAGACACCTGGTAAAATAATCCGGGTGAAATTGCCAAATCACCAATTTCAAAACTTGTTGATATGCCGAATGTTGCATGCGACCAGTCGTATTCGGTGGTTGCACCGCCGTATCCGGCATTGTAGGTCAAATCACTACTTAAACTTAATGTCGTACCGCCGGCATCAACGTCACAGCCTAAGCCAAAGACGTGAATCCAGCCGCCGTAATGGCTGCCAAGAGTGGAGTTTGACCGAGATTCCCATATCTTACCGGTATAGTAGCTTGGGACCAAAACACCGCCTAAAAGATTAGGCCAGATAAAACCTACACCTAATTCCTGGGCGTCGCCTGCCTTGGTTGGCATACTCGGGAAATCATAATAAATATAGTTAGCGGCTATCTCTGTGGTCGCAGGACCACCAAAAAGGCTGCATTCATAAGCTGCTGTATAGTCAAACTCGGTACCGTCAACAGTGCTTGTGGTTGTTGTACCGCTTGCACCAGCGTATGAGGTCCAGTAATTAAAACTAAAACCACTGTCACCAAAAACAATATTAACACTTGGCTGATGGGCCGCTACATCGTCAAACAAATCATACCCATGCCATAGATACGAACTGACAAATGTATAATCCACATCAATTCCAAGTACAAGTGCAGGTGCAAGTGCAGATGCACTGCTTTGGATTGTGTTAACATCCAGCAGATTAGCTGCTATGGATTTAACACGACGTTCAGGCAGTTTCGCCTGTAATGGTTTTACAGATGCTCTAAGTTTTGTGGCTTTGTTGGTAACATTGGAACTTAGCTTCCTTTTTAACTGTGGCTTTATAGAAACACTCTGTTCCAACTGCAGAACTTTGTCCTCCAGCTCTGAGACCTTCGAGTTCAATTCTTCAGCATTTTCTGCTGGTATCGATTTAGACTCAAATGCTTTTAGTTTCTTTTCAAGTGCAGCTAATCGTTCATCTTGTTTAGATGCACCTTTAAGGATATTCTCCTGCTTAGCTTCAAGTTCATCGATTCTTTGGGTAAAAGTCTTCCTCTTACTGTCGGAATCTGTTGCCGCTGTTACCACTTCAATGCCACTAAATAGCAACAAAAACATTATTAATGTGCATTTTCGTAACATTTTCTTCTTCGCTCCTAAAACAATTAAGCTAACTTTAAAGAAATTCCGTTTAATCTCTATTCATCCGTGCCAGCTGTTGCTATAGATTCTTCCTGAGGATTTGTCAGCGTCAGATTCTCACCGGCAAGTACCTTGTCAATGTCGAGCAGTATCTTTACTGCATCACCGACCTTGCCCATACCAAGGATAAAATCGGTATTGACAGAGGAGCCAAACTGCGGAGATCCCTCGATATCCTCGCCGGGTATATCAAGTACCTCTTGCACTCGGTCAACAACAATACCTGTGTTGAACTTCTTTTCGCCCTGGGTGATCTCTACAACAATAATACACGTCTCTTCTGTTCTTTCCGTGGTATCCATACCAAATTTGGCCCGAAGGTCAACAACGGGAATGACTTGTCCACGCAAATTTATAACACCTTTTACGTGGTCCGGTGTCTGCGGGACTGCGGTTATATCCATATACCCGATAATCTCGCGAACCTTCAGAATTTCCAGGCCGTATTCCTCACTGGCTAGAGCGAAGGTCAAATACTTGCCTTCTTTGTCCAGCAGTGCTGTGTTAGACCGCTCAGATTGAGCTATAGTTTCGGCCATAATTAATACTCCTTAAAAATTTTCACATTTACAGTTACACAAATTACGTAACACTAATACATCAAAAAAAGCACCAACTTACCCTTAACTACAGTTTCGGTTGACAGGACCTTGCTATACTTTTCACCAAATAACTCCGCTGCTATTTGATGGTAGTCAAGGGCACATAAGTGCTAACTTGCCTTTCGTCCAGATTTAACTAAACAGTTAGTTTGCGGCAACTACGTGATTTATCACGTCTGATAATATTTAACATAGATGTGAATAAAAGCGGCTTAATACAAATGATGCCAACGGCAGAAAAACCAACCTGGGTATTCCCCCTATAACTTAGGGGTTTAGAGGTCCTATAAGCTAATACTTTTTTCTAAATCTTGCCGATGGGATGTTGAGTAGTTTTCTATATTTTGCGACAGTTCTTCTCGCTAAGTTTTCTATTCCCATTTCCACGAGTTTTTTTCTAATTTTGTCATCGCTTAGTGGTTTGCTTTTGTCTTCATCGTTAACAATCTGTTGGAGTTTCGCCCTAATAGCTTCCCAGCTAAGGGACTGGCCATTAGTATCCTCTGTTCCGCCGCTAAAGAATTTTCTTAGAGGCAAAATACCCCATGAGCACTGTATATATTTACCAGCAACGGCCCGTGATACAGTTGCAAGGTGCACTCCGACATCATCAGCAACTTTTGACATTGGCAAGGGCTGAAGATGGAACTGGCCTTTATCGAAGAATTTTTTTTGATATCTCACCACAGAGCTTGCGACCCTAAGGAGGGTATTTTTTCTCTGCTCTATCGCTTCGATAATCCATTGCGCCGAATGAATATTACTTTGTAGGAATTTTCTTGTCTTGTTGTTTACGGATGTGTCTTTTGCCATTTTCTTGTAGCTGTCATTAACTTTTAAGGCTGGCAGACTTGAATCAGCTAATTTGACAATATATTCGCCGGTGTCTGAGTCCTGTTCAACAATGACATCAGCGGTAATTGGATGATTTCGCTGTTGTCCAATTTGGAGTCCTGGCGAAGTATCGAGTTTGCTCATATGTTCAATGGCATGATTAAGCTGTTCAAGTGAGCAATTCATTTTTTTTGCGATGTCTGGCAATCGATTTTCGAGCAGCTCCTGCATATGTTGCGAAATAAGTCTGTATTCTAAATTTGAGTAATCTCCGTTTTGTGCCATCTGTATAAGCAGACATTCTTTTAGGTCACGCGCTCCGATACCAACAGGGTCAAGTTTTTGTATCCTATCCAACGCGTTGTTTAGGTCGTCAATAGAGAAATCGGATTTATCTTTATTGTAAAGCTGTTCGAGTCTGACTATGATGTAGCCTCTGCCATCGATATAGTCGATGATAGCGGTTCCTGCATTTTTTATTTTTTCGTCGGCATCGACAAGTCCCCACTGTTTGGAGAGATATTCATGCAATGACTGCTGAGGTGCGGCAGTATTTTTTATGGCTTCGAGTTTGAGGTCCGGTTCGTCAGAGCGAACCCTGCGTTGGGGGATGTAGGTTTGAGTCATATACTCTTTGTAATCGTCATCAAGATTGTTAATACTCTCGAAGTCTTCTCCGCTTTGTCCCGTGGTATCTGCTAATTCTTTTTCGTTAACATCTTCGTTAGAGGTCTGCTCAGGCGTTCTATCGGCATCCTCGTCTAAAGGCTCATCGAGTTCCAGGACTGGATTGGAGTTAAGTTCCTGTTCGATTCTTTCCTGGAGAGCGAGTATGGGAAGCTGGAGAATCTCCATGGACTGGATCATTCGTGGAGCCAACTTCATCCGCTGGTCCATTCTCATCTGTCCGGTCATTTCCAATCTCATAATGTGCTACTATCCTCGTCAGTTAGTCTTAACTAATCAAACATTGCATTTCCATAACATTATACCATAAAGTTAGCGAAAACTTCGACAATATTCCGGTGAGACTTAAAAAGGTTTAGGAAGAAGCGGCCTGCTTTCACTGCAATTCCTGTCTACCGCTGATAGCGTCGGCGAGAATTTTGCCGCTTGCATATTCGATAGTAGTGCCGGAAGGAAGTCCTCTCGCCAGTCGCGTAACTTTAATCTGCAGCGGTTTTAGCAGTGAACTTATATAAAGAGCTGTGCCATCACCTGCCATGTTCGGATTTGTCGCCATTATAATTTCTTTTACATCCTCTTTCCGGACCCTATCAACAAGTTTATCGATAGTTAAATCGGACGGTTCTACGCCTTCGAGCGGAGCGATATGTCCGCCGAGTACATGATAGAGCCACTTGCAATTTTGGGTTTTTTCGAGACTAATAATATCTTTAGGCTGTTCGACAATACAAATCAGGCTTTTATCGCGCCCCAGGTCGTTGCAGATTTGGCAGGTAGGTTCTTCAGAAAGATTGAAGCAAATTTCGCATTGTTTAATTTTATTTTTGACGTCACTAACCGCGTTTGCAAGTGCCATTGCGTCGGCAGTGTTTGTTTTTAAAATATGGAACGCAAGCCTTTCGGCAGTTTTAGGGCCTATACCGGGTAACTTGGCAAACTCATCGATAAGATTGTTCAAGCTTTCTGTATAAACGCTGGTCATAGTTTATTTTTCTTATAGATTTTTTATTTGTTCTGTTCAATGTCAATGATGGTCGCTTCGAGTCCTAAGAGAACTTTTCTGACAGCGGGGTCATTAACAATCTGGTTTTTCTTTTGACTGGCAGTTTTAGTATTAGCATCAAGAATTTCGGTCTTGGGCTGGCTGCCAACTTCTACTTCAAATTGCACTTTTACATTTGTCTCATAATTTTCATTTAAGATAGTTTGAATTTGCTCTGCCCGACCGGTAGATTCGCACATTTGCATTGCTGGGCGTGCAGATGCTGGAAAAGAGAGCGTTAGGATGTTATTTTCGAGCCTTGCCGGGGCAGCAGAATTTAATAATGCGGAAGTTCCATTACCAAATTTTGAAGATATAACTTTCAGGATGCTTTTCCAGTTATCTTTTATTGCCTGCATGTCACCGAATTGAGCCGCTTCAGATTGCACGTCTGTTTTTTCTTCGGTTTTAGTGGTATTGGGGCTAACTGCTGGGGTATTATTAACTATTTTGTTTTTTTTTAATGGAGCGGATTGCCCAGACTGCATTTGTGCAAGCAGAGTGTCAACATTTAAGAAGTGCTGACTCAGTGCAAATCTTAGAAGTGACGCTTCTAAAAGTGCTCTCGGTGCATCACTGTTTTTGATTGTCCATCTGAGTTTTTCAAGTGTAGTTATATTGTATATTAGTGCAGCGATGTCAAATTTTTCAGTTAGCTGGCCGAGTCTTTTTCTTTGTTCGTCGGTCAGTATTAAAAGCTCGGTGTCGCGGCCTGCTGATTTAGTGACCATTAAATCCCTCATGCAGTCCACAAGTGAATCGACAATCTGCGGTTCGCTTTGTCCTGTATTGATGAGTTCCTCTACTACAGCAAGAGTTTGCGCCGCATCGCTATCTCCGATTTTCTCGATGAGATTATAGATTTTCTCGCTATTGGTGCATCCCAAAAACTGTTCCAGCAGTTGAGGTGTTAAGGGCACGGTGCCTATGCTGATTAATCTATCGAGCAGGCTTAAGGCGTCCCGCATTGAGCCATTGGCCATTTTAGCCAGAGGCAAAAGCAAATCTTCCTGGAATTTTATTTTTTCCTTCTTTAGAACGAATTTGAGTTGCTTAGCGATATTTGCAGGAGAGATATTGTTAAAATCAAATCGCTGACACCTGGACTGAATCGTAGCTATAACTTTATTCGGTTCTGTGGTCGCAAAGATAAACTTTACATGCTCAGGGGGTTCTTCAAGTATTTTCAGCAGCGCATTGAATGCTGAGTTGCTAAGCATGTGCACTTCGTCAATGACATAGATCTTGAACCTTGCCCGTGCGGGTCGGTAAATTGCATTTTCGCGGAGCTTGCGTACTTCTTCAACGCCATTGTTCGAGGCACCATCGATTTCGATGACGTCAATATCCTCGCCTGCATTTACAGCAAGACAGCTTTCGCATTTACAGCATGGTTCGATTGTGGGAGCGTCGGCGTTTAGGCAGTTAAGAGCTTTTGCCAAGACTCTGGCCATAGTGGTTTTTCCAATGCCTCTGGTTCCGGAAAAAAGATAAGCGTGTGCGACTCTGTCGGATTGTATCGCATTTTTGAGAGTCTGCGCGATAGGATCCTGCCCGACGATATCGTCAAAGTTTTGCGACCGATATTTTCTTGCTAATACTGTATAAGACATAGTCAATTGATTACTGATAAATGATCAATGATTAATAATAAATTCCGGACTTCTATTTTTAACTGTTTTTCTTGATGCAATAAAAATGGCAGTTAATTCTTTTGCCTCCGTAAGTAAAGGTTTTATTTTTTCTTCATCAACTAGATTTTCCTCTACAACAAATTCCATCCAAAAACAGGTCTCATCAGCTTCTTCAATAACAATACTCAACTTAGAAACAAAATCAGGTTTTGATTGAGCAACACATGCTGCTCGATAATTTGCCGCAACAGATGTAGAACATCTTATCAACTGTTTTCTTATATGATTGCTCAATAACCTTTTTGGTAAAGCTGAACTAAGTTTAACACAGCGATGTGCAAATTCTTTAGTTCTTTTCTTTAGATCCACCTGGTTCATTAGCAATAATACCTCATTTAACAATTATCAATATTCTATAATCAATCAAAAAAAGTGGCCGGGTTTACCACAGCACAACAGAGCACACGCTTATGGCTGCTCGGTTCCCCGCCTGACCAGGTTCACGGGCTCGGCTTGCATGGGACCCGGCCGTAAAAAATGATTGCTAAAAATAATTTATTACGTCCAAAACCTCCGGTAGTATAGCAAACAAAGCAATAATTGCCACAAAAACCTTGCAAAATCCCAATTTTATCTTGCTGGTGGAATGGTTTTTTTGCTAACAGTATTGCATATTGATTGTTGACAATGAGCCGGGCATAATCAATAATCGGTTGGTGTTTAAAAGGGGTTTTTAAGGGGAAAAGAGTTATGAAAGCTACAATAGAAGATACGTGCACGGCATGCGGGCTGTGCGTGGATACCTGTCCTGAAGTGTTTGAGTTGGGCAGCGAAATCGCATCGGTAATAGTCGATAAGGTTCCGGCGGAATTAGAGGATGCAGTAGAGCAGGCAGCAGAAGAATGTCCCGTCGAGTGTATTATCATCAAGTGAGTGTAAAAACTTAGCTGCTGTTGGCGGGCTTTTTTTACTTTGAGAGTTCTTTGCTTCTGTCGTATGCGCGTTTAATGGCGGCAGTAACGAGAGATGCGAATTTACCTTCAGTGAAAGTTTTTAAAGCAGCTTCGGTAGTTCCGCCCGGGGAAGTGACTTTTTGTCTAAGCTGAGCGGTTGTCTCTCCATTTTCATCTGCGCCCACAGCCAGTAGTGCTGCACCTTTTGCGGTTTGCAGGACAAGTTTTTTTGCATTGTCTTCTGGGATGCCTAATTCGACGGCAGCTTTTATCATTTCTTCCATTAAGAGAAAAAAGTATGCCGGTCCGCTTCCGCTAACTGCGGTTACCGCGTCAATCAAATCTTCTGATTCAACTGTTACGGCAATTCCTACGGCGTCAAAAATCGTCTTTGCCTTATCGAGGATTTTTTCGGCTTTGTCATTAGCAAACAATGCGCTTGCGCCCTGGGCAATCAAGGCGGGCGTATTGGGCATGACCCGAACTATGGGTATGTCACCAAGTACGTCTGCGATTTTAGCGATTTTGATGCCAGCTGCGATGGAGATAACGAGGACGTTTTCTTTTAGCGAGTCTTTGATGCTGGCAAGTGCCTCTGCCATGGTCTGCGGTTTTACAGCTAAGACAAGGATGTCTACCTGCGATGCGAGTGCTGCATTTTGGTCGGTAGTTTTCACCTTGTACAGTTTGGCTAGAAGCGCAAGCCTGTCGGTGCTGATATCGCTTACAAGGATGCCGTCCGAGGTATAAATATTCTCGGCAATTATTCCTTTTATGAGGGCCTCGGCCATATTGCCGCCGCCTATAAATCCGATTTTGTCCATTTGTTTGCCCTTGTCAAAAACAGCCTTAAAGATATAATTTCAGTAATACTTAGGATGATTAATATATAGCTAATTATGGAGAATAGCAATGCAAAAACAAGCTGAATATTCCGAGGCGATAAAAACGAAGTATCCGGAGCAAATAGTGATAGCAATCGCCAAAGACCGGAACGGCAAAGCCAATCCTGTTACGCTCGGCTGGACAATGATAGCTTCTGGAAATCCGGCGATGATGGCGATAGCTGTGGCAAGTAAACACTATTCAATCGAAACGATACGGCATTCGAAGTGCTTCACTATCGCATTTCCGTCTTCGGATATGGGCGAAGCAGCTTTGTTTTTCGGGTCCCGGTCAGGACGAAATGTTGATAAATTTGCCGAGTTTGACTGTGAAACCAAGCCGGCTAAAGAGATAGATTCGGTACTTTTAAGCGATGCCGTTGCCAACTTTGAATGCAGGCTCGTATCGGAGACGGAGGCAGGCGACCATATAATTTTTGTAGGCGAAATTGCCGCTTCTCATGTGAATAGCGAAGCCAAAAAACGCTTATATACCCTCGGGTCCGGGCATAAATTAGGCGGCGTCCAATAATCCCACCTTTTACTCATCATTTTACAAGCTAAGAGTTGAAATTCCCTCAATGCAGCAAATACCGATTTGGCAAACGGGTAATTATTTTTTATGCTTTCGTTGTGAGAGAAAACACTAAAACTCAGAGGGTTCCTGTAAGGAGGTAACTATGAGAAACAGAAGAAAGAAGTGGCTTCAAGATGAGAAAGACACGTTGATACCGAGCTTGATTATTGTGACCGTGCTGTGTGTTGCTTCGCTAACAGCCCCGAGATTCATGCCTGCCAGCCAACAAGAAGTAGAGCCTGATATCAGGCAGATGGCAGAGGCTGGCGCAGACTGGGTGCAGGAGACTGATTTTTAAAAATTAAATACTGATATCGCTAACTCCTTAGAAGATTTTGGTCTTGAATTTTTGACCTTGCCGAGGATTTTAACCTCCAGGACAACCTGGAGGTTTTTTTTATTCCTTACAGGAAACCACGGGTTTACCCGTGGATGAATGCAAAATCCTTGTCTCTGCGAATAGCAGAGGTAAGGTCGGTTTCTTTGAAACCGTTGCGGCAAGTGCCTGGGGCATGCCCGGAGGGATCTACTATGATCAAGATTTAGCTTTTTCCATTTGTTTAACATACTGTCGGGCGGCGTCTGTCATAGCTGACCAATTATTCGTTTGAATCCAATCGTTGTTTATTACCGAGCCGCCTATTCCGATAGCAACGCAACCGGCATTTATGAAATCGGCAATTGTGTTTGCCCTGACGCCCCCTACCGCGACAAAATCGATGTGGTCTATAGGTCCTTTCAGCATTTTTATATAATTGGTACCAAGTTCAGCAGCTGGGAAAATTTTGACCATCTTTGCACCGTGACGAGCGGCAGTTAAAACTTCGGTTGGTGTAGCGGCTCCGGGTAAGACGGGTATGTCACGGTCGATACAATATTCGATAAGTTGCGGGTTTACATCGGGAGCGACCATATATTTCGCACCAGCTGACGACATCTGCTCACACAATTGCTCGGTCAGCACCGTTCCTGCTCCGATGGTCATTTTGCCCTGCATTTGGTTTGAAAGCATATCCACCATTTCTACCGCATTTTCGGTATTGCAGGTGACTTCCATAAGTTTTATCCCCCCTTCCAGCAGGGCTTTTGCAATATCGACGATTTTGTTTTTGTCAACGCCTCGCACGATAGCAATTATACCGTCAGTTTTTATCTGTTTGTAAATTTCAGATGAACTCATAATAAGATTCCTTTCTATGTCATGTTATCCTGTTAGTAATTCAAACTCTTTGATGCTTAGCGAATGGCGTAGTTTTTGCAGGGCAGCAAGTTCAATCTGCCTGACCCTTTCTTTCGTCAGATTCAAATCATCGCCAATCTGCTGAAGCGTTTTTTTCTTTTTCTTTATCGAAGAGCCGAAGAGGTCGAAATGATTTAAAATCACATACTGTTCGCGTTCGTCAAGATTGTCCTTAATCACATGGACAAGGCTTTTGTGTGTCCTTTCAAGAACAGTGACATCGGCAGTTACGATATTTCTCCGGTCGTGCTGAACATATTTCAAACCGTCGGTGGAAGCTTTGTCCGGTCTGGAAATCTCGGCAGGTATTCTTCGGGCATAATCTTTTGCTATCGCCAGCGAAGCATAGGTGCTGAACCTGACTTCTTTTTTATAATCGAATTTTTCGACGGCTCGCATGAGCGAGAGATTACCCTCGCTAATCAGGTCCAGCAGATTCGCCCCTTTAGCGGTGTGTTTATTTGCTATACTGACGACGAGCCTTAAATTTGCTTCGATTAAAATTTCTTTTATTATCTGTGTCTGCCTGAGATGGCTTTCAATCTCATCGAGCATGATCCCTGAAACAGCAATGAGTTTTATTTTTTCTCTCTCTTTGCAAACTGCGTACTTTAAATAATTGTATCTGCGGAATAAATCGATTTCCTGCTGACGATTTAGCAGCGGCGTATCTTTTAAAGTTTGAATATATTTGGGCAATGACCCTGCTGCCAACTTAAATGGTTCGTTGACCGCTTTAAAAGCCGGCTTTATGCCAGCGGCGGGCATTGCGAGGATTTTTTGTTTTGCGTTATCTTCATGAAATTCATCATTATCAATGAAGTCTATTTTTTTAACAAGAACCGCTCTTGCCCTCTGTCGATTTATAATTCGGTATATCGAGCTTTTACTTCTTCCGAACCTGGTCATCAAGTCTTCGAGGGAGCCTCCTTGTTTATATAATTTATAAAGTTCGACGGCGGCTTCGGGCCTGATGACACCGGGCGGCTGTTTAAAAACGGGCTTTCCGGGATTGTCCTTATCGTGATTTAGTATTATGTATCTAACTGTTTCGTGTGCTTTTCCTGTTTTGGCAGCAATTTTTTCAAATATCTGATAAGCGGAAAGTGAGGTTCTGGCTACAAGATTAGCTGCCTGTTTTACAATTTGTTTTTTTTCATCTTCTGTAACTTTTGTAAAATTCTTGGCGTAGGTTGTAAGTTCGGGGTTTTCGTTTACAAACTTATTTACTGAAGACTGCAGGAAACCCAGTTTTTTTTTGCCATCTTTAAACACAAATCTTCTGGCAATAAGCCCCCGCTGCCTCCATCTGCTAATGGTTTTCGCAGAAACATTCATCTGTTGTGCGAGTTGGTCAATAGTGTAAACCTGTTGCTCTTGCTCATTGGCGTCTATGTCCATTTGCGAACTTAGCCTGGCAATAAAGGTCCTCAAATCTTTCGCAAGTTCATCGCCCTTTATTAATATCTGTTCGGGGAAATTTTTAGGTCTAAATCCTGTTATGTAAAAGATAACAAACTCGAAGGGATATTCTTTTTCGGGTTCGATAATAGCATAGAGTTTTTCCGCGGCATCAAGCTGTTTTTTTAGTTGTTTCGGTGGAGTAAACTTCAGCTGAACTAATAACTGGGTTAGGTTTTGATTTTGTATTCTTCGCATATCTATATAAGGACCAGTAAACCGATACGGCTGACATATATTCTATCACATCCGGCGCAAAAAAACAGCCCCAAGCTTATAGGTGGGACCGTTTTGTTTTATATCAGCAGCAATGGAATCTACGCGATAAGGCTTTTGGCTAAATCTACAGCAGAGGCGGCGTCAGGGGAATAGCCGTCGGCGCCGATTTTGTCGGCATAATCTTGTGTTACCGGTGCTCCTCCAATCATAACTTTAGCGGAAAGCCCTGCCTCTTTTATAGCTTTTATGGTCCTTTCCATCGAAGGCATTGTTGTTGTCAATAGAGCGCTCAATCCGACCAGTTGAACATTTGCCTTTTTTGCCTGTGCGACAAATTCTTCCGGAGCGACATCGACCCCCAGGTCAATGACATTAAATCCTGCGCCTTTTAACATCATAGCTACCAGATTTTTACCAATATCATGTAAGTCACCCTGTACTGTTCCAACAACAAGGCTTCCGACAGGTTCGACACCGGCTTTTACAAGTTCAGGCTCAAGAATCTGCAAAGCGGATTTCATAGCACGGGCAGCAATAAGCACTTCTGGAATATAAACTTCATTGTTCTTGAATCTTTCCCCAATCGTGTTCATACCAGCAATGAGTCCCTCGTCGAGAATCTTTTTTGGTGCGGTGCCCTCCTGGATTGCTGCTTTGGTAACCTCCAAAGCGGTGTTCTGGTCACCGGTAATAATTGCCTGAGCTAAAGCCTGTAAATCCGCCATATTATTCACCTCAAAAAAACTTTAAATATGTATTTACGAGGATTGGATTAGACATTATTTTATTATTTAGGGCAAGTCATAAATCAAAATTTTAGTGTTGGATAGATATGATGTCTGGCAGTGTATTGCAGCGCATAAAAAAGCCGCTCTATTAGGAAAATCATCTCTGATAGAACGGATAAATGCAATTTTGCTACTGATTTGGGTCAGTTTTTTTTATTCGTCTTTACCGGGTTTTTCGGGTTTATCGTCTTTATCGTCTTTATCGGGCTTATCGGGCTTTTTGGGTTTTTCGGGCTTCTTTCCTTGCTCTTTTTCTCTTTGAATAGCATCGTAAACTTCTCTGCGATGGACACTTATTTCCCTTGGCGCGGTAATTCCCAGTCGTACTTTATCTCCGCGAACATCGACGATGGTGATCTCGATGTCATCGCCAATCATAATTGTTTCGTCTTTTTGTCTGCTCAGGACCAACATTTCCAATCCCTTTTAATCGTTGGTTTCATTATCCACGAGTTCTACGATGAAACAGTAGGCAATGTTCATCAGTTAGCTCGTTAAAACCTGTTATGTCATTGTCTCAAAAGAACTTATCTTTTAACTACAAGACTCTCTATTGGTATATCTTCGACCAATTTTCACGGCACAAATAGTTGTTTTTGCCATGTTTTTGGCAAGGCGGGTATGTTATAGGACCATTATCACGTAACTGTTTATTAGAGCTATGGTTAGAGTGCAATGTGATTTGCAAAAAAGATATGTCAAGCGTGCAAAAAACCTGGGTCAAATTTACATTAAATTCCGTGTATTCGCCAATATTGATATCGAATTGCGAGCCAATATCCCGCGATAGCTCCCATTGCAGCAAAAGCAATCATTTGTATTGGCAATATTGCTGCGATTACATCCGAGAAAAACACCAATGGATGCCTGTCCATTAGTCGCTGGAGCAGGTCCTGTCTTTTGCATGCAAAAGAGACTAATGCTGTTGTTATCGCAGCTGCTACAATTGGCCATATGTAGGCGGCATTTAGGAGCAGTTTCACTAAAAAAGCGGCGACTCCAAAGGCAAGTAGTACAGCAAAAACAATTTGTGCCGTTGCAGGTTGTGCCACAACTGAACCCAATACGGTATCTGGCAATCTAAAATCCTGCGCCAATATGCCAATAAGAATCTGCCCTATTAGGACCGAACCTACAACTGCTATAGCTGAATTTATGTATTTTTTTAGATTTGTGCCACTTTTAGTTTCAAAATCTTCATCTAATTCTTTTTGCGGGGATATTTTTTGGGCTATTTTAACGCCTCCAAAGCCGGCAAATACAACAATTAGCCAAAATATCGGTTCCCATGTGAATGTCGCGAAAATCTGCTGTCTTTGTTGAATGGTCTGATTTGCGAGCATAAGTTTTGTCATATTGGCCGATCGAATTGCCCAAACCGCCAATCCAGCAGGTACCGCTAATCCGGCAATTTCTTTTCCGTATGGCCAAGCGAGAAAATATCCGATAAATCCGACAAAAACAGCCAAAGCGACGAGAATAATAGCTGTCATGGGGGTTATAATGTCAATAAAAACCGTTACCATAGGCTCATGGGAAGCCACCAGCGGCCAGGCACCAAATCCTATCACGACAATCCCTGCCGCCAGTGCCGCTGCAATCCTGAACTTCATTACGACTGTTAATTGCATGATAAATCCCTTAATATAACAAAGCTGCCTGCTGGAATATAAATCGGCATCCTTGTGGAAATAATAGCAGATTTTTTTTGTAATTCAAAGAAAACTTGAGCAAAAGCCCAAGCTCTGGTAGATTACTGTCTTTGGTGCGGAGATGAGAGTTGGTTTATTTCTCGTAATTCTTATTAACATTTAATTTGAGGTTTTGAAATGAAAGTACTGTTAATTGGCAACGGCGGTCGTGAACACGCACTGGCATGGAAGTTATCTCAATCTAAAGAGTTAAGTAAGCTCTATATAGCGCCTGGTAATCCGGGTACTGCTCAATGCGGAGAAAATATTGATATAAGCCCAACCGATATCCCTGCCTTGCTTGAATTTGCTCAGCAAAACAAAGTGGGCCTGGTGGTTGTTGGCCCGGAGGACCCTTTGGCAGCAGGTGCGGTAGATGTTTTTGAGAAGGCAGGTATCAAGGCGTTTGGCCCAAGCCGAGCAGCTGCCCAGCTTGAGGCCGACAAGGCATTTTCAAAACAGTTGATGCGTTCGTGTTCGATATCGACGGCAGAGGGCAGGATTTTTGACCGATATGATGACGCCAAGGCATACATCGCAAGCAGGGACGAGCCGGTCGTCGTAAAAGCTGCGGGTCTTGCAAAGGGTAAGGGTGTTTTTGTCTGTGACGACCCCGCTGACGGAATAGTGATAGCTGAAAAAATAATGTGCGACGATATGTTCGGTTCTGCCGGCAATACGATTATTGTAGAAGATAAACTTTTGGGTGAAGAGGCATCGATACTGGCCTTTGTTGACGGTAAAAATATTTATATCATGGAGTCGTCGCAGGACCACAAGGCTATCGGCGAGGGCGATACCGGCCCGAATACCGGTGGAATGGGAGCCTATAGTCCCGCACCTGTAGTGACAGAAAAAATGATCAAACAGATAACGAGGGAGATTCTTGTTCCAACGGTTGACGGTATGAATCGCAATGACACGCCTTACAAAGGTATTCTTTACGCTGGCATAATGGCCACAGCAGGCGGGCCCAGAGTGCTTGAATTCAATGTTCGCTTTGGTGACCCTGAAACTCAGCCTATATTAATGCGTTTAAAAAGTGACTTACTTAAAGTTATGCTTGCGGTCTGTGATAGCAAGCTTGATACAATCAATTTGCAATGGGATCCGAGGCCCGCAGTGTGCGTAGTTATGGCATCTGGCGGCTATCCTGGTGATTATGAGAAAGGCAAAAAGATAAGCGGACTCGAAGAGGCAGGCAAGCTTAAAGATGTTGTGGTATTTCACGCAGGAACCGCAAAACAAGATGGTGACATTGTTACAAACGGCGGCAGGGTTCTCGGAGTAACTGCAATAGGGCAAACAATTGCTGAAGCTAAAGCCAAGGCATATGAAGCTGTTGATAAGATCAGTTTTGAAGGCGCATACTATCGTCGTGACATTGCCGACAAAGCGATAAATCGTAAAAAATAGAGTGGCTTTAAATTTTAGTTAGCTTTTTGGTTTAATCAATGACCGTATCCGATGAAAGCTGTGAGACAAAAAAAACCAGGCGGCCTATTTGGGTTAGACGAATAGAGATTTTGGTTTTTTTAGGGCTGTTGTGGCTTTTCTTTATTCTTACGGGTCGCGCTTTGTGTACAATTGCGATTTTTCAAATTTCTGAGTTAACCAATACCAAAATTACGACGTCATCAGTTGTTTTCAATCTCAACGGTTCGGTTGTGATTAAAGGATTGAAAGTCAGGCCTGAAGAAAAACAAACCTATGATGACACGATATTAACAGCTGACAGAGTATATATTCGCTTTAATTTAATCAGCGTGCTGCTTCGAAATCCGCAATTGAAAAGCATAATAGTTAAGGATTTTGTTCTCAATGCCCAGCAGAATGTAGATACCGGGCAATGGAACGTCTCTGCTGTCAAACTCCAACTTCCGAAAAAAGATGGGGACGGCCAAATACCTTCTGTCCGCCTCAAAAGAGGCATCCTTCAATACAGTAAGATGTCGAAAGGGTTAAGGAAAACAATAGCAGCAGTGCCAATCAATGCAAAATTTTGGTCCGCTCAGGAATTAATAGGTGGTTACAGTTTTGATGTTTCAACTGCCAAACGAGCAGATTCAGAAAAAAGTACTTTGTTCGGGTCATGGTGTCCGGGAACAGTTAAAGTTTGGGGCTCGATTTCCTCGTCAGATTTACCCGCTTTTGAAAGAAAATGGTGGATAAATTCTATGAATGCCGAATTAACTTATGACCGGAGCAATACCTATTCACTTCAATTAGATATATCTGACATGCAATTAAAACACATGCCCATATCCGAGACGTCTATATTTGCCAAACCTCCTTTTTTGCAAAAGCTCAGTGCCGTTAGTGCTGTTCAACGATTTTTTGACCGGCACGATGCCAGGGGACAATTTGATGTCAATGTTAAAGCATGGGGCAATCTGACTGAGTTGAACAAAAGTATTTTGAATGGCAGGGTCAATTGTGACAATGTTTCCATCATTGACAGCAGATTTCCTTATCCTTTGGATAACATAACCGGGCTAATAGATTTTACTGAAAAAAGTGTTAAGTTTAGTAACCTGCGAGGAACTCACAACACTGTTGAAGTTGCTATTAATGGAATCATTGAAGGATTCAAGCAAAAACATAGGTTGAGGATTCAGATTTCAAGTGACAATTTGATATTGGATGACGATTTATACAATGCACTGAATGAGAAACAGAAGCAGATTTGGTCGACGTTTTCACCGGGCGGTAAAGTTAAAGCAAACTTTACTATAGAGAGAAAGTCACCGACAGATATAAGAAAAGTATTAGAAATTTACCCTCTGGGCGCCAATGCTACATATCGTCACTTTCCGTATCCATTGCGTAATCTTACCGGAAAGTTGGTATTTGAAAAAGGCGGGGTGACATTATCGAATTTAGTTTCACAAGTAGGTAGGCAAAAAATAATCTTGAATGGCAAGACTACCTCTACGGGCACAGACAAGCCGACATATAACATTTCAATAGAAGCCAGCAATATCAAGCTTGATTCAAAACTTAAAGATTCACTGTCCGTGGAACAAAATCAAAAGGTCAAAGAACAATTTGAAATAATTAATAAGTACGGACAAGGATTGATTTTTCTAACTGGTAGAATCTGGGCGAACCAGCAGAAGAATCCTAATTATCAACTTACATTAGGCACAGAAGGCCTGGAAATAAACGAGGAACTTTTCGAGCTATTACCCGATAAGTCCCGTAAATTTATCTCGGAACTAAACCCCAAAGGTAAAATCAATTACAGCCTTGACCTGAACAAGTCCAGCGATGACAAACAATTTGATTATATTGTAGTTATTGACCTTTTGGGTAATAGTATCAACTTTGAGTCTTTTCCCTATCCCCTAAGAGATATCCGCGGCAGCCTGAAAATCGGAACGAATAATATTAAACTCGAGAACATCACAGCAACGACAGCCGACAGTGTCCATCTGGCGCCTAAAAGTTCCAAAATAACATTAAATGGACAAATATTTTTGGTAGATAAGGTCTTTAGTAATGCATCCTTTAGTCTATACGCAAATGATATTCTATTAGATGAGCGGCTTGGCCTTATGATGCCTGAAGATGTCGAGCCTTTTTACCAAAAACTTTCGCCTACTGGACTGTTTGATCTAAACCTTGGAAATATTTCTGTCTTCACTTCCGATGATGGTGAAAAATATATTGATTTTGAAGGTTTTGCCAAATTCAAGTCCTGCAATTTCAATACGACCCCTGCGATAACAGAATTAGACGCAATATTTAAAACAAAAGGCCTGCTCAAAACCGGTTTCGGACTTTCCAATGGACGGGTCACTCTTATCGCAGATGGTGTTCGGATCAGCAACCTATTCTTAAACGATTTGAGTGCCGATATGTACTACGATCCTGAGAGTGACAGTTGGCTGACAGAAAACCTAAAGGCCAAATGTTATAACGGGAAATTAGGAGGTACGTTCGGGTTAAAAATACCCGAAGATGGAAATGCGGAATAT
Organism: Planctomycetota bacterium; assembly: GCA_019456255.1. Lineage (GTDB taxonomy): Bacteria > Planctomycetota > Phycisphaerae > Sedimentisphaerales > Anaerobacaceae > VRUG01. The sequence goes on along the minus strand of VRUG01000003.1, from coordinate 2,476 downwards.
TTGCTGCAGATTGGTTTTGATGATATCGACCTGAAAGAGTTTTTATTAGAGGGCAAGCGCAAGCAGATATTATCCGGTCGGGCCGAGCCTGATGAGGGCGGGCGTATTGAACCGAGCAGCGGAAAACTTGCAGGTGCCTTAAGTATCACGGGCAAATTTAACGACAGCGTTTCCCGCATAGGTCGATGCCGATTGCGAATAACGGATATGAAAGCCAGCAAGCGGTCAACGGTGGGGAAAGTGCTGCACGAGTTGGAAGTGACAGAAGCAAAAGATTTCGCTTTTAGACAGATGCTTGTGGATTCGTATATAAAAGCTGACCAGTTGTTGATAAAGAATGTTGACCTGTCCGGCGAGTCTTTAGCACTTAGCGGGTCGGGGCGATTAAATCTGAAAAATCAAGATATAAATGTCACTCTAACGGCTCGCGGCAAAAGGTTCGCGAATGCCAAACCTACAATTTTTCAGTCGTTGACCGAAGGTCTTGGCGAAGGAGTTGTTCGAATTGATGTGAGCGGTAACTTCAATCACCCGAGTATAAAGACCAAATCTTTGCCTGCATTAAAAGAAGCAGTAGGTCTTCTTGGTACCAGGCGTATTAAGAACAAATGACCGCATCGCCTTTCGACACTTCGGCACTTCGACAATGCTCAGTGCAGGCAATCTCCCCTCGACAAGCTCCCTTCGGTAATCTCCCTTCGACAGGCTCAGGGTAGATAGGACAGGAGTATTTGCCAATTAGTCCAGTTCGACTACGTTAGTGAATTTTATCAATGCTCCTGCGGTTTGCGGATGAGAGGTAACTCTTCCGAGCAAACCGACTTTTTTATCGAGAAACTCATCCAAATTCATATCTGAGGCCGATTCATCTGGCAAGGCGAAGCAAATGATTTTGCCATCCTCATCGATTAGCTGATAATGCCTTAATTCTGGCTCTGAGCCATAAATGCTTGAAACCTGGAAGTTTCCAACAGCGGCAAAACTCCCGAGATCAGGTAATTGTTCTAATTTCGTTGCGCGAGCTTTTTCTATTCTCTCTATGGTTTCGAGCAGCTGTTGTGCCTGGAGTTTAACGGCTTTGTCGACTTCTCCGGCCAATTCATATCCTTCAACTTGCTTGACCGTAAATTTGGCATAGCGAGCTGCTTTGTCGGCCTGTGAGTCATCGGCAATTTCGATCAGAGCGTTTTTTATGTCAGTGTAATTTTGCTTATCGAGCGGTTTTTTCTTTTCGGCATCGATACTTTTCTGCAGGCTTCGGAACACTTTTAGTTGTGAGACAACATCGGGAGCAGGAGCGACAGGTTCCATTACAGTTTTTGAGGATTCAACAATCAAGGGTACGTCTCCGACATTGCTAATTTGTTTTACATATTTGGTGCTTACCCAGAGATATGCAAACACAGGTGGTGCGATTTTGTAATAGTCTTCCTGTACGTCGCCGAGTAGTTTTACCATATCATTTTTGTTTAGCTTACCCTGGAGTCTTGTTGAATGTATTGGTTGTTTTGTGGTCGAGCCTGCATAGACACGAACCGAGTCACCGGTGACAATACCGATACCGGGATTTGCGGGATCGGCGCTGACATAGTGTTTTGAGATCCATGAGAAGCAACCTGTTGGCGGTTCGATTCTTGTCCAGCTGAACTGACTGCCGACGACTTTGACTCTGTCGGCTTTATTAAGTTTTGTGCAGACGTAATAATTTGTTCCGGGTCCGGAACGAATATTGACGTTATCGCCGACTATTTCCCCGATATAGACTTCATTTGAATCGGCATTTGCGGCGGGTGTTTCTACCGCTTCCTGAGCAAAAGAAACCGAGACGCAGGTTATTAGACAGATGATGATAATAGGGTTGATCTTTGAGTTCATTTTTTTACCTCCTTAGAAGGATTTTTGTAAGATATTCAATCCGTTTATATGTTTCAAGTTATCAAGCGGGTTTGGAATTGTCAACCCTTTATTTTTTGGCTTCGTTTGGGTTCGTTTTTCAGTTCGGGGGAAAGGTGTTTTTTGTTGTAATCCTTTATCGGGTATAAGTTTAAGTTCATTTTGGGTTTTTGGAAATTGGGTTCGTTTATTAAAACGTTTATATTTTTAAACAGGATAACCCCCATAAATTTACTGGTAAATTTAAACATCCCCATAGATTTATAAATAAATCTGGATATGGGGACAAGTAATCGATTTGGAACCCGCCTTTGGCGGAGTTGATTTTTAATAGACATATTTGGCATTTTGTAAACCCCCATTTTTTATATTTCGGTGGTCATTATACCAGATTATTAGGCAAAATCAAGAAAGATTTTTTAATTAAGGATTAAGTCCTAAGGACTCCTTACGGAAAAGCCCGAATGAGGAATCAATGACAAAACGCGAAAAAAAAGGTACCGGACATGCTCTGTAGAAAAGCTTGAATTTTTCCATAAAAAGATTTGCGCTATCGCCTTTTCTCGGTTATATAATCGAGGAT
>VRUG01000035.1:17773-18099 GCA_019456255.1 Planctomycetota bacterium | reverse complement strand
CGCGGATTTCCCCAATGCCTGGGCGTTTGTGCTCACCCCGGAAATAAGCTTCTACCCGATGGATAACGCGGAGATAACCTTCGGCGTACGCTGGGATAGAAGGGAAAACCGGAACTACCTTCGGGCTGCAAACAACCGAAAACGAGCTTTACCTGAAAGGAAAGTTCAGTTTCTAGCCCGCAAGCCTGCAGGACTACAGGAGCCGTTTTTTAAGCAACCAGGCTACGGGCAGTTCAAGATTTAAGGCTTATTCCGGTTGATTCAGGCTTTGGTGCAGATCGATGTCTTCAGCATCCCAGGGATAGAAACAAATCGGCATCCTATCA